>NZ_CP068230.1:445000-1140000 GCF_009183365.2 Shewanella algae
ACCTCTCTTCGGAGTGGAATTGATGCATACAAATTGAGTTCTCAAACACTTCAATCAAGTGTTTTGGAAATTCTTCAAGGCGAGTCCACTTCCTTAACCCGGAAGTGAGACAAGTAAACCTAAGCTGGTTGCAATACAGTCCGATGAAAACTCATCCGGGTTGTATGGTTAAGCGACCAAGCGTATACGGTGGATGCCTTGGCAGTCAGAGGCGATGAAGGACGTAGTAACTTGCGAAAAGCGTTGGTGAGCTAGTAACAAGCATTTGAGCCAGCGATGTCCGAATGGGGAAACCCGGCAGCATAAGCTGTCATCAATACGTGAATACATAGCGTATTGAGGCGAACGAGGGGAACTGAAACATCTAAGTACCCTTAGGAAAAGAAATCAACCGAGATTCCCCAAGTAGCGGCGAGCGAACGGGGATTAGCCCTTAAGTCTTTGGGGTGTTAGTGGAATGTGTTGGAAAGCACAGCGGCACAGGGTGATAGCCCCGTACACGTAAACTAACCAGAGATGAAATCGAGTAAGGCGGCACACGTGATATGTTGTCTGAATATGGGGGGACCATCCTCCAAGGCTAAATACTCCTGACTGACCGATAGTGAACCAGTACCGTGAGGGAAAGGCGAAAAGAACCCCTGTGAGGGGAGTGAAATAGAACCTGAAACCGTATACGTACAAGCAGTGGAAGCGGTACTTGAGACCGTGACTGCGTACCTTTTGTATAATGGGTCAGCGACTTACATTTAGTAGCGAGGTTAAGCGAATAGCGGAGCCGTAGGGAAACCGAGTGTTAACTGCGCGTTGAGTTGCTAGGTGTAGACCCGAAACCCGGTGATCTAGCCATGGGCAGGTTGAAGGTTGAGTAACATCAACTGGAGGACCGAACCGACTAATGTTGAAAAATTAGCGGATGACTTGTGGCTGGGGGTGAAAGGCCAATCAAACCGGGAGATATCTGGTTCTCCTCGAAAGCTATTTAGGTAGCGCCTCGGACGAACACCTTTGGGGGTAGAGCACTGTTAAGGCTAGGGGGTCATCCCGACTTACCAACCCTTTGCAAACTCCGAATACCAAAGAGTGCTATCCGGGAGACAGACGGCGGGTGCTAACGTCCGTCGTCAAAAGGGAAACAACCCAGACCGTCAGCTAAGGTCCCAAAGTAATTGCTAAGTGGGAAACGATGTGGGAAGGCTTAGACAGCTAGGATGTTGGCTTAGAAGCAGCCATCATTTAAAGAAAGCGTAATAGCTCACTAGTCGAGTCGGCCTGCGCGGAAGATGTAACGGGGCTAAGCAATTCACCGAAGCTACGGGTACTGATGCTTGCATCAGTGCGGTAGAGGAGCGTTCTGTAAGCCGTTGAAGGCGAAGGGGTAACCCACGCTGGAGGTATCAGAAGTGCGAATGCTGACATGAGTAACGATAAAGGGGGTGAAAAACCCCCTCGCCGAAAGACCAAGGGTTCCTGTCCAACGTTAATCGGGGCAGGGTGAGTCGACCCCTAAGGCGAGGCTGAAAGGCGTAGTCGATGGGAAACGGGTTAATATTCCCGTACTTCTGCTAACTGCGATGGAGAGACGGAGAAGGCTAGGCCGGCGCGGCGTTGGTAGTCCGCGTTTAAGGTAGTAGGTGGTGTGCTTAGGCAAATCCGGGCACACATACACTGAGAGCTGACGACGAGTCCCTACGGGGATGAAGTGGTTGATGCCATGCTTCCAGGAAAATCTTCTAAGCTTCAGGTTAGCAGGAATCGTACCCCAAACCGACACAGGTGGTCGGGTAGAGAATACCAAGGCGCTTGAGAGAACTCGGCTGAAGGAACTAGGCAAAATGGTACCGTAACTTCGGGAGAAGGTACGCTCCTGTTGGTGATGAGACTTGCTCTCTGAGCTGACGGGAGTCGCAGATACCAGGTGGCTGCAACTGTTTATCAAAAACACAGCACTGTGCAAAATCGCAAGATGACGTATACGGTGTGACGCCTGCCCGGTGCCGGAAGGTTAATTGATTGGGTTATCTTCGGAGAAGCTCATGATCGAAGCCCCGGTAAACGGCGGCCGTAACTATAACGGTCCTAAGGTAGCGAAATTCCTTGTCGGGTAAGTTCCGACCTGCACGAATGGCGTAATGATGGCCACGCTGTCTCCAGCCGAGACTCAGTGAAGTTGAAATTGCGGTGAAGATGCCGTATACCCGCGGCTAGACGGAAAGACCCCGTGAACCTTTACTATAGCTTGGCACTGAACATTGACCCTACATGTGTAGGATAGGTGGGAGACTATGAAGATGAGACGCCAGTCTTGTTGGAGTCAACCTTGAAATACCACCCTTGTAGTGTTGATGTTCTAACCTGGGCCCCTAATCGGGGTTAGGGACAGTGCCTGGTGGGTAGTTTGACTGGGGCGGTCTCCTCCCAAAGAGTAACGGAGGAGCACGAAGGTTGGCTAAGTACGGTCGGACATCGTACGGTTAGTGTAATGGCATAAGCCAGCTTAACTGCGAGACAGACACGTCGAGCAGGTGCGAAAGCAGGTCATAGTGATCCGGTGGTTCTGAATGGAAGGGCCATCGCTCAACGGATAAAAGGTACTCCGGGGATAACAGGCTGATACCGCCCAAGAGTTCATATCGACGGCGGTGTTTGGCACCTCGATGTCGGCTCATCACATCCTGGGGCTGAAGTCGGTCCCAAGGGTATGGCTGTTCGCCATTTAAAGTGGTACGCGAGCTGGGTTCAGAACGTCGTGAGACAGTTCGGTCCCTATCTGCCGTGGGCGTTGGATGATTGAGGGGAGCTGCTCCTAGTACGAGAGGACCGGAGTGGACGAACCGCTGGTGTTCGGGTTGTCATGCCAATGGCATTGCCCGGTAGCTACGTTCGGAATCGATAACCGCTGAAAGCATCTAAGCGGGAAGCGAGCCCCAAGATGAGTCATCCCTAGGGCCTAGAGCCCTCTGAAGAGCCGTTCGAGACCAGGACGTTGATAGGCAGGGTGTGTAAGCGTTGCGAGGCGTTGAGCTAACCTGTACTAATGACTCGAGAGGCTTAACCATACAACCCAGATGGGTTTTACGGACTTGAAGAAGTCGATACTTGATTGAAGTTTGAACTCAGGCTCTGAAGAAGAGCACAGCTTTCCAGATTACCAAATATGTCTGGTGACAATAGCATTGTGGTCCCACCTGATCCCATCCCGAACTCAGAAGTGAAACGCAATCGCGCCGATGGTAGTGTGGGGTCTCCCCATGTGAGAGTAGGTCATCGCCAGACGCCCAATTTCTGATTTTTACTTTAGATAAAGTGAAATCAAAGTTGAATTCGCTGATATGGCTCAGTCGGTAGAGCGCATCCTTGGTAAGGATGAGGTCCCCAGTTCGATTCTGGGTATCAGCACCATATTCAGCTGCTAGGCACTAAATAGCAGCAACAAAATTTGTCTGGTGACAATAGCATTGTGGTCCCACCTGATCCCATCCCGAACTCAGAAGTGAAACGCAATCGCGCCGATGGTAGTGTGGGGTCTCCCCATGTGAGAGTAGGTCATCGCCAGACGCCTAATAAAATGAAAAATCCCCAGCACTTTGTGTTGGGGATTTTTCGTTTTAATTGCATTTTGAAATGTCCACTCTCACATGGGGAAGATAAAGAGTCCGAACGCAGTGAGCTTGCTCGAAGCTGGCCATCGCCAGACGGCTAATGCCAATTTGATTAATTATCTTGTTAGATTCATCCAGTCTCTAAAGCACAAAGATTTAACCCGACCGGTATCCTCAATGAAGGTATTCCAGGCTCGGGATACTTGGTCAACAATTTGCTCGTAGCAATCGAATACTCGGTTGGAAAGACAGTGTTGTCTGAGCCATTGCCAAACTTGCTCCATCGGGTTCAGCTCTGGAGAATAGGCGGGTAACTTAATCAAAGTGAGATTTGAGAAAGGCATTGCCGTATCCATAGTATGCCAGCCTGCGCCATCAACGATGACCACTGCATGCCGGTCGCTCTCGGTTGCCAACGATATCAATTCAAGGTGAAGCATCATGGCATCTTTGTTGACCAAGGGCGTAATCAATGCTTCCGTTTTACCGCTACTTGGGCACACTGCCCCAAACAGATACCCATAATCAAATTGCTGCTGTTCGACGACACGGGGACGGCTACCCCGTTTTGCCCAAAGTCTTGTCGTTTGGTTTTGTTGACCAAATCTGGCTTCGTCTTGGAACCACACATCCACACGCTCAGTGGAAGATGACCCGGGATGAGACTGAAATCAAGCGCATGGAGTAAGCGGTACACATTGGCCAAGCTATAGCTCACATGCAGGTCGTTACAGATTTAAACTCTGATATCTTCAGCTATTAAGCGTCCACCGTCCTGCTTGATAGCATTCTTCTCGATAAACTTTTTAAGTTGCTCTAATTGATGAGGAGAGAGTTGATTGGGTCGTCCGGATTTAGGTTTATCAAGCAAACCATCGCGTCCATCAGCCAGGTAATTTGCGACCCAAGCATTAACACTGGTGCGACTCACACCGAGCAGGGCTGTTAATGACATAGTTGTCCGTGCGTATTCTTGATAAATGCAGTCGCCGCAACTGAGCTAATGAATATCCTTTTAGTTTGCCTTTGCAGAGTGGTAGGCATTAATCGTTTATCTCTAGCTATTCACCAATGCTCTAAGTTTCCCCAGGCTGCAAGCAGAGCAATGTGGTTTGTCAGTAGGCGCAGTTATTTATCATCGGCTGTATGAACATGTCGGGTATTCAGAGTCGATGAGCCGCGCAGCTAAAGTTTGGGATTCTGGCTTCGAGGCTATGAACTTGGTGTACTGGATGAGAAAACATTTTAGTAATTATGCAGAATCTCGATTATTTCTGACTGGTTTCATGACTAATAAGGTGTAATGCATGAGTTGAATCTTTCCCCTAAGTACGACTACCAGAATTGTTTATACAAATAGGTTTGTGGATAAGTCTGTGGTTAATTGGTAGGTAAGCTGTGTAGTTGAACGGGGTTTCTACAGTCGACCAATAAATTGAGTTTTTCTTTTAAAAAGCCCTTGCACAAAAGTTTTGGCTCCCTATAATGCGCTCCCACTGACACGGCACAGCGGCAACGCGAAAGACGTGACAGGGTCGAAGAAAACGGCTCTCGAGTCCTTTCAACGACAGGCGAAAAAAGATGGTAAATACCTCTTGACGCCGCAGCAGGAAAGCGTAGAATACGCAGCCCTGACCCGATGGCCACAGCGCCTAAGGGATTGCTCTTTAACAAGATAAACAAGCAAATCTGTGTGGACACTCACAGGCATTGAGAAATCGACAAAACGATTTAACTCGATGAAGAGTGTTCATACGAACAGAATTCATTGAGCAGAACCTTCGGGTTCAACCAAAACTTTAATTGAAGAGTTTGATCATGGCTCAGATTGAACGCTGGCGGCAGGCCTAACACATGCAAGTCGAGCGGTAACATTTCAAAAGCTTGCTTTTGAAGATGACGAGCGGCGGACGGGTGAGTAATGCCTGGGAATTTGCCCATTTGTGGGGGATAACAGTTGGAAACGACTGCTAATACCGCATACGCCCTACGGGGGAAAGCAGGGGACCTTAGGGCCTTGCGCTGATGGATAAGCCCAGGTGGGATTAGCTAGTAGGTGAGGTAAAGGCTCACCTAGGCGACGATCCCTAGCTGGTCTGAGAGGATGATCAGCCACACTGGGACTGAGACACGGCCCAGACTCCTACGGGAGGCAGCAGTGGGGAATATTGCACAATGGGGGAAACCCTGATGCAGCCATGCCGCGTGTGTGAAGAAGGCCTTCGGGTTGTAAAGCACTTTCAGCGAGGAGGAAAGGGTGTAAGTTAATACCTTACATCTGTGACGTTACTCGCAGAAGAAGCACCGGCTAACTCCGTGCCAGCAGCCGCGGTAATACGGAGGGTGCGAGCGTTAATCGGAATTACTGGGCGTAAAGCGTGCGCAGGCGGTTTGTTAAGCGAGATGTGAAAGCCCCGGGCTCAACCTGGGAACCGCATTTCGAACTGGCAAACTAGAGTCTTGTAGAGGGGGGTAGAATTCCAGGTGTAGCGGTGAAATGCGTAGAGATCTGGAGGAATACCGGTGGCGAAGGCGGCCCCCTGGACAAAGACTGACGCTCAGGCACGAAAGCGTGGGGAGCAAACAGGATTAGATACCCTGGTAGTCCACGCCGTAAACGATGTCTACTCGGAGTTTGGTGTCTTGAACACTGGGCTCTCAAGCTAACGCATTAAGTAGACCGCCTGGGGAGTACGGCCGCAAGGTTAAAACTCAAATGAATTGACGGGGGCCCGCACAAGCGGTGGAGCATGTGGTTTAATTCGATGCAACGCGAAGAACCTTACCTACTCTTGACATCCACAGAACTTTTCAGAGATGAATTGGTGCCTTCGGGAACTGTGAGACAGGTGCTGCATGGCTGTCGTCAGCTCGTGTTGTGAAATGTTGGGTTAAGTCCCGCAACGAGCGCAACCCCTATCCTTACTTGCCAGCGGGTAATGCCGGGAACTTTAGGGAGACTGCCGGTGATAAACCGGAGGAAGGTGGGGACGACGTCAAGTCATCATGGCCCTTACGAGTAGGGCTACACACGTGCTACAATGGTCGGTACAGAGGGTTGCGAAGCCGCGAGGTGGAGCTAATCCCATAAAGCTGGTCGTAGTCCGGATTGGAGTCTGCAACTCGACTCCATGAAGTCGGAATCGCTAGTAATCGTGGATCAGAATGCCACGGTGAATACGTTCCCGGGCCTTGTACACACCGCCCGTCACACCATGGGAGTGGGCTGCACCAGAAGTAGATAGCTTAACCTTCGGGAGGGCGTTTACCACGGTGTGGTTCATGACTGGGGTGAAGTCGTAACAAGGTAGCCCTAGGGGAACCTGGGGCTGGATCACCTCCTTACCTAAGCGATAATTGGTGCTTGGTCGGAAATTGCTCCTGCATTTTCGACATTCGGTACATCCGTGTACCTTTTGAGTGTTCACACAGATTGCTTGTTCATAGAGCAGGCCGTTGACCCTAGTAGGTCAATGAGTTCTTTAACAATTTGGAAAGCTGATAGTAGACATCAAAACCTCTCTTCGGAGTGGAATTGATGCATACAAATTGAGTTCTCAAACACTTCAATCAAGTGTTTTGGAAATTCTTCAAGGCGAGTCCACTTCCTTAACCCGGAAGTGAGACAAGTAAACCTAAGCTGGTTGCAATACAGTCCGATGAAAACTCATCCGGGTTGTATGGTTAAGCGACCAAGCGTATACGGTGGATGCCTTGGCAGTCAGAGGCGATGAAGGACGTAGTAACTTGCGAAAAGCGTTGGTGAGCTAGTAACAAGCATTTGAGCCAGCGATGTCCGAATGGGGAAACCCGGCAGCATAAGCTGTCATCAATACGTGAATACATAGCGTATTGAGGCGAACGAGGGGAACTGAAACATCTAAGTACCCTTAGGAAAAGAAATCAACCGAGATTCCCCAAGTAGCGGCGAGCGAACGGGGATTAGCCCTTAAGTCTTTGGGGTGTTAGTGGAATGTGTTGGAAAGCACAGCGGCACAGGGTGATAGCCCCGTACACGTAAACTAACCAGAGATGAAATCGAGTAAGGCGGCACACGTGATATGTTGTCTGAATATGGGGGGACCATCCTCCAAGGCTAAATACTCCTGACTGACCGATAGTGAACCAGTACCGTGAGGGAAAGGCGAAAAGAACCCCTGTGAGGGGAGTGAAATAGAACCTGAAACCGTATACGTACAAGCAGTGGAAGCGGTACTTGAGACCGTGACTGCGTACCTTTTGTATAATGGGTCAGCGACTTACATTTAGTAGCGAGGTTAAGCGAATAGCGGAGCCGTAGGGAAACCGAGTGTTAACTGCGCGTTGAGTTGCTAGGTGTAGACCCGAAACCCGGTGATCTAGCCATGGGCAGGTTGAAGGTTGAGTAACATCAACTGGAGGACCGAACCGACTAATGTTGAAAAATTAGCGGATGACTTGTGGCTGGGGGTGAAAGGCCAATCAAACCGGGAGATATCTGGTTCTCCTCGAAAGCTATTTAGGTAGCGCCTCGGACGAACACCTTTGGGGGTAGAGCACTGTTAAGGCTA
Organism: Shewanella algae; assembly: GCF_009183365.2. NCBI lineage: Bacteria > Pseudomonadati > Pseudomonadota > Gammaproteobacteria > Alteromonadales > Shewanellaceae > Shewanella > Shewanella algae. Next base: position 453,153 of record NZ_CP068230.1, read on the forward strand.
GGGGGTCATCCCGACTTACCAACCCTTTGCAAACTCCGAATACCAAAGAGTGCTATCCGGGAGACAGACGGCGGGTGCTAACGTCCGTCGTCAAAAGGGAAACAACCCAGACCGTCAGCTAAGGTCCCAAAGTAATTGCTAAGTGGGAAACGATGTGGGAAGGCTTAGACAGCTAGGATGTTGGCTTAGAAGCAGCCATCATTTAAAGAAAGCGTAATAGCTCACTAGTCGAGTCGGCCTGCGCGGAAGATGTAACGGGGCTAAGCAATTCACCGAAGCTACGGGTACTGATGCTTGCATCAGTGCGGTAGAGGAGCGTTCTGTAAGCCGTTGAAGGCGAAGGGGTAACCCACGCTGGAGGTATCAGAAGTGCGAATGCTGACATGAGTAACGATAAAGGGGGTGAAAAACCCCCTCGCCGAAAGACCAAGGGTTCCTGTCCAACGTTAATCGGGGCAGGGTGAGTCGACCCCTAAGGCGAGGCTGAAAGGCGTAGTCGATGGGAAACGGGTTAATATTCCCGTACTTCTGCTAACTGCGATGGAGAGACGGAGAAGGCTAGGCCGGCGCGGCGTTGGTAGTCCGCGTTTAAGGTAGTAGGTGGTGTGCTTAGGCAAATCCGGGCACACATACACTGAGAGCTGACGACGAGTCCCTACGGGGATGAAGTGGTTGATGCCATGCTTCCAGGAAAATCTTCTAAGCTTCAGGTTAGCAGGAATCGTACCCCAAACCGACACAGGTGGTCGGGTAGAGAATACCAAGGCGCTTGAGAGAACTCGGCTGAAGGAACTAGGCAAAATGGTACCGTAACTTCGGGAGAAGGTACGCTCCTGTTGGTGATGAGACTTGCTCTCTGAGCTGACGGGAGTCGCAGATACCAGGTGGCTGCAACTGTTTATCAAAAACACAGCACTGTGCAAAATCGCAAGATGACGTATACGGTGTGACGCCTGCCCGGTGCCGGAAGGTTAATTGATTGGGTTATCTTCGGAGAAGCTCATGATCGAAGCCCCGGTAAACGGCGGCCGTAACTATAACGGTCCTAAGGTAGCGAAATTCCTTGTCGGGTAAGTTCCGACCTGCACGAATGGCGTAATGATGGCCACGCTGTCTCCAGCCGAGACTCAGTGAAGTTGAAATTGCGGTGAAGATGCCGTATACCCGCGGCTAGACGGAAAGACCCCGTGAACCTTTACTATAGCTTGGCACTGAACATTGACCCTACATGTGTAGGATAGGTGGGAGACTATGAAGATGAGACGCCAGTCTTGTTGGAGTCAACCTTGAAATACCACCCTTGTAGTGTTGATGTTCTAACCTGGGCCCCTAATCGGGGTTAGGGACAGTGCCTGGTGGGTAGTTTGACTGGGGCGGTCTCCTCCCAAAGAGTAACGGAGGAGCACGAAGGTTGGCTAAGTACGGTCGGACATCGTACGGTTAGTGTAATGGCATAAGCCAGCTTAACTGCGAGACAGACACGTCGAGCAGGTGCGAAAGCAGGTCATAGTGATCCGGTGGTTCTGAATGGAAGGGCCATCGCTCAACGGATAAAAGGTACTCCGGGGATAACAGGCTGATACCGCCCAAGAGTTCATATCGACGGCGGTGTTTGGCACCTCGATGTCGGCTCATCACATCCTGGGGCTGAAGTCGGTCCCAAGGGTATGGCTGTTCGCCATTTAAAGTGGTACGCGAGCTGGGTTCAGAACGTCGTGAGACAGTTCGGTCCCTATCTGCCGTGGGCGTTGGATGATTGAGGGGAGCTGCTCCTAGTACGAGAGGACCGGAGTGGACGAACCGCTGGTGTTCGGGTTGTCATGCCAATGGCATTGCCCGGTAGCTACGTTCGGAATCGATAACCGCTGAAAGCATCTAAGCGGGAAGCGAGCCCCAAGATGAGTCATCCCTAGGGCCTAGAGCCCTCTGAAGAGCCGTTCGAGACCAGGACGTTGATAGGCAGGGTGTGTAAGCGTTGCGAGGCGTTGAGCTAACCTGTACTAATGACTCGAGAGGCTTAACCATACAACCCAGATGGGTTTTACGGACTTGAAGAAGTCGATACTTGATTGAAGTTTGAACTCAGGCTCTGAAAAGAGCACAGCCAAGAATACCGGTCGCTTAGCTCAGCCGGGAGAGCACCTCCCTTACAAGGAGGGGGTCACTGGTTCGATCCCAGTAGCGACCACCATATTTCAAAGCAACAGCTTTCTGAATTGAAGAACAAAGGTTAATGACGCAGGTAATTGTTTGGCTGACAAAGCCGTGACGAGCGAGCCGCGCAGTGTACTGAAGTACATGAGCAGCGTAGCGAGGAAACAATACCGTCAGACGGACAATTAACCAGTAAGAATATGTCTGGTGACAATAGCATTGTGGTCCCACCTGATCCCATTCCGAACTCAGAAGTGAAACGCAATCGCGCCGATGGTAGTGTGGGGTCTCCCCATGTGAGAGTAGGTCATCGCCAGACGCCTAACAAACAAAAAAGCCCTAGCTAAATGCTAGGGCTTTTTTGTTTGTCTCGCTTCCAGCGAGCACGACTTAACATGCAGCCCAAAGCTGCTGGCGCAGTGTGTGCCCCTCAGCTCGCAGCCAAGCTGCTTCGCGCTACAGCCATCTATCAAGCTGTGCTTGATGAGCAGATGTCTTTCGCCCCCATGTGAGATGGTGCTGTGGAGATATTGAGAATAGGCGGGTAACTTAATCAAAGTGAGATTTGAGAAAGGCATTGCCGTATCCATAGTATGCCAGCCTGCGCCATCAACGATGACCACTGTTGGGGGGATTTGGGAGAAAGATAGGGATAATAAGAAAGCCAGCTTAGACGGCTGGCTTAGGGGTTAGTTTGAAAACTCTGTAAGGATTTTATCAAGAATCGGTTGGTTGGCATCCGGGAAAGTATATTCCTGGAGTTTATCCAAGTGCACCCATTCGACTTCCTGTCCTTCTACGCCATAGGCATTGCCACTGAATTCAGTGACTAGGTGAATATCCAGTAACACTTGCTTATCTGGATAGTCATAAGACAACAGCATAAAAGGGGTAGAGGCGGCTATGTTAAGCCCGACTTCTTCCGCCAGTTCTCTGGCTAAGGCTTGGGTGACGGTTTCGCCGGTTTCGACTTTACCTCCTGGAAATTCCCATTTTCCTCCCTGGTGCAGATGCCCATGACGCTTGGCCAATAGGATCTGCTCGCCGGATTTAATGATACCGACCGCTACATGTACTCTTTTTGTCATTACTGATCCTTGAAGAAATTACCTTCATCGTAGCCCAGTTCATCCAGCAGTTGCTCATCAAACTCTGGCTTGACCGGGATGGCATGTTTTTCCGAGGCCCAATCACCGAGATCGATGAGTTTACAGCGCTCGCTACAGAAGGGCTTGAATTTGGATTTGGGGGCCCATTCCACCTCTTTTTGACAGGTGGGGCACTTAACTGTGATAGGCATTTTTGTATCTCTTGGGCTAACGGATGGCGCCCATGGTAAAGAGTTTAGCCGCAGGTCGCCAGTAGGAATTTGACGGTTTTGTCGGAATGCTTTTGTTGTTCGAACTGCACAAAATGAATGGCAAAGCGGTTTCTGTGACCACTAATGGTGGGGTAGCAGCCTTGCTCTGCATCCAGCTTGACTCTGACCAGCGACAAGCTTTGTTGGCTGTCGCCTTGGTAAAAGCCGGCATGGGCTACAGCATCACGATATTCACAGCTCATACGGGTAAGTTGCAACAGCAGACTGATGGGCTGTAGTAGGCTGCTGAAGTGACTGGTCCATTGGAGGTACTCCTGACAGCGTTCTTCCCAAGGCTTAGCCAGCCAGAAGTGCAGTTGTGGCAGATCGAAGTTACAGCAAGCACCAGGCATGCTGAATCTTTGTCTGAGCGCCGATATGAATCTGTCTTGCTTAAGCTGACTGCCGGGGCGCTGTGGACGTTGCAGTTCTTCTCTGGCATGGGAGAATTGCTCGAGATAGTACTGGAGTTGCTGCTGGTCTACATCGTCCTGCTGTTGCCAGCTTTGCAGTTGGATTAATTGGCGGTCGATATCTTTGATGACTTCGCTGCGGTAATCACAGCGTTCGGTGAGTTCACAGAGGGAGAATAGTGGGTAGAAGCATCTATGTTGATGATCTTGCTGGAGGTTATTGTCCAATTGACGGGCGAGATATTCCAGACGCAAATAACTGCGGATCTTTTCATTTAACGGCTGTTCGAATATCAGTTCTGTCGTGTTCATGGGTGTATAGGATCTGCCAGCTGTAAGTATTTATTATGCAGCGCCAGTACTTGAGCTTGTAGCGCGGTGATTTCTCCCTGATTGTCAATCACATCATCAGCCTTGTTGAGTCGGCTATTGCGGTCGCTCTGGCTATTGATAATGTTTTGAACCTGTTCCTTAGACACCTTGTCCCGCTCAATAGTTCGCTGTAACTGTAATTTTGGTGAAATATCTACCACCAGAGTGCGATTCACCAGTTTATCCAGGCCATTCTCAAAAAGCAGAGGCACCACCATGATGACATAAGGGGAGTTTGCCGCCTTAACCTGTGCCAACATGCGAGAACGTATCATGGGATGTAACAGGGCATTGAGCCATTCCCTGTCTTCCGGATGATGAAATATCTGTTCCCTCAGCGCCGCTCTATTCAGATTGCCTTCGGGAGTCAGCATCTGAGGGCCAAATTTATCGCCAATTTGCCTGAGGCCATCTGAGTCTTTGGCGACCACCTCTCTGGCAATGATATCGGCATCGACCAGGACGATTCCCTGCTCGGCAAACAGATTGGCGACCGTAGTCTTGCCGCTGCCGATACCGCCGGTGAGCCCTACAATAAATTCGGCCATTTAGAGTGTTCCCAAATACCAGTCGACAATCTGTTGCCCCCACACCAAAGCGACCCAACCTGCGATAGCAATATAAGGGCCAAAGGGGATAGGGTTACCCCGATTAAGGTTCTTGAACAGAATAAGTAAAACGCCTACTAGGGCACCGACCAGAGAAGAGAGCAGAATAATTAGAGGTAACATCTGCCAGCCAAGCCAGGCGCCAAACAATGCCATCAGCTTGAAATCGCCATAGCCCATGCCTTCCTTGCCGGTGAGCAGTTTAAATAGCCAGTAGACCGACCAGAGGCTTAAATAGCCGGCAGTGGCCCCTATGGTGGCATCGGTCAGATTAGTAAAGGTGCCCGAGATATTAACCAGTAAACCAAGCCACAGTAGCGGCAGGGTAATCTGATCCGGCAGCAGCATTTCATCCAGATCTATCCCGCTGAGGGCTATCAATCCAAAGGTGAGAATAGTGGCGTAAACAAACTGCAGTGTCGGGCCAAAATACCAACCGAGAGTGCTGATAAGCAGGGCGGTCAGCAGCTCAAATATCGGGTATCTCGCTGAAATAGCTGTGTTGCAGGAGGCGCATTTACCGCCAAGCAACAAATAGCCGATTATGGGGAGGTTGTGCCAGGGTTTGATATGGGCGCCACACTTGGGGCAGGCAGATTTCGGCAGTAACAGATTGTATTTGGCCGGATAGTTATCTATTGGTGCATTAAGCTTGGCTTCACCCAGCTGTTTGGCGAATTCGGGTTGATATTCCTGCAGGTATTGATTGCATTCCTGCTGCCATTCGCGCTTCATCATTACCGGCAGGCGATGGATTACCACATTGAGAAAGCTGCCTATTACAGAGGCAAACAAAAAACAGAGAACAAGAAAGAGCCACTGGTTGTGGCTCAATACGGCAATAAATTCTGACATGCGATACTAAGCGACCCTAAAACAGTTAAGTGTTGGTTTTATTATTACACTTCGGCGAATAGCCAGCCTTAACCTACCACTTTACCCAAGTTGAAGATAGGTAGATACATGCCGACGATTAGGCCGCCGACTATGGTGCCGATAACTACCATCATAATAGGTTCTATCAAGCTGGAGAGTCCGTCTACGGCATCGTCTACCTGCATCTCATAGATATTGGCGACTTTGTTGAGCATGTTGTCCAATGAGCCGGATTCTTCACCTATCATCACCATCTGGATTAGCATATCGGGGAATAGCTTGGTAGTGCGCATGGCCACGTTCATCTGCATCCCGGCCATCACTTCGGTACGCACATTTAATAGCGCCTTGCGGTAAACATAATTACCGGAGGCGCCGGCGGCAGACTCCAGGCCATCAATCAGCGGCACCCCGGCAGCAAAAGTGGTGGCCAGAGTGCGGGCAAAACGGGCCATGGCACCTTTATGTAAGATATCTCCTATCGCGGGGATCTTAAGCACCATTTCGTCGATACGGTTACGGAAATTTTCTGAATTTCGATGAGCACGGACAAAGAGCCAGGCACTGATAACGATACCAGCCAGAAATAGATACCAGGTACTCTGAAGGCCGCGGCTGATATTGACAATTAATTGGGTAAAGGCAGGCAGTTCGGCGCCGAAGCCTTTAAATATTTCTTCAAATTGAGGTACAACGGCAACAAGCAGCAGCACGGTAACGGCTATGGCAACTACCACCACTGCAGCAGGGTAAAACATGGCTTTCTTAATTTTCGACTTAAGGGCCTCTGACTTTTCCCTGTAGGTGGCGATACGATCAAATACGGCATCCAAGGAACCTGAATGTTCACCGGCGGCAACCAAGTCGACGTAGAGATCATCGAAGTATGCTCTATGGGGGCGAAGAGCATCGGACAGCGGGATGCCGGCTTGGATATCGGCCAATACAGTGCCGAGTAGTACCCGCACCTTGTTTTTTTCATGGCCGCGGGCGATCAATTCAATAGTTGTTACCAAGGGAACCCCGGCAGCCAGCATAGTGGCTATCTGACGGGTGATCACCGCGATATCCATCGGCTTGATCTTTTTATCGCCAAACATAGACGCTGATTTTTTACGTACCGTCTTGGGATTAATCCCCTGGCTTTTAAGAAGGGTTTTTACTTCGGTGATGCTGGTGCCACGCAGTTCGCCGGAGCTGAGTTTGCCGTCGCGATTATTCCCCTTCCAGGTAAAGGTGTGGATCTTGGGTTGGGCTTTGGCGCCTTTATTCTTGGCTTTATTGTTTTTTGCTGTCGCCGTTGCGGTTGCCATAATTGTTCCTTGCAATACGCTTATTTGTTAGCTTGCCTTAATTTTAGTCAGAGTCACAGGCGAATGCTTACTCACTGGCTCTCTGGCGATTATCTATTTGATTAGTCCCAGAGTAATATCGCTTCGGATATCCAATAGGTCTACTAATTCAATCAGTAGCTGGTGACCCGATTTATCTCGGCGATACTGGTGACGCCTTGAATCACTTTTAAAAGACCGGAAAGGCGCAAATCACGCATCCCCTGCTGTTTGGCAGTGGCGGCAATCTGCAGCGAATTACCGCCCTCCATAATGGTTCTGGCGATTTCGTCGGACATCTTCATTACCTCATAGATACCGACCCGGCCCTTATAACCACCGGAGCAGAGATCGCAGCCACAGGGCTTGTAAGGGGTAAAGCCTGCGTCTATCTGCTGCTGAGTGAAGCCCAGTTGCAGCAGTTCATGCTCGGGAATATCTTCCGGTTGGCGGCATTCGGGGCAGAGGCGGCGGGCCAGGCGCTGGGCAATAATCAGGTTGACAGAGCTGGCGATATTATAGCCGGGAACACCCATATTAAGCAGGCGGGTGAGAGTCTCGGCCGATGAGTTGGTATGCAGGGTCGAGAGTACCAAGTGGCCGGTTTGTGCCGCCTTAATGGCGATTTCGGCGGTTTCCAGGTCGCGAATTTCCCCCACCATCACCACATCCGGGTCCTGACGCAAAAAGGAGCGCAGCGCCGAGGCGAAGGTTAGCCCTGCCTTGGGGTTGATATGTACCTGGTTGACCCCTTCCAGGTTGATCTCCACTGGGTCTTCGGCGGTGCTGATATTGCGCTCTTCGGTATTGAGGATATTGAGGCCAGTATAAAGGGAAACGGTTTTACCAGAGCCGGTAGGGCCTGTCACCAGAATCATCCCCTGGGGCCTTGCCAGCATCTCCAGGTAGGCTTGTTTTTGGTCTTCCTCATAGCCGAGTTTTTCGATGCCTAATTGCGCGGAAGACGAGTCGAGGATCCGCATCACTATCTTTTCACCCCAAAGAGTGGGCAGGGTACTGACCCGGAAATCGATACTCTTGTTGCGCGACAGCCTCATCTTGATGCGGCCATCCTGAGGAACGCGGCGCTCGGCGATATCCAATTTGGACATCACCTTCAAGCGGGCTGAGATACGGCCCGAGAGAGAAATGGGGGGCTCAGATACCTCGTGGAGGATGCCATCGATACGGAAACGGATGCGGTAGCGCTTCTCGTAGGGTTCGAAGTGCAGATCCGATGCGCCCTTGCGGATGGCATCGGTCAAAATCTTATTGATATAGATGACGATGGGGGCGTCATCTTTACTTTCACCATCTTCCTGTTGACGTTTGTCGGTGTCGGTGACCTCGATACCTGCGAGGGATTCCTCATCGAGGCCATCGAGATCCAGCGAACTCAAGTCCTCTTCAAGCACTTTTTCCAGTGCTTTACTGAGCTTATCTTCCTCTACCAGTATCGCTTCGGCGTGCAAGCCGGCGCTGAACTGAAAATCTTCCAGGGCGGCAATATTGGTGGGGTCTGAAGTGGCGATATAGAGGCGGTTGCCACGCTTGAATAACGGCAGGCAGCGGTGCTTATCGATCAGCTTTTTATTGAGAAATTCTTCCGGGATACTGTTTAAATCAAACTCATTGAGATCCAGCAGCGGGGTGCCGTATTCTTCATAGCAGAGTTCGGCGATAGTGCGAGCGGATAAAAGATTACTGGCCACCAGAGTGGTGACCAGTGTTTGTTTATTTTTCTGGGAATGTCTTATCGTTTCGGTTAACTGATTTTCCGTCAGTAGACCTTTACGGATAAAAAGAGTCGACAGACCTAGGTGTAAGCCGGATGTTGGCATACTAAACTGTTACAGCCCTGCACCTTCTTGGCACTGAGCAGCTGTTGCCGTGCCATCAGTACCGGCAGCAATTGAGTACTCAAGAGCACCATCAGCACCTATCTTAGCTGTAATTGCACAAGCACCATCAGAATAAACCAAGTCCACGGCATTAGCCTCTGAGACGGTGACATCTGTGATTTTACTATTTGCTTTAATTTCGGCATTTAAAGAAGTGCAGCCAATATTGGTTTGGATACATGCCTGGGCTTTCGATACATAACCAGCGACCCCTTTCATTACAGCACCGCCATGTGAAGTTGCCACATACTCACGGTATGCAGGTAGTGCTACAGCCGCGAGAATACCGATAATGGCTACTACGATCATCAGTTCGATCAGGGTGAAACCCTGAGCGCGTTTGTTAAGTTTGATACCTTTCATTTGCTTTCTCCATCGTTGCCTTCTTGAGCGAATCGGTAACTTAGTCCCTGTTACTCTTATTCCTACCAGCCTGAAACCTGTTCAGTTGTGTTGCTGGCGATTCCAGCTCGGGTGGCTTTATGCCCCAGAGCGTGTTGGATCAGACTCAATCAGTTCAGCAAAACCATTTAAGTTTATCGTATGTCGTTCCGGCAAACCGCACCTCAAGGAACTGAGTATTTACTCAAAGCATGTATTTTACAGTTGTAACTGCGTTATGCCATAAACAAATATCAGTTTGGGTGGTTACCTTGTCGGTGAGGTTGGCCAAAAACGGCCATCTCGCCTGCCATAAAAGTTAGTATAAAGTTACTGAAAATGGAATCCACAATCGGTAAAAAGCAGCGTAAATTTCGGAAAAAAATCAAAAATGTTACTGATCACCAAGTTTTACCGGCAACAGTATTTTGACAGTTACTGAATTAAGTGTCAGGGAAGTGGCGTTGTCAAAAAAACAGGTAATTTTATCATTTGCTTAAATACAATTGTTGCAATTTTGTTTCTTAGTGATTAGGCGGGTTGTGAGCAAGCATTTACCTGTTTGCAACCGGTATCAGGACTGGCCAAGCAGCTGATTAAGAGCATCATTGACTGATGCTTACTGGCATATTGCTGAATAGCTGTTCTAGCTATTTGAATATGATGGTGTTTTGTCGATTATGAGGGGGCCTATCTGGCAAAGCACAGCTTGGTATGACTTCTTGGAGCTTATTGATTGGCGCCAAGTACTTTGCCACGGCTTGCTTCATCTGCAGGTTTAACCGCTATCCGTTGGGCCCTGGCTGGAAAGGCATACCCATAGAAATTCAGGGTATGCCCCGGAGGTTATCAGCCCTTGAGGCGCATGGAGAGATCCATGGCTCGCACATGCTTGGTCAGAGCTCCGACCGAGATATAGTCGACTCCGGTTTGGGCGAAAGCCGCTATGGTTTCCAGCGTGACATCGCCGGAGACTTCGAGTTTGGCACCAAGCCCTTTGGCCTTGAAACCGTTATTGAGTTCAACTGCCTGCAGCATCATAGTCACATCGAAGTTGTCCAACATGACTATGTCGGCGCCGGCTTCCAGTGCCTGAGCCAGTTCTTCCAGATTCTCTACTTCCACTTCCACAGGTTTTTCGGGGCGTAGCTCACGGGCGGCGGAGATGGCATTGGCGATACTGCCACAGGCCATAATATGATTTTCTTTGATCAGGAAGGCATCGAACAAACCGATACGGTGGTTTTTGCCGCCGCCGCAGGTGACGGCATATTTCTGCGCTGTGCGCAGGCCGGGAAGCGTCTTGCGGGTATCGAGCAAGCGGCACTGGGTGCCGACCAGCTTGTCGCAGTAGACTTTGGTCAGGCTGGCTACCCCTGAGAGGGTTTGAATAAAGTTCATCATGGTGCGCTCGCCGGTGAGCAACAGGCGCGCCGGGCCGGAGAGTTCACACAGCAGCTGATTGGGCAGCACAAGGTCGCCATCATCCACATGCCAGTGCAGCGCCACTTCACCTCCGAGCTGATTGAATACCTGCTCGGCCCAGGCCTTACCGCAAAAGACACCTTCTTCGCGGGTAATAAGGGTGGCTTCGGCGTGTTTATCTTCGGGGATCAACAGGGCGGTGATATCGCCCTCGGAGGCCTTCTGGTGGCCAAGGTCTTCGTCCAGTGCCGCTTTGACACTGACCCTGATATCATTTTCGAGCATGATGCGCGTCCTTGATTGACTCGGGATTATTGGGGAAATTTATGCCGCTAGATTAGCATAATAAGGGGCGCTGCTGGTATTGTGTTGGAGGCACAATTGGCCCTGGCTAGGCTCGAAGTTATTTTGAGCCAATGTGACTACAGCCAAGGTGCTGCTGTATGTATGGTTATTCGAGTCAGGAGAGTGAGCATTTGGCGCATAAGCTATGGGTTGAAGGCTGGTATAAAGAGGCTGAGCCTAGCCCTTCACCTCACTTTAATCACAGGCCCAATGGCGAGGTGAGCCTTTTGGTAATCCATAATATCAGTCTGCCGGCCGGCCGCTTTGGTTTGCCTTATATAGAGCAGCTATTTTTGGGTACTCTGGACATTGAGGCCGATGCCAGTTTCGCCGGGCTGAAAGGACTGGAAGTTTCGGCACATTTTCTGATTCGCCGTGATGGTGAGTTGCGCCAATTTGTTTCTGTGGATCAGCGCGCCTGGCACGCCGGGGTATCGAACTTTGAAGGTCGCAGCGGCTGCAATGATTTTGCCGTTGGTATAGAGCTGGAGGGCACAGATGATTCCGGCTTTACCGAAGAGCAGTATCATAAACTTATTACCCTGACCCAGAGTTTGCAGCAGGCTTACCCGGATATCACCAAAGAGAGAATAGTGGGTCACAGCGATATCGCGCCGGGGCGCAAGACAGACCCAGGCCCGGGATTTGATTGGCAAAGATATTTACAGGCGTTGTGACTGGTGTAGCTCTGTTATGGCCGCAGGCCTCAAGATAGCAAGGAGAAGAAAAGATGGCACTGTTTTCCCTGTTGGTCGCAATTATTGTTGAACGTTTGAAGCTCTTGCCTGCCCGCTGGCAGTTGGACAGCGGGCTGCGCTGGTATCAAAAGCAGATGTTTACCGACAGCCAGTTGGGTACTGTGGGCGGTATGATACTGGCGCTGCTATTGCCTGCCGTGACAGTGGCAGTGGCACTATGGGTAGTGAATGGATGGTTCTGGGGTTTGCCTTCGCTGCTGTTGTGGGTGGCGCTGGCGGTAGTGTGTTTTTCCCATCAGTATCAAAGACGCCTGTTTAAGCGTTATGTGCAGGCTGCCTGCCGTGGTGATGTGCAGGCCAGTTTTCATTTTGCCGGTGAGCTGGATTGCAGTGAGTGCCTTGATGCGGTCAGCGAGCGTGAGCTGGGCAGTCGGGTGGGGCAGAGCGTAGCCTGGCTCAACTATCGTTATTATGGCGCCGTCGCGTTGTTCCTTATCTTGTTTGGCCCTGTAGGCGCCGTGTTTTATTGCAGCGTGCGTTTTTTTGATGAAAGGCGTCAGCGCCTTGGCAAAGAGTGGCCCGTGGTACATACCCTGCTGTATTGGCTCGACTGGTTGCCGGCACGGATAATAGGCTTTGGCTATGTGCTGTGCGGCCATTTCAGCAATGCTTTTCCCCGTTGGTGCCAACTGGCGTTGAGTCTGGACTCTAAGCCGAGAGAAATAGTGACAGAAGTGGCTCTTGCCGCCGAAACCCTGCCGGAAGATGAAGATGTGCCGGTTTCAGTACAATCTACCTTGGCACTGCTGGCTCTCAGTAAGCGCAACTCGACCTTGCTGATCACTATTTTGTCGCTGTTGACCATCTTTGGTCTGGTCAGTTAAGCAAGCGCTGAACCGGCTTGGGCGCTTTGATGGGTTAACCGCTGCAGGGAAGGTGAGTTTGTTGCAACTTTCCTAGGTTGAGCAGCGGTGAAGGAATAGGCTGGTTGAGGCTTGTTAATTGGTCTGACCCCAGAAGAAAAAATATAGGCTATGCTCACACATCGTGAGTTGACTTGATGCAGATCACTAACTGGACTTTAAAAGTGTGATTTGATAAAGTGCGCTCACTCGTAGAAATTGGTAAGACCAATTTACAATAGGAGCTGAGGGCCAGATGGCTTATAGCAAAATCAGTCAGCCAAAGATTTCTGACGTCATCATGAATCAGTTGGAACAGATGATCCTTGAAGGCAGCCTACAGCCGGGTCAGAAGTTACCTCCTGAGCGCGAGTTGGCGTTGCAATTTGAAGTCTCCCGCCCCTCACTGCGGGAAGCGATTCAAAAGCTGGAAGCCAAAGGATTACTGCTGCGCCGTCAGGGCGGTGGTACCTACGTCAAAGAACAGTTATGGCAGAGTCTTGCCGATCCCATAGTCGAACTTATGCAGGGTGATCCGGAGAGTCAATACGACTTGCTGGAGTTCCGTCATGCCACCGAAGGCATGATGGCCTATTTTGCCGCCCTGCGCGGAACAGACGCCGATATGCAGAATATCAAGCGGATGATCCAGGAAGTGGAAGACGCCGAGGGTATCGAAGCGCAAGCCGCTGCCATTGTGCATTTTTACCGGGCAGTGGCCGAGGCATCACACAATGTTGCCATGCTGCATCTGGTACTGAGTTTAACTCCTGTGCTGCATCAAAATGTGGCGCAAAACCTGGAGCTTCTGAGCCGTCGCGAAGAAGCTTCTTCCATGGCAAATGAACATAGGCGGGCCCTGTTGGCCGCAATTGTTCGCCGCGATCCCGAAGCCGCGCGTGAAGCATCCAATGACCACTTGAGTTATATCGAGGAAGTCATGTTGTCGGTACGGGAAGAAGATAGCCGGTTGCAGCGTAGCCTGCGCCGTTTGAAGAGCGGCGTGTAGCCCAGGGGCGGCCCAGTGCCCACCTTAGGACGTCGTAATCACTATTAATACAATGTATAGAAGGACAGTGTCATGTCTGAAAATATGCTACAAGACTTGGATCCGTTAGAGACACAGGAATGGGTAGAATCCCTGCAGGCCGTATTGGAGCAGGAAGGTCCCGAACGTGCTCATTACCTGTTGGAAAAGCTGATCGAAAAGGCTCGCCGTAACGGTACTCACCTGCCTTACACTGCCACTACTGCTTACCTGAATACCATTCCTGCCGGGCAAGAACCCCATATGCCGGGCAATCAGGAGATGGAACGTCGCATTCGCGCCATTGTGCGTTGGAACGCGTTGGCCATGGTACTGCGTGGTTCCAAGAAAGATCTGGAGCTTGGTGGTCATATTTCCAGTTTCTCATCCAGTGCCACTATCTATGATGTGTGCTTTAACCACTTCTTCCGTGCTCCCAACGAGAAAGATGGCGGCGACCTGGTTTACTTCCAGGGCCACATTGCCCCCGGCATCTATGCCCGCTCTTTCCTCGAAGGTCGTCTGAGCGAAGAACAGCTGGCCAACTTCCGTCAGGAAGTGGATGGCAAAGGCCTGTCCTCCTATCCGCATCCCAAGCTGATGCCTGACTACTGGCAGTTCCCTACGGTTTCCATGGGGCTGGGTCCTATCCAGGCCATCTATCAGGCGCGCTTCCTCAAGTACCTGACTGACCGTGGCATTAAGGATTGCTCCGAGCAAACAGTATATTGCTTCCTGGGCGATGGCGAGTGTGACGAGCCGGAAGCGCTGGGTGCCATCGGCCTGGCCGCTCGTGAAGAGCTGGATAACCTGGTGTTTATCGTTAACTGTAACTTGCAGCGTCTCGACGGCCCTGTGCGCGGTAACGGCAAGATCATCCAGGAGCTGGAAGGTGAATTCCGCGGCGCTGGTTGGGAAGTGGTCAAGGTTATCTGGGGTCGTTACTGGGATCCATTGCTGGCCCGTGACACCAGCGGCAAGCTGCTGCAACTGATGAACGAAACTGTTGACGGTGAATACCAGAACTGTAAAGCCAAAGGCGGAGCTTGGACCCGTGAACACTTCTTCGGTAAGTATCCTGAAACTGCCGAGATGGTAGCCAATATGTCAGACGATGACATCTGGCGCCTGAACCGCGGTGGCCACGATCCGGTGAAAATTTACGCCGCACTCGATAAAGCCAAGAAGACCAAGGGTCGCCCAACCGTGATCCTGGCCAAGACAGTCAAGGGCTATGGTCTGGGTGATGCCGGTGAAGGCAAGAACATTGCCCACAACGTCAAGAAGATGGATATTGAAGCCATTCGTCACTTCCGTGACCGCTTCAACATTCCAATCCCTGACGACAAGCTGGAAGAGATCCCCTTCTACCATCCTGGACCGGATTCCGAAGAGGTCAAATACCTCAAGGAACGCCGTGAGGCCCTGATGGGTTATCTGCCTGCCCGTCGGCAGAAGTTCAGCGAAGAGCTGCAAGTGCCTTCACTGAAGATTTTCGATGCGATTCTCAAAGGCTCCAACGGCCGTGAGATCTCTTCTACCATGGCCTTTGTGCGGGTATTGACCGCCTTGCTGAAAGACAAGGGCATAGGTAAGAAGATAGTACCTATCATCCCGGATGAGGCCCGTACCTTTGGTATGGAAGGTCTGTTCCGTCAAGTGGGTATTTACGCTCACGAAGGCCAGAAATATGTGCCTCAGGATGCGGATCAGGTTGCTTACTATCGTGAAGACAAGTCCGGTCAGGTACTGCAGGAAGGGATTAACGAGCTGGGCGCCATGTCCTCTTGGGTATCGGCTGCGACCAGCTACTCGGTCAATGATACGCCGATGATCCCTTTCTATATCTATTACTCCATGTTCGGTTTCCAGCGGATCGGCGATCTGGCCTGGGCCGCCGGCGACATGCGCGCCCGTGGCTTCCTGGTAGGTGGTACTTCCGGCCGGACTACACTGAACGGCGAAGGCTTGCAGCACCAGGATGGTCACAGCCACATTCTGGCCAACACCATTCCTAACTGCATCAGCTATGACCCAACCTATGGTTATGAGATTGCCGTTATCGTTCAGGATGGTATTCGCCGCATGTATGGTGAAGATCAGGAAGATATCTTCTACTACCTGACCACAATGAACGAGAACTATGTTCAGCCTGAAATGCCACAAGGCGTGGAAGAGGGCATAGTCAAGGGTATCTACAAGTTGGAAAGCGTTGCCGGTTCCGGCAAAGGCAAAGTCCAGCTGATGGGTTGCGGCACTATCCTCGAGCAAGTGCGCAAGGCGGCACAGGCGCTGGCGAAAGACTTCGGTATCAGCACCGATGTGTTCAGCGTTACCAGCTTCAACGAACTGGCGCGTGATGGCCAGGCGGTTGAGCGCTGGAACATGCTGCACCCAACAGAAACCGCCAAGGTGCCTTATGTGAGCACAGTGCTGGCCAAAGATGCGCCTGCCATTGTGGCGACCGATTACATGAAGATCTACGGCGAGCAGCTGCGCGCTTATGTGCCTTGTGACTACAAGGTGCTGGGTACCGACGGTTTCGGCCGCTCTGACAGCCGTGCCAACCTGCGTCACCACTTCGAAGTGGATGCCAAGTTCATCGTGGTTGCTGCGCTCAAGTCGCTGGTGGACCGTAACGAGCTGCCGGTAGATGTTCTGGCCAAGACCATTGCCGAATACGGCATCGACGCCGACAAGATCGACCCACAGCACGCGTAAGAGGGGAAGCAGAATGGCTGATATGAAACAAGTACTGGTTCCCGATATTGGCGGGGACGAGGTACAGGTTATTGAGATCTGTGCCAATGTGGGTGACAGCCTGGCGGCTGAAGACTCCATTATTACCGTTGAAAGCGACAAGGCGACCATGGATATTCCTGCGCCATTCGCCGGTGTGCTCAAAGAGCTGAAAGTGGCCGTTGGCGACAGCGTGTCTGAAGGCACATTGATAGCCTTGATGGCTGCCGAAGGCGCAGAAGCTGCACCTGTTGCAGAAGCGCCCAAGGCAGAAGCTGCGCCTGCCCCGGCAGCGGCTCCCGCTCCAGCACAGGCGGCGCCGGCCGCTGCAGCCGGCGGCAGCCAGGTCATCGAAGTGACAGTGCCGGATATTGGCGATGCCGCAGATGTCGATGTTATTGAGGTGCTGGTGAGCGAAGGTGAGGCTATCGAAGCCGATGCCGGGTTGATCACGCTGGAAACCGATAAGGCGACCATGGATGTACCTTCGCCTCAGGCGGGTACAGTCAAGTCACTGAAAGTGAAGGTTGGCGACAAGGTTTCGCAGGGCTCTTTGGTATTGCTGCTGGAAGTTGGCGCCTCTGCCGAAGCACCGCAAGCACCGCAAGCAACGGCTTCTGAAGCCGCACAGCCAGCGGCCGCTCAGTCAGCTGCGCCTGCCACAGTTGAAGTGAAAGAGATTGCGGTTCCCGATATCGGTGATGCTGCCGATGTGGACGTTATCGAAGTGCTGGTGGCGGTAGGTGATGAGATCAGTGCCGATCAAGGGCTGATCACGCTGGAAACCGACAAGGCAACCATGGAAGTGCCGGCGCCCTTCGGTGGCAAGCTGGTTTCTCTGACCGTCAAAGTGGGTGACAAGGTGTCTCAGGGCAGCGTGATTGCCACGGTTGAGACCCAAGGCGCCGCGGTGGCTTCTGTTGCTGCACCGGCAGAAGCTCCTGCTCAGGCAGAGGTAGCAGCTCCGGCTCCGGCGGCCGCGCCTGCAGCGCAGAGTCGTCCACCTGTGCCGCATCATCCGAGTGCGGGTGCCCAGCCTAACACAGGTGCGGTACACGCTTCTCCGGCGGTACGTCGCCTGGCCCGAGAGTTCGGTGTTGACCTGACTCAGGTGAAAGGTACAGGTCGCAAGGGCCGTATCCTCAAAGAGGATGTGCAGGCCTATGTGAAATATGAGCTGTCACGGCCCAAGGCTACGGCGGCGACCTCAGTCGGCGGCGGCAGTGGTCTGCAGGTTATCGATGCACCTAAGGTGGACTTCAGCAAGTTCGGTGAAGTGGAAGAAGTACCACTGACTCGGATCCAGAAGATCTCCGGCCCTAACCTGCACCGCAACTGGGTGACCATTCCCCATGTGACTCAGTTCGATGAGGCTGATATCACAGAGATGGAAGCTTTCCGTAAGCAGCAGAACGAACTGGCTGCCAAGCAGAAGCTGAATGTGAAGATCACTCCGCTGGTGTTCATGATGAAGGCGGTTGCCAAGACGCTGCAGCAGTTCCCGGTATTCAATTCCAGCCTGAGCCCGGACGGTGAATCGCTGATCCGCAAGAAGTACTTCCACATCGGGGTGGCGGTCGATACGCCAAACGGTTTGGTTGTGCCTGTGGTGCGTGATGTGGACAAGAAAGGCATTATCGAGCTCAGCCGCGAGCTGACCGAAATTTCGATCAAGGCCCGCGACGGCAAGCTCAAGGCAGCCGACATGCAAGGCAGCTGCTTCACTATCTCCAGCCTGGGTGGTATCGGCGGTACCGCGTTTACGCCTATCGTCAACTATCCGGATGTGGCGATTCTCGGGGTGTCCAAGTCTGAGATCAAGCCCAAGTGGAACGGCAAAGAGTTTGAGCCAAGGCTGATGTTGCCACTGTCACTGTCTTATGATCACCGGGTGATCGACGGGGCCCTGGCGGCGCGCTTCAGCGTCACTCTGTCAGGTATCTTGTCCGATATTCGTACAATGATCCTCTAACACAACAGGCTGCCCCTCGGGGCGGCCTTTTGTTTATTGTGATCAGTGTCAAACACGGGTTAAAATGCGCCCACCTTACGAGACAAGCACTTTCGAGCTGGCGCATCGCAGGTTGGGCTGGCAGTCCCCAACGGAATGAAAGAAATCAGAGGAAAAAATGAGTAACGAAATCAAAACTCAGGTAGTGGTATTAGGTGCTGGCCCTGCTGGCTATTCTGCGGCTTTTCGCGCGGCAGATTTAGGCCTGGAGACAGTGATTGTTGAGCGTTTCAGCACTCTGGGTGGCGTATGCCTGAATGTGGGTTGTATTCCCTCCAAAGCCCTGTTGCATGTAGCCAAAGTGATTGAAGAAGCCAAGGCGGTATCGGATCACGGCGTTGTGTTCGGCGAGCCAAAGATCGATCTCGACAAGCTGCGTGGCTTTAAAGAGAAAGTGATCGGCCAACTGACCAATGGTCTTGGCGGCATGTCCAAGATGCGTAAAGTGAAGGTGGTTAACGGTTTCGGTAAGTTCACTGGCCCCAACAGCCTCGAAGTGAAAGGTGCCGACGGTGAAACCACAGTGGTTAACTTTGATAACGCCATCATAGCGGCCGGCTCTCGCCCAATTCAGCTGCCTTTCATTCCTCATGAAGATCCACGTATCTGGGACTCTACCGATGCACTGGAACTGAAAGAGATACCAGGCAAGATGCTGGTCATGGGCGGCGGTATCATAGGTCTGGAAATGGGTACTGTTTACTCGTCTCTGGGCAGTGAAATCGACGTGGTTGAAATGTTCGACCAGGTGATCCCAGCGGCCGATAAAGACGTGGTTAAGGTCTTTACCAAGCAGATCAAGAAGAAATTCAACCTGATGCTGGAAACCAAGGTGACAGCGGTTGAAGCCAAAGAAGACGGTATTTATGTGTCTATGGAAGGTAAGGCTGCGCCTGCCGAGCCAGTGCGTTACGACGCAGTGCTGGTGGCCATTGGCCGTACTCCCAATGGCAAGCTGATCGATGCCGACAAGGCTGGGGTCAAGATTGATGAGCGTGGCTTTATCAATGTCGACAAGCAGCTGCGTACCAATGTGGCCAACATCTTCGCCGTGGGCGATATCGTGGGTCAACCAATGCTGGCTCACAAAGGTGTCCACGAAGGCCACGTGGCCGCAGAAGTGATTGCCGGTATGAAGCACTTCTTCGATCCTAAAGTCATCCCATCCATCGCTTACACAGATCCTGAAGTGGCCTGGGTTGGTCTGACCGAGAAAGAAGCCAAAGAGCAGGGCATAGCTTACGAAACCGCGACCTTCCCATGGGCAGCCAGCGGCCGTGCTATCGCTTCCGATGCCAGCGAAGGTATGACCAAACTGATTTTCGACAAAGAGACTCACAGAGTGATCGGTGGCGCCATTGTGGGTGTCAACGGTGGTGAGTTGCTGGGTGAAATCGGCCTGGCCATCGAGATGGGTTGTGATGCCGAAGATCTGGCGCTGACCATCCACGCTCACCCGACTCTGCACGAGTCTGTAGGGCTGGCAGCAGAGATCTACGAAGGTTCAATCACAGATCTGCCTAACCCAAAGGCAAAAAAGAAAAAGTAATCTGCTGATTGGGCGTTTGTCCCCAGGAAGTATTGAAATCGGGCTCAGTTGACTGGGCCCGATTTTTTTGTGCTTTGGCTCGGGTATGTAAATGAATTGTTGTTTGCAAGATGAAATTCAGCGGCCTAGCTGGTACATTCAAGATTGGTCACCAAGGTTATTCATCAGCCGATGATAAGAAAACTAATAACAGCAGGTCTTGGGTTATTGCTCTGCCTTTGTTTGGGGGCAGCACCGGCATATGCCGATGAGTTGGTTAAAAGAGTGTTCTCCTCCAGAGACGGCTTGATCAATACCAGTATTCTCGACATCAGTATGGATGAGCGGGGATTTATCTGGCTCTCCACCGAGCAGGGGTTGTATCGCCTCAGTAACGCCAATATCCGCCGTTTGGACCGCGACGGCCTGGAGTCGCGGATGGCCGATGAATATCTGCCCCTGGTCAAGTCTCTCGGGCAACAGCAGATGTTGGTGAGCACTCTGTCTCATGCCTACCTCTACCATATAGCCGATAACCGTTTCCGTCAGTTTGGCAGCGATGAGCTGTTCCCCGAGTATCAGGGCGGCGGCCTAATGAAGAGTTTGAAATCGGCGGCCGGTGACTGGCTGTTGTTAACCGAAAAAGGCCAGGTTTGGCGCTTGAGTCATGACCTGCAACAGCTGCAGAAACTGTTTGACCTACCCTACGACAGTGACCTGCTATGGAGTCAAATCCAACAGCTTGAGAACGGCGACTTGCTGCTGGGTAACGCCTATGGTGTGGAGCTGAGATCGCAAAATGGCAGCGTCAAACAACGCTTGTCATGGCAGGGCAGTTATGGCCGCCTCAACGCCCTGTTTCTCGACAGTAACAACCAGATTTGGATGGCGGCCAGTAAAGGCTTCTATCGGGTTAACCTTGAAAGCAACCGCATAGAGGCCGTGGCCGAAATTCCCTTTTTCACCAGTGTGATCACCGAAGATCTCAAGGGCAACCTGTGGATTGCCAGCAAGCAGGGGTTGCTGAAATGGTCTCCGCACACCCGCAAATTAAAACAGTTCAAAGAGCAGTTAAAGCTCAGGGCCGGTATCGAATATATCAACGCCCTGCAGGTGGACAGCAATGGTTTGATCTGGGTCGGTGGTACAGGACACTCGTTGGCCGTGGTGGCCGACTCCCCCGAGTTTTTACTGGATAGTTTCAGCGCCTCTGAACCCTATAAGCTCAGTGATGAAATGGTGTGGACCATATTGGCTGACGACGAGATGTTGTGGCTGGGAACCGACTCGGGCGTGATTGCCGTTAACCGCAAGACTCAACAGACCAAAACGGCGGTTCCCAGAGGGATGGAGGTCAATGACAGCATCTACAAGAT
The DNA here is from genome assembly GCF_009183365.2 of Shewanella algae. Lineage (NCBI taxonomy): Bacteria > Pseudomonadati > Pseudomonadota > Gammaproteobacteria > Alteromonadales > Shewanellaceae > Shewanella > Shewanella algae. Next base: position 474,600 of record NZ_CP068230.1, read on the forward strand.
AGATAATCTGGATTCAGAACACCTGCTGCTTTCGTCCACCAACGGTTTGTTTGTGATGAATAAGCAGACTCTGGAAGGGCAACCCTTGGGAGAGTGGAGCGGCAGCGGGCAGTCCCTGAGTCATAAGACAGTGCTCAATACCCTGCATGAGGGCAATCTCTGGTGGTTTGCAACCAGCAATGGTCTCTATGAGTGGGACAAGGAGCAGGGCAGCATCAATAAGAGGAATTTGCCCGGCGCCGAATACAGCGGCAGTAATCCGATTATTTATAGCGTTTACCGCGACAGCAGCGAACGTTTGTGGGTCGGTGGCAACAAGTCGTTCGGTTATCTGGAGCAGGGCGGCGGTTTTCGCTCGTTGGCGACAGTATTTGATGAATTGCCGCATATGCCCACGGTGAGCCAACTGCTGGAATTGAGCCCAGACCGCTTCTGGCTGGCTACCCGTCAGGGAGGCCTGATAGAGCTGGACTTGCAGACCATGAAGATCCGCCGTTTGACGCAAGAGTGGCAACTGGACTGCAATACCGTATTTTTCCTGCAGGATACCGGCGACTATCGTATGGTTGGTTGTACTTATGTGCTGATCCGTCAGGACAAACACAGTGGTGAAATCAAGGTATTCAACGACGACGATGGCTTGCTGGGCAAGGAGCTCAACGAAGGAGCCTATTTCTATGAACCACAGCAGGGGCTCTATGTGGGCACTCCGGATGGAGTGATGTTGCTGGATGTCGATTCTTTGGTAAACCGTATTCCAAGGCACGGCGCCATTCTCGAATCCATTGCCGCCTACTATGACAACAAGACAGAGCTGAGTCTGGTGCCTACGCCGGGACAGCTCATTGCCCCGGGTGCCAGAATGCTCAGCTTTCAGTTGACCAGTATGGATTATCTGGACGATGCGCCTATCAGCCTCAAGTACCGTTTACGACGTCCTGGCGAGGATGAGCTGAACTATTTACTGCTGGAAAATCAGTCACAGATCAACCTTTCAGGGTTGATCCCCGGTGCCTACCAGCTGGAGGTGCTTAGCCAAAATAACGGTATCTGGCAGTCGGAACCTTTCCGTTTCCCTTTCACTGTTGACCTGTTCTGGTGGCAGAGTCGTTGGTTCAAAGGTCTGTTGGTGGTGGCATTATTGGCTATGGTGTTCACCATAGTCTTGCTGCGTCAGCGCCAGGTGCGGCGTTTTATGACCATGAACCTGGCGCTGCGCCAGAGCGATGACAGGCTGAGGCAGTCGCTCAGGGGCAGTGAATCGGATCTCTGGGAGTGGCGCCGCGATACAGGCCTGTTTCATCTGGATAATCGCGGCGGCGTGCTTGGGAGTGATGAAGACTTTATTCTTATCGGCATAGACAAGCTGCCGGTGCATCCGGACGACCAGGCCACTGCACTGGATGAATGGAACAAGATGGTCGAAGGTGAGAGCGACAGATTCGAGTCTGAATACCGCTATCGCCGCCGTGATGGCAGTTGGGGCTGGCTCAGGGTGCGCGGCAGGCCTGTCAGTCATGATCCGGTTTCCGGCAAGGTCAGCAAGGCTGCCGGGATTTACTCTGACATTACCATCAAGCGCCAGTTGGAAGACGAAGTCGAGTTGCTGGCTCAGGCGTTTGAAAACACCTCTGAAGGGGTGTTTATTCTGGATGCCGATGAGGTCATCAAGGTAGCCAACAGAGCGGCTGAGTCGATAGTGGGTCAGGATAGACATAGCCTGCAAGGACGGCACTTCGGCGAGCTGGTGGTTAGCGAAAACTTCCACAAAGACAATGTTGCCACTCTGCTGCAAGGGGTGGAATCCTGGACCGGCGAGCTGGAGATTGTCGGCGTGGCCGGGTCGCGTTGTCCTGTGTGGCTCAATATCTCCTCTATGCAGGATCTCAAGGAACGGGTGCAGCACTATGTGGTGGTGTTCTCCGACATCACAGAGCGGAAACGCACCGAAGCCGATCTGCGCCGTCTGGCCAACTATGATGTGCTGACCGGCTTGCCGAATCGCTCGCTGTTTGCCAACCGCTTGCAGCAGGCGATAGACAGAGCCGATGACAAACAGCAGAAACTGGCCTTGCTGTTTCTGGACCTGGACAGGTTCAAGCATGTCAACGACTCTTATGGCCACAGTATGGGGGATGCCCTGTTGGTGGAGGCGGCCAACAGGCTGCAGTCTGTGATGGATCAGGAGCAGGTGCTGTGTCGTTTCGGTGGTGATGAGTTTGTGATCCTGGTGAATGAAGCCGAGATAGATAAGCTCAACCGTCTGTGTGAGCGCCTGTTGGCGCAAATAGCGCAGCCGTTCGAACTCTATGGACGGGAGTTTTTTATTTCCACCAGTATAGGGATCAGCATCTGGCCCGACGATGCCAGGCAGCCGGAGGCGCTGATCAAGAACGCCGATCAGGCCATGTATCATGCCAAGGAAGAGGGGCGCGGCAACTTCCAATACTACTCCAGTGAGCGTAATGCCGAGGCGCTGTACCACTTGAAATTGGAGGCCATGTTGCGCCACGCCATAGAGCAGGGCGAGTTTGAGCTCTATTATCAGGGCCAGTTTGATGTCAAGGAGCAGCAAAAGTTTATCGGCATGGAGGCCTTGCTGCGCTGGCATCACCCGAGTGAAGGTTTTGTGCGGCCGGATATTTTCATCAAGGTGGCCGAGTCCTGTGGTTTGATTGTGGCCATCGACCGCTGGGTGTTGCGTCAGGCCTGTGAGGACGGTGCCCGCTGGAGCCAGAGTGCGGCCGAGCCGTTCAAGTTGTCGGTGAATGTCAGCGCCGTGCATTTCCGTCACCCGGAATTTATCAGTGGCGTGCTCAATATCCTCGAAGAAACCGGGATGCCGGCCGAATATCTGGCGCTGGAGATCACCGAAGGGGTGTTGATGAAAGAGCTGCACATTGCCCGTCAGCATTTGAAACAGCTGAGAGCCCACGGCATAGAAGTCGCTATCGATGACTTTGGTACCGGCTACTCTTCTTTGGCTTATCTGCGCCACTTTGAAGTCAACACTCTGAAGATAGATCGCTCCTTCCTCAAGGATATTGCCGGCAACAGTGCCGATCAGGCGATTGTCAGCAGTATTGTCGAGTTGGCCCGTAACCTCAGGCTCAAGGTCGTGGCCGAAGGGGTGGAAACCCGGGAGCAGTTGCAACAGGTCACTCACAGAGGCTGCCACATCATTCAGGGTTATTACTTTGCCAAACCTGTGCCGGCCGCCGAACTGGCATCCTGGTTTTACGAGACGCACCACCAATAATCGCTGCTTATACTCACTTGGAACTTTCTCTTTACTGTAAATTCTTTGTTAGAATATGCCGACTCTAATTCTGGAACTCTTGCTAGGTATGAAGACCTCTCTGCGCTTACTGGTTTTGATAGGCACTCTGTTGAGTGTGGCTGCCGTGGCGGCCGAACGTCCCAAAGTGGGCCTGGTTCTCAGTGGCGGTGGTGCCAAGGGCGCGGCGCATGTCGGGGTTCTCAAAATGCTCGAGGCCAACAATATCCCGGTCGACTATGTCGCCGGTACCAGCATAGGCGCCTATGTCGGCGGCCTTTATGCGCTGGGTTACAGTGCCACTGAAATTGAAACCATCATGATGAATGAAGACTGGTCCAAGGGGTATTCGGATACCATTCCGCGCCAGGCCATGAGCTATCGTGATAAGCAGCAAAGAGATCAATACAATATTCCGCTTAACCTGGGGATCCGCGGCGGTGAAGTACAGTCGCCGAGTGGCGTGCTCCTCGGGCAAACCATGTCGCAGCTGTACCGCAACACTACGGATCTGGTGCGGGAGTTCAACAGTTTCAACGAATTGTCCATTCCCTACCGGGCAGTGGCCACCGACTTGGAAACCAGTCTGCCTGTGGTGATCAGCAGTGGCAGCTTGGTGGAAGCGATGCAGGCCTCGGCCACGGTGCCGGGAGCGCTGCAACCGGCTGAAATCGATGGCAAGTTGCTGGTGGATGGTGGCATTGCCAACAATATGCCCGTGGATGTGGTCAAGGCCATGGGCGCGGATGTGATTATCGCCGTCGATATTGGCTCGCCATTGGTGAAAAAGGATCAGCTCAACGGCACCATAGCGGTGTTGAACCAGCTGTCCACCATGCTGACCAATGCCAGTACAGAGCGGCAAAAGGCCTTATTGACCAAAGACGATATCCTGATCCGTCCGGCCATAGATAAGCTCAGCACCACAGACTTTGCTGATATGCCCAAGGCGCTGGAAGCCGGGGTGACGGCCGCGGTGCAGCATACGGCCAGGTTGAGCCAACTGGCGGTGCCTCCCGAGGAATACCGTGCTTATGTGCAGCAAAAGCGCGACGCCAGTCGTGACTGGCTCGATAATCTGGAGAGGCCCGTTACCCGCATAGTCCTTAACAATCAGTCCAAAGTCAGTGATTCGCTGCTGGATGACATACTGGATATCGAGGTGGGTGACAGAGTCACCAAGCAGCAGTTGAACGAAAGCATTGCCCGGCTTTACTCGCTGAACAAGTTCGAGCGGGTCAGCGCCGAGTTTCAGGACACAGATGAAGGCCGGGTGTTAACCGTGACCACCAAGGCCAAGTCCTGGGGCCCCAACTACTTCCAGTTTGGTTTTAACTGGGAAGACGATTTTTCGTTGGACTCGGCAGTGACTCTGGATGCTGCTTTGACCATGACAGACCTCACCGAAAATGGCGGTGAGTGGCGCAATGAAGTGAAAATGGGGTTCGAGAAGTTGCTCGGCACCGAGTTTTATCAACCTCTGGACCGGGATCAGCAGTTTTATGCCCGCGCCCGTTACCAGTACGAGATCAAGAGCTGGGATCTGTTTGATGCCAACAAGCTCTACTTCGAGTTGGATCGCAAGAGCCACAGAATCGACCTGGGTTTGGGGTACAACTATGTCAAACAGGGCCGGATTGAGCTGGGGCTGACAGGTGAGTCGGGGGTGGTGTCCAACGAGGCCTTCTTTGAAGATCTCAAGTTCAACACCTACGGCGCCTATTTCAAGTTTGGCTACGACACTCTGGACAGCATCAGCTTCCCTACCTCGGGCAATCGCTTCACCCTGAATATCTACCTGCGCAATGAGGAGTATGAGGAGGGCGACTTCAAGACAGACCCCGAGCACTCGCTGCAGATTGAAGCAGACTGGAAAGGGGTGGTCAGTGTCGGCAATCACTCCTTCGTCGGTAAGGCCTCTTATTCAACCGTGGATAAAGATGGCAACTTTACTCTCTATGTCTCCGACCTCGGCGGTTTCCTTAATCTTTCCGGCTACCACAAGAACTCTATTGCCGGCGCCCAGAAGGTGTTTGGTGCCTTTATCTATCAGTATGATCTCGGCCGTGATGCGCTGGGGATGAAGGACTTCCCTCTATACCTGGGGGCCAGTCTGGAAGCGGGTAATGTTTGGGGGCTGGATGAACATGTGATGTTTAACGATCTCATCTATTCCAGCAGCCTGTTCCTGGGCACAGATACCCAACTGGGGCCGGCGGCACTGGGCTTTGGTTTCAGCGATAATGGCGAAAATGCTGTCTACCTGTTTATCGGCAAAAACTTCTAATGCGGGCCTGGCCCGTCTGTGACCAGCTCTGTAGTGTTCATAGATATTTACAAAAATCCACTACAGACTGGTCACAGGGAGTGCTAAGGTTTGAAACTGGTATCTTTGTAACAATATAACTATCTGAACAATCACAAATTCGGGGAAGAAAATGAGCAAAATAAGCACCCTGGCATTGGGCATCGCCCTCAGCCTTGGTCTGGCTTCCTGTGCCAGCCAGCAAGCGCCGCAGTCGCAAGTAGAAGTGAAAAAGGCCTCCGGTATTGAGCTGGAAAACTTTGACCATCAGGTTCGCCATCAGGACGATTTCTACTACAGCGTCAACGGTAAGTGGTTGGCCACTACGCCTATCCCGGCTGACAAATCCAACTATGGTGCTTTCTCTGTTCTTTACGAAGAAAGCCAGGCAGCCCTGAAACAGATTATCGAAGAAGCCGCCGCCAAGCCCAATAAGGCCGAAGGTTCAGTGGAGCAGAAGATAGGCGATTTCTATGCCGCCTATATGGATAGCACTCTGACTGACCAACTGGGGATTGCGCCGCTCAAGGGGCAACTGGCAGATATCGCCAAAACCGCCAGCCACGCCGATATTGCCGCACTGATGGGCAAACTGCTGACCGATGGCTCCGGCATTCCCTTTGGTTTTTACGTTAACAACGATGCCAAGAATTCCAGCCAGTACGGGGTTTACCTGTACCAGAGCGGCCTGACACTGCCGGATCGTGATTACTACCTCAAGGACGATCCCAAGTTTGTCGCCAACCGCGAAGCGATGCGTGAATATGTCCGCAATCTGATGAGCGCCGCCGGTTATCCTCACGCGGATGCCGCCGCAGCCAATGTCGCCAACATTGAACTCTTTATTGCCCAGAGCCAGTGGAGCCGGGTCGAGTCTCGTGACGCCAACAAGGCCTACAACAAGATGAGCCTGAAAGAGCTGCAGCAGTTGATGGGCGGCTTTGACTTTGACGGTTTCGCCAAGGCTGCCGGTCTTACCGGCAAGACCCAGGACGTGATAGTGCGTCAACCTTCCTACTTTGAGAAGCTGGGCGCCGAGTTCGGCAAGTTCCCTGTTTCGGCCTGGCAAGACTACCTGGCATTCCATCTGGTGGACTCCTATGCCGGCTTGCTGAGCCAGCAGTTTGTCGATCTGCACTTTGATTTCCACAGCAAAACCTTGATGGGTATTCAGGAGCAAAAACCACGCTGGAAGCGGGCCGTCGATGGCGCCGATCAAGTGATTGGTGAGCTGGTGGGTAAAGAATACGTTGCCCGTCACTTCCAGCCTGAGGCCAAGGCGCGGATGGAGTCGATGATCAAGAACTTGATCAAGGGCTTTGAAGTCAGCATCGATGAGTTGGAGTGGATGACACCTGAGACCAAGAAAGCGGCTCAGGAAAAACTGTCCAAGTTTACCTACAAGATAGGTTATCCGGACAAGTGGAAAGACTACCGCAATCTGGAGATCAAGGCCGACGATCTGGTGGGTAACTATCAGCGTTATGCCCGTTTTGAGTACCAGGACATGCTGGCTAAGCTGGGCAAGCCAATCGACCGCAGCGAGTGGCACATGACACCGCAAACGGTGAACGCCTACTACAACCCTGTGATGAACGAAATCGTGTTCCCGGCCGCCATTCTGCAGCCGCCTTTCTTCAACATGGAAGCCGATGACGCGGTGAACTATGGTGGCATAGGCGCGGTGATTGGCCACGAAATCAGCCATGGTTTTGATGATCAGGGCGCCAAGTATGACGGCGACGGTAACCTGCGCAACTGGTGGACAGACAAAGACCGCGAAGAGTTCCAGAAGCGCGGCGCGCAGCTGTCTGCCCAGTACAGCCAGTTTGAAGCTCTGCCCGGCAAGTTCGTCAACGGTGACCTGACTCTGGGTGAGAACATAGGCGATCTGGGTGGCTTGACCGTTGCCCTGCGCTCTTATCACCTGAGCCTCAACGGTAAAGAAGCGCCGGTAATGGACGGCCTGACAGGCGATCAGCGTTTCTTCGTCGGTTGGTCACAGGTGTGGCGCCGCAACTACCGTGACGAAGAGCTAGGACGTCGTCTGCTGACTGACCCGCATTCACCCAGCCACTACCGCGCCATGGGCACTCCCCGTAACGTGGAAGGTTTCTACAAAGCCTTCGACCTCAAGCCGACTGACAAGATGTATCTGTCGGAAGAGGACAGAGTGAAGATCTGGTAAGGCGGATTATCAGAAAACAGAGCCAGGCAGATGCCTGGCTCTGTTGTATCTGGCGGTTTACAGGGTATCAAGCAGTGCCGGCAGGGCTTCCAGGCTATCACGTTGATAATGCGCCGCAGCCCAGCGGGGATCCTGGCGCTGCTCGGCTGCCGGGACTATCAAGGTCTGCATATTGGCGGCGCGAGCGGCTATCAGGCCATTGAAAGAGTCTTCCACCGCCAGGCAGCGGCTTGGTGGCAGTGCCAGTTTGGCGGCGCAGGAGAGATAAACCTCAGGGTGGGGTTTACCGAGTGGAAAATCCTGAGCCGATTGTATCGCATCGAAGGCTTCTGTGATGGCGAGTTTGCCAAGCACGGCATCGATAATATCCCAGGAGGAAGAGGTGGCCAGGCCCACTTTCAGGCCTCGGCTGCGACAGGCGCTGAGGGCATCGACAACACCGCGCATGGGTTTGCCATCGCGGCGGATATAGGCGATTACCGCCGCTATGATTTGATCGGCGATATATTGAGGTTCTACTTTGACCTTGGGAAAGCGCTGTAACCAGAAGTCCACCACCTGATCGATTCGCAGGCCAGTGGTTTGCTGTATGGCTTCACGGCTGACAGTCATCCCCAGCTGCTGCAAAACCTGATACTCGGCTTGCTGCCAGACGGGCTCTGAGTCAATTAATATCCCATCCATATCAAAAATAACGGCCTGTATTGCGGGTGCTTGCATGGAAAAGTCTCAAAAACGGCGCGGATTTGGACGCAGGATAACGAAAAGCGGCCCCGGGATGCAAAATTATCCCGGCAGGGGAGATTAGGAGATGCTTGGCTGAAGGCGTTTGAATTTAATTCGATTACTACAATCTAATTATTTGTATTTAAATGAAAAAATCATTTTTTCAAACTATTGTCTAATTTCCTTTGTTTAATGAGGGGCTTAGTGTGTCGCCGACCTTGGGATTTTGCCACGATTTCTCAGTTGCCTTAGTGTGATCTCATTCATACTTTTGCAAAGCTGTAGTATACTGCAGGCCGGAATTTACGGGTCGATCCTGTGGGGCTGTCAGCTTCATTCATGAAGACGTGCAGTCGTAAGAGCGCCTAACAAAGAGGAATGTTGCCGTGCTAGAAGCATATCGTAAACACGTCGAAGAGCGTGCTGCTGAGGGCGTAGTCCCTAAGCCATTGGATGCACATCAAGTGGCTGAGCTTGTTGAATTAGTGAAAAACCCACCTGCAGGCGAAGAAGAATTTATTCTTAACCTGCTCGAAAATCGTATTCCCCCAGGTGTTGACGAAGCCGCCTATGTTAAGGCCGGTTTTCTGGATGCCGTTGCCAAGGGTGAGGTGAAATCCCCAATCCTGAGCGCCGAGCGTGCGCTGGAACTCTTGGGTACCATGCAGGGCGGTTACAACATCGAACCCCTGATCCGCCAATTGGACAACGAGCAGATGGCCCCGCTGGCGGTTAAGGCTCTGTCCCACACCTTGCTGATGTTCGATGCCTTCCACGATGTGGTTGAGAAGATGAAGGCGGGTAACGCCTATGCCAAGCAAGTGGTTGAGTCCTGGGCCAATGCCGAGTGGTTCCTCAGCCGTCCCAAGCTGGCCGATAAAATCTCTCTGACCGTATTCAAGGTCACAGGCGAAACCAACACCGACGACCTGTCTCCGGCTCCTGATGCCTGGTCACGTCCCGATATCCCACTGCACGCCTTGGCGATGCTGAAAAACGCCCGCGACGGTATTGAGCCGGATCAGCCAGGCGTAGTAGGCCCAATCAAGAAGATTGAAGAACTCAAGACCAAGGGCTTCCCACTGGTTTATGTGGGCGACGTGGTCGGTACAGGTTCTTCCCGTAAGTCGGCGACCAACTCTGTGCTGTGGTTCATGGGCGATGATATTCCGTTCGTGCCCAACAAGCGTGCCGGTGGTTTCTGCCTCGGTGGCAAGATAGCTCCTATCTTCTTCAACACCATGGAAGATGCCGGTGCTCTGCCGATTGAGTTGGATGTGGGCAATATGGAGATGGGCGATGTTATCGACATCTACCCTTATGCCGGTAAAGTGACCCGTCACGACAGCGACGAAGTTATCTCTGAATTCAAACTCAAGACTGATGTGCTGCTGGACGAAGTGCGTGCCGGTGGCCGTATTCCATTGATCATCGGCCGCGGTCTGACCGACAAGGCCCGTGAAGCTCTGGGTCTGGAAGCCTCCGATGTCTTCGTGCGTCCAGGTGACGTTGCCGATACCGGCAAGGGTTACACCCTGGCGCAGAAGATGGTAGGTAAGGCCTGTGGCGTAGAAGGTATCCGTCCCGGCCAATACTGTGAACCCAAGATGACTTCTGTCGGTTCTCAGGACACTACCGGCCCTATGACACGTGACGAGCTGAAAGACTTGGCCTGTCTCGGTTTCAGCGCCGATTTGACCATGCAGTCTTTCTGTCACACTGCCGCTTATCCCAAGCCTGTTGACGTGAATACGCACCACACTCTGCCTGACTTCATCATGAACCGCGGTGGTGTTTCCCTGCGTCCAGGTGACGGTGTTATTCACTCCTGGCTGAACCGCATGCTGCTGCCTGATACCGTAGGTACAGGTGGTGACTCGCACACCCGTTTCCCAATCGGTATCTCTTTCCCAGCCGGTTCCGGCCTGGTGGCTTTTGCCGCCGCTACCGGTGTTATGCCACTGGATATGCCTGAGTCTGTGCTGGTGCGCTTCAAGGGCAAGATGCAGCCTGGTATCACTCTGCGTGATCTGGTGCATGCGATTCCGCACAAGGCCATCGAAATGGGTCTGCTGACCGTTGAGAAGAAGGGCAAGAAGAATATCTTCTCCGGCCGTATTCTCGAAATCGAAGGCCTGGAGCACCTCAAGGTTGAGCAGGCATTCGAACTGTCTGATGCGTCTGCCGAGCGCTCTGCCGCCGGTTGTACCATCAAGCTGGATAAAGATCCTATCATCGAGTACCTGAACTCCAACATAGTCATGCTCAAGTGGATGATTGCCGAAGGCTACGGCGACCGCCGTACCATAGAACGTCGTATCAAGGGCATGGAAGAGTGGTTGGCGAACCCTGAACTGATGGAAGCCGACAAGGATGCCGAGTATTCAGCGGTTATTGAGATCGATCTGAATGAGATCAAAGAGCCTATTCTGTGTGCACCGAACGATCCCGATGACGCCGTATTGCTGTCTCAGGTAGCCAACACCCAGATTGATGAAGTGTTTGTCGGTTCCTGTATGACCAACATAGGTCACTTCCGCGCCACGGGTAAGATGCTGGACAAGTTCGCCAAGACGCTGCCTACTCGTCTGTGGATTGCTCCACCAACCAAAATGGATAAGGATCAGCTGACCGAAGAAGGTTACTACGGTATCTTCGGCCGCGTCGGTGCCCGTATCGAGATCCCGGGTTGTTCTCTGTGTATGGGTAACCAGGCACGGGTTGCCGAAGGCGCGACTGTCGTTTCGACTTCTACCCGTAACTTCCCGAACCGCCTGGGTACAGGTGCCAATGTGTACCTGGCCTCTGCCGAGCTGGCTGCCGTTGCAGCGCTGCTGGGACGTTTGCCAAGCCCTGAAGAGTATCAGGAATATGCCAAGGAGCTGGACGCAACAGCGGCCGATACCTACAGATACCTGAACTTCGACCAACTGGAGTCTTACACCAAGAAGGCCGGTGAAGTGATCTTCCAGTCAGCGGTTTAAGTTATCGCAATAACAAAAGCCAGCTCATAGAGCTGGCTTTTTTGTGTCTGAAACGAGCTGCAAGCGAGTGCAATAAGGCGCAAGGAACGGCGATAAGCTGCAGACTCGTTAAGGGATCAGTTGATGGTCGGTGCCAACTTCTTATTGTGCAGCACTTCCAACATTCTGTCTTCCAACTGGAAGCGGGTCTCCAGGGCGTGCACCAGTTCGGCGAGATCTTTATCCAGCTGGTAGAGCAGATCGTCGCTTTCCAGCTCGGAATACTTGTCGCTGAAGTCCAGAGCCTGATCTGTGGTCTCGACAATCTTCGGCAGCAACTGCTGTGCCAGTGCCTTGTTCGATTGTCCCTGTTCGTCACAGGCGTCGACTACCTTATTGAAGACTTCGAAATGACCTTCCGAGACATAATCCACCAGCAGATTGCAGAAGCTGCGAACCTGATCGACACAGGGCAGGGACTTGTCACGGTTTTCATAAGGAGCCAGTCCGGCCAACTTACAGTAATAAACCAGTAACTTTCTGCGGTTGTTCAACCATTGATCCACCAGAGCATTGGCTCCGCCCCATTTTTGCTCGGCCTGTTCAAGTTGTTTCAGCATGATCTTCTCATCCTTATCGCCGCACTTGTTCCTAATTTAGGTGACAAGTTAGCCAGTGATCAACTCTTTTCGGTGTGTAGACGACTTTTTTACACATGGACAAACCAGTTGTTTTGTATACAAAAACAACTCAAATGTTAAATTGTGTATCCAGGCGTGGAATGGGAAATAAAAAGCCCAGCGGTAGAAACTACAGCTGGGCGAGGAAAGTTTTAACAGGCTCGATGTGACGAGCTTCTTGATTGTTCTTGCTAGCGCAGACTTTTTATACCAAAGGGTGGGAACCTGTGCAACTTTTTTCTGTCATAAGACATTAGTCTGACGCCTCAATCTTTATACTTTTGTTGTGAGAATGTGATCCCTGGCCGATTGTGTTGGCAAGTCTTGAGCTTCATCAAGTTCCCCTGTATTCCGTTTATCTGTTTGATTACTGCTTTTGGTTCACACCCATGGCTTGGTGCCTATCGGCTTGCCTGTGGAGCGGCCTGGATGGCTTGGCAGTACGCAAACTTCTCACTGGAATAGTATTTATCCATGCCTGTGGTCACATAAATACTCAGACACAGGTTACAATACAGCCGCAAATGCTAAACTACCGCCCCAGCAGATCTCAATCGGAGTAGGAATAAGCCCAATGGCAGAATTAAAAAACGATCGTTATTTACGTGCGCTGCTCAAGCAACCTGTTGATGTTACCCCAGTTTGGATGATGCGCCAGGCTGGCCGCTATCTGCCAGAATATCGCGCTACCCGCGCCGAAGCCGGTGATTTTATGGCGTTGTGCCGTAATGCCGAACTGGCTTGTGAAGTTACCCTGCAGCCGCTGCGTCGTTTTGAACTGGATGCGGCAATCCTGTTTTCCGATATTTTGACTGTGCCTGATGCCATGGGGTTGGGCCTGTATTTCGAAGCCGGTGAAGGCCCTCGCTTTGAGCGTCCAACCGACACCATTGAAGCCATCAAGAAGCTGGCTGTACCGGATCCGGAAGATGAGCTCGGTTATGTGATGAAAGCCGTCAGCACCATTCGCCGTGAACTCAAGGGTGAAGTGCCATTGATCGGTTTCTCCGGTTCACCATGGACACTGGCCACTTATATGGTTGAAGGCGGTTCCAGCAAGGCCTTCGAAAAGATCAAGCGGATGATGTATGCCGAGCCTGCCGCCCTGCACATGCTGCTGGACAAGCTGGCAGATTCCGTAACCCTGTATCTGAACGCCCAAATCGCCAACGGCGCTCAAGCCGTGATGATCTTTGACTCTTGGGGCGGCGCGCTGTCTCATGCGGCCTATCGCGAGTTCTCACTGCGTTACATGCAGAAGATAATCGATGGACTGAATCGTCATGCCGAAGGCCGTCAGGTACCAGTGACCCTGTTTACCAAAGGCGGTGGTCTGTGGCTTGAAGCCATGGCTGAAACCGGCTGTGATGCTCTGGGTCTGGATTGGACCATAGACATTGGCGATGCCCGCAAGCGTGTGGGTGACAAGGTGGCCCTGCAGGGCAATATGGACCCATCGACTCTGTACGCATCTCCTGAGCGTATTCGTGAGGAAGTGGCACAGATCCTGGCCAGCTATGGTCAAGGTACGGGCCATGTATTCAACCTGGGCCATGGCATCCACCAGCATGTGGATCCTGAGCACGCCGGAGCCTTCGTCAAGTCGGTACACGAGCTGTCTGCCCAGTACCACAAGTAAGCATTCGCGCAATAAAAAAGCCCGCATTGCGGGCTTTTTTTATTGCTTTTTCAGTAATGGCTGGCCTGCTCGGGTGGTGAAAACTTGTATCCCACACCCCATACGGTAGTCACTATGGGCTCACTCTTGGGACATGCGGCCAATTTGGTGCGCAGGCGGTTGATATGGCTGTTGACCGTGTGTTCGTAGCCCGCATAATTTGAACCCCAAACGCCTTGCAACAGTTGCATCCGGCTGAATACCTGTCTCGGCCGCTTGGCCATAAACAGCAAGAGATCAAACTCTCTGGCGGTTAACTGCAGTGGCCGGCCAAAGGCCTTGACCTCGCGGGTAGCACTATTGATGCTGAGGCCGTTGAATTCGAGTTGCTGACCCGGCAGCTTGATGTATTCGCCCCGTCTGAGCCAGGCCCTGATCCGGGCACGTATCTCCAAAGTGCCACAGCTTTGAAGCAGGTAGTCATCGGCACCGGCCTCAAGAGCCAGAACCACATCGGCCTCGTTGTCGGACTCCCCCAGAAGCAATAGCGGCAGATTCGGATACTCTTGCCTGAGCATCTGACAACGGCCGAGCATGTCACCGTCAGGCAGTTGGCGTGTCATGATCAACAGGGCCAGAGGTTTACTCGCCAGCAGTCTTCTGGCCTGTTGAAAACTCGTCGCTTGCCATAGCTGGCAGCCCAGAGTCTCGAGATTGAGGCGTTGGATATCGGCCAGGCTCTGATCATGGGCAAGCAGCAGGATCTGCGGTGTGCTGGAAGGGATCATCTTGGGCTCCGAATCAACTCTGGGTATTGGAGTTGACCCGGCGCCGCGGGGTTTTCTTTCAGGCTCTTATCTTGGGAGCAAAGCGCTGAAGACTAGGACTTACGGTAGATCACTATCTTGAGCACCGGATTATCGAACCTGTGCGAGGGCGCCAAGACCGAGTCGGCCAGACCGTCATCGGCCGAGATAATCCCAGGATGGAGATGTACTCTATCGACATCATCCCTGGCACTGTTAAAGCCTTCACCGCCATCGGCCGGGCCGGGAATACTGCCTTTGGTTTCTGAGTTGGCTTCGGTGCCGGCATCATAGGCGGGAGCAAGCAGTTGCAAGCTCTCATTGGCTGCCAGGTTACTCAGGTCTACCTGCTGAATGCCACTGAAAGCGTCATTGGTATTCACCAGCATAGTGACCAGGGCCAAGGTCATATTCTCTTCTGAGGTCAGGTTCAGGCTGAAGTCCTGGGTCATCCCGGGGGCCAGCGGAGCTTCGGCGCTCATCAGTGTGTGGACTCCGCTGATATTGGCCAACTCGCTGTTGTCGCCACCTTCTGCGAGTCGCTCGAGTGCCAGGCTTGCCGGCGAGCCGTTTTGCCAGAGTTGCAGCTCTTTGTCGGTAGTCAACAGGGCGATAGGTGATAGAGGTTGGTTAGCGGTCAGGTTGGTCACCCGGATATCGAATTTGCTGGTAGCAGGCTCAGGTTCCGGTGGCTGGGGTGGCGTGCCGGGATGGTCATTGTCCGAGCAGGCGGTCAGCATTACCAGTGCCAGTATCAGCACCAGGGACAGGGCAAAGGCTCGGGCCTGAGTCGGTTCTCTAGGGCTTGTAGTGTTCATCTGCCGCTCCTTTATTTGACGGTAACGATCAAGGCGGCAACCGGGTTCAGCCAGCGATGGATACGGCTGTCGACATCGCTGATGCCGCCATTGGGATCTGTATCCCCGAGTAGTCCCGGGTGGATATGCACCCTGTCATTGCTTGAGTCGTCCATCACGCCGGTGCCGTTCTGGCCGCCCATACCATCGGGCGCCGCCGGAATACCGGGAACTCCAGGCGCGCCGCCACCGGTAATCTGCTCGTCGTTGGCTTCTGTCCCGGCATCGTAGGCATTGAGATAGAGGGTATAGCTGCCCGGAGTGCTGGGTATTTCCCAACCGTCCAAGCCGACAAAGGCATCATTAGTGGGCAGCAGCATGGCCACCAGACTCAGATGGGTCAGGGCGCCGCTATCCAGCATTACCTTTTCAACCTTGGCGCCAGGGGCCAGTAAGCCGGCGGCTGGGTTGGCCACAATCACGCCGTTGTTGGCTGTGACTGCCAGTTGCAGTTCGCTGATATCTCCGCCTTCGGCCATCTTCTGCAGGGCAGAGCTTGCGGGCTCTCCGGCTTGAAACAGGTGACTGTTGCCGTCATGGGCGGCGATAAGCAAGGGGGTAAAGTGGTTGCCATGGGTCAGGTTGTTGATACTTATCTCCAACTGGGCGGCTTGGGATAACTGGCTCAGTGGCAGTGTGCTCAACAGCAGTGGCAGTAGTAACTTGGGTTTCATCGGCTTGCTCCTTCTTATGGGGATAAGTCCAGTGTTTACCCTGGAGTTCACCTCAAGGTCGCCGGTTTATCACGAAAGCTTCACTTTTTCGGGGCGGGGAATGGCTAATCTACGGCGATTGGGATTTTCAATTTTGCAAATTGTGCTCAAAAGCACATACCTAACCGCCTTTTACTGCGCCAAATCAACACAATTGGATAACAGTCAGGGCAAGCTGGTGCAGTTTGTCGCGGGCAAAGTGGCGGCAAACGGGCAATGACGCCAGTCAAGAGTTTTAACCGGACGTTAAATGAGGTATGTTGCCTGCCGGAGTCCGGCCATTCTTGGTATCCGGTAACAATCAGCCGTGGTTTAAGATGCACATTGGCAAAAAAATAGGCGTATTTATCCTGGGGTTTTGTATTCCTGCCCTGCTTGCAGTCGCCTACAGTTTGAATTTTTGGTTTGAATACAGTCTGGGTCAGTTCCGGCAGCAAACGCTGGAGCATGAGTATGTCGGAATTGAGCAGCAGTTTACCCGTGAGTCCCGGCGCCTGTTACAACTGGCGCGCCTCTATGTTCCCATTCTTCAAACGCCGGGCGAGTCGCTGCTGAAAGGTTGGCTGGAGGGGTTGCAGTCTTCCAATATCAGTTTGTTTCATCTGCATCAGGGTAAGGTGACGGCGCTGGCAGACGGCAAGACCCGGGTGTCCGGGCAGATAATCCCTCCCGCCGGACTCTTCTCCACCCTGGACAAGGAAGCCTTTGGCGCCGTGATAGTCAATGAGCAACCTTTGCAGCTGGGGTTCTATCGTTTCGATGATGACGAGGCTCTGATAGTCACTCGTTTACTGACCCCTGCGCACCTGCAGAGCCTGGGACAGGCTGACCTTATCCATTCCGTGGCGCTGGCACCGCTGCAACAGCAGGTGAGCCCGGGGCAACATCTTAAGCTGGCCAGTCAAATCCAAGTGCCCACCCTTATTGGGCCTGTGCTGGCGCTGCAGGTTAAACAACAAAGAGACGCCTTCGAGCGGCTGGAATGGCAAAGCCTGTTGGTTGTCATGCTGCTGTTGCTCGGCGGCATGCTGATGGTGGCCGCCGGTTATCTCTGGCTGCGACGCGGCTTGCTGAAACCTTTCGACCGTTTGATGACAGAGCTGAAGGAGATAGATCCCAGCGCCAGACGCTATACCCATGTCAGCGGCAGCGGCGGCGCCGAGTTCAAGGTGTTGGCCGACAGGATCAACAACCTGTTGCTGCGGATTTTTCAGCAGAAAGAGCGTTCCCGAATCACCCTGGAATCCATTGCCGAAGCCGTGATCCTCACCAACAATAAGGCCAGGGTGATCTATCTCAATCCTCAGGCGGAATCCCTACTCGGGCTGCGCAGTCAACAGGCTTTGGGGCGGACTCTGGATACCCTGCTCAAGAGCGATAATCAACTGGACGAAGAACTGCTCAACTTTATGTCCAGCGGCAGCCGGGTTCCCGAATACAGCAAGGTTACGCTGCAGATGCAGCAGCCGAGAATCATGGAGCGGGCGGTCAGCAACCTCTGCAATCACAAGGGCCAGGTGATAGGCGTGGTGACTGTGCTGCGGGACATTACCCAGGAGGAAACCCTCAAACAACAACTGAGGTTGAAGGCCAGTGTCGATGGTATTACCGGGCTTTACAACCGCAGCGCCTTTGAAGAGCGGCTGCCGGGATACGCCGAAGGCACCGAGACCCTGGCACTCTGTTATCTGGATCTGGAGCAGTTCAAGCTTATCAATGACAACTGCGGCCATGACGCCGGCGATCAGATGCTGGTCATGGTTGCCAGAGCCATAGAGTCCTGTCTGCAGGGTGACGAGATGTTGGCCAGACTCGGTGGTGATGAATTTGGCTTGGCTATCCGTAACCGCAGTGCTCTGGAAGTTGCCAGGTTCTTAAAGCAGGTGGTGAGGCAGGTTTGTCTGCAGATCTTGCCCTGTGGCGGCGCCCATTACCGAGTCGGGGTCAGCTGTGGCGTGGCCTTCCATAGAGGCCCTTGCTCTGCGCCCGCCGAGCTGCTCAAGGATGCCGATATCGCTTGTCTGGCGGCCAAGCGCAAGGGTAGTAGTCAAATTCACTTCTTCGATGATCGCAACAAAGAGCTGGCCAATGAACGCAATGCCCCCAAGTGGGCGGTGCGTATTGCCAGAGCCATAGAGGATAAAGAGCTGCTGCTCTATTTCCAGCCGATTAAAGGACTCAACGGCTGCTGTCGCCGTCAAAGGCTGGAGATCTTGCTGCGGATCCGCGACAACAGTGGTCGTATTCTGCCTCCGGCACAGTTTATTGCGGCGGCGGAGCGGTTCAAGTTGATGCCGGAAGTCGATAGGGAAGTGATCCGCAAGGCGTTCCTCTGGCTATCCGAGCATCCTCAGCTATGGCCGGAGATCTGTATCTCCATCAACCTTTCGGGAAACAGCCTGGGCAGTGAAGGTATGCTGGATTACATCGCCGAGATGCAGGGACGCTATGGCATTCCCAGCTCCTGTGTCTGCTTTGAGATCACAGAGACCAGTGCTATTCAGAACCGAACCCGGGCGATGGAGATGCTCAACCAATTGCGCCGCTTGGGATTTGCCTTTGCTCTGGACGACTTTGGCAGTGGCTTTGCCTCATACGGCTACCTGCGGGAGCTGCCGGTGGATTATGTGAAGATAGATGGCTGCTTTGTCCGGCATCTGGCGACCAATGCCAGGGACTATGCGATAGTCAAATCGATTCACGATGTGTGCCGGGTCATGGGCATAGAGACAGTGGCTGAGTTTGTCGAAAACCAGGAGATCATGGATAAGCTGCTGGAGATAGGGGTCGACTATGCCCAGGGGTACGCGATAGGACGCCCAAAACCTCTGGAGCAGTTTTTGCAGTGGGAGAAGCGCCATGAGCGCCGGCAGCAGGGATTGCACTTGCAGGAGGAGTATGCGAGCTTAGCCTGATAACTTCGACTGACAATGGACTGCAGATGGAAGGACTTGCTGATAAGGTCATAGTGATTACCGGCGCCTCGGAAGGTATTGGCCGGGCGCTCGCTCTGGCACTGGCGCCGCTTGGCGGACAACTGGTGCTCAGTGCCCGCAATGAATCCAGGTTGCGTACCCTGGCGATGGAGGTCGAGTCGGTTGGCGGTGCGCCACTGGTGGTTTGTAGTGATGTCGGGCGACAACAGGACTGTGAAGCCTTGATAGCCACGGTTATCGAACGCTTCGGCCGGCTGGATATACTGATCAACAATGCCGGCATGACCATGTGGAGCCGCTTCGATGAACTCAAGCAACTGGACATTCTTGAACAGCTGATGCGGGTCAATTATTTGGGACCGGCCTGGCTGACCCATGCAGCACTGCCGCATCTGAAGGCTTCCCAAGGGCAAGTGGTGGTGGTGGCTTCCGTGGCCGGTTTGACCGGGGTGCCGACCCGCAGTGGTTATGCCGCTTCCAAACATGCTGTCGTGGGCTTTTTTGATTCACTGCGAATCGAGTTGGCCGAGGACAATGTTGCTGTGACCGTGATATGTCCTGACTTTGTGGTCTCCGAGATCCACCGGCGGGCGCTGGATGGAGAGGGTAAACCGCTCGGAACTTCTCCCATGGCAGAGAGCAAGATCATGACCGCCGAAGAATGCGCGCAGATGATGCTGCCGGTCATAGCCGGGCGGGGGCGAATGTTGATCACCTCTTGGCGTGGTCGTCTGGGGCGTTTTGTCCGCCTTATCGCTCCAGCCTGGGTGGATAATCTTGCCCGTAAGGCAATAGCGTCCGGGCACTAGCCCAAGAATAAATAAGCCTCCGCGTGGGAGGCTTATTTAAGATTACTTTTTGTCGTTGAGGTGCTGGACTATGGTGGCCTTCGCCTCCTCATGGCTGGCCTTGGCGGCTTTGGCCTGAATATGGGCCGTTGCCTTGTGGCCGGTTATATCCTCGGCGATATGCAGCCAATCCGGATGCCAGTAAAACTGGCTGCCTTCCAGTGTCGACCAGTTGTGCACCCCGTGAGTTTCACCGTTATATACCAAGTCTTTGATTGAATATCCCATAGTCAGTCTCTCCAAGTTGGAATGGTATTATCATGCGGCCGTCGTGGCCGCATGAGTGTGACGAAGATCTCATTTTAGGTGCGGAAACGGCTGATCAAATGCGCCAGGTTGTGGGCCAACTGACTCAGCTCTTGGCTGGATTGAGACACATGCCCCGTCCCCATGGACACCTTGGAGGCGGCATCACTGATATTGGTGATGTTGACCCCCAACTCACCGGTAACCGCTGTTTGCTGCTCGGTGGCACTGGCCACCTGAATCGCCATGTCGTTGATGATGCCGATAGCGGCACTGATCCTTTCAATCGCATCGCTGGCCTCATTGGCGCAGCGAACACTGCCCTGCATCCGCTCGCGGCTCTTTTGCATCACTTCGTTGGCATGCTGAGCTCTTTGCTGCAGCTGTTCTATGGTGCCTTTGATTTCCAGCGCCGAGCTTTGGGTACGGCTGGCGAGTGTGCGCACTTCATCGGCCACCACGGCAAAGCCTCTTCCTGCCTCACCGGCCCGGGCGGCTTCGATGGCGGCGTTGAGGGCCAATAAGTTGGTCTGCTCTGTTATCTGGGCGATCACTTCCAGCACCATGGCAATGGAATCTGAGTCTTTTTGCAACTGGCCTATCACTTCGCTGGCGGCGGTGATTTCCGCATCCGAGCTTTGAATGGTGTCCAGTGTCTGCAGCACCACTTGTTGGCCCTCTGTGGTGGCCAGCACCCCTTGGTTGGCCTGATCGGCGGTTTGGGTGGTGTTGCGGGAGATATCGGCAATCGAGCTCTGCAGCTCTGTCATGGCGGTAGCCACCTGATCGACCTCAGAGCGCTGTTGCTGCATCTCTTCGGCGGCTTCGGCGGCGACTGTAGTCATCTCTTCCACGGCGGCGGCCAGTTGCACCGAGGCCGCGCCTATCTGGGAAATCATCTCATGCAGAGTGTTACGCATCTGTCCCAGGGTTTCGGCCAGGTGTTTGAACTCGCTGCTGCTGAATTTTTCCATCGGAATTTCGGTTGCGAGATCGCCAGAGGCTATCTGCTCCAGCACTTGGGTAGTGGCGCCAAGGGGGATAAAAATTCGCCGCAGCAGGAACCAGCCGGCTCCCAATGCCAGGGTCACAAAGAGGCAGAAGACGATGACCAGACTGCTGCTGAGGGATTGAATTGCCTGTTCACTGGCGCTTCTGGCAGAGCTGACCTTATTGGTTTCCAGTTCCATCAAGGCTTTGAGTTCGGTCTCGACATTGTTGTAAATATGCCAGGACTCCATGGAGGTCAGCATGTTGGCGGTGTTTTCCGGCAGGTCGCTGCTGTCTCGATCCAAAAATTGTTTATGCAGTCCCATAAAGGCCTGCAGTGGGGCATCCAGCTTGTGCAGTTGCACCAGGGTATCTTGCCCGGCACCCTGTTTCAGTTGCGCCAGCGCCGAGTTGATCGCCAGGGTCTGATCCTGCAGGTACTGACGTGACTCCTCACTCATGGGGGCATTCAGTACCCGTCTCAAGCTGTATCCCAGCTGTTCCCGTCTGAGGCCGGATACCAGTTGCAGCAAAGAGGCGGCCTGATCATTGCTGTGGTACTCCCGCTCCAGCAGGCTTATTTGGCTTTTCACCTCCTGCAGGTGATAGGCAATGGTGCCCAATGACAGGCAAAACAGCGCCAGCAGCGCGGCAAACAAGGTGATCAACAACTTGCGCAAAGAAAGATTGGAAAAGATGGCTTGGTTCACAACCCGGCTCCAAAACAAATGTATGAAATATATAGTGAATGTTTCAAGATCCTAGGTGTTTGTCCGGATGCAAACTGTGAGTTGTGGCAATTTAATAGGTAATTGTTTTAATTTTTAGTATTTTTGATTGTTTATATTGTTAAGTCATTATTTAGTAATGATTTAATATCAATGCCAAATGCAGAGTCTTGTTTGTGGTCAAAGCAGGAGGAATACAGATGGAGCCGACTCTGCTGTGCCCCCTGCATCAGAGTCCAGTTCTGTCAGTAGCCTGCCAAGGCGCGTAGGAGCTATGGGTCTTTCCTGCTATAATGCGCGCTCGTTTTTGTGGAGGCGCGAATGGACGTATCTTCTTTATTGGATGGCCTGAATGACAAGCAGCGTGAGGCGGTAGCCGCACCTCAATCCAGCATGCTGGTGCTCGCCGGTGCCGGCAGCGGCAAGACCCGGGTACTGACTCACAGGATTGCCTGGCTGCTGCAGGTGGAAAACCAGAGCCCATACTCCATTATGGCGGTGACCTTCACCAATAAGGCGGCCGCTGAGATGCGGGAACGGGTGGAGAAGATAGTCGGCAACCATATGGGCCGCATGTGGATCGGTACCTTCCATGGTCTGGCCCATCGTCTGCTGCGCACTCACTGGCAGGATGCCGGCCTGCCGCAAAATTTTCAGATCCTCGACTCGGATGATCAACTGCGGCTGCTCAAACGCATCCTCAAGAGCCTGAATCTGGATGAGAAACAGTATCCGCCGCGGATGGTGGCCGGCTATATCAACGGCAAGAAGGATGAAGGGCTAAGGCCGAAACATCTGGATGGCGGCCTCTTCCCCATGGAGCAGAAACTGGTGCAAATCTATCAGGTGTATCAGGAATCCTGTGACCGCGCCGGACTGGTAGACTTTGCCGAGATACTCTTGCGGGCTCACGAGCTGTTTCTCAACAAGGAACATATTCTGGCCCACTATCAGGACAGGTTCCGCAATATTCTGGTGGATGAGTTTCAGGACACCAACGCCATTCAATATGCCTGGATCAGAGTATTGGCAGGCAAGAGCGCCAATGTGATGATAGTGGGCGACGATGACCAGTCCATCTATGGCTGGCGTGGCGCCCAAGTGGAAAACCTGCACAAGTTTTTACAGGATTTTCCCAATGCCGAAACTATTCGCCTGGAGCAAAACTATCGCTCCAGCGGCAATATTCTCAAGGCCTCCAACGAACTTATCGCCAACAACCCGGATCGGCTGGGCAAACAGCTGTGGACTGAAGATGTCGATGGTGAGCCGATCTCAGTTTACTGTGCCTTCAATGAGATGGATGAAGCCCGCTTCATCATAGGCCGCATTGGCGACTGGCAGGACAAGGGCGGCAGTCTCAGTGACTGCGCCATCCTCTATCGCAGTAATGCTCAATCACGGGTATTGGAGGAGGCCTTGCTGCACAAGGGGCTGGCCTATCGCATCTATGGCGGCTTGCGCTTCTTCGAGCGTCAGGAGATCAAGGATGCCATGGGATACCTGCGCCTGATTGCCAACCGCGACGATGACGCCGCCTTCGAGCGGGTGGTCAACACTCCCGCCAGGGGGATAGGCGATCGCACTCTGGATATTCTCAGAACCACGGCCCGGCAGCAGCAATTGACCCTGTGGCAGGCCTGCGTCCGTTTGTTGGAAGAGAAAGTCTTGGCCGGCCGCGCCGCCAATGCGGTGCGCAGCTTTATGGACTTGATAGTGCAGCTGCGCAGCGACACCGAAGAGCTGCCCCTCTATCGCCAGGCGGATATAGTGATCCAGGACTCCGGGCTCAAGGCCATGTATGAGCAGGAAAAGGGCGAAAAGGTTCAGGCCAGAGTGGAAAACCTCGAGGAACTGGTCACCGCGGCGCGCACCTTCGAAGTGCCGGAAGAGCTGGTGGACATGGGTGAGTTGAATGCCTTCCTGTCCCATGCGGCGCTGGAGGCGGGAGAAGGCCAGGCTGATGCCCACACAGATGCGGTGCAGTTGATGACGCTGCACTCGGCCAAGGGGCTGGAGTTCCCGCTGGTGTTTATGGCCGGGGTCGAAGAAGGGCTGTTCCCCAGCCAGTTGTCGCTGGAAGAGGGCGATCGTTTGGAAGAAGAGCGGCGCCTGTGTTACGTGGGCATGACCCGCGCCATGCAGCAGCTGTATATCACCTATGCCGAGTCACGCCGCATCTATGGCCGTGAAAACTACTCGCGGCCGTCGCGCTTTATCAAGGAGATCCCGCCTCAGTACCTGCAGGAGATCCGTCTCAAGGCGCAGGTGGCAACTCCCATGGCCAATAACAGGTTCAGCAAGTCGCAAAGCAGCTTCAACGACACGGGCTTCAATGTTGGCCAACGGGTGCTGCACCCCAAATTCGGTGAGGGGATAGTGACCAATTTTGAAGGCCAGGGAGCACAGGCCAGGGTGCAGGTGAATTTCGATGACTTCGGCAGCAAGTGGTTGGTGGTGGCCTACGCCAAGTTAACTGCTTGTTGACAGCCCGGGTAGGAAAATTCGCGTTTTGCGGTGTCAATCACACTGTTGCTGAGTCATAATGCTTGGCAAATTTAAGGCTGAGATGTGTTGGAGAGCCTACCGATGAACTTGAGGGAAAAAATTGATGTCTATGCCCGTCTGTCGCGTCTGGACAGACCCATAGGAACTTTTCTGCTGCTGTGGCCCTGTTTAATGGCGCTGTGGCTGGCGGCCGGGGGCTTACCGGATCTCAAGGTGCTGATCATCTTTATCGTAGGTGTGTTTGTGATGCGTGCCTGTGGCTGCATCATCAACGACTATGCCGACCGTGAGCTGGATACCTATGTCGAGCGCACCAGGTCCAGGCCCTTGGCCAGTGGCGAGGTCACGGTCAAAGAAGCGCTGGGCCTGTTTGTGGTCATGGGGCTGTTTGCCTTTGGTTTGGTGCTGCTGCTCAACCCTCTGGTGGTTAAACTCTCCCTTGTCGGCATGCTGCTGACCATTATCTATCCCTTCACCAAGCGCTACACCAATATGCCGCAGATGTTCCTCGGCATAGTCTGGAGTTGGTCGATTCCCATGGCCTATGCCGCCCAGACAGGTGAAGTGCCTGTCGAAGCCTGGTGGCTATTTGCCGCCAACTGGTTCTGGACTGTCGCCTACGACACCATGTATGCCATGGTGGACAGGGACGATGACCTCAAGGTGGGGATCAAGTCCACCGCCATTCTGTTCGGCCGTTACGACAGGCAGATCATCGGCCTGTTTCAGCTGGCAGCGCTGGCCTGCTTTATGACTGCAGGTTATGTGGCCGAGCGAGGTGCCCTCTATCTGGTGGGGCTGCTGGCCTTTATCGGCTTTGGGCTTTATCAGCAGAGGCTGATTTACGACCGGCAGCGGGCTCCCTGCTTCAAGGCATTTCTCAACAACAACTGGGCGGGTATGGCCTTGTTTGTCGCCTTGGGGATGGATTACCTGCTCTGAATGACATTGAGTTTGACTGTCAACGCCGCGATTATCGCGGCGTTTTTGCTGGCGCAAACAACCGCCAACCGTTAGTCTGAACAGCCGGATGATTGAACCAAGCAGCGGGAATAGCGCCGCTGAGGACTGAAGCAAGAAGGAGTCTTGGTATGTTGATAGAACAACTCTTTGGTATTGAATTGCCGCTTATTCAAGCCCCCATGGCCGGCGCTCAGGGCGTGCCGCTGGCATTGGCCGTCGCTTCCGCCGGTGCGCTTGGTTCTATTCCCTGCGCCATGTTATCCCATGACAAACTCAAGCTGGCGCTAGAGAGCTTCAGGCGCCAGAGTGACCGGCCGGTAAACCTCAACTTCTTCTGCCATAAGCCACCCGAGGAACAAGTCGAGCGTTTGCATGCCTGGCTGCAGCAACTGGCGCCCTATTACCGTGAATTCGAGGTCGAAGATCTCGGCGGTGGCGCCGAGCGGCGTCCCTTCGATGCCGAGGTTGCCGCGGTTATAGAACCCTTTCGTCCCGAAGTGGTGAGTTTTCATTTCGGGCTTCCCTCCACCGAACTGATGCTCAGGGTCAAGAGCTGGGGCACCAAGGTGATTGCCTCGGCAACCAGCGTCGCCGAGGCCAAGTGGCTCGAATCCAGAGGCGTGGATGCCATCATAGCTCAGGGCCTGGAAGCCGGTGGTCACAGAGGCCATTTCCTCAGTGATGATTTGACCGAGCACAGTGGTACCTTTGCCCTGCTACCGCGCCTGGTACAGGCGGTGAAGGTGCCCGTGATTGCCGCCGGTGGTATTGCCGACGCCGCCGGAGTGCAGGCGGCCATGGCTTTGGGAGCGGCCGGGGTGCAGGTGGGTACGGCCTATCTCTTGTGCCCGGAGGCCGAGATCAGTGAATTGCATCGCCAAGCGCTGAAAGATCCGCAAATGAATCGCCATACGGCGCTGACCAATCTCTACAGTGGCCGTCCGGCCAGAGGCATAATGACCCGTTTGATGCGTGAGTTGGGGCCTTTGGGGCAAGCGCCGGATTTCCCATTGGCGGCCAATGCCATTGCGCCGCTGCGCGCTGCGGCAGAAGCACGCGACTGCAGTGATTTCAGCCCGCTCTGGTGTGGTCAGAATCCGGAGGGATGTCGGGAAATTCCCGCCGCCGACTTGACACGTGAGTTGATGGCGGCCTTTATCAGGGCTTGAGCTTTTTCTGGTCTAGTGTATGTAACTGCCTGTATCATTGCGAATTAGTCACTCCTGCAACCGGCGGAGTGACCCTATCTTTAGATGGACTGCAATCAAAGCTTTGACTGCGGCGTGGAGCCGCAATAGGGAGATATAGATGAAAAAATCACTTGCTCTGGCGCTGCTGGCCCTGATGGTCAGTGCCAACGCCGCGGCCCGCGACACCATAGCCCAGTATCCGGTGCAGGAACTGCTGCAGACCGAGAAGGCCAAAGAAGCCCTTTACGATGTGCCACTGTATTTTGCCACTCAGGCTCACCCGGAGATCAGCAAGAGCTATGGTGAGGTGATCACCAATAAAAAGACCAATGCCTTTGGCAAGTCGGATCGCGAAGCCTGTGAGTGGGTGATGTTGAGTGCGCTAAAGGCGTTGCAGGAGCGCGCCGAGCGTGAGGGGATGGACGCTGTGGTCAATATCCAGTCCTATTACAAGAAGCGTGAGTTTGCCAGCGAGACCGAATATGAGTGTGGCGCCGGTGCCATCATGGCCGGGGTGGCACTGAAAGGGACCCTAGTGAAGTTCTAACCACTTTAACTCACTGACAAAGCAGACCTGGAGGTCTGCTTTTTTTGTAGCTGAATTCTGCTTCTCTGTCGTCCCGAGTCAGTCGAATGCGCGATCAAGGCACCACTTTATGGCGATTGGTATAAGGTTAATAGAGTGACTCTCGGGAATAAAAGATGAAATATCTCCTCTGCAGTTTATTGCTGCTGGTTTTTCCTGCCACGGCAACCTGGTATCCGGTCAAGGTGCGTGCCGATGGTGAAGCGCAATTGTATAAGCCGCTGGTGCGGGCCAACAAAGTCTGGCGCCTCTGTGCTCTTTTACCCCACGGTAAAGATCATTATTGGTGGGGTGTCGCCTGGGGCTTGGCCGAGGAGGCGGACAGGCTGGGCGTCGAGATAGGTATTTATGATGCCGGTGGCTACACTGAGGCGGAGCGGCAACTGCGCCAGCTAGATGAATGCGAGGCTCGCGGTGCCCAAGGTTATATTCTGGCGGCTGTCTCGGCGGAGCTTTTCAACGCTGAATTGCCGAGGCTCAGGGCCAAGGGCGCCAGAGTTGTGGATCTGGTCAATGGTATTAACAGCAATCAGGTAGACAGTCGCTCGCTGGTATCTTTTGTCGATATGACTCAAGCCGCGGTGCAATATCTGTTTGCCGCCAGTGGCAGACAGGATTTCAGCCTGGCCTGGTTTCCCGGCCCTTCGGGAGCGGGTTGGGTGATGGATGCCGAGTTGGGACTAAAACAGGGGCTTAGCGGTTCCCAAGTCGAGCTGATTGAAGGCGGCTATGGTGTCACTGAAACCTTTGTGCAGGCCGACTTGGTGCGGGCGCTGACCCGGCGCTTTCAGGCCGATTATCTACTGGGCAATGCGGTGGCGGCCACTGTGGCGGCCAGAATGTTTCCCGGGCGGGTGTTGGCATTTTACAGTAATCCGCAAACCATGGCCTTGGTTGAGCAGGGCAAGTTGATGGCAACAGTGACAGACTCACCTGTACTGCAGGCGAGAATTTCGGTTGATTTGGCGGTGAGGCTGCTGCAGGGCGAAAAAGTGCCTGGGCGGGTCAGCCCGGAGATCCGGGTAGTCACCCCGCAAAACATCTCTGAGCTGGACATGAGTCAGACCTTGCCCCCTGAAGGACAATGGATGACCTACAGGGAGCTGAGCAAACTCGAGGGGGCTAAACCAGACCCTTGAGGTTGGCCGGACGATAATAGACAGACTTGAGCACTTTGCCCTGGCGCACTGTCTTGCCGGTCATTTCCACATCCTTGGCGCACTTGGCTATCAGGAAGTCGCCCTGACGGCTGCCGACAATTTCCACCCCTTGCTTGGCATAGTGAGCCACAGTATCCGCCAGTTCCTGCTCATTGCGGCATACCTTGCTCATGTTGCTGGCATGTACCTCATCCCAGCAGGGCTCAAAGTCGATTGCCTTGTTGGCGGCAACCTGCAGCAGCAGATCTATCAGGTAGCTGATCTCCAGTCGCTTCCTAACTTGGGTGCAGCCCAAGTGTACCAAGCGGCCCATCAACACATACACGCTGTCGACTATGGCGTCGGCCTGTTCAACTTTATCGCCTGCCTCGGCCAGTTCGGTCAGCTCTTCGCTGATAAGCGAGGTGTGCAGTGTGTCTGCCTTGGCATCCAGGGTGTCAGGAGAGTTGACCGGGAGGTCGAAAGTGGCGCGAAATTCCTGAATATCACGGTAGAGCTTGCTGTACAGCTCTTGAGTCAGCAGAGTCAGTTTCATAGCTTGGGTTCCAGCTTGGGCAAAGGAGAGGATGATAAAGAATGCGCGCGCCGAAGGCAAAAAAGCGCCGTAAAAAAGCCTCCCGAAGGAGGCTTTTTGAGGTGAAAATCAGAGAATGAAGCGACTCAGATCTTCATCCTGAACCAGGTTGTCCAGGTGAGCATCGACATATTCGGCATCGATAACAAACTTGCTGCCGGACTTGTCGCTGGCCTCGAAAGAGATGTCTTCCATCAGCCTCTCCATCACAGTGTGCAGCCGACGGGCGCCGATGTTTTCGGTACGCTCGTTGACTTGCCAGGCGGCCTGGGCAATACGGTCGATACCTGACTCGGTAAATTCGATGCTGACTCCTTCGGTGCCCATCAAGGCCACATACTGCTCGGTGAGCGAGGCGTGGGGCTCGGTGAGGATCCGTTTGAAGTCAGAGGCGGTCAGGGCATCCAGCTCGACTCGAATCGGCAGACGGCCCTGCAGCTCGGGGATCAGATCCGATGGCTTACTCATCTGGAAGGCGCCGGAGGCGATAAACAGAATGTGGTCTGTCTTCACCATGCCGTGCTTGGTGTTGACTGTGCAGCCTTCCACCAGAGGCAATAGATCACGCTGTACCCCTTCGCGGGACACGTCCGGGCCTGAGGTTTCGCCGCGCTTACAGATTTTGTCTATCTCATCGAGGAACACTATGCCGTGTTGCTCGACCAGCTCAATGGCCTGCTCTTTGAGATCTTCCTGGTTGACCAGCTTGGCGGCTTCCTCTTCGACCAGCTGCTTGTAGGCATCCTTGATCTTGAGTTTCTTGCGCTTGCTCTGTCCCTGACCCATGTTCTGGAACAGGCTCTGCAGCTGGTTGGTCATCTCTTCCATGCCGGGAGGTGACATGATTTCGACGCCAATTTGCGGCGCCGAGACATCGATTTCGATCTCTTTGTCGTCCAACTGGCCTTCACGCAGTTTCTTACGGAACACCTGGCGGGTGTGGGACTTGTCCTCGGTTTCCTGATCCCATTCACTCTTTGGCTTGGGCAGCAGGGCATCGAGAACCCGTTCCTCGGCGGCTTCTTCGGCGAGGGTGCGGCACTTCTTCATCTGCTGCTCGCGGGTCAGTTTGACCGCGGCGTCGGTGAGATCGCGGATGATCTGCTCTACTTCCTTACCCACATAGCCCACTTCGGTGAACTTGGTCGCTTCAACCTTGATGAAAGGCGCATTGGCCAGCTTGGCCAGACGGCGGGCGATCTCTGTCTTACCGACACCGGTTGGGCCTATCATCAGAATATTCTTCGGGGTCACTTCCTGGCGCAAGCCGGCATCCAGCTGCATGCGGCGCCAGCGGTTACGCAGGGCTACTGCGACAGAGCGTTTGGCCTTCTGTTGGCCTATGATGTGCGCGTCCAGTTCGTGGACGATTTCGCGGGGTGTCATTTCAGACATAATGCTTCCTCACGCTCGGGATCAGTAATTCAGTTCTTCTATTGTCTTGAACTGGTTGGTAAATACGCAGATATCACCGGCTATGGTCAGCGACTTCTCGGCAATATCACGGGCACCCAGTTCGGTGTTTTCCAGCAGCGCCAACGCCGCGGCCTGGGCATAGTTGCCACCAGAGCCTATGGCGATAAGATCATGCTCCGGCTGCACCACATCGCCGTTACCTGTGATGATCAGTGAGCTTTCATGATCGGCCACTACCAACATGGCTTCGAGTTTTCTCAAGGCTCTGTCGCTGCGCCAGTCTTTGGCCAGTTCGACCGCCGACTTCATCAAATGCCCCTGATGCATCTCCAGTTTGGCCTCGAAGCGTTCAAACAGGGTAAAGGCATCGGCGGTGCCACCGGCAAAACCGGCCAGTACCTTATTGTGGTACAGGCGGCGTACTTTGCGGGCATTGCCTTTCATCACAGTGTTGCCCAGAGACACTTGGCCGTCGCCGGCGACAACAACCTGATTATTACGGCGTACAGATACGATAGTGGTCACGATAGATCCTCTTCTCGGGCGGACGGCGCGTCCGTCATGGGTCAAATCCCCAGGGTCTGCTGCATGAAACGGCCCATTGGGGGCACAGCAAGGCCAACTAATGAGGTGATAGTTTTCTATATGGGGTTGGGGGCCGGAATATCAAGTGCCCGGCAGAGGCTTTCGTGCTGAAAAACAAAAAGGCTGCAAATCTTATTGTTTGCAGCCTTTAAATTGAGAGGAGTTTATTCTTCCCAGAACCAGATCATACAGCCGTTGAGACCGGCTCTTTGCAGCACGTGGCGCTGCCGCTCGGCATCGCGCTTGCTGTCATAGGGGCCGAGTACCACCTTGTACCAGACACCGCTGGTGCCTTGCACCTTGCGCACCTGGGCTTCTAGCCCCTGGAAGGCGATCACGGCTTTCATCTCGTCGGCCTGGGACTGCACCCGGAAGGAACCACACTGCATCTGATAAGGGCGAGATGGCTTGTTGCTCTCTTCCGGCAGATCCACTTCTACCTGTTTGTTTTCCAGTTCCTTGAGGTAGGTCCACTCCTCTTTGGGCTTGGGCGGCAGGGCGTTGGGGTCTTTCTTCTGGGGCACCGGCTTAGTCTGTGGCTGAGGTTGAACCACTTCGGCCTCGGGAGCGCTGCTCTTCAGGCTCCAGAGGAAATAGCCAAAGCCGGCCACCACGGCCACTACCACCACAAGCAACAGCACAGGAAAGCCTTGCCTGGGCTGCGGCTGCTTGCGAGTGCCCCGCTTGGCTGGCTTGCGGGGCTTGGGCTTGCTATTGGCGTAATCGCGTCCCATGGATTACATGCGCTCCAGGGTCTCGATACCCAGCAGTGACAGGCCCTGCTTGAGGGTCTTGGCAGTCAATTGAGACAGCAGCAGACGGCTGTGCTTCTGGGTTTCGTTATCGGCCGCCAGCACAGGGCAGGCTTCGTAAAAGCTGGAGAAGGCACCCGCCAGTTCAAACAGATAACCACAAAGCACATGGGGTTGGCCCTTGTCGACCATACGGGCAAGGATTTCACCGAATTGGGCCAGCTTGTTGCCCAGCTCTTTTTCCTTGTCGTGTTCCAGAGCGATAATGGCATTGCTCAGATCCACACCTTCGGCCCGCTTGAAGATCCCGGCAACCCGGGTGTAGGCGTACAGCAGGTATGGCGCTGTGTTGCCTTCAAAGCTCAGCATCTGATCGAAGCTGAAGATATAGTCGCTGGCGCGGTTCTTCGACAGATCGGCGTACTTCACCGAGGCGATGCCCACTACCCGGGCGATTTCGGCCAGGGTGTCTTCGTCCATGTCGGGGTTCTTGCTGCGTACCAGCTCCAGCGCCCTGACATTGGCTTCATCGAGCAGGTCAACCAGTTTCACCACGCCGCCGCTGCGGGTCTTGAATGGGCGGCCGTCTTCACCGTTCATGGTGCCAAAGCCCATGTGTTCCAGTGTCATTTCCGGGCGTACAAAACCTGCGGTGCGGGCCAGGCTGAACACTTGCTGGAAATGCAGTGCCTGGCGCAGATCCACGAAGTAGAGGGCACGATCGGCATGCAGGGTACCCGAGCGATAGCGCATGGCCGCCAGGTCTGTGGTGGCATAGAGATAGCCGCCATCGGCCTTCTGAATGATCACCGGCAGGGCTTCACCATCTTTGTTACGGAATTCTTCCTGGAATACCACCTTGGCGCCGTTACTTTCAGACAGCAAGCCTTGGGCATCCAGATCTTTGACCACCTGTTCCAGATCGTCGTTGTAAGCGCTTTCACCATGGACATCGGTGCGGGTCAGGCTGACGCCCAGGCGCTGATACACTTCATGGCAGTGGCTCAGAGAGATATCGTTGAATTCACGCCACAGCTTGTTGCAGTACTCGTCACCTGATTGCAGCTCGACCACCAGTTGACGGGCGCGGGTGGCAAATTCGGCCGACTCGTCGAAACGCAGTTTGGCAGCGCGATAGAAGCTTTCCAGATCCGACAGCTCCAGGTTGGCGTTTTCACCATTTTGTGCCCGCAGCTCTTCCATATAGGCCAGCAACATGCCGAACTGGGTACCCCAATCGCCGACGTGGTTTTGGCGGATCACCTTGTGACCGAGAAACTCCAGCGCCCGCACAACGCTGTCGCCAATGATGGTGGAGCGCAGGTGGCCCACATGCATCTCTTTGGCGAGGTTAGGGGAGGAGTAGTCCACTACCACGGTCTGCGACTTGGGCAGGTTTATACCCAGATGCTCGTCAGCCAGTGCCGCCTGCAGCTGTTTGGCCAGGGCATTGTCATCAATAAAGAAGTTGATAAAGCCGGGGCCGGCTATCTCTACTTTGGCCACATGGCCGGAGGCCGGCAGATTGTCGATGATCAGTTGTGCCAGCTCCCGAGGCGGCTTGCCGGCAGCTTTGGTCAGCATCATGGCCAGGTTGGTGGCCAGATCGCCGTGACTCTTATCCTTGGTTCGGTCTACCTGAATCCTTGGCGCAGTCTCTTCGGGGACCAGCCCCTGTTGTTTCAAAGTGGCTACTGTCTGTTCAAGCAAAGATTGGATATGTGATTTCATTGGCGTTTTATCGACACTGACTGATAAAGGTTAAAAGGGGAATAACCGCACATTCTAGCGCTTTCGGCGGTAACATTGCTATCACCTGTACGGTTTTATCAGCAAATTTTGTTGTTGCCTGGGTTTGCCGCAGCCGGGTGCCTTTTAAGATCACTATTATGGATGAATCTTTGTTTAAGAATCGCTGATCTTCATTTTGGGGGAGTATGATGTCTCTCCGATCCTTCTCGGATCCAAGATTTCCCCATCGGCGCGTGCCGATAGTTTTAATGGAGATAAAGATGCTGGACTCCATCACCACAGTGTTACAGGCTATTTGGCAGCAGGATTTTACCGCGCTGCATGCTCCGGGTATTGCCCTGAGTATCTATGTTTGCATCTTCAGCTTTATCTTTCTGGAGAGCGCCTTGCTGCCGGCGGCCCCCTTGCCTTGCGACAGTGTGGTCATTCTTTCAGGTACCCTGGCGGCCATGGGGATCCTTAACCCCTTGCTGGTGTATCTGTTGCTGTTTGTGGCGGCCGCAGGCGGCAGCTATTTGGCATTTGTTCAGGGGCGGCTGCTCAATCGTCTGCCCAGGGTGCAGGGCTGGGTCTACAAGGTGCCGGCTGACAGCCTGGCGGCAGTGGATAAACTCCTTGGGCGTCATGGGCTGGTGGCGCTTTTCTGTGCCCGTTTCCTGCCGCTGGTGCGTTCGCTGCTGCCTTTGGTGATGGGCGTGCGCATGGCCTGTATCAAGACCTTCTATTTTTTTGCAGCTCTGAGTGCCTTCTTCTGGGTGGGGCTGTTGGTATCGCTGGGCTACATGATGCCGTTTCTGCCGGAGCGGATCAGCAAGCTGTTGACCATGGCGTTGATGGCGGCGCCGGTGATTACTCTGGTATTGGCGCTCGGCAGTTGGCTGACCTATAAGCTACTGCGCAAGCCGCAGGACAAGCAGGGGCCTCACGGTCAATTCTGAGCCGGATTAAAGCCGTTCAAGGGAGTTACAGCAGATCCTGAGGATCTCGATCCAGACTCCAGCGGCAGCGCTTGGCCTCGGGCAGCTGTTCGGCCTGGGGCAACAGCTGTTCAAACACCTGTTGCAGCCTGCGTCTGTCCTTGGCCTGAGCCAACAACTGGCGCCGATACTTGCCGGCCTTGCGATCCAGCGGCGCCGGCAGTGGGCCTATCACTTCAAAATCCTTGTCCATGGGTAACATGGCGGCGAAGGCTGCCAGAAAGGCATCGGCATCCTCGGCGCGGTGGGATTCGGCGCGGATCAGTACCATATGCCAGGCCGGTGGCAACAGTGCCTGCTGGCGTTCATTGAGCTGGCTGCGGGCAAACTCGCCATAGCCTCTGTGCATAAGATCCCTGAGCAAAGGGTTGTCGCTCTGATGGGTCTGCAGCAGCACAGTGCCCGGCTTGCTGGCGCGGCCGGCGCGACCGGCCACCTGGGTATAGAGCTGGCCGAAGCGCTCAGGAGCCCGAAAGTCCGCGCTGAACAGGGCGCCATCTACATCGAGCAGTCCCACCAGGGTGACATCGGGAAAGTGATGTCCCTTGGCCAGCATCTGGGTGCCCACCAATATCTTGTATTCGCCGCGATGAATGGCGCTTAAGTGCTGTTCCAGCGAGCCTTTGCGGCTGGTGGTATCCCGGTCGATTCGCACCACGGGATACTCGGGAAACTCCTTGCTGAGCGCCGCCTCCAATTGCTCCGTGCCTATACCCTGACCCTGCAACATGGTGCTGCCGCAGTTGTGGCACTGGCGTGGAATTGCATACTGGTTGCCGCAGTGGTGGCAGCGAATTTCGCCGAGGGATTGGTGCAGAGTGAAAAACGCATCACAGCGATCGCACTCGTGCAGATGGCCACATTCGTGGCACAGCAGGGCAGGGGCAAAGCCGCGGCGATTGAGAAACAGCAACACCTGGTTGCCGGCCTGCAGATGCAGGCGCATCTCGTTCAGCAACGGTTGCGACATGCCGGCCTGCAGTGGTTGGTTGCGGATATCTATCAGTCCCTGGCGCACCTTGAGGGCATTGCCTGCCCGCTCTCCCAATTGCAGATGCTGATAGCGGCCGCTGAGGGCGTTTTGCAGGCTCTCCAGCGACGGCGTCGCGCTGCCCAGCAGTACAGGAACCTGTTCCAGATGGCCGCGCATGACGGCCAGATCCCGGGCGTGATAACCCACGCCTTCCTGCTGTTTGAAACTGCTGTCGTGTTCCTCATCGAGAATGATGATCCCGGGCCAGGCCATGGGAGTGAACAGCGCCGAGCGGGTGCCGATTATGATGGCCGCCTCGCCGCTGCGGGCCAGGCGCCAGGCGTCGAGGCGCTGCTTGTCGGTCAGGCCGGAATGGATCACGGCAACCGTGACTTTGAATCTGCGTTTGAACCTGTTGATGGTTTGCGGCGTCAGGCCGATTTCCGGCACCAGGATCAGCGCCTGCTTGCCAGCCTTGAGTATGGTTTCCAGTACCGCCAGATAGACCTCTGTCTTGCCTGAGCCTGTGATCCCTTCAAGCAAGCTGCACTGATAGCCGCTCTGTGCATTGAGGCTGGCGACCGCCACGGCTTGCTCCGGGTTGAGTCTGTGAGGCTCTTCCCTCAGCTCTAGCTGTTGCCGCCATTCAAGATTGGCGCTGACTGACCGCTCTCGTTGCTCGGCCCAGCCCTTGTCCAGCAGCCCCTTGATGGCACTCTTGCTCAGCTCCAGCGCATTGACCTCTTCAGTGGTCAGTTCCCCTTGTTTGAGCTGTTGCAGCAGTTTGCGTTGGGCGGGAGCGCGTTTCAGCGACTCCAGCGTGGCCTCCTGGCCCGCACTGGTCAGACACAGATAACTGATTTTCTCCGGCGCGGCATCGGCACCCTTGCGCAGCGCCACCGGCAGGGCCTGGGTCAACATCTGCCCCTGGCTGCAGAAATAGTATCTGGCGGCCCAGAGGGTCAGTTGGTACAGCGCAGGTGGCAGCAATGGCGCGCTGTCCAGCACTTGATATACTGGCTTGAGTTGTTTGGGCTCGAGTTCGCACTCATCACTCAGGCCTGTCACCAGGCCTATGAGTTGCTGGCGGCCAAAGGGCACGCGCACCCGCATTCCCGGCTCGAGTGGCCAGGGGCAAGCTTTGGGCATCAGGTAACTGAAGTTCTGCCGCATGGGAACGGGAAGGGCAACTTCTACAAACTGCGGCATAGTCAGAGTTTTCGCAAATAATCACGGCACATGTTGCCCGTCAGTTTACTCAGGCTAGAATGAGAGAACCAGTCCCGGAAACAAAAAGCCGCAAAAACCGCAGCTTGAACGCGCTGACTTAACGAATTCAAACCAGAGAACCTAAGCCGGATAACCTAAACTGGGTAACTAAAAATCAAATTAGAGAGGATATGGATGAGAGCGGGTTTACTGATGCTTGTACTCATGTTGCTAACGTCTGTTGCCATAGCAGAAACCGCCCATGTCAGTATCAATCAAAGAATGTTTGAACTCGGGCATCTGCCGCTGATCAAGGTCAATGTGGTGGCCGACAGTGAGGATATGACCCGGCTTGAGTTTATTGTCAGGCAGCAAGGTGCGGCGGAAAAACTCATGGTGCAACCCATTAACCGCTACATGGTGCTGCTGCTGGGGATAGATGAAGTGACCGACAAGCAGGCCGAATTACTGGTGCGGGAATACCGAATCAATCGCTGGCATGAACTCAAACGCTTACCCTTGTTCGATACCTCAGTACCTGTGGCGCTGCGCTCCAACCGGGCAAGAGTCTTTGCCGAGCAGATGCCGACTGAGTCACCGCAGGTTGCCGTGTCAACCCAAGCTATAGAAAACAAGGCCATAGAAAACAAAACGATAGAGGCCAGATCTGTGCAAGCCACAGCAGTATCAAGCAAAGTCGTGCCACCGCCAGCCGTTCAAGCTCAAAGAGTTAAAGATGTCGCCGGTCAACCCCAGAGTGAGTCTCAAAGCCTTGGTGTGCCCTCGGCATCTCAAGCCGTTGCAGCGCCGGGGCGCCAGGTGAAGGCTCTGCCAATTGCTAGTCGTGAGCCGGGATGCATGCTGGATTTCGATGGTACTGAAACCCTCTGGCGGGTGGCCAGCCGTTATGCACAGAGCAGCCATACCCACGTCTATGGCGCCATGCTAGCCATTTTTGATGCCAATCCCAAGGCCTTCAGTCGCGGTGATATTCGCAACCTTCGCAGTGATGCCAAGTTGCACTGCCCCAGTAGTAGCTTGCTGGAGTCCTATGGAGATAAGACGGCCGCCAAAGAAAAGTTCGAGCAGATGTAGTCGCCTACTTGTCAGCGCTGGGTAGATACTGTACTATTCTGCGCCCTGAACTTTTGATATTAACCGCATGTGGTGTCCGACTTCGGGTTGGAAGAGCGACATGGCCTTAACTTGAGGTAACCCCAATGAAACCAGGTATCCATCCTGAATACGCAGAAATCACTGCAACTTGTACTTGTGGCAACGTCATCAAAGTAAACTCTACTGCAGGCAAAGCTCTGCACTTGGACGTTTGCGGTGCATGTCACCCTTTCTACACTGGTACTCAGAAAGTTGTTGATACCGGTGGTCGTATCGACAAGTTCAACAAGCGTTTCGGTATGCTGGGCAAGAAGTAATTGCCACTGCAACCAATCGAAAAGGCGTCCATGGGACGCCTTTTTTGTTGCCTTTACCCCGTCCTGAATATTCCTCATGGGGCTATGAATTCAGTTCGAAACCAAGTTGCTTTCAGGCA
The DNA here is from genome assembly GCF_009183365.2 of Shewanella algae. Taxonomy (NCBI): domain Bacteria; kingdom Pseudomonadati; phylum Pseudomonadota; class Gammaproteobacteria; order Alteromonadales; family Shewanellaceae; genus Shewanella; species Shewanella algae. Next base: position 512,678 of record NZ_CP068230.1, read on the forward strand.
ATATAGATTATTATCTGCCATGAATAATATGGCGGTATGGGGCAACAGATTAATATCTATTGTTGGTACTTATCATATTTTGCGGCTTGAACTTTTGCATATTGTTCGACTGACAGCCTCTGGCATCTTCCCTACCCAATGGGCAGGGGGATAAGTCGCTGAAAATATCGATATTAACGCATAGTTTATTACTAACCCGTTTAAGCAAGTCTTGCTTCTTTAATTGACCAAACATGAGGTCCAACTTAATAGTGCTGATATGCAATATGTCGGCAATTTCGTCACGGGTTAATTTAAGATCTATGGTTAACCAATGTTTATCAAAGGGAACTTGAAGCACAACCAATATATCAAATAAGAACTTGATCAGTTTGTCTTCCGGTGATGAGGTCAGCAAGAAAATGGCCAATCCGGTCTGGCGTTCTGTATAATAGGCTGCGTCATACATGAACTGCATAAACAGGTCGATATCTTCTGTCACCAGCTTTTTTATCAGTTTCTTATCTATAGTGATGATTTTGCTGTCTCTGGCAGCAAGAATATTCTTACAACAAGTGCAGCCCTCATCCAGCAACAGATGATAGTCGGTCAGTCGCCCTGGGAATATGGCATTCAGAAATTTTGGACGGGTAAAGTCATTGGTTCTTTTGGAGTAGAAAATCAGACCGCTTTCGAGATAGATAAAGTTGTTCAATAATAGATTTTTATTTAACTGCTCACCTTTTTTTAATTTCTGTGGCGCGCCATTGGCATAGAAAAATTCGGCAATGCGATCATTGACTCCGCCGGGAAAGAACAGCGTCGATTTCTTTTTTTCATCTGCTCCAAGTGAGATTGCAGTCAACATTATTCGCACCCAAAATATAACATTTGTAAGAATTGTAACATGGCTTCGGTTGGACAAATGTGGCGTCGATCCGTAAAACCAGGTTAACTTATGCCATTATGTTTTCTATATATCTACTTATATCCATATTTAACATATTGATTTCAGACGTCGCTGTCATCGAGCTCATTACTCACGGCTTGCAGATAACGAAAATACTCGCTGGCCAATAGTGATAAACCTAGATAATAGCCGGTTTGAGCATGTTCTTCCGCCAGTGACAGGCAGCGCTGCACCCAAGGTTGGACATGGTCAGTCAATAGCCTTTGCAATATTGGTGAATACTGTTCTCGATTATCTGTCGCCATTTTGTCCAGCAGGTAGGCGATGACAACGCAGAGCAGTCCCAGATGGTCGACCGGCTCGTTGCGATCGAAATGGATCTGCAACCCATGCTGTTGATAAAAAGTCAGTAAATCTAGGGTGGAAGAGCCATTCAACAAACCTGAAGCAGACTGATAAACCGAGCCCCAGGGCGGCGCAACCGGAGTCCCGGGGCCGTTGAATAACTGGCCATAATCCAATTGCAGTGCAATCAGTTGCTCACGGCTTCCATCCCAGTGCTTGAGATAGTCGCTCAACTTGTTCAAAGCCAAAGATTCGCGTTGGCTGTGAGTCAGCCTGGGCCACTGCGTGGCGATATCGCTCAGCGTAAAGTGTTCAACCAGCTCTGCCGTGGGCAGATCCAACAACACCTTATGCAATACGTTGGCGATACTCTGCAAACAGAGAAGTGTATCGGTTGAGATAGCCATAAAACTCCAAAGAGGGAGAGCAGCCAAGGCTGCTCTCTTGAGGGTTACACTTCCCTGATATTCAGGATCTGCCCATTGCTGCGGGCATTTCGTGGCGCTTTGACTATCAGGTTGGGTGAGGTGATGGATTGTGATGGCAGCGGGGCAAAATGGCCATCGCCATCGCCGTATTTGGCCCGTAGATTATCCATGGTGTCGAAATCCAAGGCCCTGAGTGGGCAGGCATCAACACAAATAGGCTTCTTCCCCTCCTGCAACCTATCCTGGCAACCGTCGCATTTGGTCATGATCTTGCGCTGAGTATCCAATTGCGGGGCATCATAAGGGCAAGCTCGGGCGCAGGATTGACAGCCTATACACAAAGATTCCTCGACCAATACCAAACCCTTGTCTTGCTGTTTATGCATGGCACCTGTGGGGCAGGCCTTAACACAGACAGGCTCGCTGCAATGGTTGCAGCCTATGGAGGCGTAGTGGGCAAATACGTCCTGTTCATAGCTTCCGTCACCGTTTTGATTCCAACTGCCACCGCCGTATTCATACACCCGTCGCCAAATCACTCCGGGCAAGGCGGCCACCCCCAGTTCCCTGACGTTGTCTTTTGAGCGTAACAGGCCAACCATGCGGTCTTTACAAGCAATATGACAAGTCTTGCAACCTGTGCACTTGCTGCTGTCAAAGTAGAATCCATATTGAGTTTGCTGAGTCATTTTTTGATCCTCTATTATCTTTTCTTGATAACAGCAACACGGTTGGTGTGTTGAGGGTTACCCTTGGTAATGGGTGACGGGTGATACTTGGTCAAAGTGTTGATGCAACCGCCCAGATCGACAGTATGTCCGGAAGGCCCGGTACTCATTGCCGGATCCGGCTTGTACCAAGCACCCTGTCCCAGGGAACAAACACCGGGTATGACCCTGGGGGTCACTTTCACCGGTACTTCAATGGTGCCTCGCTCGTTATAGGCCCAGACTATGTCACCGTCGGCAATACCATGTTCAGCAGCGTCAGTTGGGTTCATCCACAGTGCGTCTTCCACCGCTTCGCGCAGCCAGGGCACATTGTGGTAACTGGAGTGGGTGCGACCCTTGGTATGGTAGCCACACAATTGCAGATTAAAGCCTTTATCAATCGTTTCCTGATCCTGATATCCGTCCCAGGTCACAACATATTTGGGTAATGCAGTGATTTGATCTCCAGGACGCAGTGTCCAGGTGGCTGCCTTGCGGGCCAGAGAGATGGAGTACAGCTCGATCTTGCCTGAGATGGTTGGTCTGGCATTGGCAACCGGGTCGGCCACAAAGGCCTGCATGGCAATGGTCGACGATGGCATGTATTTACGGAATACCCCGGCCTTTTGCGCTTCTGCATAAGTATCGGGCCAATTGATGTCCGGATGCATTGCTTTGGTCTGGGTATAAAGGTGCTCACACCACTGTTCGCCTGTACGACCCTCGGTATAGGCGGCTTCTTTACCCATGGCGCGGGCGATGCCGCTGCAGATTTCATACATGGATTGAGCCTGGCCCAAAGGTTTCAAGGCGCTGCTCATAAAGGTGGCGTAGGCCATCTGACCCGAAGCATAGCTGTCGTTGGCAAAGTCGTTGGATTCAAGCCAGGCGCTGTCCGGCAACAGATAGTCGGCAAACTTGGCTGATGGTGTCATCCAGCAATCGCAGACCACGATTAACTCACACAGATTTTCATCCTTCAAAATAGCCGCGGTACCGTTGCTGTCGGAGTGTTGGTTAACCAGGGCATTACCGGCGCAGTTGATAATGGCCTTGATGCCGGTTTTCAGCGTGGTGGCATTGTGATCCACCAGCTCGTTGCTGCTGCCGGCGATACGCACACCATCTTTGCTGCCGGTAAACTCCTGGCCGCGAACTATGGCATCGGACCAGGTAAATACCGGAATAGTGACCTCAACCGGGTTGGTGCCGGTAGGCATTGCCGGCACGGCAAAACTGTAGCTGGTGGGCATGGCCCCGTTGTTAACCCCTTCTCGGCCCAGTTTGCCCGTCATGATTGCCAGGGTGTACACGGCGCGGGTAGCCTGATCACCGTTGGCATGGCGGCTGATACCTGCACCGGCGCTGATATAGGGTGCGCTGGCGTTCATGATATCTGTGGCCAAGGCTTTGATTTTATGTTCCGGCACACCACATATTTCGGCGGCCCACTGGGTGTTGTGGGCACCATCGGCGGCAAATTTACCTACGCCCATGATGTAATCGTGGTAGTTCTCTGCCGGATCTATGTACTGGGCATGGGAGGCAATGAAGGCGTCGCTGTTGAGGGCGACTGCGGCCTTGGCATTTTCCAGGGACTGTTGGTCGAATCCCACCACATATTTATCCAGGAAGCTTTTCACTTCGCGAGTGACAAACCCTGAGGTGATCATTTCATGAATGATGGCTTCAATCAGTGCGGCATCTGTGCCGGGTCTGATGGGAAGCCAGTGATCCTCGTTTCCGCGCATTGAGTCTGTGTAGCGAGGCTCTACCATCCAAACTTTGATGCCCTTGGTATTGGCCGCCAGAGACTTAATAAAATCATAGCCTTCGCCGCTGCCGCTCATACGGATTTCATTGGGGTTGAAACCAAAACCCACAAACAGATCCGAGTTGGCAATTTGATCCAGCGAAGTGCCGCCAATGCTATCCCACTGATCGCCATAGGTTGCAATACAGGCGGCATAAACGCCGGCCCAGGAATAGTCCCAATGGTGGTCCAGGAAGCCACCATTCAGGTTCAGCAGCCGTCCCCAGGTTTTGGTATTGGCAGCAAAACCATAGTAAGCGCCGGTGCCATAGTGCATGTAGATAGACTCGGGCCCCTTGCTTTGGTCTTGGGCTATCTGTTGCAGTTTGGAGCCTATCTCGGCATAGGCTTCTTCCCAGGTGATAGGAACAAACTTACCTTCGCCGCGCTCACCGACCCGTTTCATGGGTTGGCGCAATCTATCTGTTGCATAAGTGCGTTGACGCAGTGAACGGCCACGTGGACAGCAACGGATCTGATGGTTGACGCCGTATTCATCAGTGGTTTCATGATCTGATTCAACGCGGGTGATGACCCCATCACGGCTGAAGACCTTGACCGGACAGTTGGAGCCACAGTTCACCAGGCATGCCGACCAATTCAGCTGTTCGTCAGTTACCGGAGGCTTGGGAGGCACCACGTTAGCGTCCTTAGAGCTGGAATCACAGCCGGATACCGTGGCTGCAGCGCCAAGAGCAGCACTCATCTTCAAAAAGTTTCTACGTTCCATTTTTTATCCTCACAATGTAAGCCTTGCTCAAGGCAGCAGGTAGCTGAAGGACAACATCAGCTGATGGGCGTTGTAGTTATGGTTGAGCACCCCCAAAGTCGTTAAACCCGTCACTGCGTCTATCCCGACCTCGTTACCATCTGTGTCGAAATAGCGTTCATATCTATAGGTAAGTTTCAGTGCCATGGCGTCGTTCAGGTGGTAGCGGCCGTAGAGTTCTACGCTGTGGTTAAAGCTGTAGTAGTCGTCATAGGCCCCGCCTTCTGTCAGGGTGTTACCCTCAGAGTTGGCAAATTGATAATCAGCCCCCAAGGTCAAGCGTTCATCCAGCAAACCGCTGTAGGCTAGGCCGGCCCCGAGGGAGATAAAGTTATCCTTGATGTCACTGTGCCATGGCGTTAACTGATCCCCGTTTTGTTGGGAACTGATCCACTGTTGACCGGCCGTACCGTAGGCGCTCAAGCGTTCACTCAATTGCAAAGACAGATTCAGGTCGTATCCATAGTCACGAGATTCGGTCAATCCAATTACAGTGTCCCGGTAGTCATCCAGGGCATAGTGACTGTTGAAATCCAGGGTCATCCAGTTCAGCGGCGTATACTGCAGCCCCATTTCCATGGCCGTCCGCCGCCGATCCGCCAGGTGGTACTTACGCAACAGGCTATTGGTTTCACTGGATGTCAGCTCGCCGGCTTGATAACGACTGCCGCCGCGGTCGCCATAACTGGCCTTGAGATCCAGCCGCAGCGGTGAAACCAACTGCATTCCCAGCTTGGCCCACAGGTTATGGTCACGGGTTTCTTCCCGCTCGCCATAGCTGCGCTCTACCTGCTTGAATTCATATCCACCTTGCAGGCGATAGCCGGGCGCCAGGCGATAACTGGCATTGAGCCGGGCACTCTGGCGCTCAATATCCAGCAATGGGTTTTGTCGTATGGCGCCACTGACGGGATTGAGTTCAAGCTGGACAAATTCAGCCACACTGGAGTTGTTGTCACGTTTGCGGTAATCCAGTTGTCCACCCAGGCGTAGACGGCTATTCACCGCGGTACTGACGGCCAGGTTGGCGTCTGTGGTATTGACCTGACCATCCCAGCTCTGCAGAGGATTTCCCGTCATCTGGATCAGTCCTTCATCCTGCAGCATTCTCCCGGCGACTATCCGACCACTGAAAATCGTGCTGGCCAGGCGGTACTGACCGTTCAAGGTCAGTTGGTGCGCCTGGTTGTCCGGCGTAGCGCTGTAGAGGTCTGCGGCATAAGGCAGACTCAGGTTGTTGATATCATTGTTGTATTGGCTTCCTTGATAGGCCAGTTCAGTAAACCAGTTGTGGCCACTGAGCTGTAAACCTGCCCGCAACTTGTCATTGCTCTCATCTACAGGCAAGGCAAAGTTGACCGGCCTTGGTGTTATCAGGCTGGCACTGCGGTGGCCTTGCTTTTCCTCTCTGTCATAACGCACATAGCTGCTCAAGTCGCCGAGTGATGCCAAGGCGCCGAAGTCATAGCTCAGCCCTATGCCGGCCTGTTGCCGCTCCAGCTCAAGATCCAGATAACGTAGATTGGGGCTGGGTTGCAGCAGCCCCTTGTCGTGCCACAGCCGAGTCGCTGCATCACTGTTTTCAAAGCGCGTCAGATTGCGGTAATCCAACGCCAGTTGATACTGACCTGGGCGACCGGTTCTGAGACTGACGAAGCCGTTATCCAACCCCAAATCATGGGCCCTAAGCTGGCTGCGATAGCCTCCTTGGCTGCGGTAACCGAGTTCGGCATCGACACTGGCTATCATGCCGTCTCGGCCATCTCCCAAGGCATTTCCACTATGGATATCATCACTGTCGTTGTACCCGGCATTGGCAGTCACTTCACCGCTTAAGCCGGGAGCCAACTGACACTGGCGACATTGGAAACCTGAGGTATTGACCTTGTCGGTATTGGCGCGGTTGACACTGAAGTCGGCAGCCATCGCTGAGCCTGAGAGCCCCAGCAGAGCCATGGTCAACAGATTCAAAGGAAATCTCATCTTCAACACTCCTGCTTAACGGGACAGCAAACTGCCGGCCGGGTGATTGGAACCATGGATTTGGCTGTGGCAGTTCAAACAGCTCTTGCCGGCCCCAAAGGCGCTGTTGCCACCCTGAGCCACCGCCCTTGCTGCATGACCATCGTCGGCGTGACATTGCTGACATAACTGTGGTACCCGGGCTTTGAGCAAGGATTCGTTAAGACTGCCGTGAGCCTTGTGGCAGTTGGCACAGTTTTCCACCACTGGGGCATGCTCCCACAGCACTGGCCCACGCTTGTCGGCATGGCATTCATAACAAGTGGTATTGAGGCTGGTTTGTTTCAGCGCGCTTTCAGTCAGGGAACCATGAGGGTTGTGGCAATCGATACAGGTCATACGATCCCACTTGAGAGGGTGGGCTGAGCGCTTGCTCATATCGGCCTTGGCACGGGTGTGACAACTGGTACAGGCCTCGTTGATCCGCAGAGGGTTGAGCATGGGGTCTTCAGCGACATGCACCTGATGACAATCGGCGCAGGCCACCTGCTCCAGGTTATGCAAGCTGTTGTGCCAAGCCATCTGTTTGGGGTCATTGTGGCAGCCAAGGCAAACACTGTTTTGGCTATCACTCGACAGTTTTGAACCCGCGCCGAAGCTTATCATCGGCTCTTTACCGCCACGGTTATGTTTGCCCATGGGACCATGACAGGCTTCACACTGTAATCCGGCCATGGGGGAGCGGCTGTTGTCCAGGGCGCCATGAACCCCCTGAAACAGGGCCATGACTTTCTGATCCCGCTTATGACACATCAAGCAGGAGTCGGCACCCTTGGGGGAATACTTTCCTTCACTGAACTTTTGCTCCAGTTGTTGCTCCAGTTCTGTTTGGCTTAAATCAGCCCAGGGGGCAGCATTCACAGCCGGGAACAATAATATTATCGGCACTATGAATGCTGATATTTTTAATGTGGATATCATATGTACTCCCGTTTATTTATATGCATCAGCATAGAAATAAGGCCAGCCTAAATCTTGCTTGAAATACTTTTCTAATTCGTCATGGATACATTAATCCAAAAGGAATACCCATACCTTTATATGCATATAAAACACTGCACTCTTTCTGGTGATGATCGTCACATTTGTCACTCAAACAATTATCAAACAGAGCTGGATTCCAACAAACTTGTTATTGAGCTGAACGCCTTTCTAGGCTGGAGTCCTTGGGGCAGAGTTTGGTAGGCCTGGTTTTGTGCCTGTGAAATGTCACGGATGTTTGTCTATGGCTCTGATTTATATGGTTTTGTGTGCTATTGGTTTATGGGTGAGTTTAGTTGGAAGGGCTTAATTAGTTTTTGGGTGAACAGCCTCGGTTGATACTTACCTTAAATGGAAAAGATATTGAAAAATAGATAATAACCCAATGCAGGTTACCTAAATTTATACATTTACTCTGTTTTATTAATTGGTTCTCAATAAGATTTGCCTGATGCTTTTTAGGTATTCTGTACACTAACCAAAGACTATGCCGTTTCTGGATGCGGATTTCTAAACTATTTCTGTGTGCAGTGGAATGATGAGTGAATTTTATTGATTAAATCAGAGTTTCAATAGCTTGCTGATACCGACAGCGGAAATACTTTATTTCACTGACGCAAATGCGACTGATTTATGGTTAAAAGATATATAAAGTTTCGATTGGGAAATGCTCACTTTGAGTGACCGCTTTAATTATCTGTTTTTATGTGACTTATCCCTATAGGAGATGGATATGAGCGTGATCCATGCAATAGCAGCCCAGTGGCAGAAGGCCGAATTTGCCGAGCGCTTGGCTGCCACTCTGGCAAGCTATCAGTCTGCTTGCGGTTTATCCGGTGGTGCGACTTCGCTGACAACCCTGTGCAATCTGGTTGCCGCCATCAGCTACCGTCCCGATGACCCTGTCTTCAGACAGGCAAGGATAGATGAGGGGACGTTATTGGCAGTATTTTTTGATTGCTTCAGGCTCTTGTTTATCAAGGAAGTACAGCAACAATCAATCACTCAGGCCGAGCAGCAGATACTGCATTTGGCCCCCAAACTGGCGGCCGAGATGTCCGTCGAGGCTTTGAGCGAGTCTCAGCAATTGCTGCGGCAACAATTGCTGAGTATCAGTCGCCAGTTGGAGTCCTTGTATACGCAGCGGCGCCAACTCAGCCGCAATATGGGGTGAAGCTAAATTGGGGGAAATTAGTCCAATACAAACAGGGTTTGCTGTAGTCCTACCGCTTCACCGTTTTCAGCCAGTATGGCTTTAACCGTGCCGCTCTGTTCTGCCTTGACCGGATTGAGGGCTTTCATCGCCTGCACATAGCCCAGTACTGTGCCCGGCTCAACTTCTGTGCCCAGCTCCACCAAAGGGACACCATGGTCGCCGGCGCTGCGCAAAAAGGTACCGGCCACAGGCGCCAGTACTTGCACGCTGTCATTACCAATACTGAAACTGGCCTGGGGTTGTTGCGGACCAAAACGGCGGATACGCACGGCTTCCTGGCCTTCAGTAATTTCCAGCTCATTGATGCCGGATTCCTGCACCAATTCGATCAGTTTTTTGATTTTGCGGATGTCCATCGTCATTCTCAGCACTTAAGGGTGACCGGACCTTCCTCTGCTCAGCCTTGTTTGAGTGCCTCTATGGCGGCTTCCAGGGCAAACTCATAACCCTTTGGCCCCAGTCCTACTATCACTCCCTTGGCCTTGTCGGAAAAAAAGGAGTGATGGCGGAACGGCTCTCTGGCATGCACATTGGAAAGGTGCACTTCGATGAAAGGAATGGCGACCCCCAGCAGGGCATCTCTGAGTGCTACGCTGGTGTGGGTAAAGGCGGCCGGGTTGATGATCACAAATCCGGCATCTGTGTTGTGGATAGCTTCTATGAGCTGGTATTCGGCATTGGACTGGATATGTTCCAGTTCCACTCCGGCGGCAAGAGCCTTGTCCTGCAGTCCCTGCACCAGCTGCTCCAGCGTCCGATGACCGTAATGTTCCGGCTCTCTGCGACCAAGCAGGTTAAGATTGGGGCCATTCACCAAGAGTATTTTTGCCTGACTGCTCATATTGTTTTCCTTGCCTTGAGGGAGAGTTCGCACCTGGATCTGTGCCTCCCTGATTTCAGCAAAAGCTGTCGAATTTGTCGACCAATAGCCGCACAATCGCTGCACATTCCTTCCTGTTGTCAGCAATTATTGTCCATTCCCGCAGCGAGACTGGTCTTATCAGAAGCGGATCTTGTTCTGCCGCAGCGATTTTACTTCACCGCGTTGCTTCTTGCTGTCAACCCGGCGCCTTTGGCTGGCGCGGGTGGCCTTGGTGGGAATTCGTCTCTTGGCCACTTCGCCGACTGAGGCGACCAGCTCGATAAACTGCTGCAGGGCAGTCTGGCGGTTGGCGTCCTGGCTGCGGCTTTGCTGGCATTTGATAATGATCTTGCCGCTTTGGCTGATGCGATGATCCGCCTTGGCCAGCAGCTTTTCCTTGTAGAAATCCGGCAGTGATGAGGCCTTGATGTCGAAGATGAGTTGGGCCGCAGTGGAGACCTTATTCAGGTGCTGGCCCCCGGCACCACTGGAGCGGATAAATTGCCATTCGATTTCATTTTCTGAAACTTGGACACGGTTTGAGATCTTTATCATGGCAAAATAGCTGTTTTCTGAGGCAGTCGCTATATTACCATCCCATGGGAGAGTTTACTTACTCGACGAGGCGGAAAGTCTTGTAAGGCTAAACTTACTATAAGGGGATAACCCATAGTCATCAGATGCCGTGCCGTTGGCAGGTGTCGAAGGTTCAATGGAGTTTTGCTTATGTTGTGTCAAATTCCGGATATTGCCAAAGGCGTGATCAGCTTGTTTGCCAGCGGCCGTATCACAGCCGAGGATTACCGCACCTATCTGCGTCCCGCCATCAAGAGCTACCGCCAGGAGTGGGGCCAGGTCTGCCTCTACATAGAGGCAGATGTGTTGTTGGAAGGCTGGGAAATGGCATCACTCTCGGGAGCCGGTGAGGTGCAACTGCCCCCCTTCGATGCCTTGGTATTTGTCGGCGGCCCAGACTGGGTAGGCAATGCGGTGCGCCTGCTGGGGCCCTTTGTCAGCGCTGAATTGGCCTGGTATCCGCTGGAGCATAAAGATGAAGCTATTCGTTGGATAGCCAAGCGTTCGGCCTGCTAGTTGCCGAAACCTCCTATAGGGTAAAGCCGGTTATTCTGCTATTCTGTGGCGATTAAGTAACTCAGATAAGGAAATTTCGATGTCATTATCCAAAGTTTTTGCTGCATCTCTGGCGCTGGCTTTTGCCGCTGGATTGAGTGCTTGTGCCCCTGAAGTGGGCAGTGAAGCCTGGTGTAAGCAGATGGATGAAAAGCCCAAAGGTGATTGGAGCGCCAATGAAGCGGCCGATTACGCCAAACATTGTGTGTTTAAATAACTGAACTTTATCTTGGCCTGTAGGTCTATTTGGGCACGGGCCATTTTCTACCCTTAACCGGAATTATTCTTGACTGTATTTGTCCGCAAACTGACTCATATGCTTATCGCCTTGGTGGTGCTGCAATTTTGCGCCGCTAATCTCGGCGCGCATCAGTTGCATCTGGGCAATCCGGCCGAGGAAGAAAGCAACCATCCTCATCTCAAATTTGTCACCGAAGTCACAGTCATCAGCGAGTGTGTGGATTGTACCTGTGGCACAGATGAAGCCTTGGAAGCCGATATTCCCTTTGTCAGCCACAGTCATCAACTGACCCATACTGAATCCCAACAGTTCGATCTCTGCCTCGACTGTCAGTGTCATGGTGGTCATCTGTCACTGCCGGTTACCCTGGCACACAGCCCGGCTCCCTTGATGCACCCCAGGCCCCAGAGCCTGGAGCCCGCTTTTCAACCCTATTTCTCCACTCCGGATTACCGCCCCCCAATAGTCTGATCTTTCTGATCATCAGTGCGTGTGAAGCCCGGGCATAGCTTGCCTGTGTCCCATTGCGTTTGTCTTGTGCTGGCTGTCGTCAGAGCCTGAAACGGTTCTCTCTTGCAACCAACTCTGGTCATGCGTCTTGGCAGGCGTTGCGCAGCACTGTGGTCAGCATCAACTCAGAAATTATCAAAGCCAACCCTTGACTTTAGATTTAACTCCAAGGTTTATGCTTTGGCCAATGTTCACCATTGGCTTGCTGCCAAATATGTCTTTCCAAGGAAAGTTTATGTTGAAATTTATAGTCTCTATGAGTCTATTGGGCGTGGGAGCGCTAACCTATCAGCCCGCCCTTGCCGGAGAAAAACCGGATAACACCTCTCTTGTGGCCGAGGTCAAGTCGGGGAGCGAACCCTCACTGGCCTGGTTTGGCGAGCTTAAACAACAGATCCTCACCTTACCCGAGTTTCAGGCTCAGGAAGCCAGGATCCGTGAGGCTCAATATCTGGCCAAGGGCGCCGATCGCGCCATCTACAACCCCGAGTTGGGCTTGAGTTATCTCAATGCCCCAGAGGATGACACCTACAGCCTGTCCATTAGCCAAACCATTGACTGGGGCGACAAGCGCGCAGCCGCCAGCGCATTGGCGCTTACGGAGTTGATGCGCTTGGAGAGTGATATCACTCTCGAGCGCTCCCGCTTGTATGCCGAGGTGTTGCAGGCCCTGGTCGATCAGAGCCTGGCACAGAAGAAACTGATGTTCGTGCGGGCGCAGCAAAACTATGGTGAGCAACAGTTGCAGATAGCCAGGCAAAGGGCCGAGGTCGGTGATTTGTCCCAAGCGGAATTGAATCTGATGGAGTTGGAACAAGCCAGTGCCATCAGTGATCTGGCCTTGGCCCAGAAGGCGTTGCTGGATGCCGATACCCGCATTCTGGCGCGTTTTGGCCGGGCAGAGCTTCCCTTTGGCAGTTTCGCCGGCCGTCTCGAATTGCCCGCGACTGAGGCGCCCGTGCCGGCACTGACCACCGCCGGATTACAACTGGAGTTGGCGCGGCTGCAAGTCAATCAAGCCAAGGCCCAGGCGGCGGCCGATCCCAATTTCAGCCTCAACGCCGAGAGGGAAGGCTCCGACAACAAGCTGGGGATTGGCGTATCTGTGCCGTTGCATCTGCGTAACGACTACAGCGAATCGATTAAGGCGGCAATGGAGGCGGTCACTGCCGCCAAGGCGCAATACCAAAGCATTGAGATGGCGCTAAAACAACAACAACAACAGTTCAATTACAGCTTACCCAGATTGAAGCAGAGCTGGCTCGACTGGCAACAGCAGGCCTTGGTGGCCGGTCGCAAGGCGGCCGAGCTCTTAGGGCAACGCTGGCGCAGCGGCGATCTCAGCACCAGCGACTATTTGACCAGCCGGCGACAGTTGGCCAGCAGCTTTCAGGCCGGTCTCGAACTGGAAGCCGCCCTCTACCAAAGCTGGCTCGAGTGGATGGGAGCTTCGGGGCAACTGCCCGGCGCGCTGCCGGAAATAGCCGTATCCCAGGAGAACGCCCAATGACAGCCCCATACACACTAAGGTACCGGACAATGAACAAGACTCTACAATACCCACGGCTGCAGGCCGCTTTACTGGCGCTGATGTTGGGGCTGTCCAGCCCCTTGACTATCGCCGCCGAAGAAGGACATGAAGATGAACATCAGGCGCTGCAGCTCTCAAGTGAGCAGCGCCAACTGGCCGGTGTCCAGACCCAGGTGGTCAGCGCCGGTGGCTTTAGCCTCAATGCTTTCGCCAATGCCACCTTGCTGGTGGATCGCGAGCGCACTGTGGTGCTGGCGCCGCAGCTGGAAGTGCGAGTGCTGGAGCGGCATGTGGTGCCGGGACAGGAGGTAAAAGCGGGCGATCCTCTGCTGACCTTGGGTGGCGCCGCCGTGGCCCAGGCCCAGGCTGACTATATCAATGCCGCCGCCGAGTGGAGCCGGGTCAGCCGCATGAGCGAGAGTGCCGTCAGTGCCAGTCGCAGGCTGCAGACTCAGGTCGATGCCAGTTTAAAACGCGCCATTCTCAAGTCGCTGCAGATGACAGATCAACAGATCAAGGCGCTGGAAAGCCGGCCGCAGGGAATAGGCCAGTATCAACTGCTGGCGCCCATAGATGGTCGGGTGCAGCAGGATGAGGCGCGCCTCGGGCAGTTGCTCGGTGCCGGCAGCCAACTGCTGCAACTGACCGATGAGCGCTCACTGTGGGTGGCCGCCGAGCTGACCCCATCGCAGGCCGAAGGCTTGAGTGAAGGCAGCGAAACCCTGGTGCGGATTGGTGATCGCAGTGTCAGTGCCAGTGTGATAGGCCGCTCCCATGAGTTGTCCAGCGTGACCCGCACCGAGCGGGTGCTGGCGCGACTGGATAACACCCAGGTGCGTTGGCACGCAGGTCAGTTTGCCGAACTGTTTTTGCCCGATCCCCGCGGTGAAGGTGTGATGCTGCCGGATGCGGCGCTCAGTCGCAGTAGCGACGGTGACTGGCAGGTGTTCATCGAAGATGATGACGGTTTCGAGGCCAAAGAAGTGCAACTGCTGGCCAGCGAGCGCGGCATGAACCTGGTGTCAGGTATTGCCCCGGGAACCCGGGTCGTTACCGCCGGGGCCTTCTTCCTGGCATCCGAGCTGGCCAAGGCCGGCTTCGACATCCACAACCATTGAGGACAGCACTATGCTGCAATCGTTAATAGATTGGGCGATCCGCAACCGCTTTCTGGTGTTGCTGGCCTTGATTGTCGTCCTGGTAGTGGGTGTGTTTTCCCTGCCAAAGCTTAATCTTGATGCCTTTCCCGATGTGACCAATGTGCAGGTCACTGTCAATACCGAAGCCGAGGGGCTGGCGGCCGAAGAGGTGGAAAAACTCATCTCTTATCCGGTGGAGTCCAGCATGTACTCACTGCCCGCGGTGACAGAAGTTCGTTCACTCTCCCGCACCGGCCTGTCCATAGTGACAGTGGTGTTCGAGGAAGGCACGGACATCTATTTTGCCCGCCAGCAGGTGTTTGAACAGCTGGCCGCCGCCAAAGAGATGATCCCGGACGGAGTCGGGGTGCCGGAAATCGGTCCCAACACCTCGGGTCTTGGGCAGATTTATCAGTACATACTGCGGGCCGAGCCGGACAGTAATATCGGCGCCGATGAGCTGCGCAGTCTCAATGACTATCTGGTGAAGCTGCTGCTGATGCCGGTTGGCGGCGTGACCGATGTGCTCTCTTTCGGTGGCGAAGTGCGTCAGTATCAGGTCAGGGTCGATCCCAATCGACTGCTGGCTTACGGTTTGTCTATGTCACAGCTGGAGCAGGCGCTGAATGCCAATAACCGCAATGCCGGCGGTTGGTTTATGCCCAATGGTCAGGAGCAACTCGTGGTGCGCGGCTATGGTCTGTTGCCTGCGGGCCAGGCCGGGCTGGATGCCATAGGCCGCATTCCGGTGAGCGAATACCAGGGCACACCGGTCACTGTCTCCGATTTGGCCGAAGTGGATTTTGGCAGTGAAATCCGGGTTGGCGCCGTCACCATGACCCGTCGGGACGACAATGGCGAAGCCAAGGCCTTAGGCGAAGTGGTTGCCGGGGTGGTGCTCAAAAGAATGGGCGCCAACACCAAGGCCACCATTGATGAAATTGCTGCCCGCGAGCAGCTGATAAGCCAGGCGCTGCCCGAGGGGGTCACCTTCGAAGTGTACTACGATCAGGCCGATCTGGTGACCAAGGCGGTGACCACAGTGCGTGATGCCCTGTTGCTGGCCTTTATGTTTATCGTGGTGATCCTGGCACTGTTTCTGGTCAACGTACGGGCCACCTTGCTGGTATTGCTGTCGATTCCTGTCTCCATTTTGCTGGCATTGCTGGTGATGAGCTATCTGGGAATGTCGGCCAACCTGATGTCGCTCGGTGGTTTGGCGATCGCCATAGGTATGCTGGTGGATGGCTCTGTGGTGATGGTGGAGAACATCTTCAAACATCTGAGTGAGCCGGATAGGCGCCATCAGGACCAGGCTCGGCAGCGCAGCGACTGCGAAGACGATCCCTACCATGCCGACGAAGACCAACACAGAGGCTCGATTGCCATGCGGGTATGGCAGGCCGCCAAAGAGGTGTGCAGCCCGGTGTTCTTTGCCACGGCGATCATTATAGTGGTGTTTGCGCCGCTGTTCGCCCTGCAAGGGGTCGAAGGCAAGCTGTTTCAGCCGATGGCGGTGAGCATCATCCTCGCGATGGTCTCGGCGCTGTTGGTGGCACTGCTGGTGGTGCCTGCAATGGCCGTTTATCTGTTCCGCAAGGGGGTGACTTTCCGTCAAAGTCCAGTGTTGGCACCGCTTGAGCGGGTGTACCGTCCGCTACTGCAAAAGGTGTTGACCGCGCCAGGCAAGGTGGGGCTGGTGGCGGTAGTCATGCTGGGCATGAGCCTGTCGCTGTTGCCAAGGTTGGGCACGGAATTTGTGCCTGAACTGGAAGAGGGCACCATCAACTTGCGGGTTACCCTGGCACCCACTGCGAGTTTGGATACTTCACTGGATGTGGCGCCCAAACTTGAGGCCCTGCTGCTGGAGTTTCCTGAGGTGGAGTATGCCCTGTCACGCATAGGGGCACCTGAGCTGGGCGGCGATCCTGAGCCTGTGAGTAATATTGAAATCTATATCGGTCTCAAACCGCTGGAACAGTGGACTTCTGCAAATAGTCGCGCCGAACTGCAACGCCTGATGGAGCAGAAACTCAGTGTCTTCCCCGGGTTGTTGCTGACCTTTTCCCAGCCAATCGCTACCCGGGTCGATGAACTCCTGTCCGGGGTCAAGGCGCAGTTGGCCATCAAGCTGTTTGGTCCGGATCTCGATGTGCTGGCGGAAAAAGGCGAACAACTGTCGAAACTGGTGGCCCAGGTGCCCGGTGCCGTGGATGTGTCTCTTGAGCAGATCACCGGCGAGGCGCAATTGGTGGTACGGCCGAAAAACGCGATGCTGGGACGTTACGGCATCAGCGTCGATGAGGTGATGTCGCTGGTGAGCACAGGCATAGGCGGCAGCAGCGCCGGCCAGGTTATCGACGGCAACGCCCGTTACGATATCAACCTGCGTCTGGCCAGCCGTTTCCGCCAGAGCCCGGATGCGATAGCCGATCTGCGTCTGGTGGCCGCCAATGGGGCTCAGGTGCGTTTGGGTGAAGTGGCCGATGTCAGCATAGAGATGGCGCCGCCCAATATCCGCCGTGACGATGTGCAGCGGCGAGTGGTGGTGCAGGCCAACGTCTCAGGCCGGGACATGGGTTCCGTGGTGCAGGATATCTACAACCTGGTGCCCGAGGCCCAACTGCCTCCCGGCTATACCGTGATGGTGGGCGGCCAATATGAGAATCAGCAGCGGGCTCAGCAAAGACTGATCCTGGTGGTGCCCATTTCTGTGGCGCTTATTGCCTTGCTGCTTTACTTCTCCTTCGGCTCCATCAAGCAGGTGGCGCTAATCATGGCCAATGTGCCACTGGCGCTGATTGGCGGCGTGTTGGCGCTTTGGCTCAGCGGTACCTATCTATCTGTGCCCAGCTCCATCGGCTTTATCACTCTGTTTGGGGTGGCGGTGCTCAATGGGGTGGTGCTGGTGGACTCAATCAACCAGCGCCGCAACAGCGGTGAGTCATTGGAGCAGGCAGTGTATGAAGGTACGGTCGGCCGTCTGCGACCTGTGTTGATGACGGCGCTGACTTCGGCGCTGGGGCTTATCCCCATCTTGATGTCAACCGGTGCCGGCAGTGAGATCCAAAAGCCGTTGGCCGTGGTGGTGATAGGCGGCCTGCTGAGCTCAACCGCATTGACCCTGCTGGTATTACCAACCCTGTATCGAGCCCTGTATCTCAAGAGCGACAAGGAGCTGGAAGCCTTGGAATAACAGCAGAATTGCTCCGATAGAGAAGCATTGTACTGATTGGAGTGTGACGCCCCAAAGTGGAAGATGAGAGCCGCTTTGGATCATGGCCGGACTGCCTACCTGGCCTGCGTCATAAGGCCTGCCGCTTTGCGGCTGGGCCTGGGCAGGGATGCCCCCTTTTATAAGGAAACATGCTATGCAGAAATCTTCTCAAGATTGGCAGCCGCTGGAGTTGGAGAGCAGCGGCCACCCCCACAAACATGGCCCGGATCTCGGCAGTCGCCGCTTGGGACTGGCTGTGATCATCAATATGTTACTCACTCTGGCGCAGCTGTTTGGCGGTATTCTGGCCGGCAGTTTGTCGCTGATTGCCGACGCGCTGCATAATTTCAGTGACGCCATCGCGATATTGATTGCCTTGATCGCCCGCAAAATAGGCCAGAAAGCCAGTCACCCCGGTATGAGCTACGGTTATAAACGCGCCGAAGTACTGGGCACCTTTATCAATGCGGCAACCTTGCTGTTGGTGGGGGTGTACCTTATCTATGAGGCCTTGCAGCGCTTCTGGAGTCCGCAACCTGTGGATGGCATGCTGGTGTTCTGGTTGGCGGGACTGGCTTTGATTATCGATATTGGCACCGCCATGCTGACTCACAGCGCCGGTGCCAAGGACAATATGAACATCCGCGCCGCCTTTATTCACAATGTGTCGGATGCCATGGCGTCTGTGGCCGTGCTGGTGGCCGGCGGGCTTATCATCCTCTACCAATGGTATTGGGTCGATCTCCTGGTTACTGTGTTGATCTCAGCCTATGTGATCTACCACGGTGCTCTGTTACTGGTGGAATCCGGGCGCATTCTAATGCAGCAGGCGCCGGCCGGCTTGGCTCCGGAACTGCTGCAGGAACAATTGGCCGCCAGACCCGAAGTCGCCAGAGTCGAGTCCATGCACCTGTGGCGTTTGGATGAAAAGCAAAACGTGTTGACTGTGGTGGTCTATCTGGAGCCTGGGCTGGACGGTGAATTGCCATTGGTGCAGCAGCGGCTCAGGCGTTGGTTGAGCCGGCGCACCCTGGGGGCGGAGATAACGCTTGAGTGCAGGTTTGCCTGAATCAGCATCCGTCGGCGCCGAGCATGCGCTGCAGCAGTTGGCTTAACCTGGTTGTTGCTTCTTGCGGCTGGGCATGGCCGCAGGCCACGGCATTGGCGACTTCATTGATGGCGCCATGTATGGCCCAGCACAGCAGCTTGCTTTGCGGCGCAGGCAGCTTGAGGTAATCGGCAAAGAGTTCGCTGTAGAAGTCGGTGAAGAAGTCGCGAATATCTGTGGTGATGTTCTGATACTCGGGATAGCCGCGCAGCGCCGCAACTATCGCCTCATACTCTGGGCCGCAGCGTACGGCGCAGTCCAGATAGGCGCGGCAGACCAGGGTGCATAGCTCTGCCAGCGAGGCTTTTTGCTCCGCTGCGGCCTGTTTCACCGCCTCGACAAATAGATTGTCGTAATGGCGGTACATCTGTGCCAGCAATCCTTGCCGGGTGGCGAAGTGACGATAGGTCAAAGGCTTGGTCACTCCGGCTTTTTGAGCCAGGGTGTTCAAGGTCAGCGCATCGGTACCGGCTTCGCGGACAATCTCACAGGCAACTTCGAGCAGTTGTTCGCGGCGCTGATCTTTGAGCATTCTCTTCTTCACGCATCCCCCACAGATAGCTGGTTTAATAAAATTGAAAAAGCGGCAATGCATCGCATTGTCGCTTCTCTTTTGTCACTCAGTATAGGGTTGCAGTGGAACCCTTGGGAAGTCGATTTTCGGCTGCACTGTGTTGTTAACCCAGTTACTGAAGTTATTCAGGCCACTCCAGGCGCAGACCTGCATCACCTTGGCCTCACTGATCCCGGCATCCAGACAGTCTGTTAGCAAAGAGTCCGGTAACTTGCCTCTGTGTTGCAGCAACGCCAGGGCGACGTCCAGCAGCAGCTGGTCTTCGCGGTTATCGGCCTTGCCCTGCTGCGCCTTGATGCAGGCATCGGGGCTGAGCCCGGCACGTTTCCCGGAAAAGCTATGGCCGCTGACACAGTATTCGCAGCCGTTATAGTTGGCAACCGCCAGGGAGATCATCTCCCGCTGGGCCAGGCTCAGCAGGCTGTGCTCTTCCAGATTGGCCTCAAACTCCAGATAGCCCTTCATGACCGCGCCATTTATGCCCAGAGCCGAATAGAAGTTGGGGATCATGCCGTAGCGACTCTTGATCTCCTGCAATATGGGTTTGGCCAGTTCATCGGCATTGTCCAGAGTGCACTTGGTTAACCTTTCCACACTAAAACTCCTGTTGCTGTTATTGGCCGTTTACGGCTTGAGCGCAACGGCAAAAAATACCAAGCTGTGCCGGTCGGCTGCTTTGTCTGTCCTTGAAACGGATACCCATGAAACGGATATCCATGAAACGAAAGCACCGGCGCTTGGTTGAATAAGTTACTCATAGTAACAACTGCAAAGTTACCATTGGTAACTTTTGTTTGCAATCTCCAGCTAGCCTGTTTTTCAAACAAGGTTTGAGACATTGACCATGACCCCTTGCCGGATATCACTGATTTTGCTGTTAGCGTGGCTAAAGCCGCTGGCGGCTTTAAGGTCAATCAACCGCACTCTATGGGTAATATGGCGTCATCCCGGGGGAGGGCAGATCACATTTGGCGGCATTGAACTGTAAATGGGTGTTTTGTAAACGATATTGTTTTTGCGTTTCCGTTAGAATTGCCCTTCCTCGTCCGAAAAGGAGGCTCAACCGCCGGCTTAAGCAGGTGTTTACTGAATGTCTGCTATTGGGGGAAGGAAGACATATTTGCTAATGACTCAAGGAATATGAGAGATGCTGGACGTATTAAAAAACAAGCTTGAAGCCTTCACTCGCCCCAATACAGACAAGTTATTGCTAGACGCTTGCCGGATTATCGATGAGCAGCAAACGGGTTTGGCACAAGCCGTCAGTCAGTATATTTTGACCGGTGAACCTGTGGCGTGTCTGTCGCAGCTCCAGCAGCTCAGTGCTGGAGAAACACTGGCGCGGCCGGGTGTTCCCTATGGCTACGGACAAAATGATGAGCGGCTGATTCAGGCCCGTGATGCCATTAACCGGTTTGTGGCAACCGGTGCCTGTAATGAAGCGGCCGTTATGCGCCGTCTCGGCTTGGTGTGTCATGCCTGCAACCCCGACATAAGCATCTACGGCGTGCCAAACAGCTCGAGCGGCTGGCTCAATGGCGTGCTGATGCTGTTCAAAGAGTTGGCGGAAGAGTATTACGGTTGCCGTTTGGCGGGCAAAGATCTGCCCAGTCGTGACTATCTTGCTTCGCTGGTCGCGCAATATGAACACCCGCCCCATGAGCTGGAAGCCTTTATTCTTGAAGGTTCTGACTCTTATTATAACGATACATTCCGCACCGCGCTGAGGAAGAGAACCGACTGGCTCAAGCTCAGTGAAGATCCTGAATATCTGCAGCTGTTGAAACAGTTGCATTTCAGCGGCCGTGAAACCTTTTGTGCTTTGCTTAATAAAGCCTGTCAGACCCTGTCACCGGCGCAGCTGCCGCTGGTCATGGCGTTGGCCGCCGATGGTTCGGCGACTGTCCGTGAAGAGGCCCTGAAACTGCTGAAAAAGAGCTCGCAACAAGAGCTGCTGGCGTTTCTGGAGCGGGAATTTCCGGCGGCCAAGGCGGCTACCCGTGGCCACTGGCTGGTTGTGGCCGGCCTCTATCCTGAAGCGACCCCCTTGCTGCAGCGCTGGCACAGTGAAGAGAAATCCGCCGCGGTAAAAACGGCACTGGCGAAAATGCTGGATAACACGACCCGGCAGCAACAGAGTGACCAGTTTAGCTGGGATATTCCGGCCGTTGCGGCCATTGATAAAAACGTCAAAGTGCCTGAAGAATGGCTAGGTCTGTGTGAAAAGCAGTTGGCTAAAGAGATCAAAGAGCTTGAAAACGATATCGCTGCGGCGGAGCACCCAGATGCCCCCAGCTATCGCAAAAGGCATTTGGCCGACGACCGGAAAAGTCTGCAACGTTGGCAGCAAGTCAGTAGTGCCCAGCTGCAAGCGGCGCTGATGGACCTCGAAAGAGGCCGGCAATCATCTCTGTCAGGGTTTTATTCTCTGATCAGCCACGCCGATCTCGACGAGCACCCCAAAGCCTGTCTAAGGCTGATTTTGCGGATGGAACGCCATGAGCTCTCCTGCCATTCCTGGGAGCGTATGCTGAGCCAGGAACATATTCTGAAAAGTCTGCAGGGGATGACGGACTTACGACAACTCTTGAGCCTGTGCAACCAAGAGAATCAACCCTCCGCGGCCTTGATTGAAGCCCTGTTTGGCTACGAAGGCCGGGAAGGTGACTGGTTGCCGGCCGCCTGTGAACAACTGCTGATTTGGCCCTTCTTTGCCGAAAACCCCGACTATATAGAGCATGGCCTCAATGGCCAAGTGCTCAATGGAACCTATCGACACGATGCCAATCAGGTATTGATACAGACCTTGGCGATTCTGGCAGAATTTCCCAAGCTGCCGCAGCACTGGCAAAGGAAGGTTCATGAACATGCCTTCCATGGTCGCAAAGCCATACAGGCGGCGGCTCAGTACTGCGCCGAACGCCACGGCGCCGATATCACCCTTATCACTCCTGAGCTGGCCTCCGGCAGCAAGGATAACCGGGTGCTGGCCGCCACTTGGCTGGGTCGCCTCAAGGCGGCTTCGGCGCAGGAGGCATTGAGCCAGGCGCTGAATAAAGAGAAAGATATGCCAACCCGGGTCGTGTTGCTGGAAGCATTGTTGCAAACCGGCGCCGATATCAGCCAGTTTCTTGGCAAGGAAGCGCTGCTGGCCGAAGCCAAGGCCGGCCTTAAAAAGGCGCCACCCAAGTCCATGGATTGGTTCCCGCGTGAAGCGCTGCCCGCATGCCGTTTTGAAGACGGCAGCCCGGTCGAGCCCGAACTTGTGTTCTGGTGGGTAGTCTTGGCGGTGAAGCTCAAGCAGCCTCAGGGCAACCCATTGCTGAGTCACTATCTGTCGCTGCTGGATAGCGAAAGCCGTCAGCGTCTTGGGCATTTCATTCTGGCGGCATTTATCGCCCAGGATACCCGTTGCCCTTCAGATGATGAGGCATTGGAATATGCCAAGGCGCATCAGCAGCAGACCTTTCAATCTTATCAGCATTGGGCCAAATACGACTGGGGTCAGGAGTATCAACACAAGACCCTTGAGGATGCGTTTCAGGCCTGCTTTGCCGAGAAAAAGAATGAGCTCTTGGGCTCGGCCATCAAAGACAAGGGGATGTTGGCCCTGATCGCTGGCGGCGATGCGCAAACCCTGCTGGGCATGATCCAACCCTTTATGAAGAAGCGCTATGAGCGGCGGGCACAGATAGAGGCCATGTTGCAGGCTTTGGCCAACTCGGACGATCCTGTGGCGATTCAGTTTCTGCTGAGTATTTCGCGGCGTTATCGCACCAACTCGGTGCAGGAGCTGGCACGGGCGCAAGTCAGTCAAATTGCGGCCCGTAACGGCTGGACTCAGGATGAACTGGCGGATCGCACTGTGCAGACGGCCGGGCTCGAACATCTGACCCAGCCCAGCCCGTTTGAATTCGGCAGCCGTACTTTGGCGCTGGCACTCGGGGACGACCTCAAGCTGAGATTGCTCAACGAAGAGGGCAAGCTGCTCAAGAGCCTGCCGCAACCTCGGCAGACAGACAACGAAGGCGATATTGCCGAAGTGAAAAAATGGTTCAGCAACTGCAAGAAAGAACTCAAGCAGGTGGTTGAACAGCAAAGTGCCAGATTGTATGAGGCCATGGTCACAGAGCGGCATTGGCTCGCCGCGGACTGGCAGCAATACCTGCATCAGCATCCGGTCATGTATCGCCTGTTGCAGCGCACCCTCTGGCAGGTGGAGATTGATGGTCAATGGCAAACCTTCAGACCCACGGAAGACGGCGCCTTTATCGATATTGACGATGAAGAGCTGCAACTGCCCGCTGCGGCGAGTATACGCCTGGTGAGCGGTAACCTATTAGCGGCGGCAGCGCTGGATGCCTGGCGTTCACATCTCAAGGATTACAAGGTCAAGCCGTTGTTCGAGCAGCTGCGAAGTGCCGAAGTGACGCTAACTGAAGGCCAGGAGGCTCTCAATGACCAGCACGGCCGGATGACCGACTGCTATACCCTGCGTGGCCTGTTGACCAAGAAAGGTTATCAGCGCGGTGAAGCGGAAGACGGCGGTTTCTTTGATCACTACTTCAAGCGTTTCGATACCCTGGGGCTGAGAGTGGAGTTCGGCTTCAGCGGTAACTGCGTGCCGGAAGAAAACGAGGCAGCCGCCATTTATGACATCAGGGTCATGGAGCGGACCAACCCCCGCGGCCGTTATGCCCGCTACCGTCAACTGCCGTTGGCCGAGGTGCCGGTCAACCTGCTCAATGCCATCGCCGTTGACTATCGTGAAGTCGGCGACAAGTGTGTGGCAGATCCGGACTGGGAATTGAAACTGCCTTGGTAAAGGTCGATAACGGATGGATTAGGCTGCTTCCTTACTGGTGGCAGCCAATAAGGAGAAGCAAACAGGATGGAACAAGTCATTCGGGCTCATGCCGAGCAGCGTTATCGGGATGAATTGCAACGCTTGATGGCGGCCGACAAGGGCGTTATTCCACCGGGCTGGGCCATGTCGGCCGGGGCGGTGCGACGTTTTATCTGCGGCGATGCGGCGCTTGATATCAGTCGCAAATACTACGGGGAAGATGCCCTGGTGGAGCGGGCCATTGTCAGCCTGATGGGTAACAACGGCCTGATGCTGGTTGGTGAACCCGGTACCGCCAAGTCGATGCTTTCTGAGCTGTTGAGCGCCGCCATCAGCGGCAGCAGTGAGTATCTCATTCAGGGTACAGCAGGCACTACGGAGGAGCAGCTCAAGTACAGCTGGAACTTTGCCCTGTTACTGTCCGGTGGCCCCAGCCTGGAAGCCCTGCTGAAAAGCCCCGTCTATCAGGCGATGGAGCAGGGTAAGCTGGTGCGTATCGAAGAGATCACCCGCTGCCCGCAGGAGGTGCAGGATGTGCTGATCTCGCTGATGTCGGAAAAAAGCCTCAGTATCCCCGAGCTGGGCGTCTCGATTCAGGCCAAGCCCGGCTTCAACCTGATAGCCACCGCCAACCTGCTGGATCGTGGGGTCAACGAGATGTCCAGCGCGCTCAAGCGCCGTTTCAACTTCGAGACAGTGCCTGTGCTCAGCGATCCTCTGCTGGAGCGCCAGCTGATTTTGGCTCAGGTGAGCCAACGTTTGGCGGACAGCGGCCAACAGGTGCAGTTGGATGAAGCGCTGGTGGACTTGCTGGTGCGGGTATTTCACGACCTTCGCAGTACCGTCGGCCCACAGGCGATGGATGCCACTCTGTCCACGGCCGAGGCGGTTAATATAGTGCATGGCTGCGCCCTGCACAGCCTCTATTGGCAAGAGCCCATGAGTGCCGCCCAGTTGGTGCAGCAGATGCACGGCACGCTAATCAAGGACAAGGCCGACGATGTGAAGAAGCTGGCTCATTACATGGATGTGGTTGCCCGAGAGCGCCAGGGCTGGCAAGCCTTCTTCCAGGCAGGAAAAGCTCTGTGGATGAGGTGATGCTCCTTAGAGGGGAGTTTGGTGAACTGCTCAAGGCCGCCGCGGCCGATCCCGGGGTGTGCTGGTTGCCACTGCGGCATCACAGCCCGGCCTGCGCCGCCATGGTGCTGGAGCAGTTGCAGCGCCGGCAGCCCCAGGCTGTGTTAATAGAAGCCCCCGGCAGTTTTATCCGCCATCTGCCACTGCTGCAGCGCGATACTGTAGTGCCGCCTATTGCCATCTATCAGAGTGGCAGCTACTACCCTCTGGCCGAGAACAGCCCTGAATGGCAGGCGCTGCGCTGGGCGATGGCGCAGGGCATTGAGGTGATCTTCATCGATCTGGATGAAAAGACGCAGGAGGGCGGTGTAAGCAACCGTTGGAGTGATAGCCGCTTTTTAAGCTCGGACTACAGCAGCCGCCTACAGCAGCAACTGGGATGCCGGGATGCCGACGAACTCTGGCAGCGTTTGTTTGAACAACAAAATTTCGCCTCGGCCGAGAGCTTCTTTACCCAGGTATTGCTGTTCTGCGCCGCTAGTCGTGCCTGCTTTGGCACAGACAGCCTGGAAGAGATGGGCGATCTGGCCCGTGAAACCCAGATGCGGGCCCATATCAAGGCGGCCCGCCGCCGCTATGAGCGAGTGGCTGTGCTCACAGGTGGTTTTCATACCCCGGCGTTGATCAACTTTGCCGACGAGGCCGAGGCGATCGTCGTCGATGATACGCAAGACAGCTTTGTGATCCGTTTCAGTGACCCCTTGCTGGATGCCCGCAAAGGCTACGGCGCCGGTATGCCTTATCCGGCCTTCTGTCGCTGGCAGTTTCAGCAGCGGCAATTGAACGCCGATGATTGGTTGCTCTACCTCTTGGAGCAGATGCCGCAACTGCCGCTGATCTATAAGAAAAACTGCTTTGAGCATCTGCAGGCCCTCTGTCGTTTGCGTGGCTTGGCGCGCCCCGGCAGCTATGATCTGCTGGATTCTCTGGGCAGCTGCCTGATTAAACAGCAGCTGTCGGCATCGACACTCGAACCCTGGCAAAAGTTGCTCAGCGGCGATGCCCTGGGGCAGTTACCGGCCGACCAACCCAGTTTACCGCTGGTGGAAGAGGTGTTGGCGCTATGTCGCAAGGCCAGGCTGCAGACGGATAAACCGGGACGCTGCCACTTCGATCTCTACGCCATGACGGACAAGCATATTGAGCGCCGTCGCCTCCTGTGTCGGCTGCTGTTTGTGGGCAGCGGTTTTGCCAGGCCACAAAATGGCATGCCGGTCATCCGGCAATTGAAGTTCAACCATCGCCATGAACATTGGAACTATCATTGGACTCCGGCGGTGGAAGTGGCACTGGCCGAGAAATCCAGCCTGGGGCTGCGTCTCGAGCTGGTGGTAAAACGGCAGCTCAGTGAGTTGCCCCAGGAAGATTTGCAGCAACTGGTGGAAAAACTGGTGTTGGCACTGCATCTGGGGATGCCGGAAGAGCTGAGCGCCCATGCCATTGCGCAGCAGATAAGCCAATGCAGCGACATTCAGCAACTGGCCAATAGCTTTATGACCTTGCTGGCGGCAGCGCATCATCCACTGTTTGCCGATATTGAGCTGCTGGCTTACCAAAAAGCCCTGTGGCATCAGGTCGGCTTTCATTTACCGGCAATCAACCGCCTGAGCGATGAAGAGGCGCTGAAGTTACTGTTGGATCTGCAGAGCGTAGCTGTCTTGCATCAGGACGAGCTCGAGTCTCCCTGGCGTGACAGACTGCGCTGGTTGACAAGCCATAACGCCCATCGACCCGTGCTCTATTTTGTCCTGCAGGCCTTGGCTATCGAGCTGGACAAGTTGGACCCGGCGCCACTGCTGCAACAGTTGCAACTGCAAAACGATCCCTTCCCTGTGATTGAGGCGCTGCTTAAGGTTGTGCCGCACTGGTTGCGGCAAGACCATGGCCTGTTGCCCATGCTGAATCACTGGCTCAGTGAGCTGAGTGAGGCGCAGTTTATCGACAAGCTACCGGCCATGAGGGGCTTGTTTTGCGCGCTGGATGCCAGAGAGGTGGATGAGCTCTGCCGCCGCTTGCTGCAGCTGAATCAGTGGGATAACGGCCTGAATTGGTTGCAATACGGGATATCTGAACAGGACTTTCAACAGGGGTTGGCGCTGGAGCGGCAGCTGCGAATTGACCTGGAGCAACAAGGATTGAGTCAATGGATGAGCAACTGAAGCAGCGCTGGCGTCTGGTGTTGGGGCGCTATGCCAACGCGCTTGATACCCGTCTCAGCTCCCGGCAACAGCAACAGGATGAGGTGTTGCAGCAGCTCTATCAGGAGGGCCAGCTGCAGCGTGGCTTCAAGGTAAGCGCTGGCTTGGGGGAAAGCGAGTTGGCAGTGACCAACTGGCTGGAGGCGGCGGAGACCCTGTTTCCCCGTTCGGTCAACGACAGGCTGCAGTCCGATGCGGTCGAGCGCTTTGGGTTGCATCAGGTGTTGGAGCAGCCGCAGGTGCTGGAAAAGATCACTCCCAGTATGGGGGTGCTGAAGCAGTTGCTGAAACTCAATGCCCATCACAAGCCGGCCATTCGGCAACAGGTAGAGCGGATTATTCAGGGAGTGGTCGAGGAGTTGCTGCGTCGCCTGCGGCCGACCTATATCAACAACTTGAGTGGCAGGCTCAACCGCCAGGCCCACAGTCCGGTGAAACGGCTGGCCAATCTGGACTGGCAGACCAGTATTCGCCGCAACCTCAAGCATTTTGATGGCGAGAAGGTCTGTTTCGAGCGGGTCTATTTCCATGCCCGTCAGCAGCACCAACTGCCCTGGCACATAGTGCTCTGCATAGATCAGTCCGGCTCCATGGCGACTTCGCTGATTTACTCGGCAGTGATCGCCGGGATCCTGACCCGCTTGCCATCGGTGAAGTTGTCGCTGGTAGTGTTCGACACCCAAGTGGTGGACTTGAGTGAGCAGGCCCAGGACCCCGTGTCTGTGTTGCTGAATTGCCAGTTGGGCGGCGGCACCCTAATCTCCCAGGCCTGGCGCTATTGTCAGCAACTCTGTTCTGAGCCGGGGCGCTCTGTGGTGGCAACCGTGTCCGACTTTGAAGAGGGCGGTTCGATGCAGGCCTTGCTGGCCCAGGCCCAGGGGATGATAGACAGTGGTATCAAGATGTTGGGGATGACCGCCATGAATCACGATGCCGAGCCTTTCTACAGTACTTTTACCACCGACAAGCTGCAGCGCCTGGGGATGGAGATAGGCTCACTCAGCCCGGATAACTTTGCCGAATGGCTGGCGCTGACTATGGGGCTACGCCGATGAATGAAACCATACTCACCAGCCTCGGCAGTGCTGGTTTGGTGCGCCGGGCCCGCAAGGCGTTGGAGAAAAGTCAGCCGCAGATGCAGGATTATGGCTTTGAGTTTGAAGGGCAAAAGGGGCAGCTGGATTGGGATAACCCGCTCGCCAGTCGCTGCGATTGCGGCGCCTCCGGCCTGTGTAAACACATAGTGGCAGCGGCGCTTTATCTGCTGGAGCGGCCCGCATCCCCTGAGACTCGCGTCGAAGAGCCGCCCCGGGTGGAACTCCATCTGGCCGAGCTTTTGAATGATGCTGGCAAGACTCAGGTTCGCCGCCTGTATCAGCAGAGTCAGCGCCGCTGGGCGGCGAAAATTAAGCTTGCGCAAGGCACAGTCTGCGTCGAACTGGAGAGGCAGCAGCTGTATTTTCGGTGCGTACAGGGGCTGCAGGATATTATCTGCACCGAAGAGGCGCAGCGTTATGCGCTGCTCGCCGTCTGGCTCTATTGCCAAGAACAGGCCATCGCCTTTGAATGGCCGCAATGGCTGCTCGATGAGCAGGCGCAGTTGCAGTATCTGGGGCAGCAGAGCCGCGATCAGTTAAAGAGCCGTTGCCTTAAGTTGCTGGAGCATATGACTGAGCTCGGCATTGAGAGATTGCGACCCGCGTCCCTGGTAGAGCTGGAACTCCTGCTGGTGCCCATGGACAGACAAAATCTGCCACTGACCGCTTTGAAACAGCTGCATGGCACGCTGGAAAAATATGTCTCGGGCCAAGGCGTCATGGATAGAAAATTGCTGCTCAGCTGTCTGGCCCGCTCCTTGGCGGCTCTGGAAGGCAGCCAGCCACAGACGCTCAGACCCTATCAACAAGCGCCGGAGCAGGTGCTGGGGCTGGGCGCTTTCCCCTGGCAGAGCGAAGGGGGCGCCCATGGTGTGACTCAGGTATTGCAGGATGAGCAGGGGCGTTTTATCACTCTGGCCGAGAACCGCACCAAAGCCGAGCAGCGGCTGGATTATGCCAGCGTATTTCGCGGTCTGCCCATGCTGGCAGGCGCGCCGTCGGCCCTGGGTTGGCAGGGTAAGACCCAAACCCTGGCTCAGGCCGAACTCAATGCCTGGGGGCGCCTGCGGCGTTTGCAGGATACCCGGGTCTACCCCGCGACCAAGCCGCTGGAGCCCGTGAGTCTTTCTGTTGCCGACGAAATAGACTGGCAACAGGAGTACCTGTGTTTCCGGCCGAGCGGTCTCTACCTAAGTGGTTTCAATCAGGCCAGTCAGTGTATGGAACTGCACTATTGGGACAGGGAGCGGGCGCTGCTGAGTTTCTCACTGCCTTACAACAAGTTGAGTCAAAGAGCCGTGACCAATCTGGAGTTGCTGGGCGAGCGGGTCCCCGAGCTGATAGTGGCGCGCATCGAGCGCACTGCCAGCCACTTATACCTGCGGCCTGTGTCCCTGCTGTTGGATAACTGGTTCAGCCTCTTTTTCGATACCTTGCCCCAATCCGGCGACCAGCAACTACTCGCGCAGGCGCTGGCCGAGCCGTCAGCACCCCAGGCGCCGCAGCCGCGCCTTGGCCTGATGCAGCAAACCCTGCATGGGGTGCTGGATGAGCTGGCCGATGGTCTGCCGGCACCAAGGCCAACATTGGCGCAAAGGGCCGAGCGTCTCGGGCTGATGACGCTGAATCACAACCTCAAGGGAGCTAAAGCGCGGGACTATCTGCGCGCCGCCTATTGCGCCGAGAAAATGCTCGCTATGTGCCTGATCAAGCCGGTGCATTATCCGGAGGGCTGCGATGAATCTAAAAAAAGCCCCGCAGCAGGGGCGGGGCAAGAGTTTGGGAGTTGCTAATTATTGTTATGGTGAGGAATTCGTCGTCAGCTAGCTTTGATTAGAAGTTGAACGCGAGTCCTATCATATAGTGGTCGTGCTCAAACTCCTGATAGCTGGCTTCCAGCAGTAGATCCAGCTGTGACAACAGGGGATAGCTGTAGCGCAGCGCCAAATCGTAGGCGCTGTCTTGCAGTTCCCCCTTATCTTCAAAGTCCATGGTTTCGGCATCGAAGTAATAGCCGCCATGGATAACCAGCTCGCCATAATTCGCCAGCGGCAGCGCATAGTTGGCCTCGCTGTACCAGGTTTCAAAGTCCTGATCATAGTTGAGCGCCAAGTTTAAGCTGTTGTAATCCATGGATAGGGCATATTCGAGATTGGAGTGACTGTCGCCATAGGTGTAACGCATGGCATTGAAGCCAAAGCCCAACTCGTCGCTGACCGTCAGGTAGTAACCCGCGTAGTAGTCGATTTCATAATCCTTCTCTATCCCCTCATCACCTTGATACCTATAGGTTTCAAAGGAGAATCCGGCATAGAAACCTGTCTCATGCTCCAACATGATATCGGCCTGCAGTGAGGGTTTGTCATCGCTGATGGTCAGGCCACGCCACAGATAGTTGCTCAGCCCCATGATCACTCCTGAGGTCTGAAAGGCGCTTTCCTGGGCCTGCGCGTATTGCATGCTGCCAAGGCCGCACAGCAGTAAACTGATTATCATCCTATGTTTCATGTTCGGCTCCTGGGCTCAGTGTTTGGGTAAACGTTCTTTAGGGACTATCCACTGGCTTTCGGAGACGGGATCTGTCTCTCCCAAGCGCAAATCGCTTTCTTTGAGGAAGATATCCTCATCAGTGTTGTGGCAGTTTTCACACATGCGCCCACTTTCGCGTGCCTGCTTGGTGGCCAGAGGGTTCTTGGCGGTAAAGTGAGTAGAAAAGGGCACCCAATAGGATTTGGTGGCCGGATCTTTGAGATCCACCTTGACCCCGGCATCGATACTGATCCCGGCCGAATGGCTCAGCGGGATCAGCTTGCTGTTTTTATCATTGGCTATGCTTAGCCCCAGTTTGATGTTTTGCTCCGGAGTCTCGGCTGTCTTGAGACTCTGCCAGTTGCCCACAGACAAGGTGTCGTCCTGATGGCAACCGAAGCAGTTGCTGTAGGGCTGGGTGTGGCAGGCGGTACACTTCAGCTTGGCATTGTGATCTATGGGCGATGCCTTGCCGCTCAGAAGTTCGGTGTGATCGGCGACTTTATCCTGGTGGCAGTCTTCACATTTCACCGCTACTATGTCGCGTTTCTGGGTCTGCTCGTAAGGGCCGGTCTTGTTGCTGTCCGGGCCTTCGCTGTAGAGTCTGCCTTCGGGGATCTGCTTGATGTCCCGACCGTGGAATTCCTGCTGGGCACTGTGACAGTCGATACAGCTCATATCGTGCTTGGTGACGTGTACATCTTGCTCTTTGTGCTGCTCGGCATTTTCATAGTGGCAGGTTTCACAGGTTTTGACCGGATCCGGAGTCGCGACAAAGGCGTGCTTATTCAAAAGGCCGCCACCGGCGAAGTCGGGAGCACTGACATGGCACTGGCCGCAGGTTGCGTGACAACTGGCGCAGCCTTCTTCGCCGTTATGCATCTGTTCAAACAACTGGGCCCGCTCTGGGGTCTGCTGTAACCTTTCCATCAAGCCCTTGGCGACACCATTGACAGTGAAGTGCAGTGAGTGGCGGAAGTTGGTAATCATCTCCTCACCATGGCAGTCGCCACAGACACTGCCGCCATCGGCACTGGGATCGGCCAGAACGCCTGGGTGCCAGGCTCTGCCCTCTGGTTTGTCGGCTTTGCTGTGGCAGTCACGGCAACCGAGTTCGGCGTGACTACCCATATCTGTTTGGCTTACCAGGAGTTGTAGTGATTGTTGCTCGACGGAGAGCGACTCTTTTTCCAGCTGATGCTGCTTTATCAGCGCCTGTAACTTTGCTTGATCACTGTGACAATTCAGGCAGCTGTCTGCCGCTTGAACCCCTTGCCCCAGCAGACAAAGGAGCGCAGCCAGCCCTGCCGAATATGTGGCCATATTCAGTATTCTTGGTTTCATCTTGTTATCCCTTAGGTAATAGCTCCCCCTGACAAGAGCGGACTCTTGCCATTTTTCATTCCGGGAGACTTTTTGTTATGAGTTGGGTTTTCTAAGGTTCCATTCGCTTTTCAGTTCTCTGACCAATACCTCCTTAAGCCAGTCTCTGGCCTGTGATTTATTTAGATCACTGACCACGACATAATGGCCTATATCTCTGTTGGTGTTTATTTCGCTCAATAGGGTCTGACTTATTTCGAGGGGCAGTTTTCTATAAATAAGATTGGGAAAACCGGCGATATAATCTGTGGTAAAGAGATTGCAGGAGATGGAGTAGTAAGGCATGTCCAGCAATACGCTGGCGAGGCTGGCCAGACTCCCCGTAGAGCCGGCGATGACACACTCCTGGTTGCGCTGTCTGGCTGCAGAGACAATTAAAGGCTCGGGCAAGTCGCAGAAATTATCCATCTCATAATAGGGATATTTGAACAAGTCTTCTAAAGTCACCTGCACGTTATCCTGCAAGAAAGGATGTTTACGGTTGCCCAATAAATACAGATTTTTCACTTCGGCAAATAGATTGCCCTGTAAATGGGCGCCGGTATAGCTTTCTGACATCACGGCAATATCTATATTGCCGTTTTCCAGTTCTGTGGTGTATTCGTGGGACAGAATTCGAATATCAAAACTCATATCAGGTGCGAAAGGGCGCACCTTATTATTGAGTATTTTGTGAATAATGGGGCTGAAGTCATCATAGACGGAAATAACAAAGTGCTCCCGTGACTTGGCCGGTTGATACTCGGTGAACTGATTCTCCAATTCCTGATAGCGCTGACACAGGTCCTGAACCATGGGCAGCAACTGGCTTGCCTTATGGGTGGGAATAAAACCACTGGCACGGCGGATATACAAGGTGTCATCAAAAATTTCCCTGAGCTGCTTGAGGTGCCTGCTGATGGCGGAATTGCTTATCCTCAAAGCATGGGCGGCATTTTGACAATTTCTGTGCTCATCTATGGCGATCAGCACCTGCATTAATTCATAGTCCAGTCGTTTTATATCTTTCATAGCTGGTTAAATGCTTCTAAGGTATGCCCGCATCATGGGGGCTAGCCCAGCCCTGGACAGTGAACTGAGTCACATCTGACTTGAGTGAATTAACCAAAATGTTACATGGCGCCCAATGTTGCCGAATCGAAAAAAGCGAATCCCGAAAGCGGAAAATGTCCATTGTGAACATCTGCGTCAGGGCACAGCTTCAGTGCTGAAGGCGCCACACAAGAGTGAGCTGTGACTTAAATCAGTCAAGGTGGACAAATGTCCTTAACTTGAGCTTTGCCATCTGCTTACATTGGTGCAAAACACAATAATGCAAGGAATAGATGATGGATATTGCCGCCTGGTTTGATATCAACAATACCCTGGTGAACATTCCCATTGGCAGTGGCTATGCCATGTCATGGATTGAAGCCGTGGGCACAGTATTTGGTTTGCTCTGTATCTGGTTCGCCAGCCAGGAAAAAACGATTAACTATCTGTTTGGATTGGTTAATGTAACTCTGTTTGCGATTATTTTTTATCAAATACAGCTCTATGGCATCTTGCTGCTGCAGCTGTTTTTCTTCTGCGCCAACCTCTATGGCTGGTATGCCTGGACCCGGCCGGATCAGCAAACCGGCGACACCCTCAAGGTGCGTTGGCTATCGAAGCAGAAACTGGCCTTTACCGCGGCGGTTTCGGTGCTGGGCATCGGCCTGATGACTGTCTATATCGACCCGGTATTTGCTCTCTTTGCCCAGGTCAGTGTCGATACGCTCAACCTGTTTGGTGCCGGGCTGGCCCAGCCTGTGCTGGAGCCGGATGCCTTCCCCTTCTGGGATTCAGTGATGACAGTGCTGTCTGTGGTGGCGCAAATTCTGATGACCCGAAAATATGTCGAGAACTGGATCCTCTGGGTACTTATCAATGTGGTCAGTGTCGGCATCTATGCCGCCCAAGGGGTTTATGCCCTATCGATTGAATACATCATCCTGCTGTTTATTGCCGCCAACGGCACCCGTCAGTGGATGCGTACCGCCAAAGACAATGGCAGTCGTCCGGCGGAGGCTTGCTGATGAGTGCCGATAAACAGCCGCATATCTGTCTGTCTCCATCGCAGGTGAGTGAGCGGGTGATTCTCTGCGGTGAGCCACAAAGGGTCAATCGGATTGCCGCGCTGTTGGACGATGGCCGGTTGTTGGCAGAGAACCGCGAGTTTCGCAGCATGGACGGATTTTACCAAGGCGTACCTGTCACTGTTTGCAGCACAGGCATAGGCGCACCATCAGCGATCATCGCCCTGGAAGAGTTGTATCAGTGTGGCGCCCGCCGTGTCATTCGGGTCGGCTCCGCCGGCGCGCTGCAACCGCAGATAGCCTTGGGCGAGTTGATTCTGGCGGAGGCCGCAGTGCGTGATGACGGTGGCTCCGGCTGTTATGCGCCGCCCGGCTATCCGGCGCTGGCGAGTCGGCAGCTTATCAATGCCATGGCGGCCTATTTGCAGCGCCGGGATTGCCGCTTCCACTCCGGTATAGTGCGTTCACACGACAGTTTTTACCGGGATGATGAGCTGGAGATTTGCCGTCATTGGCATCGACTCGGAGTCTTGGGGGCCGACATGGAAACTGCTGCGCTGTTGACTCTCGGCCGCCTGAGAGGCCTGGAAGTGGCCGCGGTGCTCAACAATGTGGTCTTGTATGGTGAAGATGTGCAACAGGGCATCAACCAGTATGTCGACGCCGATAGCGCCATGATGCAGGGGGAGAAGCTGGCATCTTTGGCGGCGCTGCAGGCGCTCTGCTGTTGAAGTTTGTGCCCGTAAGGCTGATGGGCTAGCATGAGCCATCATCTTTACGGGATCTTGTTGTTATGCAGCTGCAACCATACAGCACCGGGCGTTTCAGTGCGCATCTTAAGCAGTCTCACCAGGCGTTTTGCGATGCCATGCTCGAGTGCTGTGGCCAGAGCCAATTGCTGCAGGCCGGTGAAGATCTCTTGTCTCAGGGGCGGGAGTTGACCCATATGTGCCTGGTGCCCGAAGGCCGGGTGTCGATGAATATCTGCGCCGTCAACGGTCGCAGGTTTCAATTGGGGGAGCTGGATTGCGACTGGCACCTTTTCGGTGAGATGGAGTTCTTTACCGCCACCAGTTGTCAGTGGAGTGTGGTGGCCGAAGAGCCGATGGAAATCCGCCAGTTATGCCTGAAGAAAGTCAGGCAGATGCTGCTGCAACAACCCGAATTTACCCTCTTTTTTGCCAGCGCCCTGGCCTGGGATTATCAGGACTCGCTGGACATCTACACCAATAGGCTCTTGCACCCCATCAGCTATAACATCGCTTTCGATCTGCTCAGGCGTCAACACGAAGAGGTGATGCTGGGTTCCTGTGGCAGCCCGGATCAGGAGGCGGAACGATTCGGCACCTCTGGCCGGGTCTATCGCAGGGCGGTAAAAGAGCTTATCGACAAGGGCCTGGTCATAAAACAGGGCGCCTTGCTGAAAATTGCCAACCTGCAGGCATTGCAGGATTTTGTCGATAAGGCTTAATAGCCAACTCATTGATCTCATATTTAATTCAGCCAGCGGACAGGCGCCGGGTTTTAGACTAGGCTTAGGCATTAATTTGTGCAAAGGCTTAGGCATCCGCGAGTAGGTTTAGCGAGAAGATTAAGGAGCAAAAATGAGTTTCGGGACAGTTTCACAGACAGGGCTTTTACTGGCGTTGGTCGCCGCGGCGACGCTCAGTGGCTGCGGGCAGCAGACACTGGATAACAGCCAGGATGTTGCCGCCGCATTGGCTACAGGTGGTGGTTCAACCTCGCCCCAGGCAACAGAGCGGGAACTGCCGACATTTGATTGCAACGCCTTGGGCGAGCGGGCTTCCAGCATAGAGATGCTTATTTGTCAGGAGCCAGAGCTTGCCAAGCTGGATCAGCAGCTGGCCGAAGTTTATGCCAAGGCCAGTGACAAGGCGGTCAATGAACAGCCACCCCTGCTCAAGGCCGAGCAGCGCGGCTGGATCAAGGGCCGCAACGAATGTTGGAAGAGTGAAGACAAGCTGCAATGTACCAGGGATTCATATCAAAGACGGATAGTGGAGTTGCAGGCCCGTTATCATTTGGTGGCGTCTAGCGGCCCGGTATTCTTTGCCTGTGACGGCAACCCGGCCAATGAGTTGGTGACCACTTTCTTCGAGACAGAGCCGGCAACCATGATTGCCGAGCGCGGCGACAGAAGCATTTTGATGTTCAGTGTGCCAAGCGGCAGCGGCGCCAAGTATCAGGGCGGTGACTACAGCTTCTGGGAGCATCAGGGCGAGGCCAGGGTGACCTGGGGTTATGGCGCCGAGGAGATGCTTTGCAAGCCCACAACCCAAGACGATAAGTAAACCACAGACCCAAAAACGCCCGCAATCGCGGGCGTTTTACTGCAAGTGGCCTTCTAATCCAACAGTACTTTTACGACTACCTTGCGGACAGCAACGGCTTTGGCCAGCGTACCCGGCATATGCATGTCTCCGGGGAAGAAGATGGCAAACATGCCGGCCTTCAAAGGGATAAATGCCGCGGCTTCGCGGTTGGATTGATAATCAAACTCGGCATAGTCGTGCGCCTCATGATAGGGGCTACTGGGCGTTTGGGCTCCCAGCGGCAGGTAGCCAAACTCCTCTTCACCACTGACCACATACTGCACGTCCAGATAGCGTCTATGTACCTCGAATGGCTCGGTTTCTCTGGGCTTGGTGTGGTAATCGTTGATTATGGCAAACAGCTTTTTACCATCCAGTTCATAGCTGCCGGGGGCCAGTTGGCTGAAATCTGTTGCGGCCAGATAATCCAGGGCAGCCTGAATACGCGGGCCCAGCACTCGGTAATGGCCACGGTTGGCCAGAGTATCCACTATCATTTTGTATCTTCTGGGGAAAGGGGTTGGCTCAGTATAATAGCATTCCTGCTGGAAGTTTGATCTCTTTGAGAAGCTGCAGGCGCCTGACAGGCGCTTGAGTTGCCAAGCGGCCGATATCAGGGGGGATCAGCGCCAAAAAGCACAAGGGCCAGCGATATCGCCGGCCCCCATGTTTCCCTGCAAATATGTTTCCCTGCAAATGTGTTTTCCGGTAAATCAGTAGCTGTATCTGGCTTCGAGGAAGTAGTAACCGCCGTTGAAACCAAAAGGTGTGTTGGTCAATGGATAGACGAAGATCCCGTTGAAGTTGTTGTCGTCCGGGCGTTTTTCCGGATAGGTATCGAACAGGTTCTGCACCCCGGCGGTGAAGCTCAGGTTATCTGTGGCCGCATAGGTCAGCGACAGATCCACGGTGAACTTACCGTCGTACTCCACGTCTTCACGTGAGTAACCTATGGTGTAGGGGCCAAAGTAACTCAGGCGCAGGTTGGTCTTGAAGTCGCCCAGGCTGTGGGTCAGCCCCAGGTTACCTGTGTTCTTCGGATTGGCCTTGGTCATCCGGGTCTGCTCTATACGGTCAAACAGCTGATCTTCCAGGCCATCCAGAAGGTTTGGCAGATGGATATCGCGGATTTCCGTGTCGTTATAGGCATAGGCCAGGCTCGCGCGCAGATCGCCGTAGCTGCCGAGATCAAAGTCCTGGGTCACCACCAGATCCACACCTCGGGTGCGGCTATCTACGGCATTGATAAAGAAGCGTGCCGACTCGGCGTTGGTACCGGCCAGTGCATCTGCCACCACCTGGGAGTCGGCCGGTGTCAGTGAGCTGGAGAGCACGATTCTGTCATCTATGCTGATCTGATAGGCATCCAGAGTCACCGCCAGACCGGAATCATTGGTGTACACCAATCCCAGGCTGAAGGACTCTGACAACTCGGGTTGCAGCTTGCCTACCTGCAGCGCCTGGGTCACGGAAGACAGGTTGTTGAAGGTGCCCGACTCGGTCGGTACCAGCTGGCCTGTCACGGGATCCGGGTTGAACAGGGTCGAGATATTGGTGAAGTACAACTGCTGCACGCTGGGTGCGCGAAAGCCTGTGTTGGCAGTGGCTCTGAGTGCCAGGTTGTCGGTCAGATCGTATCTGGCGGCCAGCTTCCAACTGGTGTTGTCACCAAAGTCGGAATAGTCTTCATAGCGCACCGCGGCGGCCCAGTAGAAGTCGTCGGTCAGTTGGTTTTCCACCTCGAGATAGACACCTATGTTGTCTCTATCCTCATCTACCGCCGATTCTGGGGTAAAGCCGCCAAAGCCTTGGCTGCCGCCGGCCTTGTTCTGATAACCGCCATTGATATAAGAGGCTTGCTCTCCGGCTTCCACCTGATAAGCGTTCTGGCGCCAGGCTGTGCCTACAGCGACCAGGAGCTCTGAGTCATTGTAAAAGTCGAAGTAACGTGAGGCATCCAGAGTCAGGTTCCACTCTTCGGTGGACAGGGTACCTGCGTCGAATTCGGTTTGGCTGTCGGGGCCCAAAGAGGCGTTGAGTGTGTTCTCAACCCGGTACTTAAAGCGGTTCTTGCCGTATCCGGCCGAGGCATCCAACTGCCACTCGCCCAGGTTAAATTCATAACCCAGCAGCAGAGACTGATCTGTGATCTTGGGCGTTATCTGCGGCAGGAAACCATCGGGATAGATTTCGGCAACATTGCGGCTATCCAGTGGACGGCGGAAGAAGGCGCCGGAGCGGGTCTCGCGCTGGCTCAAGCCACCGAAGGCGTACAGTTTGCTGTCATTGGCAAACTCCTGAGCGGCATTGAGAAACAACCCCAGGTTGTCATATTCGGCGTCACCCACATGGTGATTCTTGCGGTTAACGGTTTCTTCGCGGGGATCCGGGCTGCCATCGGCCAGCAATGGATATTGCTGACGCGGATCCAAACCGGCGCGATTGGTGCTGTTCTTGTGATGTGCTTCCAGCGACAGATTCACAAAGCCAGTGTCACCTATGCTGAGGCCGTGGTTGAGGCCGACACGCCATTGCTCGCCATCACCCTGATAGGTTTGACCGGCTTGGGCCGATACCATGCCACCTTCACTGTTGTCTTTGAGCACCACGTTGATCACCCCGGCTATGGCGTCAGAGCCATACTGTGCCGAAGCGCCATCACGGAGAATTTCGATGCGTTTGATGGCCGTCATAGGGATGGCGTTCAAGTCGACGTTGGACGAGCCCTTGCCCACAGTACCAGAGAGGTGGACCAGTGCCGAGCCATGACGGCGTTTACCATTAACCAGCACCAGGGTATGGTCCGGTGACAGGCCGCGCAGACTGGCGGGACGCACGGCATCTGAGCCATCGGTGACCGAGGAGAAGGGGAAGCTGTAGCTAGGTGCGGCAAACTGCAGCGCCTTGGCGGTTTCCGTCATGCCAGTGGCTTCAAGTTGTTCGGCCGTAATGATATCGACCGGTGCCACGCTGTCGGTGGCGGTTCGCAGGGCGATACGTGAACCTATGACGGAGATGGTTTCGATACTGGGCTGCTCTTCGGCAGCAAAGACGGCAGGAACAGTCAGTTGACTCGCCACTGCCAGTGAAATAAGAGCTAAGCGCATACGACCTCTTGAATGATTCAAAACTGCATTTTTATTGCGCGGATAGTAGCATTGTTACAATTGATGCATTTAGACGTAAAAGTGATAACTCAGAGCGCAGCGTTCTAGAAACATTTAGTTTTTTGGATAGAAACCTTTCCCTGACCTTGGCTATCCGGGGTTTTGGCTGTTTGGGTTATATAAGGGAAATATTGGGTTTGTTTGGGGTTTAATTGGCTGTTTCGCTTTTATTTATACAGTTGTTTTTGAGTTGAAAGCCTATTTATGACTATCTTGACTTTCAAATCTGCCTTACGAGTGTTTTCTTGGGCGTTTGAACTTGAGTCGTCCCGGCCGTTTTTCGGAGCCGCCGGGAGGAGAGGGGGAACACTCTGGCAGTGCAAAAGCCAGGCACACTTGAGTCAAACTTGGCTGCCGTGCAAGGCTGCGGTATCTTGCCTGTGACTTTTGCGGCTCAGGGAGTGACTTTTTGGCTAACTTGCGATTTCTTGCCGGTACAGATGCCTATCAGACATTGATGGAACAGGGATTAAAGCCTGATCATTTTACTCAACTACTGGCGGCGTCCGGTGGTCCCAAATGGCTGGGGATTGCCGGGCTCGACAAATACCTGTTTGGCGAGTTTTTCAAACAGAGGCAGACACCGCTTTACACTCTTGGCGCT
Source organism: Shewanella algae (assembly GCF_009183365.2). Taxonomy (NCBI): domain Bacteria; kingdom Pseudomonadati; phylum Pseudomonadota; class Gammaproteobacteria; order Alteromonadales; family Shewanellaceae; genus Shewanella; species Shewanella algae. The sequence goes on from NZ_CP068230.1 coordinate 553,515, forward strand.
TCATCCGGAGCCTGGCGTTTGGCCTGTCTGGCTCAGGCAGATCCGCTGGCGGCTTATCAAAGGTTGGAACAACTCTACATAGGCCAGCGCTATGAAACCCGTCCGAGCCGGGAAGAGGTCAGCCGCCAGGTCCGCGGTATAGTCAGCGGGATTTTAGGCTCAAGCGGCACCGAAGAGATCCTCAAACAGCCGCATATTCGCAGTCACATAGTGGTGTGCCGCGCCCGTCACTTGAACCGGGCCGGCAGCAAGTTGGCGCTGGCGGCAGGCCTGGGCGCTACCGCCATGACCAACCTTGTCAGTCGCCGCACCTTGGGGTGGCACTTTGAGCGTCTGGTATTTGCCTCTGCCATAGAGGGTTCTCCCTTCGCTCAGTTGAAAGATCTCCCGGGAGACAGCGCCTTGCTCAGCAGTGACAATATCGAAGCCGTATTGCTGGCTACAGGTTCTATTCCACTGCTGCTGTCACCGGTAACCGAAATCAGCGGTGTGACCAGCGGGCACTTCTATGATGGCGGCATCACTGATTACCACTTCGACCTGCCGCTGTCACGGGCGCCGGGGTTGACCCTGTATCCGCATTTTTATCCCCATATGGCGCCGGGATGGTTCGATAAATCCCTGCCATGGCGCCGGGCCAAGCGCCGTTATCATAATGCTTTGGTGTTGGCTCCCACCGAGGAATTTGTCGCTTCGTTGCCCTATGGCAAAATTCCGGATCGCAAGGACTTTGAAACCTTGGATACCGCCAGTCGTACTCAATATTGGCGCCGCGCCGCCGATATGAGTAACAGATTGGCTGATGAATTTGCCGAGGTATTTCTCGGTGGCAGGATAGCCCAAAGGCTGGAGCCTCTGTAAGCAAGCTTGCAACAAAACCCACTCAACGCCTGTCTAATTCATTAGCAGACCTAAGGACTAGCCCAAATTGCCAATGGATGAAATTTCAGCAACTGCTAGACTTTAAAGCGAATGTTGAACCTCAGGTTCGCTTTCGGTTACTCACTCCCCGAGGGGAAGGAGGTTGCTATGCATACACAGGAAATGGCGTTACTGACCTATGATGCCTTGTTGTTGCCAGGTGGACGGCTTGAGATCAGGATCCTTGACCCCATCACCCTGAGCATGGTGGCCGATGTCCTGAAGGGGAAATATCCGCTGGCTTTCGGAATGCGTAACAGCGTTGCCATGCCGCCCAGTTTCCCCATTGCCACTCGCTGCGAGCTGATCGACTTCAATCAGTTGGAAGATGACTCGCTGAGTATCACCCTGGAAGGCAAGCAAAGGGTCAAAGTCCTGTCCGCCAAACAGGAAAAAGATGGCCGCTGGCTGGCCGAGGTCATGGATTGTCCCAACTGGGCCGAGGAGCCTATTCGGGGCGAGTTCACCCTTATCAGCGCGGCGCTGGAGCAGTTTTATGAGGTCAACCCGGACTTGCGCGGGCTCTACTCATCAGAAGTGCATCTGGATGATGCCGCTTGGGTTAGCCAGCGTTGGTTGGAAGTTTTGCCCTTATACAACAAGGACAAACAGCTGTTGTTGAATCAACCTGATTGCCACAAGACCATGGACTTTGTGCTCAAGTTGATTAAGTCCCATGTTCAGCAGCAGCTTTGAGTGTACCTGCCTCGAATAATTTAAGGTAGATAGAGTAGAATGGCGGCCCTGAGTCGCCATTTTTATTTTGCCGGAAGAGTTATGAGCCAAACAGACAGAGCCGCACAGCCCTCCTATGTAGTCTTGCCAAGGGATGTGACCGACAAAGCCACTGTTTTGGCCTTTCTTATCGACCATTTCAGCCGCATCGATGCCGATGTCTGGCGTGAGCGGGTCGCTGCCGGCAAGGTACACTGGCAGAATGGTGAGACTATCCAGGCTGATACTCCTTATCGGCCTACCGCCAGGGTCTACTATTACCGTGAAGTCCCCAAAGAAACCCGGATCCCTTTTGAAGAGCGGATCCTGTTTCAGGACGAGCACAGCATTCTGGTGTTCAAACCGCACTTTTTGCCTGTGACTCCCAGCGGTAACTATGTCAACGAGTGCCTGGTGCATAGGTTAAGGCGCCGCACCGGAATAGAAACCATAGCGCCGGCGCACAGGCTGGACAGAGAAACGGCCGGAGTCATGCTGATGTCCACCGATCCCGAAACTCGGCATGCCTATCATGCTTTGTTCCGTGAAGGCCAGATACGTAAGGACTATCAGGCGCTGGCGCGGCTGACACCTGAGCTTCAGGCTGGATTGGCAACTGGCGAACTTAGCCTGCCGCTGCACTGGACAGTGAAAAATCGCCTCATCAAGGGCGAGCCCAGTTTTATCATGCGCTTGGCAGAGGGTGAGGCCAACAGTCACTCGGAAATCAGTCTCATCGCCGTTAATGGCGATATGGGGCTGTTCAGTCTGAGTCCAATTACCGGCAAGACTCACCAACTCAGGCTGCATATGCAGAGTCTTGGAATGCCACTGCTGAACGACAGGTTTTACCCCGAACTGCAACCCAGGAGCGAAGATAACTTCAATAAGCCCCTCAAGCTGATGGCTTGTCGCTTGCGCTTTATCGATCCCATCAGTGGCAAACAGCAGGATATAAAAGTGGATGGTTTTGAAACTGAATTGATTGATACAGTTTGATACTTTTGGAAATAAAAAGAAGGATATTGTTTAGGGGTAATTAAGTATATTTCATAGTTTTATTTTAAATATAATTAATTATGAGTTGATCTGAATAATAAAGTGGCAGGCTCTCTTTTTTCGTCAAAATATTGGCGGTTTTGTTTTTTTTGGTTATATAATCTCCACCGCTTAAAAATAGATTCTAATTGATTCGTACAAACTTCGCCAAGGATGTTTTCATCTTTCATTGGCGGGCTTGTCGTTGCCGAGATTTATATGTCCATTACCAGAGCCGATATCAGTGTTGAGGCACAGGCCATCCCCTGTTGGATTGGCTTTCGAAATTCAGAAAGTTATAGCACTGATTTTGAAGTGTTTAATGATGTTAGTGATTTCTTGGCTGCCGGTCTTGATTATGAAGTCATCTGCCTGAACCTGCCGGCTGAAGCTCAGGACCAAGCGCTGATTCAGCTGAGATGCCAGCCATCAAGCTTTATGGCCATGATCAAAGTGATAACGCCAAGCCCTCTCTCTGAATATCTGGCCAATGGTTTATTTCAGCCTGACTTCAAACAAGAGTTGGAAAATTATTGGCAAAGGAAGAGCTTAATTAAATTACCCAGCCAGGATGATGTCAGTTATCGGCTGTTGAGTTTTATGTGGTTATTTCCTGAATATCGTTTACAACCTGTGGCTACGCCGGAAAAACCACATCTTTATGAGTATCCACTGCTGCAGCTATTGACGGGGTCAGCAAAGGCAAGCCAACTGCTATTGGATAAATTATTGAACCGGCATTGGCTGGCACCCACCAAGCTGAAGGACAGAGTCAGGCTATGCTGCAAGTGCCACTCAGGGCACCTCAACTATATCGATCTTTGTCCCCAGTGCCGCAGCATAGAAATTGATATGCAGACCAGTTTGCACTGTTTTAACTGTGGTCATGTGGATAGTCAGCAAGCCTTCAGTCGCAGCGGCGGACTCAGTTGCCCCAACTGTTTGCAGCGGCTGCGGCATATAGGTGTCGACTATGACAGACCAATAGAAAACCAACACTGCAATAGCTGTAATAGCCTGTTTTTGGAGGCCAAGGTCGATGCTGTTTGTATGCACTGTGGTCATGGACATCAACCGGACGAGCTGACCATACGTCGCATCTCTGACTTTGAACTGGCGGAGCAGGGAAGGGAACTGGTGCGCCATGGCGTTCAGCAGCAACTGTTTGCCGCGCTTGGCGAACAGATGAGCCGGGCTCACTTCCTCTGGTTACTGCAGTGGCACAATCAGTTGGCACTGCGTCATGGTCATGAGCACCTGTTGTTGGTATTGGATCTGGAGGCGTTGGCGCCGGATCTGGCCGGCAGCGGAGAAGCCCGCGCCTTGACTCTGCTCGATGCTCTCAAGCAGCGCTTGTTGAGCCTGGTTCGGGTGACCGATGCCTGCAGCAGCCATGATGACCAAGGCGTCTTGTTACTATTGCCTTACACTGGCGAGTCACAGTTACCGGCATTGAAGCAAAAACTACAGCGGCTCAATGACAGTGTGCCAGAGGGAGAGTTGAGGTTAAGGCTCAAGGCGGTCAGCCTGCCGGATCAACAACTTGGTGCCGAAGTTGAATCCTGGTTGGCCAGCCGTCTGCAGCAGGCCGAGGTATTGGACGGTGAGTGAGTTCAATACCCTGGCTTTTATGAGCCTGGATATTTGGCACAACCTGGCGACAGACGTCAGCCTGTTTCTCTGGCTGGTGCCGATGATTTTTCTCTACGAAATGCCATTGATGCTGATAGTGGTCTCAGGCGTCATCGGCTGGCATTGGCAAACGTTCCGCCGCCCCAAGGTTGAGAAGGCTTATCGACCCAAGGTCAGTTGCATCATTACTTGCTATGCCGAGAAAGAAGCGGTGCGGCAAACCATAGCCACCTTGGCCGAACAGGACTACCCGGGGGAGATGGAGATCATTGCCATGGTTGACGGCGCGGTGCAAAACGCCGAAACCTTCGAGGTCGCCAAGGCAGCAGCGGCACAATGCCGCCGCCCGGGGCGGGAGATTATCGTACTGCCCAAGTGGCAACGTGGCGGCCGGGTTTCGACTCTGAATGCCGGTTTGGCCAGGGCCAGCGGCGAGCTGGTGATGAATGCCGATGCCGACACTTCGTTCGACAATGATATGGTTTCCCAAATCGTGCCGCTGTTCGCCGATCCCAACGTGCCGGCAGTCGGTGGCTCTTTGCGGGTGCGCAATGTCGATGATTCGCTGTGGACCCGGATGCAGGCGATTGAATATTTGATCTCCATGCAAGGCGGCAAGACCGGTCTTGGGCATTGGAATCTGCTCAACAATATCTCAGGAGCATTCGGCGCTTTTCGCCGTGACTTGCTGGTCAAAATCGGCGGCTGGGATACCCATACCGCCGAGGATCTGGATCTGACGCTGAGATTCAAACAGTACTTTGGCCGTCATCCCAATTGGCGCATTCCCTTTGCCACGCTGGCCATAGGGCATACCGATGCCCCCATGGATCTCAAGACGCTTGTCTGGCAAAGATTACGTTGGGATGGCGACCTTTTGTTTCTCTACTTTCGCAAGCACTGGCCGGCCTTTACCCCCGGGCTTCTGGGGGGTGCCACCTTCGCCTTTACTCTGGTCTACGGCTTCTTGCAAAACGTGCTGATGCCCTTTGTCATCTTGCTCTACAGCTTAGGGATAGCACTGGCGTACCCCTGGCAGTTTTTGACAACCATTGCCCTGACCATCTACCTGGGATATTTGGGATTCTTGCTGTTCTTCTATCTGCTGGTACTGGTAGCGATTTCCGAGCGGCCACGTCAGGACCTGAAGCTGCTGCTCTGGTTGCCGCTTTATCCCTTCTACGCCTTGTTTATGCGCAGTATCTGCTTGTTTGCCTTGCTTAATGAAGTGGTCAGACGCTCACATGAAGAGAGTTCCATGGCTCCCTGGTGGGTGCTGAAACGCGGGAGAAAATTTTAGTGAAAGTGACTTATCAAGCGGCTGCCAAGGCGCAACAACCCACCCGGGATCAAGGTTTAAAGGTGGACTATGCCCCGGCAAAACGGGGCGGAATGAAATGGCGTTGGTATCTGCTGCTATTGCTGGTTATCGCCCCTGTGGTCTTGCTGCTTTGGGTGTTGCTGCGCCCCAGCCTGTTTGTGCTGGCACCGGGAATACTGACCTCTGAGCCGCTGGAGATGCGGGCAATGCAGAAGGGCCGATTGCTGGAGCTTTCGGTACAACCCGGGAGTAGGGTCGATGCCGGTCTGGACGCCAGCATTGACGAGTTACAGCGCCAGTTGGCCGAGCTGACACCGCCATCGCTGGAGCAGGACCTGGCTATTCTGGGGCAACTGGAACAACGGGTGCTGGTGGCCGAGCAGGGGGTAAAGCGTCAGGATGAACTATTGTCGCAGTTCGAGTCATTTCGTAAGCAGGGGGTGGTTCCCACTGCAGATATGGCGGCGGTGATGCAGGCCCATACCAGTGCCAGAATGGCGCTGGAGCAGGCCAGGGCCGAGCTGTTGCAGCAAAGGCAGTTGCAGCAGCAGGAGCGGGATGCGGGGGTGATAGCCCAGAGTCGCAACAGCCTGCTGCTAAAGCTTGCTGAGCTGCAGGCCAAACGCCAGCAGTTGACCATACAGGCGCCGTTTGCCGGCCGGGTAGCCGATGTTTTGGTGCAGCAGGGGGAAACCATAGCCGAGCAGCAGCCTATGCTTTGGCTGTCGGGGCGGGCACAGCCTGTGGTGGTCTGTTATCTGGCGCCCAAGTATCTCAACTATGTTGCTCAGGGACAGCAGGCCAGCGTCAAACTCCCCAATGGAACCCGGATCCGCGCCGAAATTAAAGAACCGACCGAATTGGTGGGTAAGGTGCCCAAGCAGCTGTCCGGTCCTTTCGATGGTGACAAACCGGCACTCAAGGTCACGCTTGCTTTGCATCAGAGCCTGCCTTTGGCGATTGAGGGCGTTCCGGTGGAAGTGAGTTTCGATCGTTTCTGAGAAAAAAGGCTTTCCCGACAAAAATTGGCGTGCGTGACGGGAAAGCGGGCAAAAAGTATGGCGGAGAAGTCACATTGTTCTTTGCCAAAGAGTTGCCCGGAGTGACTTGGGAGATGCTCCGGGACGGTTGCACGGTTTACTGTGGCACTTTGCTTTGGGCCAGCGCCTGATACTTGGCGGCAAAGCGCAACAGATAGTCGGCTATATCCGGGTCATCCCAGTCCAGATAGCCGCGGATAAAGCCGACTAAGTTCCCATTGGGATCAAACACATAAGTTGCCGGTACCACGTTGGCCGGCATGATCTTCTCTATCTCTTTCTTGCTGTCTATCCAGCTGTCATCCAACTTGAGTTCATGCTTGGCCAGAAAAGGTGCCACAGCAGCCGGATCTTCATCTATCGACAGCGGCACTATCTGAATACTGCTGCCCTGCAGTTTACTGCGCAGCTTGGCCAGTGCCGGCATCTCACGCAGGCAGGGCGGGCACCAGCTGGCCCACAGATTCAGCAGCACCAAACGCCCTTGATATTCAGCCAAGGTTTTGGGATTACCCTGTAGATCGGCAAAGGTCACCTTTGCCACCTTTCTGGCGTGCTGCATTTCAACAAATTCACGCATAATCATAGGCTTGTTTGGCACAGGTTCACCTGTGTGATAAGCCTTGTGCTGCATTATGCCCCCTTGGGCCGACAGCGGCAGCAACAGGGCAAGACATAGAAGCAAATAGGATCTCAAGATGGATTCTCCTGATCGTGAGGGGGTTGATTGTTGCTGCGGCCGAAAAACAGCAACACGCCGGGGAGCACAAGCAGCAAGAGTACTGGCCCCAACCACAGCAGCGCCGTACCTGCGTTCAGCGTGGGTTGATAACGGATCTGCTCGCCATAGCGTTCCACCATAAAGTCGAGTATCTGTTCCCGGCTCTTGCCCTGCTGCAGCATCAGATAGATCTGCGCCTTGAGCTCGCTGGCAATGGCGGTTTCCGACTCAAACAGGTTTTGGTTGGTGGCCATGGGGCAGCGAAGTTCCTTGGAAATATCTATGCTGAGACGGGCAATATCCATGTCGGTCGCCTGGGCTTCGGCGCAACCCAAGCTGAGCCATAATCCAAGCAGCATTAGCTTAATCATGTTGAAGTCTCCCTGAGGCGGTTAATACATCGGTTTGCAGCAGGCGTCGTCGGCTTCCGAGGGCTAGTAGGCCGCCAATGGCCATCAAACCACCGCCGAGCCAGATCCAACTCACCAGCGGCTTGATGCTGAGACGTACCAGAAACTCTTCATAACTCAGTTGGGTGCCCATGGAGACATAGAGATCGCCAAAGGCCCCGCGATAGATGGCAGCCTGGGACAGCGACATGCCGTTGGAGTTGAATTCCTGACGCTCCGGATAGAGGTAAGTAAGCAGTTGCTCATTGCGCTCAACCCGAATTACTGCCTGTTCACCGCGGTAGGCTGGCTTGTCCAGCAAACGGGTCTGCTCATAGATAAAGGTGTAGTCGCCCAGAATACTGCCTTGGCCCGGGCCCATACGCAGCAGAGAGTGCTGCTCGAAACAACTGACTCCGGTAGCACCCATGATGCTGACAAGAAGGCCGGTGTGGGCCAGCAACATGGGAATATTGCGGCGCTTACCGGCAATCTGGCCCAGCGGCAATAGATAAAGCAGCAGGGTGCAGAGCAGAAAGAGGCTCATTGCACCGCCCGCCAGTAGCCAAGGGTCGAGGCTGCCCTCGAAAAACAGCGCCAGAGCGGTCGCAGCTACAGTGACCAGCGCCAGCAGCCCCAGGCGCCTTGGCGCCATATGGGGCAGGGTGCTTAGCGCCAGGGGTAAGAGCAGCAGCGCCAACATGGGCACAAACAGAGTATTGAAGTAGGGCGCCCCTACCGACAGGCTTCCCAGGCCAAGTGCCTGATAGAAAAGCGGGTAAAGGGTACCCAGCAGGGTCGTCAGCGCCATGGTCAGCAAGATCAGGCTGCCGAGCAACAGCTGACCGTCCCGGCCAAGTGGTGCCAGCTTGCCCGGTTGCCAGTGATGGCGACATCTGAGGCCAAACAGGCAGAAACCGGCGCCTCCGTAGAGCAGCAACAGCAATAGAATGATCACCCCGCGCTCGGGATCGGCAGCAAAGGCATGCACAGACTGAATAATGCCGGAGCGCACAATAAAAGTGCCCAGCAGGCACAGGCTGAAGCCCAGCAACACCAGTGCCAGGGCCGAGAGCTGTGCCAAAGGGTTGTGGTTTTTGATCAACAGGCAGTGCAGCGCGCCTGTGGTCACCAGCCAGGGAATAAAGGCGGCATTTTCCACCGGATCCCAGAACCACCAACCACCCCAGCCCAGCTCGTTATAGGCCCACCAGGATCCGAGGGCATTACCCGCGGTGAGAAACACCCAGGTCAGCAGCAGATGGCGCTTGAGCTTGCCAAGGCGGGCGGCGCTGAACTTGTGGCTGACAAGCAATGCCAGCGCGATACAAAAACAGATCCCAAGGCCTGCATAGCCAAGAAACAGCAATGGCGGGTGCAGGATAAGGCCTATGTCCTGCAACATGGGGCTGAGATCGCGTCCTTCTATCGGCACTTCCGGTAGCAGGCGGGCAAAGGGATTGGCGTACAGCAACATAAAAAAGACAAAGCCACAGAGAATCGCCGAACAGCTACCGTGCAACATCAACAGATAGTTCTGATCTTGCGAGCGCCTCGGCAACCCCAGCCAGGCCCATAATGCCATTACTGTCATCCAAAACAGCAAAGACCCTTCATGGCTGCCCCAGACTGCGGCCACTTTATAAAACAGCGGCAGGGCCGAATTGGAGTTGTTGGCCACATAAGCCACAGAGAAGTCGTTGAGGATAAACGCCAATGCCAGCAGGAGTATGGCGCCTGTTAGTCCCAGCGCTTGCCCCAGCAGCAGTGGCCGCAGTGGCCATTCGATACCTGGGTTGCGATATTTGAGCAGCGCAAGCAAGGCGCCAAACAAGGCACAACTACCGCCCAGGATCAGCAGGAAGTGTCCCAGTTCGGGCAACATGGTGATGGAAAACATGGCCGCTCTCTTGTTATGCCGGGACTTCCCGGAAATGGATCTATGGCACTGAGACTAGGGTTATTACCCCTTTGGCTCTGTGATCTGTCACGCCTTTATCAGCCTATGTTTGCCGGTGCGGTATTTTTCAATTTTCAGCCGGGGTTTTGAGGTTTTTTGAGAAATAAAACGCTCAAAAAAAGAACTGAATAGTTCTGTTGTTCAAGATTAAAGTTACTGTTTTTAAAGGTAAATGTAAGGTGTTGCTTTCTTGAGTTCTCAAGCGGGGGCTAGCTGTGCTCTGGCGCAGCTTTTTGTCCTTGTACATATGAAGAATGAGTCGTGACCGGTCAAGCCGGCAATAACAAGTTCGTTTGTGAAATAACCGACGACAAATTCAGGAGTATATGATGAGACGATGGCAACAAAGGACAACACTCAGCATGTTGTTTTGTTTAACTGCCGTCAGCGGGGCTGGTGCGCTCGCGGCAGATAAACCAGGTCACGGCAATAAGCAGATGGGAGAGTCGGCGCAGAAGGTGATCGCCAATCCCAACGGCATGGAAAAGGTAAACGGCGTCAAGACGCTGCAGGACTATATCGTTCAGGAAAAAGAGCTGTTCGACTACCTGTTCCAGAATCACCCTGTGTTCAAGTATCAGGAGCAGGGCAAGTTAATTGGTATGTACAAGGTCAGTGACCGCGGTGAAGAGTACATGGACCAAGGTAACGGCCAGAAGTACAGCAAGCGGGTGGGACGCCCCTCTGCGGTGCAGTATCGTTTGGCGGCCAAGTCTATTCTCGACTTCCCCAATAAGTTTGTTGGCCCTGAGAAGTGCGGTGAGTGTCACGCGGTGCAGTATGAGAAGTGGCAGCGCTCGCGTCACGCCAAGACCATACGTTTCCCCGGTGAACACCCGGAAGTGGACAATGATCTGAAGAAAAAGCTGTATGGCTCTGATGCTTCCGTATTGCCGGACGGCATAACTCCGGATGCTATCTACGCCACAGTCGGTACTCCAAGAACCAAGTATGGCTATATCGACAGCTTCCTGGTGCGTGGTTCCTACCATATTGAAGGCGGTCTGCTGAAAGACGGTACAGGTACCATGGTTGCCGGTGGTAACCAGTTCTCCCGTGGTTGGGCCGAATGGTTGACCCCGGAAATGGCCAAGAAGATCCAGAAGGTGATTCCTGACTTCCCCACCAAGATGGAAGACTTCGGCGCCAGTGGTTCTCACCAGTGGGGTATGACCTCCTACGGTGCCAAGTACAAGAAAGAGTTCCTGTTCCAGCCTGCCAGCTCCTACTGCGAGGTTTGCCATAGCTTCAAGTTTGACTTCAAGAACAAGCAGGAATACCTGGATGCTCTTGGCGATCCCAAGAAGCTGCAGGAACACACCATCAGCCGTGGTATCGCTTGTGAAGAGTGTCACGGCGCCGGTGGTCACCTGGATGGTGGTAACGGCGGCGGCATGCCTTCCAACTGTGAACGTTGTCACCAGCGTTTCAACTATATCGATGAGCTGGCCGAGACAGATCAAGGCAAAGAAAAGCTGGAATATGCCTTCAACGTCAAGATGAAGTCTGCCTGTCCTTCCTGTGGTACCGAAGGTTCACAGATGTTCATGTCTTCTCACTATGACAAGGGCATGCGCTGTTCTACCTGTCACGATCCACACGAAGTCACCAGCAATGACTGGAAATCAGGTTATACCAAGCCTGCCATCAAGAAAGACTGTGTTGACTGTCACCAGGTTCAGGCCGAAATGGCAGCCAATACAGGTACCCACGCCAAGAACAGCTGTACCAGCTGTCACATGCCCAACATGGGCAGCTGTGAGAACTTCACCGCGATTCAGTATCCGGATATGGCCGGTTTCGACGCAGTGCGTAAGTCTCACCTGTGGAAGATTGATGTCAGCCCGGATCGCAAGACCCTTAACCCACCCGAAGGTCAACCTCGCAAGTCCACCACCAAAGGTTGGACTGTGGCCAAGGATGAGAATGGTCACGGCTATCTCGACCTGATGTGGACCTGTGCCCGTACCTCTATCTCTGACCACGATGTGGTTGAGCGTAAAGGTTGTCACAGCCAGTTCCAGTCTGAGCTGAGCAAGGGCCTGCACTTCAAGGATCAGAAAGAGATCTACGGCAAGGTCATGAAGTGGCAGACACCTGTTAAAGACAGCCTGGCCAAAGTGGAAGAAGCGCTCAAGCGTGTTGATCGCAAAGTCGCCAAGAACAAGCTGTCTATTGAAGACAAGACTCAGGTACTGCTGCTGACCGACAAGGCCCGCGACATAGTTGAGTTTATTCGTAAAGACGGTTCCTGGGGGGTTCACGCTCCCCGTTACGCAGTCAAGCGTATGGATGCAGCTGTCACTTATGTGACTCAGGCTGAAGCCATCGCCGACGGCAAAGGCACCAAGACAGCCTCGCTGTAATTAGGCAACTCAGGCTCCGGGCGCTCGTCCGGAGCCTTTAATGGAGGATAAAGATGCGAGTCCGACTCTCATTGAAACAGGCGCTGAAACAGTCCTTGCTGCCACTGGCATTTATGGTTGCGACACCGGCGGTGTTGGCCGGCGGTGGCGGGGATCTGGTTCCTGCCCCTTACCACGAAGAGATACTCAACCAGATCTCCATGCGTGAGGCCGAGATGCTGCTCAGCCAGCCCGGAGTGATCTTCTATGACGTCAACACTCTGGAGATATGGGGGGATGGCTTCATTCCCGGCGCCATCTACTTCAACGTCAATAACTGGAAGACCTTGTTGCCGGAAAACAAGGACACCACCATGGTGTTTTACTGTGCCAACCGCCTCTGCACCGCCAGCAATGTGGCCGCCAGAGAGGTGATGAAACTGGGTTATACCGATGTCAGGCAGATGCCGGATGGTATCTATGGCTGGCGCATCTCGGGACGGCCGATTGAGCGTCCTTGAAAATAGATTATTTGGGCATTGAATTTAGAAATTGCAGGATGAAAACCATGAAATTACAAAAACTTGCTACTACTATTTCCCTCTCGCTTTGTCTGAGCCTGCCCGCGCTGGCGGCCGACTTGAAGACAGAGACAGACAAGACCTCCTACGCCCTGGGTGCCTCAGTGGGCAACTATATTTCGGGCCAGGTTTACCAACAGCTGGAGCTGGGCGCCGAAGTCAATATGGAGCTGCTGATCACCGGCTTTACCGATGCTCTTAAAGACAAGCAGCAACTGACAGATGAACAGATCCTGGATCTGCTCAACCAAAGAGCCATCGCCCTCAATGAAGAAAGAGAGGCGCGCTTCGACAAACTGGCCGAAGAAAACCTCAAGGCCGGCGAAGCTTTCCTGGCCGAGAACAAGAAAAAGTCCGGCGTTAAGGTTACCGACAGTGGCCTGCAGTACGAAGTGCTGAGCATGGGCAAGGGCAAGAAGCCCAACCCGGAAGATGTGGTGACAGTCAACTATGTCGGCAAGCTCATCGACGGCACTGTGTTTGAAGACAGCAGCAAAAACAAGGCTGCCGGTCGTTTCGCGCTGATGACAGTGATCCCCGGCTGGGAAGAAGGCCTGAGACTGATGCCTGAAGGGTCCAAGTTCCGTTTCGTGATCCCTGCCAAGCTGGCCTATGGCGAGCAGGCCCCCGGGGTGATCCCGCCGCAGGCCACTCTGGTGTTTGAAGTCGAGCTTGTCAAGGTCGAAAAGCCGGGTAAAGACAGCAAGCACTCAATGCCTGGCCACGGTTGACAGGAGGCACTATGGCTAATCCGCTCTGGTTGGGACTGGCCCTGCTGAGCCTGGCATTTATGAGCCTGTTTGCCCTCTATCAGTGGCAAACCTGCCGCGGGGACAGAGTTCTTCCTGCCCTGTGGCACTGGAGTCTGCTGCCGCTGCTGATCATAGGCCTGAGTCTTGGGACTTACTCCTATACCGGCCGCTACCAGGATTGGCAGTCGGCCGAGGCCGACGACAGCATAGACTACCTGCTGGCCGCCGAAATTGTCAGGCTCAGACGCGCCAGTGCCGATGCGCCACAAGACAGTGCCTTGATGCAACAGCTGGCCCAGGCCTATGTGCGCGGCGGCATGTATCTGGATGCGGTGGCTACCCTGAAGCAGCAGTTGCAGCTTCAGGGCAAGAGCGCCGCCTTACTGGGGCAGTTGGCCGAAGCCGCCTATTACCGAGATCAACGCCAGTGGTTGCCGGAATCCCAGGATTGGGTCGAACAGGCCCTGGCGCTGGATAGTGCCGATCCCGGCACCCGGCTGCTGCTGGCCAATGATGCCTTCCTCAACCAAAGATATGCCGAGGCCATAGGCCACTGGCAACTGCTGCTGGACAGCAACAATACGCAACTGGATTGTGAGGCGTTGCAATATGCCATTGCCAACGCCCGCAGCCGACTCGAGTGATTTTTCAACCCTCGCCAAATGGGTTGTCCCTGCAAGGCCCCGGCGAGGCGTTGAATCTATTGATTGGAGAGAAAGATGAAAAAGACACTGCTGGCCATCGCCATTCCCATCCTGCTGCTGGGGCTGCCCGGATGCACACCGGCGCAGAGCCACAATCATGAACATCACGCCCAGCACCTGAAACAGCATGACAGGTGCCATATGTGCGGCATGATGATCACCAAATACCCTGGGCCCAAGGGGCAACTTATGCTCAAAGACAGTGATGCCGTGCCCAAGTTCTGCTCCAGCCGCGACATGTTCAGCTTTGCGCTGCAACCGGAAAATCAACGCCGTATTGCCGCCATGTTTGTTCATGACATGGGCACTACCGACTGGGAGCAGCCGGACGACAACGCCTTTATCGATGCCACCAAGGCCTGGTATGTCTATGGCACCAGCAAGAAGGGAGTGATGGGGCCTGCTGTTGCACCGTTTTCAACCAAGGAAGCGGCACAGGCTTTCGCCGAAGCCTGGGGTGGCCGGGTACTAGCCTATGAAGAGGTCACCCTGGAACTGCTGGAAGGAGCCAACTGAGACAGATGTTACGCACCCTGCTGGCGCTGATGCTGCTCTCTTTTGGCTGCCTTGGCGGCCAAAGCCCGCTACAGGCACGCATAGATGCACTGAGTGAAGGCGAGGTGCTGACTCTCTCTGCCGCCGAGTATTTGGGGCCGCTGGTGATCGACAAGGCTATCGCCATTGTCGGTGAGCCAGGCACCATAATCGATGCCGGCGGTAAAGGCAGCGCTGTGACTATCAAGGCCGCCGGCGTGCGCCTGCAGGGGCTTGAGATACGTAACTGGGGCGGCGATCTTTATGAACATGATTCCGGGGTGCGTCTGCTGCCGGGGGCAGATGATGTCCGCCTGCTGCAGCTTGAGCTGTCGGGGCCTGGATTTGGCATTCATGGCGAGCAGCTCAAACGCCCGGAAGTGGAATACTGCCGTATAAGCGGTGACGACAGGCGTTATCTGCTGGACAGAGGTGACGGCATCTTTCTCAAATATGTTGATGCCCCCGAGCTGCACCACAATCAGATAGCTTCGGTGCGCGACGGTATCTATCTGGAAAACGTCGACGCCAGCCGGGTCAGCCACAATCAATTCAGCCGCCAGCAATATGGCATTCACTATATGTATACCCGCAATGACAGTGCCTGGAACAACAGCGCCAAGTGGCTACAGGGCGGCTATGCGCTGATGAGCTCCAAGGGGATCACCCTGGAACACAATCAAGTCAGCGCCGCAATCGATTTTGGTATCTTGCTCAATGTGACTCAGCAGAGCGAGGTGCACCATAACAGGGTGGCGACTATTCACAACCCCAAGGGCGATCCCGCCATCGCCAGTGAAGGCAAGGGGCTGTTTATCTATGGCGCCGCCGACAACCGTATCAGCCATAACCATTTCAGTGACAGCGATACCGGTATCAGTGTTGCCCTGGGCGGTGAGGGCAATAGTCTGTGGCGCAACAACATAGAAAACAATCTGACTCAGGTGCGTTATGTCGGCAGCAAGTCGCAGGAGTGGAGCCTTCTGGGACAGGGCAACTATTGGAGCAGCTATCAGGGCTGGGATCTCGATGGTGATGGCATAGGCGATACCCCCTATCTGCCCAACGATGCCCTGGACAGGCTGTTTTGGCTTTACCCCGAGGCCAGATGGTTGATGGACAGCCCTGTGGTGCTCTTGCTGCGCTGGCTGCAGCGCCAGCTGGCACTGGCCGAGGATATAGGTGTTCGCGACAGTTTTCCTTTGCTGCAGCCCATTGATATTACGCCGAAACAAGAGATGAAAACCAATTCGCAACAGAGTGACGAGGAGACCCACTATGCCCAGCATTGATTGTCGGCAACTGGCCTATGTCCGTGGCGACAGGCCTGTGCTGGAGGATATCAGCTTGCAGCTGCCCCAGGGTAAGTTGCTGGCATTGCTGGGCCATAATGGTGCCGGCAAATCGACCCTGATCAAACTGCTGCTGGGGCTGCTGAAACCCGCCGGTGGCGAGCTGAAGATTCTCGGCAAGGCCGCAGGTGAAAGCCCAATGCAGGTGGGTTATCTGCCGGAGAACGTCAGCTTCTACGACAATATGCCCTTGGGCGAACTGTTGAATTATTTCGCCGGGCTCAAGGGCATAGGTGCGGCCAGAGTCAAAGAGCTGCTGGTTGAGTTTGAACTGGATGGCTTGGTAAAACGCAGGTTGGGACAGTGTTCCAAGGGCCAGAGACAGCGACTTGGGTTGGCGCAGGCGCTACTGAGCCGCCCCAGATTACTGTTGCTCGATGAACCGACAGTGGGCCTGGACCCCTCGGCCTCGGCGCTCATGTATGCCCAATTGGCGGCGCTGAAACAGCAAGGTTGCACCATAGTGGTTTGCACCCATGAACTGGCTTTGGTTGAGCCGCATCTTGACTTGGCGCTCATGCTGGCAAATGGCCGGATGCGGGCGCTGGGAAGCCTGGATAACCTGAGGCAAGAGGCTGACTTACCACAGGAAATCCAGTTGCCATCTCGGCTGGACCTCAGTGGCGATCCCGTGCTGGGGCCGAGCTTTTCCGCTGGCCGGTTGAAACTGGCTAAGGCCAGCGTGCCGGAGGCGATAGCCATACTGACGGAGCAATACCGCTGCTTTGACTTTCAGTTGCCTCCGGCATCCCTCGGTGAACTGTTTCATCATTTTATGGCACCGCTTGACTCAAATCGCCGGAATGTCGCGGCTAAAAGATTCGGGGAGGCCGCCTGATGCAACTGGTCAGAGAAAATGAAGCATTGACACCCCAGCGGCCTAATCCGTTATTTATCGTTGCCGCCAAGGAGTTCAAAGATTGCCTGCGGAGCCGCTGGCTGCAAACGGCTTGCTGTTTGTTTGCCCTGTTGGCGGCTGCGGTTATTTTCGGCGCCGGGGCCTTAGGCGGTGAGTTTCGTTGGCAGGCGCTGCCACAGCTATTCAACTCTCTTTTAACCTTAAGCGTTTTTCTGGTGCCGCTGCTGGCGCTGCTATTGAGTTTCGATGCCGTGGTGGGGGAGGCCGAAGCCGGCACCCTGTTATTGCTATTGACCTACCCCTTGAGCCGCAGTCAGTGGCTGGCCGGTAAACTGATGGGGCAGGGCGGCGCCCTGCTGCTGGCTTTGCTGCTGGGGTTTGGCTTGCCTTTGGGGTTACTGCCTGTATTGGCTCAGGAATATCGTAGCGTCGAGTTGCCCGCGTCCCTTGCCCTCTTGCTGGCCAGCGCCTGGTTGCTCGGGTTGGTGTTTATGCTTTTAGGCTACTGGGTCAGCATGCAGGTCAAACAGAAAGCTCAGGCACTGGCGCTGCTGATGCTGCTTTGGCTGCTGCTGGTGCTGCTCTATGATCTGGCCTTGCTGGTATTGGCCGTGGTTGCGGCCGATACCCTTGGGCAGTCGGGATTGCAGTGGCTGATGTTGCTGAACCCGGCCAGTGTGTTTCGCTTGCTTAATCAAAGCTTTCTGGGCTTGGCCAGTGGTGTGCCGACCTGGCCCTGGTTACTGGGAATACTCTTTGGCTGGCTGTTGTTGTTATCTTGGCTGTGCCGCTACAGTTTTCAGCGCCGGCCGCTGTGAATCTGCTATTGGAGTTTGCTGTATTAGATAGTTTTTATTTAACGAAAACAAATTGTTAATTGATATAAGTATCACATTCTGACTGTTGCACTCAGGTTAAACTTATAACCTATCCTCAAGCTCCCGTGATATGGGGGCAGTCAAATCTTCTGGAGTGACTTTTCGGAGTGCCAATGCAACAGCTGACTCCCTATTTGGCGTTGGATACCAAGGCAAAACACTTGCTGGATCAACGCGATGGTTCAGAAATCGTCCTGTCGTTTTCTGAGGCTCAGGTATTGTCACACCTGTTGTCTGCCCCGGGAAACGTGTTTGGAAAAGATGAGTTGCTGGCTGTAGGTTGGCCGGAGCGGGTGGTGGCGCTGACCTCACTGACCCAATGCATCAGTATTCTCAGAAAGAAACTGGAACCCTATCCCGAAATTCAACTCAAGACGGTTGCCCGCCGTGGCTATCAGCTGAATATTTCCGAACAGTCCCATGTGCATATGCTGGCCATCTCCGATGGTGAAGCCATCCGCACTGCCTTGGTGAGTGTGTCTCTGAAAATCAAACTCCTGGGTATTTTATTGCTGTTGGGGCTGGTGGGCTTCTTCTGGTACTACAGTGACTATCACGAAATGGTCAAACAGGTGAGCCATTGGCGTGCCGACAAGCAGTTACCCTTGAATGTGGGAGGCACGCTGGCCTCGGCGCAGTTGTTTTACAGTGATGAGGCCAAGCAGCTGCATCCTTCCATGTGGCAAAAGCATCTGGCGCCTGAGGGAAATCTTATCCCCGGATTAAAGCATTTCAGCGCTTATGCCGCCTCGGATGGCCGTAATTATTCTTTTGCCATCTGTCCCAGTGCCGATGAAACAGGCTGTGACGGCGATGGCATCATCAATATCACCGCCATAGATCCCAAACCTGCCGGTCTCAGCATGAAGGAGTTTGTGCCCCTGAGCCAGGAGATGGAGCGGCGGATCCGTTATAACCGCATTATTCTGCCGCCGGCGGTAGACAATGCCGAGTTGGTGGAGCACAACTACCATGCGGATATCTATTTCCCGGTCGCAGATGAGCTCTTGGTGCGTACCGATCTCAGCCTATCGCTGGTTTACGACAGCAAAGACTCGGGGCAGTTTTATTCATCGGCCTGCGTTACCGACCAGGACTGCCTTACCACACCGATCAAATATCAACTGCGGGGCTATTTTCACCAGTACCGCACCGAGATCTCCGGCACCCCGGTGGATGTGTTCCAGGTGAAAGTGAACCAGAAAGAACTCACCAAGCCGGACAATGTCAGTGACTCGGCGATGCACTTCTATCGCGAGATCCGTAAAGACGATATCCGTGACGAGGAGATCTACTACTTCCGGGTCTACCAGGATCACAAGACAGCCGTTTGGATAGTGCCGCAGATGGGTAATTTACTGGCCTGGACTACCTACAGTGAAGTGAAGCTCTGAGCCGATAAGGCTACTTTACTACCATCACAGGGCACTTGGCCTTGTTGATAATCTCCTCGGCGACGCTGGGCAGCAGCCAATGGGCCAGCGCAGTGCGTTGATGACAGCCGATAACTATCATGCCGACATTGGCGCTCTCGGCCTCTTCGAGGATTTGGCCGGCAGTGCTGCCGCGGCGGATAAGCACCTCGAGTTGCTGCTCTGGATGCAACTGCTGCAAAAGTGCATGGATTTTCTCCGAGGCATAGGCCTGCATATGTTGTTGCAGCTGCGCCTGGGTCACGGCCACTATGCCGAAGTTCTCTTCGTGATGGGGTAGAGTGGTAATGTCTTCGCCATAGGCCTTGCTGATCACATGCAGCAGTCTCAGTTTTACTTTATAGAGCGCCGCCAACTCTATGGCATATTCTAGGGCGTGTTCGGATTCTTCAGAGAAGTCGACCGGACAGAGGATTTGTCGGGTACGCATGATGCATCTCCTTTTACTCGGCCTTGGCCACTTCTTTAAGTTTAAGCCAGCCTTGGCAAGGTACAAATTTGGCGTTCAGGGGAGATATTCGCAGGTGCCGGTTCGGCTAAAATCCCTGTCATTGAACGAATAAAGCCCCGGACGGGGCTTTATGCTTAACGGGAAACTGCCTGAGTCGCAGCCGCGGCAGAATGCCTTAGTCCACCAAGCCGTATTGTTCCTTGAGTACCCGGATGATTTCTGCCTTGGGATTATCCGAGAGAGTAATCTTGGCTCCGGTGACTTTCTCGGCAATACCTGTGTAGGTACGCGAGACATTCATCATGGCCTCCAGTGGCAGGTCGTTGTCGCGGGCCAGGGCTTCACGTTCCGGCATTCTATCCTTGTTCAACAGGATATCCGGATCCGGGAAGTGGTTGAGCAGGAACTGACGGAAGCCTTCTTTGGAGTTCTCGAGGATCTTACCGTCACGGTAGGCGCTGCCATCCCAAATACGTGAAGAGTCTGGGGTTCCCACTTCATCCATATAGATAAGCTTGGATTGGCCTTGTTTGTCAGTGACATAGCCAAATTCGAACTTGGTATCGACAAAGATCTGATCTTGCTGTGCCAGCGCCTCGGAAATGACTTCGAATCCCTGCTTGAGCAGCTTTTCGTATAGATCGATATCTTCAGGCTTTTCAAAGCCGAAGGCCTCGAAGTTGGCTTCGATATCTGCGCGACTGATGTTGACATCATCCTGCTCCGGTACCCCGGGGATCCCCTTGAGTATGCCCTTGGTCGATGGGGTGATCAGTAACTCGGGTAGCTGCTGGTCCTTTTGTAATCCTTCCGGCAGCGTGATGCCGCAAAATACCCGCTCACCCTTTTGATAGGCGCGCCACATGGAACCGGTAATATAGCGGCGAATAATGGCTTCCACCTTTATCGGGCGAGCCTTTTGCACTATCCACACGAAGGGATGGGGAATGTCGAGAATATGGCTGTCGGCCAGCCCTTTTTCCTTGAACAGGCTGAACCAGTGGTTGGAGATGGCATTGAGCGCTGCCCCTTTGCCCGGGATCCCTTTGAGGTCCTCTTCGCCGTGGAAGATGCAATCGAAGGCGGAGATACGATCCGAGATCACCATGATCGCCAGCGGAGTATCGGCGGGCACATCATAGCCCTTTTCACGGATCAATCTGGCGCTGTCGGCCTCGGTCAACCAGTAGACACTGCGCACTTTTCCGCTGTGAACCGGCTTGTCGGTGCGGATAGGCAAATCATTGTTTACGGCTAGAACGGAATCAGCAAGACTCATGACGAGTATTCCTCTGGGTGTAGGGTTTAAGGCTAAGTCCGGCAGGCGGGGTTATTGTTATCTGCCTGTTTCCGGGAGAATGCGAGCCGGCGGCGGGGCAGCAGCAAGCAGCAAAAAAGGCTGTGCTTGAGAGGTAGAGCCGCTGTGGAGTCATACAAGTATGAGATGCCGCCGACAAAAGATGGGCTATTTTACCTCAGTCGCAACCTTTTGCCACGGGGAGGCTTTGTTTACTGGAGCAAAACTCTGTTCGCGATAGAGACTAATGAGGTTGAACCCAGGGAGCTTGGGCGCTGATTCGGCATCCATGTTTCTGCTGCCTTATTATGCGCCAATGGCTTTCGGCTACACCGAGGGGAATTGGTGCAATTCTGCAATCATAGCGTTGCTTGAAATTGTTTATATACCTACAGACATACACCTATTTTCCAGGCATTGGTGGGACTGTGACCTTCTGAGCCAGGGATGTTCTCGCAGCGAGTCACAGGATCGCCTGTGCATAAGCCTGCGGCAGGCAATGAGAAACATCCGTCGCCGGAGGTCCTGCCAATACTAATTAGTAACTTTTAGCTGGAAGCTATGATAGCCGCTGTGCCAGCGGCCTAAAGTCGTGGAGCAAATGCATCCATGCACAACGGCCAGTTCGCCATCCCTGGCTCTCGCTCGAAAGCACGTTGCTACGCAACTCTCGCCAAACCACACCGGGCAAGGGGCTTTGCTTGTCCAAAGCCCCTTGCATCCCCAAAGACACCCCGACGTAGCCGAAATCCCCACTGGCTTATGAAGCAAATTGGCTACACTCAGGACTCGCCTCCTTGCTCGACCTTCGAGCCTCGACATCCCTGTCTCGGCTACGCCAATTTGCAACAACGCCAGCGGCGGCTCCGAAGGGGGAATTGGTGCAATTCTTCCCACACAGAGTTGTTTTGAGCTGCAGACATACGCCTATTTTCCAGGCATAGGCGGGACTGTGACCGTCGAAAACAAGGATGTTTTCGACGAGGCTACAGGGACGTATTCACGCCGTGTCACAGGATCGCCTGTGCATAAGCCTGCGGCAGGCAATGAGAAACATCCGTCGCCGGAGGCCCTGCCAATACTAACTTAGATACTTTTAGCTGGAAGCCATGATAGCCGCTGTGCCAGCGGCGTAAAGTCGTGGAGCTTCGCCCCACACCCGAGAAAAGGGGGCTGTATCGACTCGCCCCCTTTCCAAACCCCCAGCGACCCGCGACGCAGCGGAAAACCCCTTGTGCTTATGATGTCAATTCGCTATCGCGCCAGACGCTCATCCCTGATTCGACTGGCGCTGCTTCGGCATCCATGCCTCGCTACGCGATTGTCATCAACGCCCTGCGGCCGCTTCGAGCGGGAATTGGTGCAATTCTGTAATAATAGCGTTGCTTGAAATTGCTTATATACCCACAGACATACGCCTATTCCCCAGGCACAGGCGGAACTGTGACCGTCGAAAACAGGGACGTTTTCGTCGAGGTTACAGGGACGTATTCACGCCGTGTCACAGGATCGCCTGTGCATAAGCCTGCGGCAGGCAATGGGAGACATCAGTTGCTGGAAGTTCAATCTATGTTATTTGGCTATTTTGAGCTGAAAGCAATGCTAGCCGCTGTGCCAGCGGCCTAAAGTTGTGGTTCAAATGCCTCAATGCATAACAGCCAAGTTGCCATCTCTTGATCTCGCTCGTAAGCACGTTGCTGCGCAACTCTCTCCATGTCACAGGGGAGCAAGTGTGAGAAGGCCGCTCTCGGACATCCTGTCATTCACGGCATCCGGGCTTCCAGCATCCGCACTCTAGGTGGTGGGCAATAGCGGTTTGGCAGTAAGCCCCGCTATTGCCAAACCCTTCCTCAGTCGCGTGTCTGACCTGTTCCATTGACCAAGAATTTCTCCGTGGTCAATGACTCCAGTCCCATGGGGCCGTAGGCATGGAGCTTAGTGGTGGCGATACCGATTTCGGCACCGAGCCCAAGCTCGCTGCCGTCGCTGAAGCGCGATGAGGCGTTGACCATCACCACAGATGCATCGACCCCTTGCTGAAACTGTTGCGCCGCTTGCTGGCTTTCGGTGCAGATCACCTCGGTATGGTGGCTGCCGAAGCGGGCGATATGCTCCATGGCATCCGCCAGTGAGTCGACCTGGCGTACGGCGATTTCCAGGCTCAGGTATTCCTGGCCGAACTCATCTTCCGTCAGCACAGTGGCCTGGTCGAAGAAGGGCGCCGCCTTCTCATCGGCATTGATCTTCACCCCCTTGTCGGCCAAGGCCTGAGCGGCGATAGGCAGCCAGACTTTGGCGATATCCTTGTGTACCAACAGGCCTTCCAGGGCATTACAGACACCGGTGCGCTGGGTCTTGCCGTTGAGCAGCAGGTTGAGCGCCTTTTCCACATCGGCATCTCTGTCGACATAGAGGTGACAAACGCCTTTAAAGTGCTGGATAACCGGGATTTTAGAGTTGTCGCTGACAAAGTTGATTAGGCCTTCGCCGCCTCTTGGGATCACCAGGTCGATGTAGTCGCGCTGCTGCAACAGTTCCAGCATCAAGGCACGGTCGGGATCCGGCACCACGGATACCAGCGCGGTCGGCAGTTTGAACTCCTGCAGCACTTTGTGCAGCACTTTGGCTATCGCCAGGCTGGAGTTAAGCGCCTCTTTACCGCCCCGCAGTATTACCGCGTTGCCCGATTTGAAACACAGCGCTGCGGCATCCGCGGTCACATTGGGGCGCGCCTCATAGATCATACAGACTACCCCGAGCGGCACTCTGAGCTTGCTTATCTGAATACCGTTGGGGCGGCGGCCCAGCTCGCGGCGCTGACCCACGGGGTCATCCAGCTCGACTATGGTGTCAATGCCACTGGCCATGGCGGCGATCCGCTCTGGCGTCAGGGTCAGACGGTCGAGCATGGCTTCGCTGAGACCTGCGTTGCGGGCCGCAAGGAGATCTTCCTCGTTGGCCTTGAGAATATTGTCATTTTCAGCGAGAAGCGCCCGGGCCATCGCTTTCAGCACCTGATTTTTGGTTTGGGTATCTATGAGTGCCAGCTCCCTGGCCGCCTTGGCCGCTGAGCTTGCCAGTGTGGTTATCAGACTCATTAGGGTCCTCCTTTGTTCGTTGCGCTACTCTGGTGGCGGGCCGCTGCTATTTCTCCAGTTGCGGCGTTTTACTGAGTAGGGCGATATCTTTTTCCGAGACTATGCCGCCCAGGCTGTCGGTGAAGCTGTCGGCCAGTTCAGGGTCTTCCTGCTCGGCGATAAAACTCAGCAGGCTGCTGCTGTAGTTGCTGCGGGCCTTGGCCAGACGGGTGCCGTCGTCGCTGCGCAGCAGTATGGTATCGCCGGCGGCAAAGTTGCCTTTGACCTCAAGTACTTCATTGCTGGAAAGCTCGGCGCAATTCTTGGCGCTGTCCATCACCTCATCGGCGGCGACTATCACTTCCCCTTGAGCCCTGACAGTGTGGGTCAGCCAATGCATCCGCTCCTGCAACGGAGTTTCGGATGCCCGGAACAGGGTGCCGGGATTGCGGCCCGACAACAGGGCATTAAAGCTCTCCTCTTTGAAGCCGTTGACTATATAGGTATCAATGCCGTGGGAGCTGGCCTTTTCCGCCGCTTCTATCTTGGTGCGCATACCGCCGGTACCGACATCGCTGTGACTACCGCCGGCCATGGCATAGATGGCGGCATCGATTTTATTGACCTCGGGCAGCAGCTCGGCATCGCTGTGCAGATGCGGGTTCTTGTTGTAGAGCCCATCAATATCCGAGCAGATCACTAAGGTATCAGCGTCGGCCGCGGCTGCCACCATGGCTGACAGGTTATCGTTGTCACCCACCTTGAGTGCATCTGTGGTGACGGTATCGTTTTCGTTGAGGATCGGCAGTATGTCGTGATCCAGCAGGGTAAACACGGTTTCCCTAATCGACAGGTAACGCTCTCTGTCGCGTAGATCGCCATGGGTCAGCAGAATTTGCGCCGTGGGAAAGTCGAAAAACTTATCCCAGGTCGCCATCATCTCAGTCTGCCCGGCGGCGGCCATGGCTTTTTTCAGTACTACCTGGGCCTCAGGGCTATTGGCTTCACTGCCCGGTTTGAGCGGAAATCTGTGGGCTCCGGCGGCAATTGAGCCGGAAGAAACCAGTATGGTCTGAATGCCTTTAGCGCGGCAGCGCACAATGAATTGGGCTATGGCCAGCAGATAGCGCGAGCTACATCCCTGTCTGTCAGGGGCAATCAGGGCGCTGCCGACTTTTAAAACAATTCGTTGCCTTGGTTGCTTATTCATAACTTCCTTAACCTGTTTGAGGTGTTACTTCGAAGCGGATTGGGGATTGAAGCTAGACCCGGCGTCTGCCACCGGGTCTATAACGGGATTTGTACTATCCAGCTATCAGCCGGCCTGTTGCAGCTTTTCCCGGGTAGCGTGGAAGGTCTTCTGCACTGAGTGTGAGGGATCCTGGCTAAAGTGGCTGACCAGCACTATGGCCGTGGAGCTTATGATAAAGCCGGGAACTATCTCGTAGATCACGCTGGAGAGTGTCTTGCCATCGGGCAAGACAGGCAGCAGGATCCACAGCAGCACAGTGATGGCGCCGGTGAGGATACCGGCGACGGCACCCGAGTGGGTCATCTTCGACCAGAACAGACTGAACAGCACCAGTGGCCCGAAGGCGGCACCGAAACCGGCCCAGGCGTTACTCACCAGTGACAATATGCTGCTGTCGCTGTCCAGTGCCAGTAAAGTGGCCACGGCAGCAACGGCAAACACCCCAAGGCGACCTATGTTAACCAGCTTCTTCTCGTCTATGTCCTTGTGGAACACGGCGCGGTAGACATCCTCTGTCAGCGAACTGGATGACACCAGCAGCTGTGAGGAGATGGTGCTCATGATGGCCGCCAGAATCGCCGCCAGCAGGAAGCCACTCACCAAGGGGTGGAACAGAATTTCCGAGAACAGAATAAAGATGGTTTCCGGGTCCTGCAGCCCAGGGTGGAACTTGTTGACATAGGCGACACCGATAAGGCCTGTGGCCAGGGCGCCGAGTATGGTCACCAACATCCAGCTCATGCCTATGTTGCGGGCCGTCTTGATATCTTTCACCGAACGAATTGCCATAAAGCGCACTATGATATGTGGTTGACCGAAATAACCCAGTCCCCAGGCCATGCTGGAAACAATCGCCAGCAGGCTCATTTTCTCCACAGATTCAGATAGAGGCACTATGGTGTGATTGGCCTGCGCCATCATCTCAGTGCCATTGTTGAACTCCTGAAAAGCCACTATAGGCACCATCACCAGGGCGACAAACATAATACAGCCCTGAACAAAGTCGGTCATACTGACGGCCAGAAAGCCCCCCAATAGGGTGTAGGCCACCACCACTGAGACAGTGATCACCAGGCCAAGCTGGTAACTCAGGCCGAAGGCGGATTCAAACAGTTTGCCCCCGGCGACCAGGCCGGCAGAGGTGTAGAGAGTAAAGAAGAGTATGATCACCGCTGCAGAAATCATCCGCACCGAGCCGTTTTTCTTCTCGAAGCGCTTGCTGAAAAAGTCCGGCAGAGTCAGGGCGTCATCTGCTTCCTGGGTATAAACCCTGAGCCTGGGCGCTACCAGCAGATAGTTGAACCAAGCGCCGATAAGCAGGCCAAGCGCAATCCAGATGGTGTCGAAGCCGATAACAAACATGGCGCCCGGCAGACCCATCAGCATCCAACCACTCATATCGGAAGCGCCGGCCGACAGCGCCGTGACCTGAGGGCTGACCTGACGGCCGCCGAGAATGTAGCCCGAAATATCATCGGTAGAATTGCGATAGGCAAACAGGCCTATCGCCAGCATGACCACAAAGTAGATGGCCAAAGAGATATAACTCGAATAATCCATAGATTAGTGCCCGTTATTGCCAGTGAAGGCTTGATTGAGTTTTTGTTTGCAGAATGGGTACAGGTAGGTTGAGAGTACGAGCCAGAAACACCCTAATTGGATCAGGTGCTTGGCTTTATCTCTGAGGCTGATTTGGTAGCGTGAAAGATGACTGTCAGACTCCTGTGAGCTGTTGGCATTCATCGTGATTCTCCTTCCTTAAGTTTCATCTGAAGTTGGGCTAGTGAAAAACCACTTGAAGGCTAACCAATCTATTGATTAGTGTTCAAATGGTTTTTGTTCGAACGATATTATTCATGTTTATCAGAAAATGATCAAGTTTATATCTGAGTGGAATACTAGGTTTTAAACTGGCTGTGGAAGGTTATTTTTATATTAATCAGTTGGTTATTTTGTGGTTATTTTAGTTTTTTCAATTTTTAATATATTGCATACAATTATAAGGTAGGCGATAGGTTCTATATTTGAGCTATAACAATTTTCTGATTTGGTTCTGAAATAAACCGGAAATAATTAGGGTTTAAAATTAATTTACGATAGCGTCGGCTTCTGCCAAGCGAACCACTGCAAACCCGTGTAACCCCTGGGGCAGATCTCCAATTCCAACCCGACAAACTCCTCAAAATAGCGCTTGAACTATAGGCGTTTTTATATATGATTTATCATATATCTGTTTATCCATATATTCTCCAGATTGCTGAAGGTGCTTATTTGAGTGACCAACTGAAATTGGCAGATGTATGGCAGGCCGATCATTGGCCTTAAGGAGTGGCATTTATCATGGAACTAACCATTTTTTTCAAAGCCTTGGCCGATGAAACCCGGCTGCGCAGTCTGCTGTTGATCCTGCAGCAGGGAGAGCTTTGTGTCTGCGAGTTGACTGAGGCCCTGGCCTTGAGTCAACCGAAGATCTCCCGTCATTTGGCGCAGCTGCGAACTCAGGGGCTGCTGCAGGACAGACGCCGGGGCCAATGGGTGTTTTATCGTCTCAGCCCCGAGCTGGCACCCTGGTGCGAGCAGTTGCTGCGGGACACACTGACGGCCAACCCGGGCTTTATTGCTAATGAGCTGACTCGGCTGGAGGCCATGGCCTCGAGGCCGCAAGCTTGCTGTTGAATCCGGCCGGGATCTATCACTTGAGCACCGGAAGTTAACCGCCGGGGGACCGGAGAGGGGGATGTATGGGAACTTTTGAACGTTGGCTCAGCCTGTGGGTAGGGCTGTGTATTTTAGCTGGGATAGCGCTGGGTTATCTGGCGCCTAATGTATTTGCCGCGGTGGCGGCGCTGGAATACGCCCATGTCAATCTGGTGATCGCCGTGCTTATCTGGGTGATGATCTATCCCATGATGGTGCAAATTGACTTTTCCGCTATCAAGGATGTTGGCCGAAATCCCAAGGGATTGCTGCTGACGCTGGTGATCAACTGGTTGGTGAAGCCTTTTACCATGGCGCTGCTCGGCTGGCTCTTTTTCCGTTTTCTGTTTGCCCCTTGGGTAGAGCCGCAAACAGCGCAGGAGTATATCGCCGGGATGATCCTTCTCGGAGTCGCTCCTTGTACCGCCATGGTGTTTGTTTGGAGTCAACTGACCCGGGGCGATGCCAACTACACTCTGGTGCAGGTATCGGTCAATGATGTGATCATGATTTTTGCCTTTGCACCACTGTCGGCACTGCTGCTGGGGGTGAGCGATATTCAGGTACCATGGGAAACCTTGATTCTGTCTGTGGCTTTGTATGTGTTGCTGCCTCTATTGGCGGGGATCTGGACCCGCAAACACCTCAATAGCCGGCCAGAGGCGATTACGGCCTTGCTGTCCAGACTCAAGCCCTGGTCGATATTGGGGCTGCTGCTGACTGTGGTATTGCTGTTTGCATTGCAAGCCGAAACCATAGTGGCCCAGCCACAAAATATTGTGCTGATAGCCATTCCACTGTTACTGCAGACTTACGGTATTTTCCTGCTGACCTGGTGGTTGGCGAAGCGTTTGCGCCTGCCCCACAACATAGCCGCTCCGGCCTGCATGATAGGGGCATCCAACTTTTTCGAACTGGCGGTTGCCGTGGCTATCTCCCTCTTTGGTCTGCACTCGGGAGCGGCGCTGGCCACAGTCGTCGGGGTACTGGTGGAAGTGCCTGTGATGCTATCCCTGGTGGCGTTTGCCAATCGCCGCCGCGGTAACTGGCCAGCGGCCAATAAATTAACGGAGAACTGAGATGACAATAAAGGTGGGAATTAACGGCTTTGGCCGCATGGGACGGCTGGCCTTGAGGGCTGCCTGGGATTGGCCGGAACTCGAATTTGTGCAGATCAACGACCCTGCCGGCGATGCCGCCACCCTGGCGCACCTGTTGGAGTTTGACTCGGTTCATGGCCGTTGGTCGCACCCAGTCGAGCATGAGGGCAGTACCATAGTTATAGCCGGGCGGCGGATAGCGACCAGTCGCAATCAGGCCATTGCAGACAGCGATTGGTCTCAATGCGATCTGGTGATTGAGGCCTCGGGCAAGATGAAAACCAAGGCGCTGCTGCAGGCCTATCTTGATCAAGGGGTCAAACGAGTGGTGGTGACAGCGCCTGTGAAAGAGGACGGCGTCGCCAATCTGGTGATGGGGGTGAATCATCAGTGTTACGACCCGGCCAGGCATCCGATAGTAACAGCCGCATCCTGTACCACTAATTGTCTGGCGCCTGTGGTCAAGGTCATCCATGAGAACTTCGGTATTCGTCATGGCTCCATGACCACAATTCACGACATCACCAATACCCAGACCATATTGGATGCGCCCCATAAGGATCTGCGCCGTGCCCGCTCCTGTGGCCAGAGCCTGATCCCGACCACCACAGGCAGTGCCACCGCCATTACCCATATCTTCCCTGAGCTGAAAGGCCGCCTCAACGGCCATGCGGTCAGGGTGCCACTGGCCAACGCCTCGCTGACCGACTGTGTGTTTGAACTGGAGCAAACAGTGACAGAGCAACAGGTCAACGACTTGCTGCAACAGGCGGCCGAGACTGAGCTCAAGGGCATTCTCGGCTTCGAGTCGCGGCCGCTGGTGTCGGTGGACTACAAGACAGATCCCCGCTCCTGCATAGTGGATGGGCTGTCTACCATGGTGATCAACGGCACTCAGCTCAAACTCTACTGTTGGTATGACAACGAATGGGGCTATGCCAATCGCACCGCCGAATTGGCTCTGATGGTAGGCCGTTTGGACCGGGATGCCTGAAGGACAACACCATGGCTGAAATGAGTCCGGCGCTGCGCCAATATCTGCTGATCACCGGCAACTACTGGGCCTTTACCCTGACAGATGGTGCGCTACGCATGCTGGTGGTGCTCTATTTCTATCAGTTGGGTTACGGTGCGCTGGCCATTGCCATGCTGTTTCTCTTCTATGAGTTTTTCGGTGTGGTAACCAATCTGTTGGGCGGCTGGCTTGGCGCCCGTTTGGGGCTCAACCGCACCATGAATATCGGCCTTGGGCTGCAGATAGTGGCGCTGGCCATGCTGTTGGTGCCTCAGGCCTGGCTGACCATTCCCTGGGTAATGGCGGCCCAGGCGCTGTCGGGGATAGCCAAAGATCTCAACAAGATGAGTGCCAAGAGTGCCATCAAGACTCTGGTACCCAAGGATGCGGCTCAGGCGGGACAGACCCTGTATCGCTATGTGGCGTTGCTGACCGGTTCCAAGAACGCCCTCAAAGGAATAGGTTTCTTCCTCGGCGGCGCCCTGCTTAGCCTGCTGGGATTTGCCGGTGCCATTGCCACCATGGCCGCTGTTTTGACCTTGGTGTGGCTGAGCTCGCTGCTGTTTCTCAAGGCGGAACTGGGCCTGGCCAAGAATAAGCCCAAGTTCAGTGAGCTGTTTTCCAAAAGCCGGGCAGTGAATATTCTCTCTGCGGCCAGGCTGTTTCTGTTTGCTGCCAGGGATGTTTGGTTTGTGGTGGCCTTGCCTGTGTATCTGGCCAGCCAATTTGGCTGGGATCACTGGCAGGTGGGGGGCTTTCTGGCCGGCTGGATTATCGCCTACGGCTTGGTGCAGGCCCTGGCACCCAGGCTGACCGCCAGTACTGACGGCAAGACAGTCGGCAAGCATAAAGGCTCGGCCTTGCCGGAACGGGCGGCGGCGCTCTTCTGGTGCGGCCTGCTCACTCTGGTGCCCGCGCTTATCGCCCTTGGGCTTGGCAGCCAATACTCCCATGTCTGGCTGATCGGCGGCCTGTTGCTGTTCGGCGCCTTGTTTGCGGTGAACTCTTCGCTGCACAGTTTTCTGATTGTCAGTTATGCCCGTGAGGATGGGGTATCCCTGGATGTGGGGTTCTACTATATGGCCAACGCCGCCGGGCGCTTGCTGGGCACAGTGCTTTCCGGCGCGCTGTTTCAGTGGTGGGGGCTGGAGGCTTGTCTGTGGGTTTCCAGCGCCATGTTACTGCTGACATTGGTTATCTCCCGTGGTCTGCCGGAAGAGCATGAGGCGCAATGATCCACTGCAAAATTAGACTATAAGGGAGTGTCACTTTTTTCCATAAGGGCATAGGCTTAGGGAAGGTGCGAACAAGTCCCATGCGTGCTCTGCGTTGGCTTACAGGCCTGTATGCAAGGCGTGGTTCGCAGCAAATGGCTAGTCCTTTACAAGAAGCACAACATAGCAGACAGGTTTGTAAGCAACGCCCTTCGGGGCTTTCACAGCAACCGGCTCTCTGCGTTATCCGACTTCGACAGGCCCCGGCATGCCTTCAGTCAGATGCCTTGAACGCCAATTGCTGTGCAAGCCAGAGTGCCACGAGGACTTATTCGCACCTTCCTTAGGAAGGTGCGGCAGAGTTTTCCCGAGATTCTGGCTTAATAGCGTTGGGAGGATTATCCGCAGCTTCATTGACCGAATTGTTTCAAAGAGGGAAGTGTCATGTCCATGAGTTTGCAGTTTTGGGGCGCCACCCAAGAAGTCACAGGTTCCTGCCATCTGTTGCGGGTCAACGGCGAAAGCTTGCTGTTGGATTGTGGTCTTATTCAGGGAGGGCGGCAGGATGAACTGCGTAACCATGAAGCCTTTCCCTTTGCTCCTGAATCCCTGACTGCCGTGGTGTTGAGCCACGCTCATATTGACCATTCGGGGCGCTTGCCCTTGCTGGTGAAGCAGGGTTTTAGCGGCCCCATCTATACCCATAAGGCCACCATGGAGCTGTGCGCCATCATGCTCAAGGATGCCGCCATGCTGCAGCAGCGTGATGCCGAGCGGCAGAATCGCAAACGTGCCAAGCAAGATCTCGAGCCCATAGAGCCGCTGTTCACCGAAGAAGATGTCGAACTGGCACTGACCCGCTTTATTCCACTGGACTATGGCACCAAGCTGGATCCCATTCCCGGTGTAACCCTGTGTTTGAGTGATGCCGGCCATATTCTGGGGTCGGCGCTACTGGAGCTGTGGATCAATGATGGCAACACCCAGAAAAAACTGGTGTTCAGTGGCGATCTTGGCCGCGCCGGTATGCCGATTCTGAGAGACCCGACGCTGATCCAACAGGCCGATCTGGTGCTGATGGAAAGTACCTATGGCGACAGGTTGCACCGTAGTTGGGAGGCGACCCTGGAAGAACTCAAGGGGATCTTCGCTACAGCCATCAGTGAGAGCCGTGGCAATATCCTGATCCCTGCCTTTTCGGTTGGCCGGGCACAGGAGCTTTTGTATCTGTTTCACCTCTATGCCGGGGAGTGGGATCTGTCACGTTGGAAAATCTGCCTCGACAGCCCCATGGCCATAGAGGCCACCAAGGTGTATATCAATAACTATCCCTTGATGGACGAGGACTTCAAGCGTTTCGTGCATCAACACCCCGGGCAGCACCCGCTGCTTTCTGGGATAGAGTTTATCCAAAGTACCGAAGAGTCGATGGAACTCAACGACGTACACCAGGGGCTTATCATTATTGCCGGCAGCGGCATGTGTAACGGCGGTCGTATCCGCTGTCATCTGGAACACAACCTGTGGCGGCCCGAGTGTGACATTATCATCTGTGGTTTTCAGGCACTGGGAACCCCGGGGCGGCTGTTGGTCGATGGCGCCAGTGAGCTCACCATCAACGGTAATTCGGTGAACGTCGCCGCCAGAATTCACACAGTCGGTGGGCTGTCGGCCCATGCGGATCAGGCCGAACTGCTGCGCTGGTACCGTGAGTTTGAGGGGGCGCCGCCACTCATTCTGGTTCATGGTGAGCCGGATGCCCAGCGGCAACTCCTGAGTGTGCTGGAACATGCCGATGGCGTGCAGCCCAAGCCCAGACCCCAGGCCTCGGCCATAGCGACCGAAGGCGACAAGCTGGATCTCAGCCGTTTACCCGAACTGAGCTGGGTTGTGGGCTAAATTTTAGTGGGAAGTCATAAACTTAACTTTTCGGTTCATTCCCTATAGTAGGTCGAGCGCTATGACGTTGAATCAAAAGAGAATTAACCTTAAGTGAGACAAAGTAAAGCAATATGAGTA
Source organism: Shewanella algae (assembly GCF_009183365.2). Classification (NCBI taxonomy): domain Bacteria; kingdom Pseudomonadati; phylum Pseudomonadota; class Gammaproteobacteria; order Alteromonadales; family Shewanellaceae; genus Shewanella; species Shewanella algae. The sequence goes on from NZ_CP068230.1 coordinate 586,811, forward strand.
ATACCCCGTACATTGATAATAAAAATCGTCTAGCTGATGTCATAGCCGCAATACAGGTTATGGGAACATATAAGTTTTACAAGTTGGAGTTTTCTGGTTGGGCTGATCGTATATCTGGCGATGAAAGTCAGGGAGAATATTGGAAAAGGATATTTGAGCAACATCCTGAATTTTTTCGTTTGGATCAAACTAGAACTAAGGCATCTCTTGTTTGGCGCAGGAATTATCAAAAATTATATGATATTGATAAAGAAGAAAAAATATCAAGAGAAGAGTTTCGGGGGCTATGTTCTGAAAAGAAAGCACGCATTTCAAGGAACCCTTTGAGTAACTCTGATATATCAACATTGGTAACCACTGCCATTAACCTTCACTCAAGCGAAATTGCCCATAAAAAGGAAACTCGTTGGTGGATAGCCGGAACCATGAGTCTACTAGGAGTTATTTTAGGGGTGCTCTTGAAGGCTATTATCGGTTAACTATTTTTATCTTTGCTATTAACAACAAGTAAAGACGCCCCTTGATAAAGGAGCGTTTTTACTGTTGGCGCAAACTTGGCTTTAGCCCTGGTGCTGCCAGAGGATCTCCAGCTCATCGGCTTCGCCCATGGCCGTTTCCAACAGGTTGACGAGCTCGGCATCAGCACCGCTGGCCTTGAAGGTTTCTATTTGAGTGCGGTTCAGCCAGTAATCCTGGTCGGCATCATGCTCTTCTACCAGGTTGTCGATCAGATACTGCAGCTGCTGCTCAGAGATATGGCCGATAAAAGCGCCGGTTTCTTTATTGCTGAGTTTGATCATTCTCTCTCCTTGGGTTGATGTGGCCTCAGTGGCCGGAAATCACAGCTCGCACTATATCTTGTTCAGTAAGTGCGTTGAATCCCATGTTTTGTCATAAAGCTCTCCTCATAAACGACCCCGGCCAGGGTGGCGATAGCCAGGCCAAGTACCAGTGCCAGCAGTAGAGGCTTGCAAACCCCCATGGGCACCAGCCAGATCAGCAGCAGCGCCAATACGCAGATGCCACCGCTTATGGGGTTAAACAGCAGTTCCATGCTGATATCGAAGGCACCCAAGGATTCGGCGTCCTGATAGCGTCGGAAATGGAGCAGGAAATAGAGGGCGGCGCAAAGCAAACTGACACTGGAAAATGCCAACAGCCCGCTGAGGCTGAAAGTTTCTTTGAAGTATAAAGTGGCCTGGTAACCCGCCACAGTCAGTATTGCCAGCCAGATAACAAGCAATGGCGCCAGGATAAATCCCATTACAGTCCCTTGATTAGACGTCCATGTTTACAGGTGACTGTAACCTAAAAGCATTTGCACAACAAATCGCCTGAGGGGATTTGTGGCTTGGTTCGCTTCTCGGCCAGGGTTTGTTTGTGCAGGCGGTTTCAAGAAGGCTATTTCAATCTCTAACGACTTGGTTACTTTTTGGTCTGCTTGCAGGATATACTCAGGCAAGTAATTGTTGTCGGAAGAAAACTTGTTTGGAGAATCCTTATGCGTTTTATCAAGACACTGTTTATCCTGTTGGCACTGATAGTGGCTGTGCCGCTGATTGCCGCCCTGTTTGTCAAAAGCGACTACCAGGTGACCACCAATGTGGTGATAAACCGCCCGGTGGCTGAGGTCTATGACTATGTGAAATATCTGAAAAATCAAGATAACTTCAGCGTCTGGGCCAAGATGGATCCGGCGATGAAACGCAGCTATCGCGGCGTTGACGGCACTGTCGGTTTTGTCTCTGCCTGGAAGAGTGATAACCCGGAGGTGGGCCAAGGCGAGCAGGAGATAGTCGCCATGGAAACTAACAAGCGTATCGATTATGAGCTCAGGTTTCTGACTCCCTTCGAGGCCACTGAACCTGCCTACATGCTATTTGAACCCTATGAAGGCAATAGAACCAACCTCAGTTGGAGCTTTAAGGGGCATCTGGATTACCCGACGAATCTGATGTTTCTGTTTGTTGACTTTGAAACCATGATCGCCACGGATCTACTGCGCGGGCTCAGCAATCTCAAGCTGTTACTCGAATCTGAACCCACGCCGCAGGAACAGATTCAGAGCCCGTAAATCCAGGCCACCCATTGACGGTAAAGATTAAGCCCTATCAACAGGTTAATCGGAAAGGTGACCCCTAGCGAGGCCAGCATGGCCACGCCGATATTGGCCGATGGAATGGCCGCGCGGATCGCCGCCGGTGCTGCAATATAAGAGGCGCTGGCGCAGAGGCCGGCCAGTACCAGTGCCGAACCAGCGGGCAGCCCCAGGGCGTGACCTGTAATGATACCCACCCAGGCGAGTACGAAAGGCGTGACGGCAGCGAATGCCAACAGGCGCCAGTGACTCAAGGGCAGCGGAGCACAAACCCTGGCGGTACACAATCCCATCTCCAGCAGGAACAGCGCCAGCAAGGTCTTGAATCCCTGCATCAGCACAGGGCTCAAAGAGGCCAAGCCCTCAGAGCCGTAGCCCCATCCGATAAGCACGCCGCCCCCCAGCAATATCACCCCACGGCTGGTGAGCGCTTCCAGCAGGATATTACCGCCGCGTCCCGGCTTATCCCGGTTCAGGCGTCGATAGAGCCACAACATGACTATGATGGATGGCAGCTCCAGCAGTACCAGATAGAGAGTGGTTTCGGGTTTGAGTGGCCAGCCCAGCTGCTCTGTCATGGCGTAGACAACGGCAAAAGTCCCGGCACTGACCGAGCCGTAGTGGGCGGCAATACTGATGGCATCGCTCTGTGACAGGCGAACCACTTTTTTCAATATGGGATACAGGGCCAGCGGGATAGCCAGTCCCAGACCTATCACTAACCCCAGCTCGGCAAAGGACAGCTGATCTGTGTGGCCGTGCAGCGCCATGCCGCCCTTGAGGCCCAGGGTCAGCATTAACAGTATGGAAAGGGTTTCGTAGGTGGATTCGGGGACTCTGAGATCCGATTTGAGCAGACCGGCCAACAGGCCTAGACCGAAAAAGGCAATAACAACATCAGGCATGGGGTTCTCCTTGTTAGACGGCTGGAGATTGTGCTCGCCCGGCGCTATATTGGAAAATAAATTATTCACTACATATATATAGATAATTATCTATGGATCTTCGCCATCTCAGCCTGCGCTTGTTGCAGGTGTATATTGAAGTGGTCCGGCGGCAGAATATTTCCGCCGCTGCCAGACACTTGTATCTGACTCAGCCGACCGTGTCGCTGCAATTGAAAAAACTGGCCGAGCTGGTGGGTGAGCCCTTGCTGGAAACCGGCCCGGGGGGACTGCGGCCGACTCAGGTGGGGCAGGAGCTTTACCGCGCCGCCGTCGACGTGATGACCCGTTTGGAAGACTTCAACGGCATGCTGGCCAAGGTGCGGGAAGGGGAGAGCGGCCACATCAATATCGGCCTGGTGACCACGGCCAAGTACGTGGTGCCGCGGATCCTCGGCGCCTTCTATCGTCGTTTCCCCGGTGTCCGAGTCACACTGAACATAGGTAACCGTGCCCATGTGCTGAATCGCTTTGAGCATCTGGAAGACGATCTCTACCTCTTCAGCCATCCTCCCAGGGGCGAAACTGTGCAATCGGCGCGGATCATCCGTAACCCACTGCAGCTGATTGCCCCCAGAGATCATTGGGCCGCCGGGCAGAGTGAACTCAAGTTTGAGCAGCTCAGTCGCGAGCGGTTTCTCATCCGTGAGCCGGGGTCGGCTACTCGGTTAATGTTTGAATCCTGGCTCAGCGGTCAGGGGATGGAACTGGGCGACTGTATGCAGATAGAGAGCAATGAGGCCATTCGTCTGGGGGTCGCCTCGGGGCTGGGGTTATCTGTTATCTCGGCTCATACCCTGGAGGAAGGGCGTGAGCGCCCGGCTATTCTGGATGTGAAAGGCTTCCCGCTGGAAAGCAATTGGTATCTGGTGAGCCGTAAAGACAGGCGTATGCCCTATGCGGCGCGGCAATTGGTGCACTTTATGGCAGAGCATCTGCAGCAGTGCATAGAGGCCGAATGGGTGGCCGGTGACATAGCCAAGTTGCCGGTCAACCTGGGATTGGTCGATTGAGTCTTATCCTAATTAATCCAGCTCGCGTTCGTGCCCTTTCTCTTAAGGGGGCGTGGACGTTGAGTGCTTTCGCTTCCCGGCGGGAGGTTTAACAGTAGGTTTCCAATTGTTAATCTTTCGTTGTAATCTGGGTGTTCCTTATGCAGTTTTTGCCATCACAGATGGAAACTGCAGCGATAACAATAACTACACGAGGTTGGAATGGAAACAATAATGGAGTGGGTTAGCCAGCTCAACAGCCTGGTTTGGGGTGTGCCCATGCTGGTGATGATCCTGGGGGTAGGACTGTTTCTGTCCATAGGTTTGCGCTTTATGCAGCTTCTCAAGCTGGGGAGAGGCTTCCGTTTACTTTGGTCCGGGCGGATCCCGGATAAAGACACCAATATGAAAGGGGAGATCAGCCCCTTCAATGCGCTGATGACGTCCCTGTCGGCCACCATAGGTACAGGGAATATCGCCGGGGTGGCGACGGCAATATTTCTTGGCGGCCCGGGGGCACTGTTCTGGATGTGGTGCACCGCGCTGGTGGGAATGGCCACCAAGTTCTCTGAAGCCGTGCTGGCGGTCAAGTATCGCGAGGTCGATGATAGTGGCAACCACATAGGCGGCCCCATGTACTACATCAAGAATGGTCTCGGCCAGAAATGGGCCTGGTTGGGAACGCTATTCGCCTTATTTGGTGGTTTTGCCGGTTTTGGTATCGGCAACACAGTGCAGGCTAACTCGGTGGCCGATGCCTTGGACAGCAACTTTGGTGTTCCAGCCTGGGCAACTGGCTTGGCGATGATGATTTTGGTGGGGGCCGTCCTGATGGGCGGCATCAAGCGGATTGCCGACGTTGCCGGTAAGTTGGTACCCCTGATGACTGTGTTTTATATCACCTCAGGTTTGGCTGTGATTGTGGTCTATTTCGATCAGATCCCGGCGGCGCTGGAGCTGGTATTCGAGAGCGCCTTCAACCCAGTGGCGGCCCAGGGCGGTTTCGCCGGTGCGGCAGTGTGGGCCGCCATACGTTTCGGGGTGGCCCGAGGGGTGTTTTCCAATGAGGCAGGTCTTGGTAGTGCGCCGATTGCTCATGCTGCAGCCCAGACCAATAACCCTGTGGCTCAAGGATTGGTGGCTATGTTGGGTACCTTTATCGATACCATAGTGGTCTGCTCCATCACAGGTTTGGCGATTATCGTTTCCGGTGCCTGGACCTCGGGGGAAACCGGCGCAGCCTTAACCTCCTACGCTTTCAGCCATGCCTTGCCCATAGGGCAGTACATAGTGGCTGTGGCACTGGCTATCTTCGCCTTTACCACCATTCTCGGCTGGAGCTTTTACAGTGAAAAATGTGTGCAGTACCTATTTGGTACCAAGGCTATAGTGCCGTTTCGCCTGGTCTGGACTCTGATGGTGCCCGTGGGAGCCATGGCGTCTTTGGACTTTATCTGGCTGGTGGCCGATACCCTGAATGCCATGATGGCGATCCCCAACCTGATAGCCCTGGCGCTGCTCAGCCCAGTGGTCTTTGCTTTGACTCGGGAATACTTTATCAAGCAGCGCCAGGCCGAGTTGCAAAAATAGCGAGCCAATTGCTTTAGAACCAAAAACAGGGCAACTCGAGTTGCCCTGTTTTTTTATCAGTCGGCGTTGCTGTCAAACTCAGTGTCTTCCAATAACTCGAACATAGGTTCGGCATTGGGTAACTGTTTGAACAGGCGGCTGAAGTGTCTCTGCACCCCCTTGAGGTCTATCCCGGCCATCCCGGAGGCGAAACCAAACCAGGCGTAGAGGCCACTGAAGTTGTCAAACATGGGCGGCAGATACTTGGGGGCGGCAATAAGCCCTTCCCTGTGGGCCTGATAAAGCACGGGGATATCCTCAATGGCCAGCTTGCCGACAAACAGCATAGGGATGATCTCCGGGATCCCGGCTGTGATGGCGGAGCGGATAAAGTTAATGTTCTCCACATAACCGCGCACATAGGAGATGTCCTTGGTGAAGTAGCTGCCACCCTGTACCATGCCGCCGCGAAACACCCGCTGAGTTACCCGGTAACTGTCTCGTTTACTGAGATTCTGGCCGCAGAAATAGTTGAATACTTCAATAAAGTCGGCACCTTGCTCGGCCATATCGACCGCGGTGATCCTGTCGCTGATACGCCTGGCCCGCCCTGGGTTGGAGCTCAGGGTAATGGTTTCCATCAATACGGCCAGCCCTTCCTGGGCTGCTGCTACCCTGGGAGAACCGACGCTGAGCCAGGTGGCCCAGGGTTGAGCCCGGCCATTGAGGGTGGTGCCCACATGCACCCAGCCCTCATGCACCTCGTAGACATCAAGATCCGATTGGCTGAACAGCGCCTTGCTGTTGAGCTTGACCGTGTCGCCGCCCACGGCGGCATCCGAGACTATGCCATCACTGAGACGCACCCGAATATCGTCACTGTGAAAGTAATCTTTCAGGCGGCGGCCGAGTATATCCACCGCCTCCGGCGCGGCGATTTCTTTGGGGTGATGGCGATTGCTGCGCAGCGCTGCTGGCAGCGAGAAGATGTAACTCAAACGGTCGCCGAGCTGTCTGAGATTGTGTCTGTCACCATGGAGTTTATGGTTGGCGCTGCCGTAGAGGCGACGGCTGAATTCGCCGAAGTCGGCCTTGCCGCGGTGTTGCAGCATGTCGATAACCTGAAGATATTGCTCGATATTGGCTATCAATATCTTGCCCAGCTTGTCGTATCTTCCCAGGCGCTTGCGGGTCTGCAGGCGCAGTTCGGATAACTCTTGGCGGGTCTTGTCCGGGTCAAAAGGCAGCGGTAGACGCTGGTAAAACTCGGCGTCTATGGCGGGTAATTGCTTGCCGTTATTCTCGAGAAAACGGGCTTCCATCTCTCTCGGCCACTTGATGGCATCGAGGATTTTTATCGGCGTCTGCAACCGGATCAGCTCGTCCGAGAGGCGCCGCAGATCCTCTTTATAGGCACTTGTGTCTGGCATCAATAGTCTCCTCGGAAGACACAGGTTATTGGCGGCTATCATCTTGGATAACGCGCTGTCTGGCAATAGAATTTATCTTTGCCAGATCTTGGTGCAACCGCTTGGTTATTGAGCATAGTCGCCCCAGATGATTTAAGCTAATTAATTGATATTCATCATGTTGCATTGTTGGCATTCAAGCTGCTTACCTGAGATAGATGGCCGGAATTTCAGGAGCAGTTATGGCAAACATGAGTTACTTGAGTGTGATTGAACGTTTTCATGAGTATCAGCCGCTAATCGATGAACTATTGCAGTCGATTCTGACCGGAATGGCCGACTCTCAGCTCTTTGACGACACAGGGCGGGCCATCAGAGTGTTTTCTGAAGTGGCAGCCTGCTATCCCTTCGTGGAATTGATGTATTTACTCGACGAAAATGGTCACCAAGTGAGCCCGAATCTGGCGCTTATCAAGCAAAAGATCAAACTGCTGGCTGTGGGTGAACACCCGGATCGCAGCCAGCGCCCCTATTTTCTCAATGCCAGCGACAAGAGCGGGGTGCAGATAACCTCACCTTATCTTTCCAATGCGTCCGGGCAATTGTGTCTGTCGGCGTCCCTGGGAGTGAGTCGTTTGGATGCCAGTCGTGGCTTTGTGGTAGTGGATATCAACCTGACCCGGCTGATTGAATTTATGATGGGCGACAGTCACAGGCGCAAGGTGACGCCACTGTTCAAGGCGGTTTATCTCACTCTGGTAACAGGGTTATTCATTATAGTTGGGGTACTGGTGCTGATTTCGGCCAGGGATATCTGGCACTTGTTGGCGCAGGGGCCGCAGCTGGCTCATGACTCACTCAAGCCGTTCGGGATCATCATCTATATCACCCTGGCGTTGGCGATATTCGATCTCGGCAAGACCATACTGGAAGAGGAGGTGTTGATGCATAAAGACATCTTCCGCCACAGCTCCACCCGGCGCACCATTACCCGCTTTGTTTCCACCATATTGATCGCCATCTCTATTGAGGCCTTGCTGACCATGTTCAAGGCATCACTCGGGCAGGTGGAATATATTCAGGGAGCGATTTTGATGATGCTGGCAGTGGTTGGTTTATTGGTGGCTTTGGGACTATACGTCTGGTTGGGAGCAAAAGCCGAGGCCCTGCTTATTCAAACCCAGTCTTTGCGGGGGCGGCAAGGATAAGGAGGATGTTGCTGACATCCTCCCACATCTGCAAGCCGACTCAGAGCACATGGGACTTGTTCACACTTTCCCTAAAACATATCGTCATCATCGAGCCCCATGGCTCGTCTGAGTTCCAGGCGCTCCAGGTAATCTTCCAAGCGGCGTTTTACCTGACGTTTGTGCTGCAGTGCCTTCTCGGCCTGACGGTTTTTTGGGGTGGTCATCGCTTCAATTTCAGCATCGTTGGGCACGAGTTCAACAATATGGGCCATAACGAATTCCTCACGGTTTATCCAAGGATTTTCTAGCCAAAAAAGCATTGGCTGAAAAGCAAAAATTTTTGTCTAACAAAGCAAATGATTCTGTCCGTCCCTCTACTCAATATTAGCCTTGGTTAAACTGAAATCTAGCACTGAGTCGCAACAGGAAGTGAGATCGAGACAACATTTTGACGATCTTTTCCAAGGACCTAAAACTTGGGGATTTTTTGCTGTTTTTGACTTGTTTTTTCCATGATCCTGACCAGAATTAACCTCATAGCATTCGCTTTATTGGCTAAGGACTAGGCTGTTTATGATCCAGGACGATCGTCTCACCGCATCATCCTCCCCTGCAAAAAGCTTCGGTTTTTCCACTCCGGCCTCGGTTTGGCTGATCATGTTGGTGGCGCTTCTGTTCACCTGTCTGGGTTGGTATCTGTTCAATCAATATGCGGAGCAGCGCGGACGTGAGCGCTTTGAGTATCAGGCCATGCTGGTCAAAGATGCCATAAGAGATCGTCTGTTGACCTATGAGCAGGTGCTGCGGGGCGGGGTGGGCCTGTTTATGGCATCCGATGGAGTGACTCGTGAGGAGTGGCATGAGTATGTGACCAACGCCAAGATGGAAAGCTTTTATCCCGGGATCCAGGGGATAGGCTACAGCGTTATTTTGCACCCGGAGCAACTGGCGGCCCATGAGGCGGCCATCAGGGCTGAAGGCTTTGATGAGTATCGGGTGTACCCTGCCGGTGAGCGCGACACTTATCAGGCCATCATCTATCTGGAACCCTTCGATTGGCGTAACCGGCGGGCATTTGGCTATGACATGTATTCCGAGCCGACTCGCCGTGAAGCGATAGACAGAGCCATCAACACAGGGGAGGCGGCGGTCTCCGGCAAAATCACCCTGGTACAGGAAACCCAGCAGGATATTCAGGCCGGCTTTTTGATGTATTTGGCGCTTTATGATGAATCTGCCGCCGGTCCCAAGGCCGCCAAGGGCGTGGTCTATGCCGCCTTTCGGATGAACAACCTGATGCAAGGCATTTTGGCGGATAAGTTTCCCTCCCTGATTCTGCAGGTATTTGATGGTGATACCGCCTCTGACACTTCGTTGCTGTACAGTACTGAGGAGGAAGGCCAGGTTACCAAAACCTACAACCATGTGTTGCCGCTCAAAGTCGGTGGTCATCAATGGTTGCTGAAAATCGGCGCCGACAAGAGTTTTGTCTCCGAAACCGAGAAGCTGCAAAGCAAGCTGATGCTGGGCATAGGCGTGCTGTTTATCATGGTGTTGTTCTATTTCTTGCTCAATAACGCCAGAGCCAGGTATCAGGAAGGCTTGCTAGCCAATGAGATCCTTGCCAATGAGAAACGCTTCCGTCTGGTTATTGAGGCCTCGCCATCGGCGCTGATCATGGTAGATGGCCATGGACTCATCACTCTGGTGAATGCCCATACAGAGCAACTGTTCGGTTACGCCCGGGACGAACTACTGGGCCGCAGCGTGAATATACTGCTGCCGGAAAGCCTGCATAAGTCGCACAATCGGCACATGGGTGGTTATCTGCAGCAGCCGATTGCCAAGAATATGTCCCAGCGCGATGATCTGTTCGGCCGCGCCAAAGACGGTTCTTTGGTGGCGGTCGAAGTGGGGTTGACCCCAATCCATTTCACCAATGGCCAGTCGATTCTGGCCACTATCAACGATGTGTCGGATCGCAAACGGATTGAAGCCGAAAAAGCCCGACACACTGAGGAGCTGGAGAAGATCAACCGTGAGCTGGACAGTTTTGCCTACATAGCCTCTCACGATCTCAAGTCACCGCTGCGTGGCATAGAGCAGTTATCCGAGTGGTTGGCAGAAGATCTCAGCGACAACAGCAGTGAACAGGTGCAAAAGTATCTGCGACTGATCAAGAGCCGGGTACAGCGAATGGTACTCTTGCTGGACGGCCTGCTGACTTTCTCGCGCATAGGCAGGGTGGATACCGAGTTGACGGAAGTGGACAGCAAGCAATTGGTGCAGGATACCTTCAGCTTGGTGGCGCCGCCAACCGGGTTCAAGCTGACTATCCTGTCTGATATGCCGTTGCTGACCACGGCCAGAGTACCGCTGGAGTTGGTTTTCCGAAACCTGTTCAGCAACGCCATCAAACACCACGACAAGGGTGAGGGGGTTCTCAGCGTCAGCAGCGAGCGCCAGGGCGACTATTATTGTTTTTGTGTCACGGATGACGGCCCTGGGATAGCCGCCAAGTTTCATCATAAAATTTTCGCGATATTCCAAACGCTTAAGCCAAGAGATGAAGTTGAAGGCAGTGGCCTTGGTCTCTCTTTGGTGAAAAAGTCGGTGGAAAACATGGGCGGCAAGATCTGGGTGAAATCGGAAGGGCGTGGTTGCAGCTTTTACTTCACCTGGCCGGCCCACTTCAAGGAGGAGTCATGAGTCAAACAGCCAGATACAAGGAAGTGACTATTCTGTTGGTGGACGACGACGATGTCGACTTCATGGCGGTGCAGCGGGCGATGCAGCAGCTCAGGCTGCTCAACCCCTTGGTCAGAGCCAGAGATGGCCTGGAGGCCTTGGAGATGTTGGGCGACGGTCGGGTGCGCTGCCCCTATCTTATCTTGCTGGATCTCAATATGCCGCGGATGAATGGCCTGGAGTTTCTCAGCCATATCCGCAATGACCCTGTGCTGTCTCTCTCCGTGGTCTTTGTGTTGACCACCTCAAGCGCCGATGAAGACAAGGTTGAGGCTTATAAGCATCATGTGGCCGGCTATATGGTCAAACATGAAATAAGCGATGGTTTTTATAATATTTTCAATATGCTGGAAAGCTATTGGCGTATTGTTGAGTTGCCGGAAGCCTGAGGGATGGAAAGCATGAATCTGCTGTTGATCGATGATGATGAGATAGACAGAGCTGCTATCATCCGCGCCCTGGATCAATCGTCACTGGCGTTCAAGGTGATGGAAGCCAACTGTGCCCAGAGTGGCTTGGAGTTCGCCTGCCAGCAGCGTTTCGACGGCATATTGCTCGACTATATGTTGCCCGATGCCAATGGCCTGGAAGTATTGAGCCGCCTCAATGAATCGGCCGGAGAGCAAACCGCGGTAGTGATGATCTCCCGTTATGAAGACGACAAGCTGGCGCAGCGTTGCATCGAGTTGGGGGCGCAGGATTTTTTGCTCAAGGATGAAGTGAATACCAGCCGCTTGACCCGTGCTATCCGCAATGCCAAGCAAAGGGCTTCCATGGCGTTGGCATTGCGCCAAAGCCACGAGAAACTCAAAGAGCTGGCCGAACATGATTCCCTGACCAAGCTGGTCAATCGTTACGGTTTTGAGCTCTGTCTGAACCGTACCTTGAGTCAGGTCAAGCGTCATCAGGACATGCTGGCGGTGATCCTCTTGGATCTGGATGATTTCAAGGGTATCAACGACACCTTAGGGCACCAGGTGGGGGATATCCTACTGGTGGAAGTGGCCAACCGTCTCAGTGCGGCGCTCAGGGAAGGGGATCTCATTGCCCGTCTCGGCGGCGATGAATTTGTAGTGCTGGTGACCGAGTCGGAGAATCGTTACTTCCCGATGGCGGTGGCCAACAGGCTGCAAAGGGCCTTTGAAGAGCCTTTCCCTCTGGGGGAACATGATGTGCTTATCGGCGCCAGTATTGGCATTGCAGTGTACAGCGATTCTGTCTGTGACAGCTCTGAGTTGCTCAAGTGTGCCGACATTGCCATGTATCGCGCCAAGAAGGTGGGCCGCAACCAGATCCAGTTCTATTCCGAAGAGTTGGCCAGAGAAGTCAGGTTTCGCAACCGCATCGAGATGGGCCTGAGAACCGCGCTGGAGCGGGATGAATTCAGGGTCTTTTATCAGGGGAAATTCGATGCGATTTCCGGCGAGCTGTTGGGAATGGAGGCCTTGCTGCGCTGGCAACATCCTGAAGATGGGCTGCTGGCGCCGGACAGTTTCCTGCCGATAGCAGAAGAGATAGGCCTGGTAGATGAGATAGGCGAGTGGGTGTTGGCACAGGCCTGCGCGCAAACCGTCAAGTGGCTGGCCATGCTGGCTCCGGTAGGCAAGCAGTTATCTGTGGCGGTTAACCTGTCACCGTCACAGATCATTCGTGAAACCCTGTATCAGACCATAGTCAGGGTATTGCAGCAAACCGGGCTGCCGGCTTCGCTGCTGGAGTTGGAGCTCACCGAAAATGCCTTGATAGAGGAACCGCTGGAGCTGGCCAAGGTACTGGAGCGGATAGCTGCACTGGGAGTTGTTTTCTCTCTGGATGATTTTGGCACCGGCTTTTCATCCCTCGAGCACATCAAGTACTTTCCCATCAATGTGCTGAAAATCGACAAGAGTTTTGTGGCCTCGGTCGAACAGGATGAACGCGGCAAGCGTCTGTTGTCGGCCTTGATCAACTTTGCCAACGGCTTTAACGTGGTGTCAGTAGCCGAGGGCATAGAAACCGAGGCGCAGGCGCAGTTTTGCCGTGAGCGGGGCTGTAACCTGCTGCAGGGGTATCTCTATTGTCGGCCAATTCAGCCCCAGGATTTTGAAACCCAGCATATTTTACCTTTGCTGGCCGAGGGGGATGTTTGATTTTACTTGCCTATTGGCAAGGGATAGTCAAAGATGCCACTTCTTTTGCTGGGCCATAACTCTTTGGCGGATCACTCAAACATGAAAATCGGTATTCTCTCTCAATTTCCCGAGCTCTATTCTACCCGCAGGCTGGTGGAAGCCTGTGAGGGACGTGGTCATCAGGCCAGGGTGATCAATCCACTCAACTGTTATATGAACATCAACTCGGTGCAGCCCAGTATCCATCTTGAAGGTGAGGAACTCAGCGGTTTTGATGCAATTATCCCGAGGATCCATGCCAGTGTGACTTTCTATGGCTGCGCCCTGGTGCGCCAGTTCGAGATGATGGGGGTGTATGCTGCCAATGACTCTATCTCCATAGCCCGCTCAAGGGATAAGCTGCGGGCACTGCAGTTGCTTTCCCGTAAAGGGGTGGGTATGCCGGTCACAGGTTTTGCCAGCAAGCCGGATGATATTCCGGATCTCATCGCCATGGTGGGTGGTGCGCCGCTGGTGATAAAGCTTTTGGAAGGCACCCAGGGGATAGGCGTGGTGCTGGCCGAAACCAAAAAGGCCGCCGAGAGCGTTATTGAAGCCTTTCTGGGGCTTAAGGCCAATATTCTGGTGCAGGAATATATCAAAGAAGCCAACGGCAGTGATATCCGCTGCTTTGTGGTGGGCGACAAGGTGGTTGCAGCCATGAAACGTCAGGGCCCGGAGGGGGATTTTCGCTCCAATCTGCATTTGGGCGGCAGCGCCGAGAAAATCAAGATTACCCCTCAGGAGCGCAAGACAGCCATTGATGCGGTCAAGGCGATGGGGCTGGCCGTTGCCGGGGTGGATATTCTTCGCTCCGAGCGTGGCGCCTTGGTGCTTGAAGTCAATTCAGCTCCGGGTATTGAAGGTATAGAGTTGACCACAGGTATCAAGGTGGCCGAGCCGATAGTGGAGCATATCGAAAAAATGGTTGCCGCCCGTAAACGCAATCGTCCTGTCATCGCCTGATTGCGCCTCGGGCTTTCCCATCCTTAGAATTCGAACTCATAGACATAGCTGAGCACTATCTTGGCATCGTCGTCCGGCAGATCCGTATCGGCCACCATAAAGGAGACTGAGCCTATGCCGGTTTCCTTGCTGATGGCCAAGTGGTAGTCGGCGTAGTCGGAAACCCCGAACCAACTCTGCACCACATCACCGTCTGAATAACCATAGTGTGCCGTCAGCGTCACGGTTTCCGTGATGGGATAGCTGAAACCGGCATGGATATAGCTCAAATCCTTGTTATCCAGTGGCGCAGCGGCCACGTCATCACCGGCGTTAACCACCTTGGCATAACCCAACTCAAACCACTTCCAGCTGAGAGTCAGCGCCAGCTCACCAAAGTCGATATCGCCTTCGGCATCCGGGTAGCCATAGTAGAGATAGCTGATGTCATAGCCAAAGTCTTCGCCTATGCTGCCGGAGTAACCACCGTAAAAATCGAGCTCGTAACTGGTATCGTCACCAAAGTCGACATTGGAGGCCCAGGTTCCCAGGTAAAAGCCCGAGTCGTGGCTATAGTCTATACCGCCTTGAACGGCGACAGAGTCATCCGTCTGGGTGGTGCCGCGCCACAGATAGTTGGAGGCGGCACCTATATTCCCCGATACAGCGGCCTGGGTTTCGCCGGCCACCAACAACAGACCTGCAATAACTGACAGTGAAAACTTGGTGTGTTTCATTCTCATCCCCTCGATGGTTTGGGTTCTGGAGCCGGGCAAGCTTGACCGGTGCAGATACTCGTTATTGTCTGTGCGGAATGAGCGAATCCTGTGCCAAGTTTAAATAGGCATTAAATACATGTGGTTAGCTTTTGAGTGTGATGCAGGTTAAGGAAATGTTGCATTTGGCTGGGGCGGGCTGCACTTTTTTTGTGCAATGGAGTGTTGGGAACCTCAGGCAATAAAAAACGCCTCAAGATGAGGCGCTTTCATCCGTGAAAAGCGGCTTAGTTGACGCTGTCACGCAGTGCCTTGCCGGCCTTGAACTTGGGAATAGTGGCGGCAGGGATTTGGATCTCTTTACCGGTTTGCGGGTTACGACCAGTGCGGGCTGCACGGGTTGAAGTTTCGAAAGAGCCAAAGCCTACGATGGAGATTTTAGTTCCTTCTTTCATGGCATCGGTCACTGCTACTTCGAACGACTTGAGTGCGCGGGCAGCTTCTGCCTTGGACAGGTTGGCGTGTTCTGCCATTTTAGCGATCAGTTCAGTTTTGTTCATCTGGAGCGTCTCTTCTTTCCGTCGATAAGTTATTATTGCCCATCTAACATGCCATAAGGTTTTTGGCTTGAAAAGGCCTTTCAGCGGGCTTCTTGGGCTTTATCCGCTATTTTTTAACCAAAAAGACACAAAATTGTGAGCCGGTCGCCGATTTCCTTAAATTCAGTGCGATCTAGTCAGACTTTTCCTGCTGCAAAAAGCGCTTGGTCCTGCCGGAAAAAGCCACCCAATACTGGAATAACAGCAAGGCCAGCAACACAGCCGCCAGCGGCAGCAAGGGGATATTTCGCCCTGCCAGCTCCAGTTTGACATCCTGCGGCGTAATCTGCAGTGCAACCAAAGCCGTAGTGGCAAATGCCATGAGTCCCAGAGTCTGAATAAAGAGATAGATACGCAATGCCCACAATGACCAGGATGTGCGCATTACTATGCCTACCAATACAGGGATGACTCCCAAGGTAAACAGATCCACAGCGCCGGTGCTGATGGTGCGCCACAGTGCTACCACAGCCAGTACCAGGTAGAGGATACAAAGCAGTACCAATGGTATTGGTCTTGAAATGGACATAAATGACTCCTGTGAGAAATTGGCCTAAGTCTATGGAAAGCCCTGGGGGGAGTCCAGCCGGATTTTAATCGCTTTTTGCGGTAAAATAACCGCCGACATTTTTGGCAGGATAACACTCAATGACAGAAGAGCAGTTTTGGGAGCTGGTCAGCCGCGACTATCCCGAACAGGACCAACAACAACTCCAGGCGCGTTTGACCGAAAAACTGCAAGGTCTTAGCGATGATGAGCTGGCAGAGTTTGATAAACACTTTGCCCGGCAGCTCAGGCTGAGTTACAGCTGGGATCTCTGGGGAGCTGCTTACATCATCGCCGGAGTCGATTCAGATTATGGCTTTGCCGAGTTTCGCAACTTCCTGGTGACTCTGGGTAAGGAGCGTTATCAGGCGGCCTGCAATGCAGCGGATTCGCTGGGGGAACTGGAAGTTTGGCCGCAGCTGAATGGCTATGCTTATCCTTTTGTTGAGGAGATAGATCTGCTGGCCGGCCAGCTATACGAGACCCGTACCGGGAAAGAGTTGCCTTTTGTGCCTTCGGGGCTGAGTCAGCCCAAGGGTAAGCGTTTCAACGATCAACCCAAGGCACTGCGCAAGCTTTACCCCAAGCTCAGCGCCCGTTTCCCTTTCTAAGCAGGCTTAGTCGTTGCGCATCTGTTCACACTGAAAGCCCTGACGGCGGGAGTCGAAGCGGCAGTAGCTGCCACACTCCCAAGGTGCCCCCTCCGAGGCCTGGGACTTCTCGATGGCAAACGCCTTACAGCTGGCATAGTCGCCAAAGTCGTCCTCTTTGACATAACGCCCCGAATCGAAGCCATGGGTATAAATGAAGGCGCTCCAGGTTTCCGGCCCCTTGGGTTTGGCATCCTGATTGATGGCGACGAGAACAATTCCCAGGGCGGTAAATAGTCCCAAGGTAATCAGCAAAGACGGCGAGAATTTCACTGGCGCTCCTGTTGTGACTGGTTTTTTTAGCACTGCTATTAGATTACTTCCTCGGGCCTGACTCAAGCAGCCTTGTGTTAAAGCTTGTTGGGGCTGCTACAAATTGATACTCAGGTTAACGCATTTTTGTGGGTGTCTATGAAAAATAACAAAATAAAATAATCACTTATAACAGGATGATGTTCGCATATTAGTTTTGCGTTAAGCCCGGATTCAGGTTAAATTTTATACTCTGAGTTTGAACCAAATGCATACTGACATTCGCTCCCAAAGGAGGCTGATATGAAAATCAGATATCTGTTACTTGCAGCAGCCCTGACCTCTGGCTCGGCGCTGGCGGCCGACAAGGTCGATGAAAACCCGGTTACCGAGTCGGGTAAGGTAAAAATTGAGTGGCAGTCACCCAAGGATTTTCGGGACATCAAGTCTGCCAGCGAGCTGCAATCCCGTTACGAAAAACGTCTGTTCGAGACCTTGACCAAAGCCTTGGATAAAGACGTTTCCTCATCTCTAAAAGACAACCAAAAGCTGGAACTGACAGTCACAGATGTGGATTTGGCCGGCGATGTGCGGCCTACCTTTGGCGCTACCGCCAACGATATACGTGTAGTCAAGAACGTTTATCCGCCCAAGATAAGCTTCAGTTATCGATTGTTGGAAGGCGATCAGGTGGTCGTTGCCGGCGATGAAAAGCTGACTGATATGCAGTTTCTCGACCATGTAGACAGAATTAACAGCGACAGCTTCCGTTATGAAGAAAGAATGCTGAAAGACTGGTTCCAGAAAACACTCAAGCCTAAACTCTAAGCCGTCCTCGGCATCTCCAGCAAGCACAGCCCTTGGGTGCTGTGCTTGGCCTGTTTTTTTGCCAGTGCACACAAGCGGGACAACTCATGCTCGCTGGCGTCCAAACTCAATGGCGGTGGTAGTATACCGACGCTGAGGCGCAGTAGCGGTTGAAGGCATTTCTGCCCTTGTCTGTCCTGTGCAAACAAGTGCTGTCTTTGCCAGTGCTCGTCACTGAAAAACTGCCTCTTGCCCTGTTCAAACTCTGCCAATATTTGCTGACAAACCCCGAGCAGTTGCGGCTCTGTGCCTATCATTACGAAATCATCCCCACCCACGTGGCCGATAAATTGCGCCTTGCCGTATTGTCTGAGCAGGCCAGCGACGGCCCTTATTACTTCATCACCGCGACTGAAGCCGTAGATGTCGTTATAGGGTTTGAAATGGCATAGATCAAAATAGGCCAGATAGAAATGCTGTCGCAGTTTGCGCAGCCGTTGCAGCTCTTCCTGAATGGGCACATTCCCGGGCAATTCAGTCAATGGGTTGGCGTGGCGCGCCGTCTGTATTCTGTGTTCAGTGATGCGCTGCAGCAGCTCGCGGGTGTGGCCCAGACCGATGAAGTCGCCCTGACGCAGAATAATGAATTCCTGCGCTATTTCGGTACCAGGCTTGGCGGTGAGTTTTTGACTCACCCGCGACAGCGGCGTGGCCGCATCGACCATAAGCACATCTTTGTCCATGAGCTCTGTGACCGCTTGGTGCTCATGAAGGGCGCGGCCATAGGGCCGGGAAAACAGCTCCATCAGTCGATGGCGATAGACCAGCCCCAAGGGATGTTTCTGCTCCAGCACCACTATGCACTGAAGCTCCGGCTGGGAGAGAAAGCGTTCGCTCAACTGCTTGAGTTCGGTATCAGAGCAGCAGGTTTGCGCCTGATGGCACAGGCTCTCTGCTGCCTCGTTGTATCTCGGTTGTTCCTGCTGACGAATGGCGAGATAGCGGGTCTGCAGTTGCCTATCAGGTTGCGCCTCGGGTCTGCCAAGCAAAAAGCCCTGACAATAGGTGATCCCGAGCTGACGCAGTATCGTCAGCTCGGCTTCTGTCTCTATGCCCTCGGCGATGACTTTACAGGTCAGGCTTTGGCACAGTTCTATGATGGAGCGGACAAACTCCTGTTTAACCGGAAACTTATCTATCTGATGGATAAAGTGGCGATCAATTTTGACATAGTCGGGCGAGAGTTCTGACCAGAGGCGCAGGCCTGAGTAGCCGGCGCCAAGGTCGTCGAGTGCGGTCAGAAACCCTTGATTGCGGTAGTGATCCAGACAGGCTTTGAGCTGATCTATGTCATCGGCCGGGTATTGTTCCGACAGCT
Source organism: Shewanella algae (assembly GCF_009183365.2). Lineage (NCBI taxonomy): Bacteria > Pseudomonadati > Pseudomonadota > Gammaproteobacteria > Alteromonadales > Shewanellaceae > Shewanella > Shewanella algae. Next base: position 605,805 of record NZ_CP068230.1, read on the forward strand.
CTATGACCACATTGGATGGTGCTATGCCGAACTGTTGCAAGAGTTTGAGTGTTTGCCCCTTGGGATGACTTGGATCCAGCAGTGCCTTGGGGGAGATATTGATAAACAGCTTGCCCGGCAGTTGTCTTTGCTGGAATTGTGCTATGGAGACCCGGCGGCACAAGGTCTCCAGCTCGGAGAGGCGCCCCAGTCGTTCGGCGGTACTGAACAGATGAAATGGAGAATGAACGCTGCTGCCGATAGGGCCGCGGCTTAGGGCTTCAAAGCCATGAATACTGTTGCTGTCTATGTTGATAATCGGCTGAAACAGTGCGGTGATATCCTCTTTATCCAACACACTTCTCAGCTCAGCAATCCTGTCTATGGCCATCAAACTGCAATACCTCACCAGGCCCCAAATCGGATAGAGTCTAGGTGTTGCAAGTGACACTAAGATGACAAAGCCGGACTTGACCCGGCTTATCGGGGTGATTTTGCAGTTTGAACTCTTGCTACTTACTCTGCTGTTTAAATTTTTGCAGCGTCTGCAGCAAGACCGCCAGTTTCGGCAGCAGCGCCTCCAGCTGTTCCGGGGTGGGTGCCGTTTCGGCTTCAAGATCCGCTACCGCCTGTGCCAGCTCCTGTACATAAGGGAGGAAGCGATTACTGCATGTGGTAAAGCCTTGCTCTTGGGTGAATACGGCAGAAAACTTTCCATGGCCGGCCTGTTGCAGCTGATCCAGACGGTTATCGGCATCGACAGCCTGACGGTAAGCGGTCTGCAGATTGGCTTTCAGTTGCTCAATGACCTTGGTGTATGGCATAACAGCCTCTAACTGGTGAACTTTGGCTGAAATTATAAGGAACAGGGATGCGCGCAACAAGTCGACTGCTGTGGATCTTCTTCGGATGTGGCTTGCTTTTAAGCGGTATGGCCCAAGCTAGAGATGGCGACAAGCCGCCTTTCCATCAGCTGGAGTTTGCCGGCAAGACGGCTTTTCTCATGGGATCAGTGCATGTCGGCCAGACCGACTTCTATCCACTGCCAAACCAGATAGAGCAGGCCTATCGCCACGCCGGTGCTCTGGTGTTGGAAGCCGATGTCCGCGATCCTGCGGCGCAGCAGTTGCTGCAGAAGTATGGCTTGAAGGCCGCAACACCGGATGAGGAAACCCAGACGCTGCTGCAGGGATACTGTGGCGGCAAGCCTTTGTGCCGGCAATTGGCTATGATGTCCCCCTGGTTGCAGTCGGTACAGATCAGTATGCAGCGCTTCGTGGAGCTGGGTTATCAACCCAGCCTGGGTGTGGAACAGTATCTGTTGGATGGGGTCGGTGACAGACCCGTGCTGGAGCTGGAAAGTACAGAAATGCAGTTGGCACTGCTGGACTCGCTGGCGCTGGAGCACCAGTGGAGTATGGTTAGGGAGAGTATTCGCGGCGAAGATCGGGAGATCCAGGCGCTGATCACGGCTTGGCGCAGCGGTAATGAAAAAGCGTTGGCCGAGTTGATGTTGCATCAGCTGTCCACCGAAGGTGAAGACGTATTGCTGGAAAAACTGCTGTGGCAGCGTAACCAAGGCATGGCCGAGCGCCTGTTGAGTCTAATGGGTTCCAATCAGGCGCCACTATTTGTGGCCGTCGGTGCCGGGCATCTGGCCGGTAAAAAGAGCCTACTCGAGTATTTGCATAAAGCCGGAGTCAGCAGCCGTAACTGCTGGCGGCAAAGCTGTGATATACCGCCCGGCGAGGCAAACTGAGGCGCTGGGGTCTATACTTGCTGTGCTTGGACACAGGGAGTTGAGATGCAAGGCATTAGCGAGGCGTACAAGGGGTTTGAAGGAACAGTTCGTCAGTGGGATGAACGTTTTGGCAAGGTGGTTGCCAGGGTCGATCCCGGCGATTTTTATATTACAGGTGCCGATGAGTACATTTTTACCCGCTTGGGGTCTTGTGTGGCGGCTTGTATCTGGGACCCCGTACTCGGCATAGGTGGCCTGAATCATTTTCTGTTACCCGAGCGCAAACTTCACGAAGATTGGCACCAACTGACCAGCTACAGCTGCCGCTACGGCAACTGGGCCATGGAGCAGTTGATCAATGCCATACTCTGTGTCGGTGGTCAGCGACACAGATTACAGGCCAAAGTATTCGGCGGCGCCAGAATGGGCCAAAGCAGTGTGCTGAATGTCGGCCAGTCCAACATAGATTTTGTACTGCGTTATCTCGAACTCGAGCAGATCCCAGTGCAGGCGGAGGATTTGGGCGGCCCTTGGCCGCGTAAGGTGATGTTTCACCCCAACAGTGGCAAGGTCTTGCTCAAGCACATGGATCCCGAACGCCTGGCGCAGCTGGTGCCGGAAGAGAACCGTTATCTGGATCAGATAGTGGATGGCAAAGATCAACCCTCGATCGAGTTGTTCGGCCCGGATGCCTTGTGAGCAATGAAATGCACGTAGCGGCCCAGAGAAAGATAGGGCTGCTGGCGTGAGTATTTCAGCTCCATCTCCAGCAGTTGCTGGAAGTCGAAATTATCCGGCAAGCTCTTTTTAAGATAGTCATGGATGACTCTTACCCCGGATTCACACCTCAACTCCAGTTGCCACTCGTTAAACCAAGCTTGTACATCGGCTATTTGCAGCGGATGTTTCGGGCTGAGGCGGACTTTTTTGCGGGTCTGCAGATCGGCAGCCACATAGTCGAGATTGCCCGACACCAAGGCGTGAAAGCGCATCGCTTCCTTATTGAAAAACATCAGTGAAAACAGGCCGTCATCTTTCAAGAGTGACAGCAAGCCTGCCAGCGTCCCCTTGGCATCATGCAACCATTCGGCAACCGCATGGCAGAGGATAAGGTCGAACTGGCCCAGTTCCGTTACGTTCAGCTCCTGAATGGCGCAGTGCAGCAGTTGAATATCCAAGGGCTCGGCCGAGGCGGCAATCTGCTCTTTGGCTTGTTCCAGCATGGCCGAGGAGATGTCGCAAAGTGCGACTTCATGCCCCATGGCCGCCAGTTTTTGACTGAAAAAACCGAAACCGCCACCGGCATCCAGTACTCTGAGTTTACGGCCGGCAAAATAGGGTAACTGTTCCTGCAGATCGCGCCAGAGTACCGCAGCTCTGATCTGCCCTTTGGGGGTTCCATAAATATTGTTGGCGAACTTTTGCGCCAGCTTGTCAAAGTTCTGATCTTGCACTTTGGAGGGTTCTGAATGACTTGAAGGCATATAGTGTCTCACAAGCCGCAGCCCTTGGCATCAGGCCCAAGCGCTTATGGTGGACAGATCGCAAAATCATAGATAGCTCCGAAAACGGCAGGGATGAGGTATAATGCTCGGCTTGGAATACTCAAGGTGGGCTTTTTGGTTATGGAATTCAGTGTCGAACTGCGAACAATGCCTTCGTTGTTTTCGCTGTATCGCAAGATTTTTTTCGGGCGAAAGCCTGGCTGGGACAACCAGCCTTTACCTCGTATCAGCGTTAATACTCCCGGCGTGGCTTTGGAGCCCGGCAAGGTGGCCGACTACGCTCAGGTGTGTGGCTTCGAGTTTGATGGCAAAACTCTGCCGCCTACCTATCTGTATGTGATGGCCTTCAGGTTACATGCGGTGATCTTTACCCATGACGCCATCACTTTTCCTCTGCTGGGAATGATCCACCTGCGTAACCGTATCAGTCAGTTTCGCAGTGTTACCCTTGATGAGCGTTTCGATATCGACTGTCGCCTCACCGACAGCCGAGAGACAGATTCCGGGCTGGAGTTTGACCTTATTTCCAGGGTGACTGTGGCTGGAGAGCTGGTGTGGGAATCCTTGTCTACTTATCTGTATCGCATAGATAAGCCGGGGCGCAGGGCAAGACCACCCAAGGCCGGGGATATTCAGTGGGAAAACCCCAGTGTCTGGGAGTTGGGTGACGACTTGGGTCGGCGTTATGCCAGAGCCTCGGGTGACTATAACCTGATCCATCTGCATCCCTTGCTTTCCAAGCGTTTTGGTTTCGACCGGGTGCTGGCCCATGGTATGTGGTCCAAGGCCCGCTGCGTGGCTCAGTTGATGCCTGAGCTGGGCAATAGGCCCTGTGTCATTGACGTGGCGTTCAAGTTGCCGCTGTTTATGCCGGCCAGTGTTTGCTTCTGCGCCGAGGCCATGGAGCAGGGCTATAAGTTTGAACTCAGAGATCAGAAAGGGCGCAGGCCGCATCTTTGTGGTGAGATCTCCCTGCTCTGAGCTGTCGGGGCCTAGGTTTCCCGCCTTGGCCCCTGTTTGGCTCCATTATTCCTGCGCCCGCTATTTTCCCTCCGTTCGGAAACTGTTTTTCGGCCAACTCTTGCCAGAGATTTCTTGACCCAGATTAAGGTATTGCTGAATAAAGAGGGCTCCGACTTTAGCTTGAAGCTGGAATGGCCTAGTATGCGGGTCCTTTGATCTATTTGCTTTGGCCCTTGTGGGAGTTTTACTGAATGTTGAAGGACATAGAGATCTCTAGAATGACGCCGAGGCGTCCCATTGAGCATATCGCTACTGAGTTGGGGCTGCGTCCCGGTGAATTCAGCTGTTACGGCGACCACAAGGCAAAAATCCCGCTGTCGTTGCTCGAACGGGTCTATGACTATCTGCCCGGTAAGCTGATTCTGGTGACTGCGATAACGCCTACGTCACACGGTGAAGGCAAGACGGTGACCAGCATAGGTTTGACCCAGGCCCTGCATGCGCTCGAACACAAGGTCTGCGCCTGTTTGCGCCAGCCCAGTATGGGGCCGGTCTTTGGCGTCAAGGGTGGGGCTGCCGGCGGCGGTTATGCCCAGATAGTGCCGATGGAAGAACTGAATTTGCATCTTACCGGGGACATTCACGCCATTACCAGCGCCCACAACCTGGCCGCCGCCGCGCTGGATGCCAGGCTGCATCACGAACAACGCCTCGGGGCGGCAGAGTTCAGCCGTCGCAGTGGCTTGGATGCGCTCAATATCGATCCGGAAAAGCTTTTTTGGCACAGGGTGATGGATCACAATGATCGCAGCCTGCGGCAAATTCAGGTAGGGCTGGGAAATAACAATGGCCCTGAGCATGAGTCTGGCTTTGATATCACCGCCGCCTCGGAGCTGATGGCCATTTTGGCCCTGAGTCGCGATCTTGCCGATATGCGCCGCCGTGTCGGCCAGGTGTTGCTGGCACTCGATACCTCCGGACAGGCCATCACAGCCGAGCGGCTCGGGGTTGCCGGTGCCATGTGCGCCATTTTGCGTCAGGCGCTGGAGCCGACATTGATGCAGACCCTCAACGGCGCCCCTTGTCTTATCCACACCGGGCCTTTTGCCAATATCGCCCATGGCAACTCCTCTATCATTGCCGACGAAATGGCGCTGAAACTCAGCGACTATGTGGTCACTGAAGGCGGCTTTGGCTCGGATATGGGCTTTGAGAAGTTCTGCAATATCAAGGCGCCGATTTCCGGGCGTCAGCCGGATTGCACCGTCTTGGTGGCGACCTTGAGAGCGCTTAAGAGTAATGCCGGGCTCAAGGGGGAGGCAGTAAGCCGGCCTAACCAACAGGCACTGGAGCAGGGCTTTGCCAACCTGGCCTGGCACCTGGCCAATGTGCGCCGCTACGGCACACCTGTGGTGGTGGCCGTCAACCGTTTTCCCGAGGATACCGAGCAGGAGCTTGAGTGGCTGAGGCAGGCCTGCCTCGCCGAGGGCGCCGATGCTTGTGAACTCAGTGAGGCCTTTGCCCTAGGTGCCGATGGCGCCAAGTCCCTGGCCGAGTCGGTATTGGCGGCCATAGGCAAGGGCTATGGCTTCAAGCCTCTCTATGACCCTTCGCTTGGACTCGAGGCCAGTCTGGCAACCTTGGCCGAGCTTGGTTATGGTGCGGCCGGGGTAGAGTTGTCGGCCAAGGCCCGTGAGCAACTGGCAGAGATCCGGCGTCTTGGCGCAGACAAGCTGCCTGTGTGTATGGCCAAGACGCCTATGTCTATCAGCCACGATCCCAAACTCAAGGGGGCACCCAGCGGTTTTACCCTGCCAATCACTGAGCTTAGGCTTAACGCCGGAGCCGGTTTTGTCACCGCTTTGGTGGGCAAGGTGATGACCATGCCTGGGCTGGGTTTGAATCCAGGCTACCTGCATATCGATATCAATGAGCAGGGTGAAGTGATGGGGCTTTAACTCGATAACAACCAAGGGCGCAGATGCGCCCTTGGTTGTATTGGATCCTGCCGCGCCGATTTAACCGCGATAGAAGTGTACGTCCCGCTGCGGGAATGGAATACTGATCCCTTCCTCGTCGAAACGCATCTTCACCGCCCGGGTGATGTCCCAGTAAACTTCCCAATAGTCTTCCGGCCTGACCCAGGGGCGCACCACAAAGTCCACCGAGGATTCGCCCAAGAGGTGCAGTTTAACCGTAGGCTCAGGGTGCTTAAGTACTTTGGGATGCTCTTGTACCAGTTGCTCCAGCACGGCTTCGGCCTGTTCAATATTATCGCTGTAGCTGATGCCGAAGGTCATATCTACCCGTCTGTGATGCTCGGCGGTGATATTGTTGATGGTATCGCCCCAAATTTTGTTGTTGGGAATGATCAGCCGCTGGTTGTCCAGGGTCTTGATGGTGGTAGATACCAGGCTCATATGGCTGACTCTGCCTGTGACGCCGGCGGCATGGATCAGATCTCCCACATCGAAGGGACGATAGATAAGGATCATCATCCCTGAGGCGAAGTTGGACAGGGTATCCTGTAGCGCAAAACCGATAATTACCCCGGCAATACCGAAACCGGCCAGCAATGGGCCGAGTTCGAATCCAAGCTGTGACAAGGCTATCAGCAGCCCCAAGGTGAAAATAATCTTGCCGGAAAGCGAGGTGAAGAAATCTTGCAGCAGCTTGCTGAACTTGAGCTTGGAGTTACTGACCGCCTTGGCGACGATTCGCTTGGTTAATTTGGCCAACAAGACGGAAAGTAGCAAGATAAACAAGAAGATAAATATCTTGAACAGTATATCCGGCCCACCTTCAATCAACTGCGCCTTGGCGATATCAAACCATTGTCCGGCCAGACTGGAGACGATATCGATATTGAGGACGTCCTGGGTGATATCTCCGGAAATGGCAAACAGGGTCTTTTTCAGATCGCTGGTATCTACATCCAGTTTATCCAGCATGCCTATCACTGCACTCAGGCTGCTGCTGTTGTTTTCCAACCGCTCTTTCAGCAGGGTCAAGGTCTTGCTCTGCTCGCTGCTGACATCTTTGCCCGCCAGCGCATTTTCGGCCATTTGCACGCCCAACTGCTGCTGGTTGTAGCTCACCAGACTTTCGAGCAACTCGGCTCTGACGATAAGACGTTGCTTGAGTGATTCTTTCGCCTGGCTGACATCCTGTCCCAGTTGCTCTGACCAGTTGAGCAGTTCCAGCAAGCCTTTTTGAATTTCATCCTTTTCCAGGCTGCGGCGGGAGATCTCAAGCATCAGCTGTTGATCTTCCCCTTTGCCGAGCTTGCCCTGCAGCGACATTATCTCCTTGTCGAGATATTGCACCATCTCCTGCAGGAGTTGCCGCTGCGCTTGCAGATGCGGCAAAACATTCACCTTGGCATTCTGTTCTGCGCTCTTGTCGCCAATGGCATCTATGCTCTCTTTGAGTTTATTTCTTTGTGCCAGAGTTAGCGCCTTGATCCTAAACTCAGTCACCGCCTTGAGTTCGCCCTTGGCACTGCGAAGCTGTTGGATATTTTGTCTTATGGTTTGCTGCATCAAAGTGAGCTGCTCGGTAGCGAGCGGTTCGGGTTCAGATGCGAAAGATTGCCAGGAAAGAGATAAACACAACACGAGCAAGAGAGTTCTAACCATGTTTTTGTCCGATTTTTATCTGTATTTTTGAAGTGTTGGAGTCAATAAATATGACACGAAATGTCCCATGACGCCCAAAAAGCTCACGGATTTGTGGTTTTTCACTCATGGGAGATATAAGGCAGACGCCAGCTTTGCTAGAATAGCGCCCTTTGTTGAGCTCGCCGGAGAACGCTCGAGTGCTATGTTCCAATTGCAATAAAACCTTTAATGTTTCTCAGATAGCCCGGCAGCGGGGCAGTGGCTTTTCCGCGCAGATCCAGTGTCCTCATTGTGAAGCCTGGCTTGGGAAGACGCCTTGGTTATTGAAATTGAAACTGGTGGGTTTTTATCTGGGGGCGGCTGCGGCTATCTTTGCCTGGTTGGTTCCAGAGACCAGACACTTCGGGATACCTGTCGCAATCCTTGGGCTGATCGTCTTGCTGATCAGCCACCTGATGGATCATCTGCACACGGTTGAAGCGCCGGTTAAAGTTGAAGAGGATGATTCGGCGCAGCGGCAGAAGTATCGCTGAGGGCTCAGTCTACCACCTGTACCTGATTGGCCAGGGAGGTTTCTACGTAATAGATGCCGCCCAAAATGGCGCCGCAAAACAGAATGGCAAACAGGATAATCCCCAGGTTATTTTTGAGAAATGCCAACATAGCTTTTCCTTTGGTTAGGCTGCTCCCATGGGCGGGCCCGCGCGAGCACAAAGAGTATAGGGTAAACCTTAACCGGCAGAGCTTAAGCAGAACTTAATCTCAGCCAGGCCTGTAAGCTGTAATTAGCGCCGAAACCTTGGCGTTGTTACATATCTTGTAACTTTTAGTTTCAGCTTCGCCTTGTTAACCTTGTTGCAACCTCGGGGTAGGCTGGCTTACACTAGCGCCGGATCTATCTGGGGGATGTTAGGTTTGTATATCGCTGTTCGTACAAGAAGCACTATTGCCATATGGCTTGCCGCCATACTGGTGCTCTTGTCTGTGGCTGCATCGGCCCACAGCATTTCCCATCTCGAAGAGGGTCACAAGACCCACTGTACTCTCTGTTTCCATCAGCATCAGCTGAACAAGCTCATGCCCGGCACCGGGCTGCATCTGGATGCTGTCAAACAATCCTATATCAGAGTCAGTTTTACGGCTCCTTCCTGGCAGGCGCCCCACGTTCGCCTGTTTAACAGTCGTGCTCCACCTGTAACAGCCTGAATTTAAAGAGACATCTATTTAAATTTTGCTATCGACCGCATGGAATTGCGGTGCGATGACTGCTGTATTTCAGGAGCTAAAATGACTGTTTTTTCAACTCGTATTTCGCCTCTGGCCTTGGCCTGTGGCTTGGTTTCCACCTGTGCAATGGCCCAGGACCCTACGCTGACCAATCCGGCGATCAGTGCGGTTTTGGATGGCTATTATCAAACGGCGGATCGTCCCATGGCCGAGCGCCAGGAAGGTTTTGGTCTGGGGGAAACCGAACTGGCGCTCAGCGCCAATATTGACGATATGTTTTACGGCAAACTCACCACCACCATAGAAAATCATGATGGTGATACCGAAGTGAATCTGGAAGAGGCTTTTATTCAGACCTTGGCGATGCCGGCAGGGTTTGCGGTGCGCGCCGGACGTTTCCTGTCTGATGTGGGCTATCTCAATAACCAACATCCCCACACAGACGCCTTTACCGACAGACCGGCGGCTTACCGTGCCTTCCTGGGCAATCACTACTTCGATGATGGTATCCGCTTGAACTATGTGGCGCCGACAGACCTTTACTGGGTAATGGGTCTGGAAGCTTTCAAGGGCGACAAGATGCGTGCCGAGGATGAACACGGCGAGCGCGAGTTCAAGGATGTGGGTGTTTATACCGCTTACACCAAGATAGGTGGCGATATAGGGACAGACAGTTCCTGGCAGTTGGGGCTGTCATATCTGCGCAATGAAAATGGCCGCATGACCCCTTTTGAAGAGCACGCAGGTGAGGAAGAGGAGCATGATCACGGCCACGACCATGAAGGTCACAGCCATGGTGCCTCTTATACGGGTGAAAACACCTATATTGCCGACTTTGTTTATAAGTGGGCACCCAACGGCAACTACAAGTATCAGCATCTGACTGTTAGTGGTGAATATTTCCGGGTGGCAGATTTCGTTGCCGAGGCCGAGCATGAGCATCACGAGGATGAACACGCCCATGCAGAGCCGAAAGATTACCATCAGGGCTGGTATCTGAGCGGTGTCTACCAATGGAGCCCCAGCTGGTCTACCGGGATCCGCTACGGCGAGCTGGATACCCAGCAGGCCCACGACGATCATTTCCACGGTCAGAAGCTGAAAGAAACCGAAGTTAGCCTGGCTTGGCATCACAGCCACTTCTCTACCGTAAGACTGCAGTACACCAATCAGCGTGGCACTAATTTCGACGGTATCGAAGACGACAATGTTATCACTCTGCAATACGTTATGACTCTGGGGGCCCACGGTGCGCATCAATTCTAAATTTGTCGGCCTGGCCACGGCCGCTTTGACTCTGGTGGCCAGTTGGCAGGCTCAGGCCAGCCTGAATATTTTTGCCTGTGAACCTGAATATGCCGCGTTGGCCAAGAGCTTGGCGCCGGATGCGGACATCTATTCGGCCACAACCGCCTTGCAGGATCCTCACCAGGTGCAGGCTCGGCCCAGTTTAATCGCCAAGATGCGCCAGGCTGATCTGGCGGTCTGCGCCGGTGCGGATCTGGAAATCGGTTGGTTGCCTATGCTGCAGATGAAATCTTCCAACGCCAAGGTGCGCTCTACGGATCAGGGGCTGTTTTTTGCAGCCGATCAGGTTGAGACCCTGGATAAGCTGGATTCGGTCGACCGCAGCATGGGGGATGTGCACGCCAAGGGGAATCCGCATCTGCACTTTGACCCGTATCGGATGCTGGATATCGCCAAGGCGCTGAGCGCCAAGCTGGTGGCCCTGGACCCTCAAGGAAAAGCCGATTACGAGGCTGCGCTCAAGGCATTCAGCGAGCGTTGGCAGCAGGCTATTCCCAAGTGGGAAGCCGAAGCGGCATCACTCAAGGGCAAGAAGGTTATCGCCTATCACACCAGTTTCCGCTATCTGTTCAACTGGTTGGGAGTTTCTCAGGTCGCGGATCTCGAGCCCAAGCCCGGGTTGCCCCCCAGCAGTTCACACTTGGCTTCGCTGCTTGAGCGGGCAGGGCAAGGGGATGTCAGTGCCGTGGTAGTGGCATCCTATCAGGATGAACGTGGCGCCAACTGGTTGGGTGAAAGAGCCAAGTTGCCTGTATTGGTATTGCCCATGTCGGTCGGTGGTAACGCCCAGAGTCAGGATCTTTTCAGCCTGTATGACAGCGCCATCTCGCTGCTCAAGAGCGTGAATTGATTATGGACAGCGGACTGTTCAGCATACTCTTGCCGGCCTTTGCGGCCGGCCTGCTGGTACTCTCAACCCATGTGGTATTGGGGCGTCAGGTGTTGAAGCGCGGGATCATCTTTATCGATCTGGCGATTGCCCAAGTGGCGGCTCTGGGGGCGATAGTGGCGCATCTTAACCATGATCTGGAGGATATTCCTTATTCTCATGTATGGATGCCGGCATTGTTTGCCCTGGCCGGGGCCGGAGTCATAGCCTGGTTGTCACGTAAGATGGCCTCTGAGCTGGAGGCCATGATCGGCTGCTTCTACGTGTTGGCTGCTGTGGCTGCCATGTTGCTGCTCTCCAACGACCCCCATGGTGCCGAGCTGCTCAAGCAACTGATGTCGGGGCAGATCCTTTGGGTCAACTGGCCACAACTGATCTTGCCGGCACTGGTTTATGCTCTGGTGTTGGGGCTATTGCTGTGGCGCCCGTCTTTGCTCAATGGCGCCGTGTTTTATCCCCTGTTTGCCCTGGTGATAACCCTGTCGGTGGAGCTGGTGGGTGTCTATCTGGTGTTTAGCACCTTGATTCTGCCGGCACTGGCGCTGAATAAATACAGCGGCCGTTTCGCACTTGGCTGGGCCTATCTGGTCGGGGTATTGGGTTATGTCGCCGGTCTGTGGGCCTCGGCGAGTTATGACCTGCCTAGTGGGGCCGCGATAGTGGCAACTCTGGCACTGAGCGCTCTGCTGTTCCGTGTGCTGCTTGGCTTCAGCGGCCGCCGCTGAGACTGGCGAGATTGAATGCGGCCCCAGTGGCCGCATTTTTTTATGCTGTTAAAAATCAGCGCACAGATGTAAACAAAAGATTGAGCCACAGCAGGCCTGTAGCTATACTGTCCGCCGTTGCATAAGTGGAGTAAATTTATGCTGTTGATAGTCCGTTCTCTGCTGCTGGCGGTACTCTTATTGCTGGCCTTTGTTTTTGGTGGCATTTTTTGCATCTTGCGTCCAAGACACAGAGACAATGTACACCTGTTTGCCCGACTGTTTTCGGCGGTAGCGCCTATACTGGGTGTTAAAGTCATAGTGCGTGCAGGCAAAACCAACCCGGGTGAGCCCTGTATCTTTCTGGCGAACCATCAAAATAATTTCGATATGTTTACCCACACAGCAGCGGTTCCCAAAGGCACTGTCAGCCTGGGAAAGAAGAGCCTGTTGTGGATGCCGCTGTTTGGTCAGCTTTATTGGCTTTCGGGTAATATTCTCATCGACCGTAAAAACCGTACCCGCGCCTTTGAAACCATGGCCGAGACGGCGCGTAAGATCAAAGAGAAATGCCTCTCTGTATGGATATTTCCTGAAGGCACCCGCAGTCGCGGTCGCGGCTTGCTGCCCTTCAAGGCTGGGGCATTTCATACCGCCATAGCCGCCGGAGTGCCTATGGTACCGGTACTGGCTTCCAATCAGTGCCATATCAAGCTCAACCGCTGGAACAATGGCGTGGTGATCATTGAGATGATGGAGCCGGTGGCGACCAAAGGCCTAAGCAAGGCCAATGTTAAAGAGTTGTCCGATAAGGTCCATGCCACCATGGCCAGCAAACTGAAACAACTCAATGCCGAGGCGGCAGCACTTATGGGTAAAACTGTGCCCGCGGATATCGTATAATACCCTCTGACCTATTTTTTCGGAGACAAGCATGTCCATTGAACGTCTGTTGCAGGCACAGAAGCAGGAAAACCGTGACATTATTCAGTCCTTGCTGGATGACGGTTCTGAGGCCGATGCTGAATACACCATAGAGCACCATTTTTCGTCCACTAACTTTGACCGCCTGGAAAAGGCCGCAGTCGATGCCTTTAAATTGGGCTTTGAGGTTAACGATGCCGAAGAGGTGGAACTGGATGATGGTAGTTTGATTTTCTGTTTTGACGCCATTGCCTACCACCAACTGGAAGCCGAACTTCTGGATAAGGCCTGTGAGCAGTTGCTGCAGCTGGCGGTCAAGCATAAGGTTGACTATGACGGCTGGGGCACCTATTACATAGGTGACGAGCTGGAAGATGAAGACGACGAAGAGCAGGACTAAGTCCTGTTACCAATAAAAACACCGGGTTCTTGGCCCGGTGTTTTTGTCTCTGCCAGTTTTGCCGGCAGATTTATTTTCAGTTGTAGTCGACCGGCTTCTCGCCAATAACGACCGGGAGCTCTATCTGTTTACCGGCGCGGATCACCTGCAGTGTGACCTTGGTACCAGGTGTGGTCTCGGCAATCCTGTCCATCAGCATATAGATGCGGGTAACCTCTTCCCCCTGATACTGAGTGATCACATCTCTGGGCCTCAGACCGGCCAGTGCTGCCGGGCCATTGGGTTCTATGCCGGTTACCACTACGCCGCGAAGATCCGGCAAATTAAGTATTTGCGCCACAACCGGGCTGACGTCTTCACCCGAGATCCCCAGAGCCCCGCGAATAACCCGGCCGTCCTTGATCAGTTTGCCCATGACAGCGTAGGCTAGCTTGATGGGAATGGCGAAGTTGATGCCATGGCCACCCCCTTCACCGCCTATCTGGAAGGCGGCAGTGTTGATGCCTATCAGGCCGCCATGGGTGTCTATCAGGGCACCACCCGAGTTACCGGCATTGATGGCGGCATCGGTTTGCAGAAAGTCCAGGTAGCCTGTGCTCAGGCCGTTACGACCTGTGGCACTGATGATCCCCTGGGTAATGGTTTGCCCCAGGTTATAGGGGTTACCTATGGCAAGCACCACATCGCCCACTTGAGGTGGGCTGTCGAGGTTAACCGGTACGACTGGCAGGTTATCCCCCTGGATCTCCAGCACAGCCAGGTCAGTTTCAGGATCCTGACCGACTACCTCTGCACCGAATTTTCTGCCATCCTGCAATGCCACCACAATTTCATCGGCCTTCTTGACCACATGATAGTTAGTGAGAATGTAGCCTTCCTTGCTCATGATGACGCCTGAGCCCAGGCCCTGCAGAGAGCCGCCATTCAGAGGCCGGCTCTGGTTGATACTCAGGCTATAGATATTCACTACCGCCGGCGCGGCGCGGCGTACCGCCTTGGCAAAGGACAGCTCTGCACCACTGTTTCCCCTGAACTGCAACAGGTTGCCACCGAGATTGCCTTCGCCCATAAAACGGTTGGCCAGCAGAAAGACTGCCGCCATTACCAGGCCAAAGACCACAGCTTTGCAGATATAGATCAGGGTTTCTTTCATTATGATGACATTGCTGAATATTAAAAAAGGCTCGTTAGATTAGCATGTTTCTTGCTCTTGCGAACAATAGTCAAGGCTCAGGAAGTCAATTTTGCCCTGAATTGGGCACCGGAAATAGAAAAAGCGGGGTTATCCCCGCTTTTTCCGGATGACTGTCAACCTCTGAGGATCAGATACAGGCTGCTGTTGCCCCTGACTATCTTCAGTGCCACTGCGCCTTGTTGCTCTTTGAGTTCTTCTTTCAGTGCTTTGAGAGTGGCGGTCTTGGTACGGTTGACCCCAACAATCAGGTCACCTTTTTGCAAGCCACTCATGGCCGCTGGAGAATTCTGGGCGATATCGGTGATCTCGATACCTTTCTTGCTGTTCTCCAGAGTGGCACCGGCCAACATAGGATGAACGGCGCCGGCCGCAGTTTCTTTCACTTGGCTGGCTTCGCCCAGAGTGACTTTGACTGTCTTGTCATCACCATCACGTATCAGGCCAAGCTCTACCTTGGTGCCGGCACCCATGGTGCCAATCTTGGCTCTCAATTCCTGGAAGCTCTTGATCTTGCGGCCATTAATGCTGACGATAATATCGCCTGCCTTGATGCCCGCCTTATCGGCGGCGCTGCCTTCCATTACTTCGCTGACAAAGCCACCGTGTTGGGTCTTGAGACCGAAGCCTTGAGCCAGTTCATTGTCCAGATCCCGACCCATGACCCCCAGAACGCCGCGGCGGACTTCGCCGTGTTCGATAATCTGATCCACCAGGCTATGAACCATGTTGGCCGGTATCGCGAAGCCGATACCTACGTTACCGCCGCCGGGAGCCACAATGGCGGTATTGATACCGATAAGCTCGCCGCGCAGGTTAACCAAGGCGCCGCCTGAGTTACCGCTGTTAATGGCGGCATCGGTTTGAATGAAGTTTTCCAGCATCTCTATGCCAAGGCCTGTACGCCCCAGAGCGCTGACAATACCTGAAGTCACGGTTTGCCCAAGACCGAAGGGGTTACCTATGGCCACGGCAAAGTCGCCAACCCTCAAGTCATCCGAGTCGGCAGATTTGACTGCCGTGAGGTTGTCGGCCTCAATCTGCAACAGGGCAATATCGGCATCTTTATCTTTGCCTATCAACTTGGCCTTGATTTCGCGGCCGTCGTGCAGCCCTACCTGAATATCATCGGCGCCATCGATTACATGGTTGTTGGTGACTATATAGCCCTTGTCGGCATCTATGATGACACCGGATCCCAAACCGCGAAATGGTCGCTCCTGTACTTGCTCCTGAGGGGCGTTGGGGCCAAAGAAGTAGCGGAATATATCCGGTACCCGTTGGCGGGAAACCTGAGTGCCGGAAACGGCGACAGAGACAACCGCAGGTGTGGTTTGCTCCAACATGGGTGCCAGACTCGGCATGGTTTGGCCGTCTACGGCTTGTGGCAGCGCGGCCTGGGAGACTACAGGGGCCAGTGTCAGGGTGGCCCCTAGGAGGGCGGCGGAAACAAGAGATAACTTGGTCTTCATCTATGCATTGCTCCTAATACGGGATCAAATAACCATGTACTGTTTGCCACCGAGGTGGCTGAATCATAAAGGCTCTTACGAGCGTCCGGTAATTAATCCGACTTTAATCCTGTGTAAAAAGTTCATCATTCATTAACAAAGATTAATTTTTATTGCACGCTGACAGGGGACGCAGTCTCTGGCCTTTCTTCCGTGTCAGGCACACTGGTCAGCATAGCTGGCAAAGGGGCCAGTTGCTCCTCTTTGGCCAATCTTTGGCTGCCCTGATTCCAATGCTGATTGAGGCGATTGATCTGTTCTGTCAGTTGTCCCAGCAGTGCCCTTTGTTCGGCCAGATGATCGCTGACCTCCTGCTTGTGTTGGCTCAATTCCATCTTGCTGCGCTCTATGGTAGCCCCTTTATTGCTCTTGCCGAGCCCCCGGCTGACCAAGGTCTTGCCGATATAACCCAGTATCAACCCCAGAATGAAAGCCGCAAACACCAGTGGCCATTCCATATCGACTCCTTAAGTTTGTCTTTGTGTCTTATGCTCTTGCTCGACCCCATAGGGATACCTGGCAAAATATACCCCGAGCGTGGGTCTCATGATACCATTTGCCGCCCCAACTCTGTTGCGTGAGTTGGGTTAGGTACCCATCAAATTAAGGTTAAAAGAGAAGAATTCAAGTGTCGCAGTTAACCCCCTGGCAGCATTACCAACAAGATCTCACCCGTGAAGATTTCAGTCATGACCCGGCGCAGGAGCAAGCGGTAAAGGCATTACAGCGTGTTTATGATGAGCTACAAAGGCCGCAAAAGTCCGGATGGCGCAATTGGTTCAGCCGGGAAAAAAACAGCAAGGTTCAGGGGCTTTACCTCTGGGGCGGTGTTGGGCGCGGCAAGACCTATCTTATGGACACCTTTTTCGATGCCCTGCCGGGTGAGCAGAAACTGAGAGCGCATTTCCATCGCTTTATGCACAGAATTCATCGGGAACTGGACGAGCTCAAGGGAACCCGGGACCCACTGTTGGTTATAGCCAAACAGATGGCGCAGCAATATCGGGTGATCTGCTTTGATGAGTTCTTTGTTTCAGACATCACGGATGCCATGTTACTGGGCACGCTGTTCGAGGCCCTATTCAAGGAGGGCGTGGTCTTGGTGGCCACTTCCAACATAGTGCCGGACGACCTCTACAAGAATGGTTTGCAGCGGGCCAGATTTTTACCAGCCATCGCCGAAATCAAGGCCAATTGCCAGGTGTTGAATGTCGATTCTGGAATTGACTATAGACTGCGGACCCTGGAACAGGCCGAGATCTACCATCACCCGCTGGATGAAACCGCCGAGTGCAATCTGCAACGCTATTTCACCCAACTGGCGCCTGAGTCTGAAGTCTCTGAAACGCCGCTGGAGATAGATGGGCGCAGCATAGTGATCCGTAAGCAGGCCCAGGGTGTTTTGCTGGCCGACTTCCGCGCGCTGTGTGATGGGCCGCGCAGTCAGCGGGACTATATGGAATTGGCGCAGCTGTTTCACACAGTGTTGCTCAGTGGCCTGGAACAGATGGGCGCCCAGCAGACAGGGGATGATATCGCCCGCCGGTTTCTGGCGCTGGTGGATGAGTTCTACGAGCGGCATGTGAAACTTATCATCTCGGCCGAGGTACCGCTCGAGCAGATTTACACAGATGGGCAACTGAGTTTTGAATTTCGTCGCTGCCGCTCCCGTCTGATTGAGATGCAGTCCCGGGATTACCTGGCTTTGGAGCACCTGCCATAGGGGATGATTGCCCCCGTTTTGTTGCCGACAATCCAACCGAATGAGCGCGGTGACCAAGGCGTCGATGGTGCTAAAGCGGTAACGACTTGAAAAAGATCGTCTTTTACGGCGGGATCTCAAAAAGCAGGTGATTTTTAGTTCAGCTTTGTCTATAATCCGCCACCTGCCCACGTTACTCCGCCGATTGGGCGGATTTAAAAGCCAGATTCTTTGCTCGAAGGGGCAGAGAAAGGCATTTTTGTGTTATCTGCATCCGCAGGTAGCATGTGACAGAATTTAACTTTGGGTTTTTGTAATAATGAAGACTTTTACTGCTAAGCCAGAAACTGTAGCTCGTGACTGGTACGTTGTTGATGCCGAAGGTAAGACCCTGGGTCGTATCGCCACTGAAATCGCTCTGCGTCTGCGTGGCAAGCACAAGGCTGAGTACACTCCTCACGTAGATACCGGTGACTACATCATCGTGATCAACGCCGAGAAAGTAACTGTGACCGGTAACAAGGCTGCAGGCAAGACGTACTACTCGCACTCAGGCTTCCCAGGTGGCATCAAGCAAATCAGCTTCGAGAAGCTGCAAGCTCACAAGCCAGAAATGATCATCGAGAAAGCAGTCAAGGGTATGTTGCCGAAAGGCCCTCTGGGTCGTGCCATGTTCCGTAAGCTGAAAGTTTACGCTGGCGCAGAGCACAACCACGCTGCACAACAACCTCAAGTTCTTGATATCTAAACGGGATTAAGCAAATGGCTGCAACTCAGTACTACGGCACTGGCCGTCGCAAAACTTCAACTGCTCGCGTATTCGCTAAAGCAGGTAGTGGCAACATCGTTGTTAACCAACGTCCTCTGGATGTTTACTTTGGTCGTGAAACCGCTCGTATGGTTGTTCGTCAACCGCTTGAGCTGGTTGAAATGACTGAAAAGCTGGACATCTATGTAACTGTTAAGGGCGGTGGTATCACTGGCCAAGCCGGCGCTATCCGTCACGGTATCACCCGTGCTCTGATGGAGCTGGACGAAGCTCTGCGTCCTACTTTACGTTCTGCTGGTTATGTAACCCGCGATGCTCGTAAGGTTGAGCGTAAGAAAGTTGGTCTGCGTAAAGCACGTCGTAAGCCACAGTTCTCCAAGCGTTAATATCGCTTTCGAGATACCAAAAACCCAGCGTACGCTGGGTTTTTTTATGGCTGAGATTTATCCCTGGCAGCCCTGTATACTCAGGGTTGTTGTGGCAGGTTTAAATGGGGTGAAACATGAGTTGGCAACTACTGTTGATGGCCTTGGGTTTGGTATTGATCCTGGAAGGGGTGGGGCCCTTGTTATTCCCCAACCGCTGGCGTCGTTACCTGTTGGAAGTGGCTTCCCAACCGACAGCTATCATGCAACGCCTGGGCGGCGTCCTGGTTGTTGCAGGAATTGTCATATTGATTATTTTTTCATAAATACTTGCCCCTTCCATGCCAATATCTGTTAGAATCCTGCTTTAACCGCAACCTTGCAGCAAACAATGGGCAAAAATGTAGTTGTTCTCGGCACTCAATGGGGTGACGAGGGAAAAGGTAAGATTGTCGACCTTCTGACCGAACAGGCAAAATTCGTAGTCCGTTACCAAGGTGGCCACAACGCTGGTCATACTCTGGTTATCGATGGTGAAAAAACCGTTCTTCATCTGATCCCCTCAGGCATTCTGCGCGATAACGTCAAGTGCATTATCGGCAACGGCGTGGTTTTGGCGCCCGATGCTCTGATGAAAGAGATCGGCATGCTGAAAGAGAAAGGTATTCCGGTAGAGGAACGCCTGCTGATCTCTGAAGCTTGTCCTCTGATCCTTCCTTTCCACTGTGCGCTGGATATTGCTCGCGAAAAAGCGCGTGGCAACAAGGCTATCGGTACTACAGGGCGCGGCATCGGCCCGGCTTATGAAGATAAAATTTCCCGTCGCGGCTTGCGCGTAGGGGATCTCTTCAATCCACAACTGTTTGCCGAGAAGCTGAAAGAAGTGATGACCTATCACAACTTTATGCTGACCGAATACTATAAGTGCGAAGCCGTTGATTACCAGAAAACTCTGGATGACGCGCTGGCACTGGCAGACTACCTGAAAGGTCTGTGTGTGGATGTCACCGAATTGCTGGATCAAGCCCGCAAGAATGGCGACAACATACTGTTTGAAGGCGCTCAGGGCACCTTGCTGGATATCGACCACGGTACTTATCCATTTGTAACCTCTTCCAACACTACCGCAGGTGGTGTGGCAACAGGTTCAGGATTCGGCCCACGTCACCTGGACTATGTCTGCGGTATCATCAAGGCTTATACCACTCGTGTGGGTGCCGGCCCATTCCCGACTGAACTGGAATGTGAAATCGGCGATCACCTGGGAACCAAGGGCCAGGAATTTGGTGCGACAACCGGTCGTAAGCGTCGTCCGGGTTGGTTGGACATAGTGGCTATGCGCCGCGCGGTTCAGATCAACAGCATCAGTGGTTTCTGCCTGACCAAGCTCGACGTTTTGGACGGCTTGAAAGAAGTGAAGCTCTGCGTAGGCTATCAGCACCCAGACGGTACTGTGTCCAATGTGACTCCGCTGGCGGCCGAAGGCTACGAGCACGTTACTCCTGTGTATGAGACTATGCCAGGCTGGAGTGAAAACACCTTTGGTGCCACTTCTCTGGAGCAACTGCCGCAGGCAGCAATCAACTATATCAAGCGGATTGAAGAACTGCTGGAAACACCTGTCGATATCATCTCAACCGGGCCTGACCGGAATGAGACCATGATTCTGGTGAATCCATTCAGTTAAGTAAAAAGGCCGCCTAAGCGGCCTTTTTCGTTTATGGGGCTTACACTGTTTGCCCTTAAGAATTGGGTTATACTGCCGATGAAAAGACAGTCTATTTGTCATCAGGACAGCTTATGTTGCGTATAGCCCTATTACTCTTGTTAGTAACCAGTGCCAATGTGTTGGCCGAAGAAACCAAGGCCGTGGATATCTACAGCCAGGAAGAACTGCTGGAGCTTATTCGCAGCAAGCAATACCTGACCCGGGTCAAAGCCGATGACTGTCAGCTGGTGCAGGATATTGAGGCGCGTGCCGAAGTGCTCAAGCAGCCGTTGTACCAGTACCTCTGGGGTGAGATGCTTAATTTCGGCATCTGCGTCAAGGCCAATCCGCCCAGAGGAATATCGCTGCTCAGGGATGCCGCCGAGCAGGGCAGTGCCGAAGCCATGGTGCGCATTGCCGAGTATTATAAAGATGGCAAGTTTGTACTGCAGGACAAAGAACGTTCGGTGCAGTACCTGTTACCCGCTGCCGCCAACGGTGACCTGCCGGCCAGAATGATGCTGGTCGAACTGTTTGCCAAGGGTTATGGTAGCCCAAGGGATTATGTCTTGGGGTATCACTGGCTCTACAACCAGGTGTTCAGCGATGAACAGACCCAGCAAGACGCCAAAAGATTATTGCAGCTGTTAGCGGCTAAAATGCCCGCCAGTCAGGTGGAGAAGGCCAAAAAGGAACATCTGCAAAGCCGTTAATTAGCTTGTCGCACTGGATGCGACAACGAAAAAATTGGAAATTGAATGATAAAAGATCCTCATTTTGAGCGAGAACAAGATAAGTACGACAACCCCATCCCCAGCCGGGAATTTATATTGGAATATCTGCGCTCGCAGACCTCTCCCCTGAATCGTGAGCGGATCGCCACGGCCCTCAACATCTCCGACGAAGAACAACTCGAGGCGCTGCGGCGTCGGCTGCGTGCCATGGAGCGCGATGGTCAGCTGGTATTTACCCGCGGCCAGTGTTATGGCCTGCCGGAGCGGATGGACTTGATCCAGGGGACTGTGCTGGGCCACAGAGATGGCTATGGCTTCTTCCGTCCCGATGAAGGCGGTGATGACCTGTTTATCAACCATGGTGACATGCTCAGATACTTCCATGGCGACAAGGTGTTGGCGCAGAAGGCTGGAGTCGATCGCAAGGGGCGCCGCGAAGCTCGCATAGTGCGCTTGGTCGCCGAGCGAACCGCCGCCTTGGTGGGGCGTTTCCATGTCGATTGCGGCATGGCCTTTGTTATTGCCGATGATAAGCGGATTACCCAGGAAATATTGATAGACAACGCTGATCGCAACGGCGCCCGTCAGGGCGATGTCGTGGTGGTGGAACTCACCCGCAGGCCGGGGCGCTATGTCAAAGCCGCCGGTAAGGTGGTTGAGGTGCTGGGTAAAGAGATGGCGCCGGGCATGGAGATAGAAATTGCCCTGCGCAACTATGATCTACCCCATACCTGGTCTGCCGCCATCGAAAAGAAACTGCGCAAAATATCCGATGAAGTGCAGGAAGAGGACAAGGTAGGTCGGGTCGACCTGCGGCAACTGCCCTTGGTCACCATAGACGGTGAAGATGCTCGCGACTTTGACGATGCTGTCTATGCCGAGCGCAAGCGCAGCGGCGGTTGGCGCCTGTGGGTGGCCATTGCCGATGTCAGCTATTATGTGCGTACTCAATCGGCGCTGGATCAAGAAGCCCGTGCTCGAGGCAACTCTGTGTACTTCCCGTCACAGGTGATCCCCATGTTGCCGGAAAAGCTCTCCAACGGCCTGTGTTCCCTGAACCCGGGAGTTGACCGTCTCTGTATGGTGGCCGAGATGACAGTGTCGGCGTCGGGTAAGTTATCCGGCTACAAGTTCTATCCGGCGGTGATGCATTCCCACGCCCGTTTCACCTATACCCAGGTGGCGGCCATGCTGGAAGGCGAAGAAGGCCTGGAAGAGCATAAGCCTTTACTGCCGCATCTCAAGGTGTTGCAGGAGCTGTATCTGGCGCTCGATAGCCAGCGGGCCAACCGTGGCGCCATCGCCTTTGAGACGCTGGAAACCCAGTTCATCTTCAATGAGCAGCGCAAGATAGACAAGATAGTGCCCAGAGCCCGTAACCAGGCGCACAAGATCATCGAAGAGTGTATGATCCTCGCCAACGTGGCGGCGGCCAAGTTTGTCAAAAAGCACAAGGGTGAAGTCCTCTATCGGGTGCACGAAGCGCCATCCGAGCAGAAGCTGACTCAGTTCAAGGAGTTTCTGGCTGAGCGGGGGCTCTCCATGGGTGGCGGTCTCGAACCTGAACCCAGTGACTACCAGGCTCTGATGGAAAAAGTCCAGGGGCGCGCCGATGCCGAACTCATTCAGGTGATGTTGCTGCGCTCCATGCGCCAGGCGACTTACACACCGGACAATGAAGGCCACTTTGGTCTGGCGCTGGAGGAGTATGCTCACTTTACTTCGCCGATTCGCCGTTATCCTGACTTGGTGTTGCACAGGGTGATCCGTTACCTGCTCGCCAAGGAGCGCGGTGAAGCGAGCGACAAGTGGACCCCGGACGGTGGCTATCACTATCAGCTCGATGAGCTGGATCAGCTTGGCGAAGAGTGTTCCAACACCGAGCGCCGCGCCGATGAAGCCACCCGTGACGTCTCCGACTGGCTCAAGTGTGAGTTTATGCAGGACCATGTGGGTGACACCTTCGATGCGGTGGTGGCTTCTGTCACCAGCTTCGGGCTGTTTGTGCGCCTCAATGAGCTGTTTATCGACGGCTTGGTGCATATCTCCACCCTGGGCAGCGACTATTTCCAGTATGATCCCATGCGCCAGCGCCTGATAGGTGAGCATTCAGGGCAGATCTACCAGATTGGCGATGCTGTGACGGTCAAAGTCGCCTCGGTCAATCTGGACGACAGACAGATAGACTTGCTGATGGTGGACGAAGAGGGCCGCAGCCAGCGCCGTAAAGGCCGCAGCAAGAGTAAGCCGCTGACCGCGCGGGAAAGGGTCAATATTGAAGGAGCCCGCCGCTCGGCCAAGGCACAGAAGCCGGCAGGTAAAGGGAGCGCCAAGTCTAAGTCCACAGGCGCATCCGCCGCCAAGAGCAAATCAACCAAGGCTGCCGGCAACGCCGGGGCGAAAAAGCCCAAGGCAGCCAAACGAGTCAAGAGAAAGAAGTAAATGAAAAAACAGGAACTGGTGTTTGGCATTCACGCGGTCGAGTCTTTGCTGAAACACGCTCCTGAGCGGGTGCTGGAAATGTGGCTGCTCAGTGGCCGTCAGGATGATAGGGTCAAGCCCTTGTTGGAGATGGCGGCTCAGTGGGGCATTCGCGCCCAGCAGGCATCCCGCAAGACACTTGATGACAAGGCTGAAAGCACTCAGCATCAGGGGATCATCATCCGGGTGCGTCCGGCCAAGGTCTTGACCGAAAACGATCTGGAAGTCCTGCTGGACAAGACGGACTCGCCATTTTTGTTGATCCTGGATGGCGTCACAGATCCCCACAATCTGGGGGCCTGTCTGCGAAATGCCGATGCGGCCGGAGTTCACGGCGTCATAGTGCCCAAAGACAACTCCGTGGGACTGACGCCGACCGTCAGCAAGGTGGCTTGCGGCGCGGCCGAGACAGTACCTCTGTTTCAGGTGACCAACCTGGCGCGTACCATGAAGCGTTTGCAGGAACGGGGTGTGTGGATTGCCGGCACTGCAGGCGAGGCTGACAGCACCCTGTATCAGGCTGACCTCAAGGGGGCTCTGGCTATTGCCATGGGCGCTGAAGGCAAGGGGCTGAGACGCCTGAGCCGCGAAAGCTGCGACACCCTGATTTCTATTCCTATGGCGGGCAGTGTTTCCAGTCTGAACGTGTCGGTGGCAACAGGTATCTGCCTGTTCGAAGCTGTGCGTCAGCGCCTCTAACTGCCGAATATGGCAGCCTCTCTTGAGAATACGGGCCATGAACTGTATAGCAGTGCCGGCCCGTATCTCATGCAACTGCAACAAGGCTATCTGGGTGAAATCTATGGCATGGCGTTCTTCGAGCGCCTCGGCCGGGATTATCATTCTCAGGTAACCGAGAGCCAGTTAACAGAAAGTCAGTTAACAGAAATCCACTTAACAGAAAGCCAAGCCGTGTTTTCTCTACTGTTCAAGGTGGAGCAATATACTGCCAAGGCTTTGCTGAAACTGCTGCCTGAGCTGGCGAGTCTGGATGAGGCGTTGCCGGAGCAGCTGCGCATGCAAGCGCAGAAAGAGGTGGACAGTTGGCTTAAGCTTCCATGGCATAAACTGCTTGCGGCGCTGCGCCTCTGGGTCGAACCTTACCAGCAAAAATATGCCAAGTGGGCGGATGATGCCGAGAATAACTCTGAGTACGGCGCAGCCTTTCGTCTGTTGGAGCGGCATGAAACCGCCATCTATCTCTACTTGCAGGCGCTTGAGCGCGGTGAAAAGCGCGCCGCGTTAATCCTGGAGCGTTTTCTTGGAGCTCTTTAGTTGAAAGAGCTCTTCAAGCGCGGGAGTTACTGAAAGGTATAGAGCAGGTTGAAGGTGGTGATTGTATCTGTCTGTTTACTGCCTTCCGGCACCACTTCTGTATATTTGACGTTGAAGCCTATCTTGAAGGCCCAGTCCTGAAACAGGGTGTTTTTATAGCCCATGTCCAGTGCCAGAGTATTGTTATTTTCGCCCACCTCGGCGGTCAGGTCGGCAGTGAAACTGGTGTACTCGTGGATCTTCTGTTCAAACTTGGCCGCGGTTCGTAGGATCACATCTTTCTCGGCCACAGGATCCGGCGCCGCGTCAGTTTCTATCGGCATGTTGTATCGGTAACCAGGGCCGACTTCGAGACTCAACTTGGTACGGCGGGTGCTGATGGCATCGAAACCATAACCGCTGGAAACCGTGTAGATCTCTGTGTAGGAACCGAACTTGTCCCAGATGAATTCACCGCGGCCAAAGATATAGCCGCCGTTGAGTTTGTAGTTGGACTGCAGCTGCAGATCGTATTTTTCGGCAGTGGTTTTTTCAGAGTCAGAGGCGAAATAGGCCTTGAGGGTTCCTTCCTGCTTGGCGTTTTCCGTGTCGTAAACCAACTTGGTACGACCGTTGAAACTGCTTGAGTCTGTGTTACCTGTGTTGAGCTGAAAGCCGGCCTCAATCTCAGCGGTGAAGTCGCTTGGAGGCTCGCGATAATCCGGAGGCACCAAGGCCCACGCCGAAGTCGGTAGCGCAAACAATAACGCCAATACAGAGGATCTTGTCATTATTCTTATGTCTTTTGCTGTGACTGCCATAAATTTAGCGTCACATAATACCTGCTCATGGGGCCGAGGCAAAGTTATTGCTTGAGTTTACCGCGGCCTTTATGTACTATTTCGCGCCTAATTCAGTCACATTAATTTTCGTTCCTTGCCTCAATTTGGTCTGACTGAGCCAACAACGAGGCTAGATAACCGTAAGGAGCACTAAATGCGTCATTACGAAATCGTATTTATGGTTCACCCTGATCAGAGTGAACAAGTACCAGGTATGATTGAGCGCTACACAGGTGTTATCACCGAAGCTGGCGGTCAAATCCATCGTTTGGAAGACTGGGGTCGTCGCCAACTGGCTTACCCAATCCAGGATCTGCACAAGGCTCACTATGTTCTGATGAACGTTGAGACCACTGCAGAGTCTGTTGAAGAGCTGGAAACTGCTTTCCGTTTCAACGACGCCGTTCTGCGTAGCCTGGTGATGCGCACTAAAGCTGCCATCACTGAAGCATCTCCAATGGCCAAAGCTAAAGACGAGCGCGATTCACGTCGCAGCGCCGTTAGCGAAAAAGCCGCTGAAGAAACCCAAGAAAACGCTGAAGCAAGCGCTGAGTAAGTTTTTCTGTGACCACCAATCACTTGGTGTTGTCCGGTACCGTCATTCGGTCCAGACACTTTGATAGCCCGGCTGGAATACCTCACACGGTAATTCAACTGGAACACAGGTCGCAGCGTTTCGAGGCCGATTTGCCCAGAAACGTCTATTGCCAACTTCAAGTGATATTGAGTGGTGAACGCTTCAAGAGCGTTGCAGACAAGCTGAAAGCGGGTGTGGATATCCAAGTCAGTGGTTTTCTGGCTCTACAACAGAGTCGCAATGGCCAAAGCCGACTGGTGTTACACGCCGAAAATGTCGAATTGAAAAATTAGGAGACTGTCAAATGGCACGTTATTTCCGTCGTCGTAAGTTCTGCCGTTTCACTGCTGAAGGTGTTACGGAGATCGATTACAAAGATATCGCTACTCTGAAAAACTACATCACAGAAAGCGGTAAGATTGTTCCAAGCCGTATCACTGGTACTTCTGCCAAGTATCAGCGTCAACTGGCTCGCGCTATCAAGCGTGCTCGTTATCTGTCACTGCTGCCATACACTGATCTGCATCAGTAATCGGCACTGTTCTAGCTAGAGGAATTGATAATGAACGTTATTCTGCTTGATAAAATCGCAAACCTGGGCAACCTGGGTGACCAGGTATCAGTTAAGGCCGGTTACGCTCGTAACTACCTGCTGCCAAAAGGCAAAGCTGTTGTTGCCAACGCTGAGAACGTAAAAGTTTTCGAAGCTCGTCGTGCTGAGCTGGAAGCCAAGCTGGCTGCCGACCTGGCCGCTGCCACTGCTCGTGCAGAGCAGATCTCTGCTCTGGAAGCGGTTGTTATCGCTTCTAAAGCCGGTGACGAAGGCAAGCTGTTCGGTTCTATCGGTACCCGTGACATCGCTGACGCAGTAACTGCTGCCGGCGTTGAACTGGCCAAAGCCGAAGTACGTCTGCCACTGGGCGCTCTGCGCACTACTGGTGACTTCGAAGTTGAAGTTCAGCTGCACACTGAAGTAAAAGCGGTAGTTAAAGTAACTGTTGTTGCTGAAGCTTAATCCCGGCTTTTACTAGAAAAACACCGCCTTCGGGCGGTGTTTTTTTATGCCTGTTTGCTGGCCGGGGCCGACGGTTTTTCCCCTTTCTTCTTCGCCTGCTAATGCCAAACTTAAGCACACTGTCACTTACCCACAGTTACTGTGGCTATCTCAGGCAGAATCGCTGCTGACTGGATTGCTTATTACTACAGAGACAAAACACCCGCCGGGGCGGGTGTTTTCTGGGTTATTGCAGATTAGTGGCTATCAGTTGCGCACCAGTTCCAGCTCTTTGAGCAGGTTGTCGGCATGATCCACTTCATCCATCATCCACAGAATGTAGCGGATATCCACGTGCACGGCGCGGGTGATGGTGGGGTTGAAGTACCAATCTTTGGTGATGGCTTCATAGGTGGAGTCAAAGTTGAGGCCAACCAGCTCGCCCTTGCCGTTAAACACGGGGGAGCCTGAATTGCCTCCTGTGGTATCCACGCTGGAGAGAAAGTTAACCGGTACAGAGTTGAACTCGGCCGGGTTATCCAGGCAGGAGAACAGGCGGCACAACCAGCTGCGAGGATCCTGATACAAGTGCTGCACCTTATGCTCGCCCAGTCGTCCCTGCTTGATGGCATCCAGCAGCTTCTGCGGTGCATTGTAGGGCTCGACACCTGTGTGCTTGGCGACTATCCCTTCCAGCTTGGTAAAGGGTTGCTTGTAGAGCGCATCACGGGACTGATAGCCATCGACCATACCATAGCTGATCCTTAAGGTGCCGTTGGCATCCGGATAGACAGGCTTACCCATGGCCTTGTTATAGGCAATGATCGCCTTCATGTAGGCGGGGCGGGCGATGGACAGCTTACCGGCCAGTTCCTTGCCGGCTTTTTCCTGCGCCATATTGGTGTCGTACAGGGCCACAGCCATGCGAATGAAGGGATCGCTGCTGCTCTCAAAGGCTTCCGGCTTGGCCTGCATCCAGTCGAGGCGTTTCTCTTGGTCGGTCAGCTCGGTCAGGGCATACATGCCTTCGAGCTTGTCGCCCAGGCTGATACCTTGCTCGGGTGTCAGCAACTGATCCATCACGGCGACCCGGTTATCCTGCGCCAGGTAGGCGTCGATATCCATCTGCCACAGTGTCTTGTCGACGCTGATATCGAAGCTGGAGTCAAGTCGCTTGAGATGGGCGGCGAACATCTTCATGTCACGCTCTTGATAACCCGCTTCGCGCTCGGCATCCGGCTTTTGGTTTTCTTGGGCCAGGCGATAAAGCTGCTTGGCGGCGCTGAGCAAGGCACTGGATTGAGCATTGTCAAAATAGTAGCTCTGCTGATACTTGTGCTGTTGCTCGGCCAGCAGTTGTTCGAGCTCACTCAGTTGTGCCGTCAGCGGCTGTGCGTCTTTATCTTTGGCCAGCCAGTCGCGGAAGGCATTTTCCTCGACCTGCTTGATAGCGGCAATATCTGTGGCGTGGAAGCCATCCAACAAGCCGTTGAGTTTTTTCATCCGGTTGGCCATGCCAGCCAGAGTCCCGGCATACTTGATGGCGATATCCTTGTCGGAAGCGCCCATGCCCTCAATGGTGTCGATTCTGGCCTGATAGCGGGCGGCTTGAGTCGGGTAGAGCCAGTCGCTGGCGAATCTCAACTCTGAGGTCAGGCGGTAGCGGCTGGTTGAACCCGGGTAACCGGCCACAAACACGCCGTCACCGGCCTTAACGCCATCGGCATTGACCTTGAGGAAGCTCTTGGGCTGATAAGGCACGTTATCCTCGGCATAGGCCGCAGGCTTGCCATCCTTGCCGACATAGGCCCTGAGGAAGGTAAAGTCGCCGCTGTGGCGAGGGTATTCATAGTTATCTATGTCGCCACCGTAACCGCCAACACTCTCGGGTGGCGCATAAACCAGGCGCACATCGCGAATAATCAGCTGTTTGATCAGGTAGTATTCAAGTCCATTATGGAAACTACGTACTGAGCAACGGTAGTTGTCGTCGGCTTCACACTCTTTGACCAGCGCCTTGCTGTTGGCCTGGATGGCTTCATAACGCGCCAGTGGCTCGGTCGGCAGATTGGCCGTTATCTTATCTGTGACATCTGTGACCGCTTCGGTGACATAGAGGCGCTCGTTGGGGCCGGCCGAAGGCTCCAGGCGTTGTTCTTTGGCCAAAAAGCCGTCGGCCAGATAGTTGTGTTCTTTGGTGCTGTTGTATTGAATACCCCGATAGGCACAGTGATGGTTGGTGACAACCAATCCTTGGGGTGAGACGAAACTGGCGGTACAATAGCCGAGGCCCACCACGGCGTTCATGGGATACTTTCCGAGATCGGCCAGTTGCTCTGCCGGGATGGCGATGCCGCGCTCACTGAGCTTGTCGGCAATAGAGGGCATTTGGTAAGGTTGCCACTGCCCTTCATCGGCTATGGCGAGGCCAGAGGTCAGCGCCAAGGCTGCAGCCAATGCATTGCGCATGTTCATTCCTTATTTATTGTTAGTGTCCGTTTGGATATGAAAAACAGGTTATTGTAGGTGTAAAATTCCTGTTCTGATTGAACCGGGTTTTATATCACATTTTGCCTGATTGTTGGAGAGTTGGAGATTTATGCAACAGCAAGGTGCCTTTAAGGCCAAAGACAAGCGAAGAGACGTCCAGGTTGACGCGCTCAAGCTGCCCCCCCATTCCATTGAGGCGGAACAATCCGTGCTCGGGGGACTAATGCTGGATGCAGAGGCTTGGGACAAGGTGTCCGAGGCCGTGGTCAGAGAAGACTTTTACTCCCGTTCCCACAGGCTGATTTTCGGTGCCATGCAAAAGCTGGTAGAAAATGGCCAACCCATAGATTTGATTACGGTTTCAGAACAACTGGAACTGACTGATGAGCTGGAAGATGCCGGTGGTTTTACCTATCTGGGTGAGATCGCCAAGAACACCCCCAGCGCCGGTAACATTCTTTCCTACGCCGAAATCGTGCGTGAGCGTGCCGTGGTGCGGGAGATGATCCGGGTAGCACATGAGATTGCCGATGCCGGTTACAACCCTGAGGGGCGGGACTCAGGCGCCTTGCTGGACTTGGCCGAAACTAAGGTGTTCAAGATAGCCGAGCAGCGCGCCAACGCCAACGAGGGCCCGGAGGGGATCAAGACCATCCTCGAAAAAACCGTCGACAAGATTGAGCAGCTGTACAACAACCCGCACAACGGTGTGACCGGTGTATCCAGCGGCTTCTCCGATCTGGATAAGATGACTGCAGGTTTCCAGTCCGGTGACCTGATCATTGTCGCGGCCCGTCCTTCCATGGGTAAGACCACCTTTGCGATGAACCTGTGTGAATACGCGGCGCTCAATGAAAACAAGCCAGTGCTTATTTTCAGTCTCGAGATGCCCTCGGAACAGATCATGATGCGTATGCTGGCGTCGCTTGGCCGGGTAGATCAGACCAAGATACGTACCGGCCAGTTGGATGATGATGATTGGGCGCGGGTGTCCTCTACCATGGGGATCATGCTCGAGCAGGGCAAGATGTATATCGATGACAGCTCGGGCCTGACGCCGACCGAAGTGCGCAGCAGGGCCAGGCGTATCGCCCGGGAATACGGCGGTCTGTCTATGATCATGGTCGACTACCTGCAGTTGATGCAGGTGCCGGCGCTGGCCGATAACCGGACCCTGGAAATTGCTGAAATCTCCCGCTCGCTCAAGGCCCTGGCCAAGGAGCTGGAGATCCCGGTGATCGCCCTGTCACAGCTGAACCGCTCATTGGAGCAAAGGGCCGATAAACGCCCGGTAAACTCTGACTTGCGTGAATCCGGCTCTATCGAGCAGGATGCGGACCTTATCATGTTTATTTATCGTGACGAGGTGTATAACGACGATTCGCCCGATAAAGGCACGGCAGAGATCATCATAGGTAAGCAACGTAACGGCCCCATCGGCCGGGTCAGGCTGACTTTCCAGGGGATGTTCTCCCGTTTTGACAATTACGCCGGTCCGCAATTTGAAGAGGACTAAACCTCTGCGGACGGTTTTCCCGGCGCGGCCAGAGAGCGCGCCATCCAATCCAAGATTGAAGGTAAGCTTTGAAACCCTTTCCCAGAGCAGAGATTAGCAGCCGGGCGCTGCAACATAATCTGGCCAGGCTGCGTGAGATCGCGCCCGCCAGCAAAGTTATTGCTGTCGTCAAGGCCAACGGCTATGGCCACGGCTCACTGAACGTGGCCAAGAGCCTGAGCAGTGCTGACGGCTTCGGTCTGGCGCGGCTCGAAGAAGCGTTGGAGCTCAGGGCCGGTGGCGTAACGGCCAAGCTGTTGTTGCTAGAAGGTTTTTTTCGCAGCACTGAGTTGCCTCTACTGGTTAAGCATGACATAGACACTGTGGTGCATCATGAGTCGCAGTTGCAGATGCTGGAGCAAGCCAAGCTGGATAAGCCGGTAACTGTGTGGCTCAAGGTCGACAGCGGCATGCACAGATTGGGTTTTCGCAGCGACGAGTTTAGCGAAGTGTATCAGCGGCTGCTGGATTGCCCGCAAGTGGCCAAGCCCATCAATCTGATGACCCATTTCGCCTGCGCCGATGAGCCGGACAATGACTATACCCGCAAGCAGTTGGAGCATTTCAACCAGCTCACCGCCGGGTTGGATGGCGACCGCAGTCTGGCCAACTCGGCCGGTGCCCTCTATTGGCCCAGCAGCCAGCAAAACTGGATTCGCCCGGGTATCGCCCTCTATGGGGTGTCGCCTGTGGTCGGTGACCGAGGCGCCAACCACGACCTGCAACCGGCCATGAGTCTGGTGTCACAACTGATAGCCGTGCGCGAGCACAAGGCCGGGGAGAGCGTGGGCTACGGGAGTTTTTGGCGCTCATCAAGGGATACCCGCCTCGGCGTGGTGGCCATAGGTTATGGTGATGGTTATCCTCGCAATGCCCCCGAGGGCACGCCTGTGCTGATCAATGGTCGCCGGGTGCCTGTGGTTGGCAGGGTGTCCATGGATATGCTGACTGTGGATCTGGGGCCGGATGCCCGGGATGCGGTCGGTGATGATGCCCTCTTGTGGGGGCCGGCGTTACCAGTGGAAGAGGTAGCGGCTCATATCGAAACCGTGGCCTATGAACTGGTGACCAAGCTAACTCCCAGAGTGGCCGTCTGCCTCGATTGAATGAGTCATGCCATTGAGTTGGCAAACACTAAAGGGCGCCTCGGCGCCCTTTGTCATTATTGATTCTCGAAACAGATCTCTATGTAGGCCGAGCCCTTGGGAGCGACAAAAGGCATGATGATCTTCTTGCCCTGAGCCTGATGGGAAATCTTATGGCCTATGCCGGAAACCACCACAGGGGTGGCCATTTCAAACTCATAGCCTTTGTCCGACAGCAGGTTCTTGGCGCCGCCGGTCACCATGTTGGTGATCTCCCCTACCAGATCTGTCACTTCTTCATTGATATTGCCGGGATTTTCTCCCAGCATATTTTGCATTATCTCCAGGATCAGCCCTTGCTCAAAGGTGATCGACAGCGATCCTTTAGTCTGTGGCCCCACCATACCGATAAGCCCGGAGACATCGCCCTTGGCCAGGTTGTCTGTCTTGAGTCTGGGCTTGCCCGGGGTCAACTGCATGTTGGCCATGGTGGAAACCACATTGAGAAGTGACTGAAGAAAGGGATTGATAAAAGTGACATTCATGCCGGATTTGTTCCTCTTGCTGCCTAGGGAAGTGCAGATAGCGTAAGGCTAATCCATAAGCGGTTTCACTCCCGCCCACTGGATCACACTCTTATTAGCTTAGAACAATGGCTTGGGCTCTGTGGCGATTTCTTGCCCGGAAAAACTGTGCCCGGCATAAAAACCGGGCACAGAGCGAGCTTCAGGAGACTTTTTCGATTTTCGCCGGTAGCCCCTGGCGGGCCGAAGCGCCGCTGGCCCAATCCACCAGAGGGTAGGAACCCGAACGGCTGGGATCCAGCACAGCGAGATCGTTGAGGTTAACCCCGGCGCGGATCAGCGGATTGGCAGCAACCTGCTTGCCATCTATGCTGAATGCCCGCGCGCCGAGCTCCTTGTGACCAAAGCCGTGTTCAATGGCGATGCACTCCGGGTGCACGCCGGCGACGCATTCCACCAGTGCCAGCACACTGCCGTTGGGGGTGCTGATTTTCACTGTATCCCCCGTGGCTATCCCCAATCTTTGGGCCGTGTCTTTATTGATCCGCACCGGATTATTGGGGTGCACTTGCCTGAGCCTGTCAGAGCCGATACTCATGGAGCTCATGGTGTGCGACTTGTAGCTCGACAGCAACATGGGCCAGGACTGGCGGTCGAAGGCTTGCCTGAGTTCTGTGCCATCGGCCAGACGTTGACCATAGCTGCGCGGACAGCCACTGAGAAACTCGCCGCTCTGGGAGTGACGGCGACTGCCCACCTGAGGGTTCCATAACATCATCGGCTTGGGCCAGACCTTGGCGGGGTTGCCTTCGGCGTCCCTGGCCTTGTTCATTGATTCGAAACGGCCACCGCGGGCATAGAGATAAGCGACTCTCGATGCTTCCTCTTCGCCGAGACGGGCCTTGAGTTCGGGAATGATCCTGGCAACCCCGGACCAATAGAGATCTTCCTTGCCGATGGCGGGGACTTTCTCTCCCAACCAGGCGACGTTAGCGGCGCCGTAGAGAGAAAAGTCGGCGGCGCGGGTCAGCGGGTGGCGTGTGCCATCATGGGCCTGCACAGCGTTTTCACCGAAGCCGGGCAGGGCCAGCGCCATGGCAACCCGGGTAAGAAAGCTTTCCATACACACGGGATCGCCATCCACTGTGTGTTCCACCCTGGGTTTGACTATCGGCCAGCGGCCGGTGGCTATCTTGGTCATGGTGCCCTGCCAGGCCGAGGTCCAGCCCCAGGACTCATAGGTGAGGGTATCCGGCACTATATAGTCGGACAGTGCTGTGGTTTCGTTGATAAAGCTGTCGATACTGATAAACAGCGGCAGCACCTTGGGGTCTTTGAGTTTTTCGCCTATGGCGGCGCCGAGCCCGGCCTGGCCATAGACAGGGTTGCCCATATGGTTGATCCAGGCCTTGAGCGAATAGGGGTAACCGTTGACCGCCGCGGTTAGATGCTCGCTCAGCATGGGCGCCGAGATCGGGAACCAGGGTTCCCTGGCCGGGTAGGGGGACTCGCCGGCCTGCTGCTTGCGCTTGTATTCCGAGCTTTTTTCATAGGGAAAACGGGAGCGTGACAGGAATACTCCCTTAGGCTGTACCATGCCGTCAAACTCGGCCAGATTGTAGCGTGGGCCTTTGCCGAAGGGGGGGAAAGTACCGCCCTTGGCCAGCGCGCCGCCCTTTTGGTTGATATTGCCTATCATGGCGTTGAGCATCATGATGGCCCAGGCGGTATAGAAGCCATCACTGCTCATGGTGCCGCCGTGGCTGATCACCGCCGCCTTGCTGCCATGGCTGGTGAACTTGTTGGCCAGGGCCTCAATCTCATCGACCGGCACATCGCATTCGGCGCTGTATCGCGCCAACGTCTTGAGCCGGGCCGATTCGGCCAGCAGGCTGAAACTGCTCTTGCAGGCCAGGCTCTGGCCATTTTGTCCTGTGAGTCTGCGGTCCACTTCGAGCTGCGCCTTGGGGCAGGCTTCGGCGGCCATGGGTTCACCGCTGACAGCGTCCAGCACCAGCAAGGGGTCTTCATCACCGAAGGGCTTGCCGCTGAAGGTCAAACCCAATTCGCTGGCGTGCAGATATTGGCCGTATCTCGGATGCGCCTGGTCTGAATGCACCAGGAAACCGGCATTACTGAAACCGCGGAAACCGGCTGTTTTAGCGGCCTTGGCATTGGGAGCACTGAGAAACTCGGCGCTGTAGCGCTGATTGTCGATGATCCAGCGCAACATGGCCATCGCCAGCGAGGCGTCTGTGGCCGGGCGGATCGGCAACCAGACATTGTCCGGCGCCGACGCTAGGTTGGAGGTGTTGGGCAGCATGGGCGAAACCACAACATAGCAGAAGTTGCGGTTGTTGACCCTGGCATTGGCCATTTGCCGTGCCTGGCGCTTGAAGGGGTTGCCGGACTGCTGCGGTGAAGTGCCGATGAACAGCAGAAACTCGGCATGATCCCAGTCCGGTTTCAAGTGGGCGTACTTTTTCAGATCGTCCAGCAAGGCGCCGGCACCGGCCCGATAGCTGAAGCCACAGTAAGAGCCATGGTTGGCAAAGTTACGGGTGCCGAAGCTGTTGAAAGTAAATCGTTTTATCAAGGTGTCCCGCCCTTCATCCGAGGCGTTGCTGACCAACAGCTGATTGGCCTTGGGGCCGTATTCAGGGTTGGCGGGATCCAATGGCGTATTGAGATCGCGAATCGCCCTGAGTCCATCCACATGGCCTTCACCAAACAGATCGCCGCCTTCGACAACCTCCTTGAGCAACTGCTCGAAGGCTATGCTCTGCCACTGGCCCGAACCTCTTGGGCCGACCCGTTTCAGGCAGCGTGTTACCCGATAGGGGCTGTCCAATAACTCCAGCATGGCGTTGCCGCGGGCGCAGGCGGTGGAACGCCCGGCAAGCCCCTGCTCCTGCCAGGCGCTGGTGGACACCAGGGCATCGCGCACCGGGGTGTCAAAGTCCAGGTGTTCACGGGCCGACAGCGGATGATAAGGATTACCACTGATACGGATAATGCTGTCGGTTTCATTATCGATACGGGCTCGTACCCCGCACTTGGTCCAGCAGCCGAAACACATGGTGTTGGCCAGACGCTGGTTGTCATTGGCGCTCAGTTGGCCACTATTCAGGTCAACCCTGAGCTCAGGTGCCAGCGAGTTGCCATGAATCGCTTCTTGGGTGTTTTTGCCCGAGCTGCCATTGACCAGGCCCTTGCCTAGCTGGGTCAGGGTATGGCTGTAGCCTGCAACAAACAGTCCGGTACCACCTGTGATGGCAGC
This sequence comes from Shewanella algae, assembly GCF_009183365.2. Classification (NCBI taxonomy): domain Bacteria; kingdom Pseudomonadati; phylum Pseudomonadota; class Gammaproteobacteria; order Alteromonadales; family Shewanellaceae; genus Shewanella; species Shewanella algae. The sequence continues at coordinate 642,128 of NZ_CP068230.1, forward strand.
CCCTTTGATAAAACGGCGCTTACTCTTGTCCATTATGCGGCTCCTTTCAGTCCGGTGGCAGACTGACGTATCAGTTCGGAAATCAGGGTGATCAGGGCCAGCCATAGGCCAAAGGTACCCAGGATCCCCAGCAGCCCCTGTGGGCCCCAGGGCAGTTCATAGAAGTAGGTGCCGGCGCCATACTTGGGATCTGTCTGCGCCTGGATGAGCACCAGCCAGCGAAAGCCCCAAGCCAGGTGGATGGCGGCAAAGCTGCCAAACAGCAAGGCCCAGCGGGGCAGATGTCTGAAGGCCAGCAGCAGCGCCAACAAGGCCAGGGTTGCCAGCACCCAGATAGCGGCCAGTTGCCAACTGGGACTGTCGCCGAGCAGTAATCTGGCTTCATTGGCGCTGTTGCCGCCACTGAGGGCCCAGCCGATAAGCAACAGGGCAAACAGGGCGAAGGAGCCACGCAGCCAGAGCAGCAGCTGTTTGTCGGTCTCCTGCTTATGGCCATTGAACAGGCGGTTGAGCCAAATCAACATGCCACTGCCGGCGGCCAGGGCGCTGGCGGCGAATAGAGGCGGCAGCCAGTAGCTGTGCCACAGTGGCCTGGCCTTGATGGCCATGGTTTCCATGCCGGTGTAGAGGGCGATGCTCAGGCCGCTGAGCAGGGCAACCCAGGCCAGAGGCTTGAGCCAGGGCTCGCCTTGCCAGTTCCCCAGGCGTAACCAGTATCCCAGGCGGCTCCAGCCATCTTTGGGCTGAGTCGGAAGGGAAGGGCGCAGCAAGAGGTAGGCAAAGGCCAGCGCCGTTGCCATAAACAGCGGCAGTAACCAGGCGCCATACCACATCCAGGAATCCGGTCTGAGCTGCATATAGAAGTGCCAGGCGCGGGCGGGTTGGTGCAGATCGGCCAAGAGTGCCACAGGTGCCACAATGGCGGTGCTGAGGATCAGGCTGCCGCAGAGTGTCAGCAGGCGCCTATCTTTGGCGCCGGGGCGGATAATGGTCAGCGCCGCAATCCACACCGCGGAATAGGCCAGTCCCATCATAAAGAAGTACTGCACCGCCCAGGGTAACCAGGTGATGGCGATATCCGGGGTCAAGATCTCTTTAATGTCCATGGTGCAACTCCTCTCCAGTGGCGGTCATCAGGCTGCGAACCGGTGCTTCGCCGCGGATCCTTTCTTCAAATGCGGCTGTCATCCCCAGATAGAATACGCAGGGCGAGGTTTCGGCCGAGGGCTTGAGTACCTTGATCTCGTCTCTGTGCTCGGCCAGCATGCGACTGATTTGGCTGCCGGGATCGTTGAGATCGCCGATGATCCTGGCTTCACCGACACAGGTTTCGACGCAGGCCGGCAGCAAGCCCGCCTCCAGCCTATGGGCGCAGAAGGTGCACTTGTCGGCGGTGTTGGTGTCATGGTTGATAAAGCGCGCATCATAGGGGCAGGCCTGAACACAGTAACCGCAGCCAACACACCAGTGGCTGTCGACTACCACTATGCCGTCCTGGCGCTGAAATGTGGCGCCTGTGGGGCAAACCGGGATGCAGGGTGGGTTTTCGCAGTGGTTGCAGAGCCTGGGCAGCATCATAAAGGCGCTTTCCTGCCCTTGGGTCACTTCATACTGGTTGACTGTGGTACGAAACTGCCCCAGTGGGGGTTGGTTTTCTATGGTGCAGGCGACAGTGCAAGCCTGGCAACCGACGCAGCGGCGCAGATCGATCAGCATGCCATAGCGTTTGCCACTGGTTGCCTGGGGCTTGGAAGTCGATGCCTGGGCGACGGGCAAAAACGCAGCTCCGGCGCTGATGGCGGCGATTTGCCCCAGTAGTTGACGTTTACTCTTGTCCATACAGACTCCTGAGTCTTGCGGTGATTGGAAACCCACCGGGCTCCTGTTGCCTGTATTCTCGGCAACTGGCGCCCCTGGTCTCTATAGTGGTTTTCCACATATCGGGGCCGCTATTGATCCAGCGCAAGAAATTGAGGCTAGAATGGCGGGCAGACTGATGCTGGTCCTGCAGCTTGTGGCCGCAACATTTCCTAACCGGAGCCAAAATCAAGAGATGAGAACCCTGTATCTGCTGTGTTATCTGTTTGCGGCTGTACTGCTCGGCCATTGGCCGTCAGCTGCGGCAGCGACTGAGCCGTTGCCGGTATCAGGCCCAGCCATGACAACTGGAGCGCTGACGGATAAGGCGGTGGTGGATATAGGTGTGTTGGCTACCCGGGGCTACAGCGACAGCATCAACCGCTGGCAACCCACCATGAATTGGCTCGAGCAGCAGATCCCGGGATATTACTTTCGCCTGCACCCTTTGACGCTGGAGCAGCTGTCGCAGGCGGTGGCCGCCCAGGAGCTGGACTTTGTGATCACCAATCCGGGCCAATCTGTGCTGTTGGCGCGGCAATATTCCTTAAGCTGGCTGGCGACCCTCAAGAGCCGCCTCAATGCCGGTGAGCCGATGCAGGTGGGTTCGGCGCTGGTGGTAAGAAGCGAGTCCAGCCTGCAACATCTGCAAGATCTCAGGCACAAGCGCCTGGGGATAGTCTCGACCCAGGCCTTCGGCGGCTACCTGACCTTGGTGTATGAAGCGCGGCTCAAGCAGATAGACCTGCCAAGCTATGTGGCCGAGATCCAATCTTTGGGATTCCCGCTGGATAATCTGCTCTATCGCCTGCGCGATGGCAGCATAGACGCCGCCGTGGTGCCAGTCTGCCAATTGGAGCAGATGGCGGCGGAGGGGCTTATTGATGCCGGGCACTATCGGGTGCTGGACAACCAGGCGCCGGCAGGGTTTGCCTGCGAGGTGTCGACCCGCCTCTATCCCAACTGGTCCATGGCCAAGACCAGCCGTGCCGGTCAGGGGCTGGCCAAGCAGTTGACCCTGGCTTTGTTGGCACTACCGGAAGACAGTGAGGCGGCCAAAATGTCCGGCTCGCTGGGGTGGACCACGGCGGTCAGTCAACTGGCCATTGATAAGCTGCTCAAGGATCTGGACCTGCACCCATTGCAGGCGCCTTGGTGGCAAAGGGCGTTGCAGTGGCTCAAGGCCCACAGTCATTGGGGCTGGAGCTTGCTGGCGCTGCTGGTGGTGCTCAACGGTTATCACTTCTGGCTCGAATACAGTTTCAGCCGCCGCGGCCGGGAACTGGCCAAGGCCCAGCGGCAACTGAGTGAAAACCTCAGTCTGCTGGAACATGCCCAGCGGGCGGCGGTGGCCGGTGAACTGGGGGCAAGCCTGGCCCATGAGCTGAACCAACCTTTGGCGGCCATAGGCAACTATTGCCACGGCGCCAGTGTCAGGCTGCAACAGGGGCAACTGGACAAGTTGCCGCTGGCGCTGGAACAGATACAGGCGGAAGTGGGCCGCGCCCACGGTATCATTCAAAGGCTCAGGGGGCTTTTGAAAAAGCGCCCGCCGCAAAAACAGTTGCAGCCGTTCAGCCCCTTGCTGAGCGAGACGCTTATTCTGCTGGGGCATGAACTGGAGAAACAAGCGATCCGCGTCGATTGGCAGATTGTCGGCGAAGAAAGCCCCATGCAACTGGATACGGTCGCCATGCAACAACTCTTGTTGAATCTGCTTAAGAATGCCATCGAAGCCTTGGCTGAAGAGCCTAAAGCCGAGCGAATTATTGCGCTGCGGCTGGATTATCAATCCCAGCCCGGCAAGCTCTTGCTGGAAGTGCAGGACAATGGCCCAGGGCTTAAACAGGATGGCAAGAGCCTGATGCAGGCCTTTACCAGTACCAAGACAGATGGCCTGGGGCTGGGGCTGGTGATCTGCCGCGAAATCGCCGAGAGCCATGGCGGCAGCATCAGTCTGCTGCAGCCGCCTGAGGGCGGTTGTCTGGTCACTGTGGTGCTGGCTTAAACCCGTTTTGCCAAGGAGAAAGAAAAATGCCGGGACAATTTGCGGCCCAAAACAGTTCACCGACCGATGACAAGCGTCAGTCAGTCTATCTGGTGGATGACGATGATTCGGTGCGGCGCTCGTTGGGCTTTATGCTGGAAGGCTATGGTTTTGAGGTGCAGGCCTTTGAAGATGCCGAGCATTTTCTCAAGGCGCAGCTGCTGGAGCAGCCCGGCTGCCTTATCCTCGATATGCGTATGCCTGGGCTCAGTGGGGCGCAGCTGCAGCAGCTGCTCAATGAGCGTAATAGCCCGCTGGCGGTGATCTTTCTCACCGGTCATGGCGACGTGCCGCTGGCGGTGGATGCGCTTAAATCCGGCGCGGTGGACTTTTTTCAAAAGCCCGCCGATGGCGCTCGCCTCGCCGAGGCGGTCACCAAGGCGCTGAGTCACTCTGCCGAAATTGCCAAACGCCGAAAGCTGCAAGGCATCTACCAGGCGCTGACTCCGAGGGAGAAAGAGATATTGCATCTCATCGCCAAGGGCTATAAGAACCAGCAAATAGCCGACGAACTCTGCATCGCCATGCGCACAGTGGAGATCCACAGATCCAACCTGATGAAGGGCATGCAGGTGAGCTCACTGGCTGAAATGCTGTTGATTTATGCCGGGATAGAGACAGAGTTTGATTAACTCGGGTCAAAAGTCTTCGGCGGCAACAGAATGACCTTTGATTAGGGGCTTATGAGAGGGATTCATCTGCGGCTGTCGTTTTATGGCCACAGAGGGTAAAATAGCGGCCCATTTTTGCGTACCGGATCCGTTAATGCCAAGCCCTATCGATGCCACCAACCGCCGTTTTTCCATTGCCCCCATGCTGGATTGGACGGACCGCCACTATCGTTACTTTGCCCGGCTGATGTCGAGCCAGACGCTGCTCTACACTGAGATGGTGACCACAGGCGCGATACTGCATGGCAAGGGCGATTATCTGGCTTATAACCAGGAAGAGCACCCGCTGGCATTGCAACTGGGCGGCTCCAATGTTGAGGATCTGGCCCGCTGCGCCGAAATCGCCCGGCAAAGGGGGTATGACGAAGTTAACCTCAATGTGGGATGCCCATCGGATAGAGTACAGAACGGCCGCTTTGGTGCTTGTTTGATGGAAGAGCCAGAGCTGGTGGCCCATTGCATCGATGCCATGCGCCAGAAGGTGGATATCCCGGTGACGGTCAAGACCCGCATCGGCATAGATGATAAAGATTCCTACGAATTTCTTTGTGACTTCATTACCAAGGTGAGTGCCGCCGGCTGCGATACTTTCATCATCCATGCCCGCAAGGCCTGGTTGCAGGGGCTTAGTCCCAAGGAAAACCGTGAGATCCCGCCATTGGATTATCCCCGGGTGTATCAATTGAAGCAGGATTTTCCCGGCCTGCATATCAGCATCAATGGTGGTATCAAGAGCTTTGAAGAGATGCATGCCCATCTGGCCCAGCTGGATGGGGTTATGGTGGGGCGTGAAGCCTACCAAAATCCCTATCTGTTGGCCGAGGTGGATCAGAAGATCTTTGGCCTCGATAGCCAGGTTATGAGTCGCGATCAGGTGGTGGATGCCATGCTGCCCTATGTGGAAGCTCATCTGCAGTCGGGTGGCCGCTTGAATCATATCAGCAGACACATGACTGGCCTGTATCAGGGGATCCCCGGTTCTCGCAGTTGGCGCCGTCATTTGAGCGAGAATGCCCACAAGCCGGGGGCTGGCATCGAAGTGCTGCTTAAGGCTCGTGAAATGATGCACAGCGGAGTTTGACCTTGCTGTAATACCCGAGTGGTGAAAATCGCTATGGTGATAGTGCTTTTTACCAACAGATAGGAAATTGCTGTATTTTTGTGCTGTTACGGTCAGTCATTCTGTGTTAATGATTGACCGTTTTTATTTTTTATTTCATTTAATATCATAGTCTTAACTAAAGTTTTTCCCAGTTGGCACGTCCTTTGAATTAGTCATCTTGACCGCTGACCCGTTCAGCTTAACCAGAAAGGGATGACAAGCATGAAAACTTCCAACCTGACTATTAAATCTTTGCTTCTTGGCGTTGTTTTGGCTTCAGCCAGTGTTTCAGCCCAGGCCGATGTACTGCCTACTCAACCTATCCTCAGTGCTGTTGAACAGAACCTGAGTCAACAGGCCCAGACCATGTTGCTCAGTGCCAAGCGTGAAATGCTGGCCTCCCTGCAACAGGAACTGGAGCGTAGTGTGGCCCAACTGAGCGACGAGATGACTCAAGAAACCCTGAGTCAGATCACCGAATTACCCGTGGAGACCAGTGTTCTGACCCAAGCCAACGATTGAGGTGCCTATGTGGATAAATAGCACCTTGGCACTACTGATGTTTCTGCCGTTGCTTGGCTACACCCTGGTGGCGTTGTTAGCCTGCGGTGCCCGGCAGATACAGTTAACGAGATAATCGGAGTCAGTTATGTTTGATTTGGAACGTACACTCAAGGGAAATTCTTCCATCGTCTGTGGCCTATGCCGCGATATGGCCGAGCGTTTTGGCTGGTCGGTATTCTGGACCCGAATTGTTGCCGCAGTCATCACTCTGATGCACCCATTGCTCGGGTTGACGGCTTACTTTGCCCTGGCACTGTTGTGGCCCAAGTGGGTGAAATGAGTATGTATAACAAGAGTCGAAACAAGCACAGAAGATATAGGTTGCTGTCTCAGTTACTGGTATGGAGCATAGTCGGCGCGCTGATCCTTATGGTCTCTCTGCTCAGCCGCGAGTTTATGTCAGTGGGGATCTGGGGTAGCCCGTTTTTATGGCTGGATGCCGAGAACTGGAGCTGGGTGTTGACCCTGATAACCGCGATGCTGGCATTGGTGTGGGCCGCAATGACTTTCAGTGTGTTGGCGGTGGTGTGTGTACTTTGTGTTGCTGCGGCATTACTGATGTTTATCAGCGGCTTTGCAGTGATTTGGCCCGTGCTGGTTTTGGCATTGGCAGTATGGGGAATAGGCAAGTCCAGTCAATGGCAGGAGTAGTGTTGCTGCGACTGGCTTGGTGTCAGCCCAGTCGCAGCAACATTGGATTCAGCCTCGATGATCTAACCTTTGTTGAGAAATTGGCGGAAAACCGCTTTGGCTTCATCGCTCTGCAGACGTTGGCCGAAGAGTTCCAACTCCTGATGCATCTGGTGTTGTACCCGGCTCTTGTGTGGCCGCATAAGTTGTCTGGTGAGTTGCAGCGCCTGAGGTGGCTTGGAAGCCAGGGCTTTGGCCTTTTCCAGCGCATAAGGGAAGAGTTCCACCGGACTCAACATGCGGTTGATGAGTTTGAGATCCAGCGCCGTTTCGGCATCGAAACTCTCGCCCAGCAACAGCAGTTCAGAGGCCTTTTGATAGCCGACCAATTCAGGCAGTAGCAGGCTGGAGCCGGCTTCAGGCACCAGTGCCAGGTCGATAAAGGGCAAACGGAACTGGGCTGTGTTATCGGCATAGACAAGGTCACAATGCAGCAGCAGCGTGGTACCGATTCCGACAGCGGCTCCGCTGACAGCGGCGACCAAGGGCTTTTTCAGCTCCAGCAGACAAAAGAGAAATCGCACTGCAGGGTGGTTGGGGCCCAGATCCGGCTGCTTGAGAAAATCCGCCACATCATTGCCTGAAGTAAAGCAGTTTTCACTGCCTGCCAGCAGAAAGGCACGGATCTCGTTGTCCGCTTCCCCCTGGATCAGGTATTCTGTAAGCTGCTTATACATATCGAGATCGAGGGCGTTACGTTTATCCGGACGGTTAAAACGTATGATGCGTACACCCTGCTCATCCTGAACCTGAATCGTGCTCATTCGTTGTTTCCTTTGCTGACGAAATGGGTTTTACATGGAGTTTAAGACATAGATGGCGATATTCAAACAACTGTTTAAAGTTATCTTGCTGGCCGGCATCAGTGCCAGCGCCTTCGCCTCGAACATAATGCTCGAACAAGGATATATCCGGGCCATGCCCGCTTCTGTTCCCAATACGGCGGCGTATCTGACACTCAGCAACCATGGCGCGGCGACTGAGCTGGTTTCTGCCAGCACCCCTGTGGCCCGTGAAGCCATGCTGCATACCCTGATTGAAGAAGATGGCCTGGTTAAAATGCGCCATGTGGCAGCTTTCCCGCTGCCTGAGCATGGCCAGTTGACGCTGCAAAGCAGCGGCGATCACATCATGATCATGGGCCTCAAGGCACCGTTAGAGCTGGGGCAAAAAGTGCCTATGACATTAAGTTTTGCCAATGGTGACACCCTCAATATCGAACTCGAAGTAAAATCCCCCAATGATGCTCCTGCAGCCCAAGAGCATCATCACCATCATTAAGGAGAACCCGGGATGCAAATGACATGGAAAAAAGGTGTCGGTGCAGCGGTCATAGTGTTCGTTATCGCATACGGCATCAGTGTTTGGTGGAGTATTGAACCCGAAGTGTTGACGCCCAAGGTGATGACATCGGAAAAGGGAGAGAAAATTACAGGTTATGCCACTACCAGCGCCTTGATCGAAACCATGGAGACCTTGCTGGATAAGCAAGGAGGCTGGTTGTCCAACGACATGATGCCGCCTTCTGTGATGATGGACAACATGCCGGCGTTTGAATTCGGTGCCCTGGAACAGGTGCGGGATCTCGCCTTGATCATGCGCAAAGAGTTCAGCCGCTCCCAGTCTCAGTCCACCGCCGACAAAGATCTGTTGGAAGCACACTCCAAGCTGAATATCGAGCATACCAGTTGGCTGGTGCCCAGTGCCGAGAGCGAGTATCGCGATGCTATCAAGCTATTGAAGGTTTACCGGGCGCGGATGATGGATCCCAATAACCCGGATGCCCAGTTTTATGCCCGCGCCGACAACCTCAATGAGTGGTTGAAAGAGGTGCAGAAGCGCTTGGGCAGCATGTCACAGCGTCTGGCCGCCAGTGTTGGTCAGGAGAGGCTGAATACCGATCTGGCCGGTGACAGTGCCGCCCGTCAGTCGACCCCCAACCTGGCGAGCCAGCAGATTAAGACCAGCTGGTGGCAAATAGACGATGTCTTCTATGAATCCAGAGGCTCTGCTTGGGCCTTGCTGAATTTCATGAAGGCAGTAGAGGTCGATTTTGCTGACGTACTGAAGAAAAAGAATGCCGAAGTGAGTCTCAAACAGATCATCCGTGAACTGGAAGCGACTCAGCAAACAGTCTGGAGCCCAATGATCCTCAATGGTTCCGGATTCGGTTTGGTGGCCAACCATTCCTTGGTGATGGCCAACTATGTGTCCCGCGCCAATGCCGCGGTGATTGATTTAACCAACTTGCTTTCACAGGGTTAATTTATGAAAAAGACTTTATTGGCGACAGCCTTGCTGGCTTCTTTGATGGCGACCTCCGCCCAGGCAGCAACAGTCGTAGGCTTTAAGGTAGGCGCCGATTACTGGAAAGGAGATGCCAGCGGTACTTTCGCCGAGAAAGGCCAGCCGCAGCAGGAGTTCAACTATGACTCTTCCGCCCAGTACAGCCTTTGGTTCAGCGTTGAGCACCCTGTACCACTGCTGCCCAACCTGAAGATCCGCGAAAACCGCTTGAAGGAAGATGGCGCTATGAGCAATGCCAACTTCAGTTTCAACGGCCACACCTTCAGCGGTGATGTGTATGCTACGGCCGACCTGAGCAACACAGACTTTATCCTCTACTATGAGCTACTGGACAATGATCTGGTTTCTCTGGATGTGGGTGGGGCCTACAAGCTGATGGATGGTTCTTTCCGGGTGGCAGACAAGGGGCATCCTGAGCAGCGTGATATCGACAGCGGTGTGGTCATGGGTTATGCCAATGCCGAGGTTGGCCTGCCTTTCTTCGGCTTGTACGCCTTTGCCGATGTGTTGGCCGGTATCAATGAATCCAGTGTCTATGACTACCAAGTAGGTCTGGGCTGGGAGTTTGATGGCGTGGCGCTGGATACCCGGGTGCGTGCCGGCTACCGCGACTTTAAATTTGACGTGAACGGCTTCAACGGCATGAGCAGTAATATGCAGTTTGACGGCTTCTTTGCCGGTGTTGAACTGGTGTTCTAATTCCGTTTCAGTCGATTAGCCACAAAAAAACCGCCAGTTGGCGGTTTTTTTATTGGTTAAGCTTCAGCTTACTGCTGTGCAGGAGCTGTCAGGCCGTTGTTGATGGAGATGACATCATCTTCATTCAGGGTGCCTGTGGCTTGTTTCAGCGCCAATATCGACTTGATATAGCCGTAACGGGCGTTGGACAGCTGACGCTTGGAATCATACAGATCCCGGGTACGGTTCAGCACGTCAACTATGGTACGGGTACCCACTTCAAAACCGGCTTGAGTGGCTTTCAATGCACTTTCGGAAGAGAGCACTGATTGCTCATAGGCCTTGATGGAGCTGATAGAAGCGCCAACGTTGTTGAAGTTGTTGCGAACATTTTTGACTACCTGGCGGTAAGTCTGTTCCAGCTTCTGGCTGGCTTCAACATAGGCGTATTGCGCCTGTTTCACCTGAGAGCTGACCTTGAAACCTTCAAAGATAGGTACACTGAGGTTAACCCCAACGGTACCGTTATCGAAGTCAGGTTGGCTCTGGCTGCCGATTTCCTGCTCCAGGCCTTTGGTATAACCGGCGCTCAGGCTCAGAGACGGCATATGGCCGGCCTTATAGAGGCTGATGGTTTCCTGGGCGATATCTTTACCGATACGCTGGGTCAGCAGGTCGACACTGTTGGTCTCGGCCATCTTAAGCCAATCGCCTGGCACTGCCGGGGTTGGGCTGGCCGCAGAGAAGCGGTTGGTATCCAGAATGTCGATGCTCTTGTGATCTATACCTGTGATTTCACGCAGGGCTTCATAGCTGTTGATCAACTGATTCTCTGCCAAAATTTCATCGGCGGTCGCCAGATCATACTGAGCCTGTGCTTCATGAACATCGGTAATGGCTGTCAGACCAACGGCAAAGCGTTGCTTGGTTTGTTCCAACTGACGCTCGATGGCACGCTTCTCGGCGCCTTTGAACTCATAGTTGTCCTTGGCGGCCAACACGTCAAAGTAAGCGGTTGTTACCCGGGTGATCAGTGTCTGCAGGGCAGAGGCGTAGACGGCATCGGCCTGTGATGCGGCTTTCTCCGCCAGGCTCAAACCGACCCAGGCAGAATGATCATAGATGACCTGGTTAAGTTTAATCGCACCTGTCAGGCCGCTGGTGTCGGCACTGGGATCGTTCCAGGCTTTATCATAACCGACATTGGCACTGATAGTTGGCAGCAGTGGTGCGCGATTCTCTTCAATTTTCTCATACAACTGGTCTCTTTGGGCCTTGGCCTGGAGTACCACTGGATCATTGGTTAATGCCTGCTGATATATCTGAAGTAAATCGTCGGCTTGAACGGCCGGGGCAGAAACTGCGAGCGTTAACGCCGCGCATAAAGTGCGGATCTTGAATTTCATTGGCTGTCCTTATAGACAAACACCCTGTGACGGGCGGTTTCAACTTCGTTAGACTGTTAATGCCTTTGATAAAGGCGGTTTGCGCTTCCCGACGCTTCCCGATACAGCAAAACTTAATGGTTTTGATACTAAAAAATCAACCGTTTTCAAGTCAATTCGGAAGTGTAACAGATTTTATTGGCAAATGGTGCCGGGTGGTTTGAAATTGCACCTTTTATAGCTAAAGCGGAGTGAAAATGGCAGCAGAAAAATTCACCAAAGAGGATGTTCAGGTGCTGGGGCAGCGCACGCTATACCGTGGGTTTTTCCATATGGAGGAATACCGTTTCCGTCATCGGCTGTTTGCCGGTGGCTGGAGCGATGAAGTGACTCGTGAGGTGTTTGAGCGCGGCCATGCCGTGGTGGTTTTACCCTATGATCCGCAAGAAGACAAAGTGGTGTTGATTGAGCAGGTGCGGTTTCCTGCGCTGGAAACCAGTGAATCTCCTTGGCTGCTGGAGTTGGTGGCGGGTATGATTGCCCCCGGCGAAGTGGCCGATGAGGTGGCCAAACGGGAACTTTTGGAAGAAACCGGACTCAATGCCAGTGCAATTTCGGCAGTAAGCAGTTATCTTTCCAGCCCCGGAGGTTGCAGTGAACGCTTCTTCTTTTACTGGGCGGCGGTGGATTCATCCAAGGCCAAAGGGCTGCATGGCTTGGCCGAAGAACATGAAGACATTAGGTTGCATGTGCTTTCCCGCAGTGATGCTTATGCCAAAGTGCTTAGTGGCGAAATCGACAATGCTTCGACCGTGCTCGGACTGCAATGGTTGCAGCTTAACTATCAAAGTTTAATCCAGGCCAATGAACAAGAAAGACAGTGACAAGAAATACCAGCCGGATGTCAGCCGCTTTTTAGCCCTGTGTGGCCGCAACTATGGCCATATTCAGCGCTGGTTGCCGGAGCAGGGTGAAGTGGGTGAAAGCTGGCAGGTAGAAGGGGATTTCGGCTGCCTGGATGTCGAGTTGCTGGAAAATACCCGCTATACCCAGTTGGTCAGTATTTCCCGCCATGTAGGGAAGGGCGGATTGATACCTGCCCCCAAGGTCACTGTGCGGATTTATCATGATGCTAAATTAGCAGAAGTGTTAAGCAGCCGACAGATTTACCAATTGCGGCCAGTGTATGATTATCCGAACTTACGCATGTACCACCGCGATGAAAAGTACCAGGTAAACGCCTTCCTGGAGGAGTTATTGAAAATAGACTGTCAGGCGCGCCTCGTTTGTCAGTCCTGAGATTGGGTAATCAAAGTGCTGAAAGAGGCAATCACATACAGTATTCCTGAGGACAAGAGTGTTCGTTTGGTGCAGATCACAGATCCTCACCTGTTTGCCGATCCTGAAGGACAGCTTCTTGGCGTAAATACCGCCAACAGTCTCAATGCCGTTATCAATACCATCCAGGCAGTCAAGTATCCCGCCGACATGCTGCTGGCCAGTGGTGACATTAGCCAGGATTACTCCGGTGAGTCCTACCGCAACTTTGTCGAAGCCATCAAACCGCTGAATCTGCCCTGCCATTATCTGCCTGGCAATCACGATGACCCCAGGATCATGTATCTGCATATGCAGGGTGAGCGTGTCTATGGTCACAGGCGGGTATTGGCCGGGAATTGGCAGATTATCTTGCTGGACTCCACAGTGCGGGGAAAGCCCGGGGGCCATATGGCCGAAAGCGAAATTGAGATCATCCGCAGTGCCATAGCCGCCGAACCGGACAAACATGTGCTGCTGGTGATGCATCATAATCCTGTGCTGGTGGACTGCACTTGGCTGGATCAGCACTGTATGGACAATGGCGCCCATTTCCTCAAAGAGATGGGGCGTTATCCTCAGGTCAAGGGCATGCTCTGGGGCCATGTTCATCAGCAATTGGATACAGAATATCAGGGTGAAACTCACAAGTTATCTCTGATGGCGACACCATCGACCTGTATTCAATTCAAACCCTTGTCTTCCTATTTTGCGCTGGATGCACTGCAGCCTGGCTACCGTTTGCTGGAGCTCAAGCCCGATGGTAGCATGCTCACCAATGTTTATCGGATCCCGGGCGAGCGCTTCGCACCGGATGCTGAGGCCAGCGGCTACTGAATTTGCTTTGGAGCAGTGGCCCCTTGTGAGGAACTATGCTGCTCTACATTCACGGTTTCAACAGTTCTCCCTTGTCTGACAAGGCCGTGCTTACCCGCACCTATATTGAACAACATTTTCCCGGTGTGCGACTGGAGCAGCCACAGCTACCCACTTCGCCCAAGGCGGCGATGGCGTTGCTGATCCAGTTGACCGAAGCGGCCAAAGCCAAGGGCGAGCCACTGGCGTTTATCGGTTCATCCCTCGGCGGGTATTTTGCCTCTTGGCTGGCGGAGCGCTATGGCGGCAAGGCGGTATTGGTCAACCCGGCGGTGCGTCCCTTTGAGTTATTCAGCGACTATTTGGGACCGCAATACAACCCTTATACCGACGAACATTACCAATTATTGCCCCAACATCAGCAGCAGCTGATTGAATTTGATACGCCGGTCATTCTCAATCCGGATCGTTTTTTTGTATTATTACAGACTGCCGATGAGGTGCTGGATTATCGCCAGGCCCTGGGCAAATATCACTGCTGTGAGATGCTGCTGGAAAGCGGTGGAAACCATAGTTTTGTGGGTTACGGCGACAAGCTGGACGCAGTCTGCCGTTTTTTACACTTATCTTGACAATCAGATCCTCGCGGCCCACCATGGCCTGAACATAAAAGACAGTGTGTGCTATGACCAATCAATACACCTCCGATGCCATTGAAGTACTGAACGGACTGGATCCGGTAAAACGCCGTCCCGGCATGTATACCGATACCACCCGACCCAACCACCTGGGTCAGGAAGTCATAGATAACAGTGTCGATGAGGCTTTGGCAGGGTTTGCAACCCGAATCGATGTGGTGTTACACACAGACAACTCGCTGGAAGTCACAGACGATGGCCGTGGTATGCCAGTGGATATTCACCCGGAGGAGGGGATCCCCGGGGTCGAGCTGATCCTGACCAAACTGCATGCCGGTGGTAAGTTCTCCAACAAAAACTATCAGTTTTCCGGTGGTTTGCATGGGGTGGGGATCTCTGTGGTCAACGCCCTCTCCAAAAGGGTTGAGATCACGGTTCGCCGCGATGCCAAAGTGTATGAAATGGCCTTTGAGCATGGCGACAAGGCCGAGAGCCTCAGGGAAACCGGTACCTGCGGGCGCCGCAATACTGGCACCCGGGTGCAGTTTTGGCCGGATCCCAGCTATTTTGACTCACCGAACTTTTCGGTCACCAAGCTGACTTATCTGTTGCGGGCCAAAGCGGTACTCTGTCCTGGGCTTAGAATTCGTTTCGCCAACAAACAAAACGGTGAGGTTCATGAGTGGTTTTATGAAGAGGGCCTGACCGATTATCTGAAAGACTCCCTCAAAGAAGCCCCGGCGCTGCCACAGGAGCCTTTTGTCGGCAGTATCAAGACCAATCTGGAAGCCGCCGACTGGGCCATTACCTGGCTGCCTGAGGGCGGCGACAGTATCAGCGAAAGCTATGTCAACCTGATCCCAACGCCGCTTGGTGGTACCCATGTGAACGGTTTCCGTCAGGGACTGCTCGAGTCGATGCGTGAGTTCTGTGAGTTTCGCAACCTGATCCCAAGGGGGATTAAGCTTAGCCCGGAAGATATCTGGGACAAGGCCAGTTTTATTCTGTCGGTGAAGATGCAAGATCCGCAATTTGCCGGCCAGACCAAGGAGAAACTCTCCAGCCGCCAGTGTTCTGCGTTTGTATCGGGTGTGGTGCGTGATGCCTTCAGCCTCTGGCTCAACAGCAACACAGATCAAGCCGAACTGCTGGCCGAGATGTGCATCAACAACGCCCAGAAGCGCCTCAAGGCGGCGAAGAAAGTCGCCCGTAAGAAGGTCACTTCAGGCCCGGCGCTGCCAGGTAAACTGACCGACTGCACAGGTCAGGATCCGGCGCGTTCCGAGCTGTTTCTGGTGGAAGGGGACTCGGCCGGTGGCAGTGCCAAACAGGCCAGGGACAGAGAGTTTCAGGCGATCATGCCGCTGCGGGGCAAAATTCTCAACACCTGGGAAGTGGAAGCGAGCCAAGTGCTGGCCTCTCAGGAAGTGCACGACATTTCAGTGGCCATAGGCTGCGATCCCGATAGCGACGATATCTCTGAACTCAGATACGGCAAGATCTGTATTCTCGCCGATGCCGACTCGGATGGTTTGCACATAGCAACCTTGCTGTGCGCGCTGTTTTTGAAACACTATCGCACTCTGGTTGAAAAGGGGCATGTGTATATCGCTATGCCGCCACTGTTCCGTATCGATATCGGCAAAGAAGTGTTTTACGCTTTGGATGAGCCTGAAAAGCAAGGCATTCTTGACAGAATTGCCGCCGACAACAAGAAAGGAAAAGTGCAGGTCACCCGCTTTAAAGGTCTGGGTGAGATGAATCCACTGCAACTGAGGGAAACGACCATGGATCCCAACACCCGTAGATTGGTACAACTGACCATAGACGATGTCGACGAGACTGTGGCATTGATGGACATGTTGCTGGCCAAGAAGCGCTCAGGTGATCGTAAGTCGTGGCTGGAAACCAAGGGAGACCTTGCTCAGCTGTAATCGCCCTTGATGTGCCAATAACTATAAAACTTAAAGGCAAGGATATGATGAACCTGAATAACAGAGTCGGTATCGCGGCTGGCGGAGGCTTGCTCCTGCTGGGCGCTGCGTTGCTGAGTGCGGCGGCCAATGCATCTCAGTCGATGATCATTACTGTGACCAAAGGCTTTGGTGTTTCTCTTTATGCCACAGATGTTGGCGATGCCAAGCAGATGGCAGTAGGAGATGAAGGTACCCTGTTTGTCGGTTCTCACAAGAGTGGCACTATTCACGCTTTGGTCGACAGTAACAATGATGGCCGGGTCGATAAGCGTTATCTGATAGCCAAGGGCCTGGATTACCCGGAGGCCTTGGCTTTTCATAAGGGCGATCTCTATGTCGCTCTGGAAGACAGGGTTGTGGTATTCCGTGATATCGAACCCAGGCTCAGGCGCCCTCCGCGGGCACGGGAAGTCTATGATCAACTGCCGGGCAATGGTAAGAAAAGCGCCAGAGCCATGCGCTTTGGCCCGGATGACAGGCTCTATATCGCCATCAGCGCCCCCTGCAATGTGTGTGAGCCCAGTGCCCCTTTTGGCAGCATCATTGCCGTGGATGTGAATTCGGGCAGTAGTCAGCAGATAGCGCTCGGAATACGTAATGTCATAGGTTTTGACTGGTCGCCACTGGATAACCGCCTCTGGTTTGCCGATATGAGCCGCGACTGGATGGGGGATAATCTGCCACCGGATGAAATCAACCGGGTCGATGTTGCCGGGGCGCATTATGGTTTCCCTTATGTGCATGGCAAAGCGGTGCAGGAGCCTGCCTATGAGGAGCCCAAGAGCCTGAATATTACCAAGCCAGTCTATGAACTGCCGGCGCATGTGTCTCCTATGGGGATGCTGTTTTATCGGGGAACCCAGTTTCCCGCCGAATATCACAACCAGATTTTATTGGCTGAGAACGGCTCCTGGAACCGTTCCAGTAAGGTGGGCTACCAGATAGTGGTATTGGAAACCGATGGCCGTCAGGTGAGCAATCGCCGCACCCTGGTGAGTTTTCTCGATGGTGAGTTTCCGGTGGCCAGACCCCATTCACTGGCGATGGCCCCGGATGGCGCCGTCTATATTTCGGATGATCTGAAGGGAAACATCTACCGCCTGTACTACAAAGACACTGATGCAGAAGATGCTGAATCTGAGTCGGACTATGCGCCGACACCTGAACAGGAAAATGAATAATGAGTGATGCGATAGCCTTGAGCCTGGATGGCGTGGAGCAGATGCCGCTCAGGCGCTTCACCGAAGAGGCGTATCTCAACTATTCCATGTATGTGATCATGGACCGGGCCTTGCCCCATATCGGCGATGGCCTCAAGCCGGTGCAACGGCGAATCGTCTACGCCATGAGCGAGCTGGGATTATCGGCGGCGGCCAAATACAAGAAGTCGGCCCGTACCGTGGGTGACGTACTGGGTAAGTATCACCCGCACGGTGACAGCGCCTGTTACGAAGCCATGGTACTGATGGCGCAACCCTTTACCTATCGCTATCCCCTGGTGGATGGTCAGGGTAACTGGGGGGCTCCGGACGATCCCAAGTCGTTTGCGGCCATGCGTTATACCGAAGCCAGGCTATCCAAGTTTTCCGAGGTACTGCTCAGCGAACTAGGTCAAGGTACAGTGGACTGGGGCGTCAACTTCGACGGCACCCTGAAAGAGCCCTTGGTCCTGCCAGCCAGACTGCCGCATATTCTGCTCAACGGTATTACCGGTATCGCAGTGGGTATGGCCACGGATATTCCGCCCCATAACGCCCGCGAGTTGGCCAATGCCTGTATCGAGCTGCTGGATAATCCCAAGGCTGACCTGCCGCGGCTAATGGAATTCGTGCCTGGGCCCGATTATCCGACAGCTGCCGAGATCATTACCCCGAGCGCCGAAATCGCCAAGGTCTATGAATCGGGCCGCGGCTCAATCAAGGCCCGTGCGGTTTACACTGTGGAAAACGGTGAAGTGGTGATAACGGCTTTGCCGCACCAGGCCAGCTCCAGCAAGATCCTCGAGCAGTTGGCGGCGCAGATGCAAGCCAAGAAGCTGCCTATGGTGACGGACTTGCGCGATGAGTCGGACCATGAAAGTCCGGTTCGCTTGGTGATAGTGCCGAGATCCAACCGGGTCGATATCGAACAGTTGATGGCGCACCTGTTTGCTACTACAGATCTGGAGAAGAGCTACAGGGTCAACCTCAATGTGCTTGGTCTCGATGGCCGGCCTCAGGTCAAGGGGCTCAAGCAACTCTTGAGTGAGTGGCTGGAGTTTCGAATTCATACTGTGCGCCGCCGTTTGGAATTTCGTCTGGATAAAGTCCTGGCCAGGTTGCATATTCTTGAAGCCTTGATGATTGCCTTCCTCAATATTGATGAAGTGATAGAGATCATCCGCTTCCACGATGAACCCAAGGCCGAGTTGATGCGCCGCTTCGGGCTGACAGACAAGCAAGCCGAAGCAATTCTGGACCTCAAGCTGCGCCATCTGGCCAAGCTGGAAGAGATGAAGATCCGTGGTGAGCAGGATGAGCTTGAAGCCGAGCGGGAAAAGTTGCAGCAACTGCTCAGCTCGGAACGCCGCCTGAAGACCTTGATCAAGAAAGAACTGCAGGCAGATGCGGAAACCTATGGTGATGACCGCCGTTCTCCACTGGTGGTGAGAAGCGAATCCAGAGCACTGTCGGAGCAGGAGTTGGTGCCGACCGAGCCCGTGACTGTGGTGTTGTCTGAAAAGGGCTGGGTACGCTGTGCCAAGGGCCATGATATAGACGCCGCCGGGTTGTCCTACAAGGCTGGTGACAGTTTCCTCTGCGCCGCAGCCGGCCGCAGCAATCAGCAATCTGTGTTTATTGACAGCGCCGGGCGCGCCTTCGCCACGGATACCCATACTCTGCCTTCGGCCCGTAGCCAAGGGGAACCTATTACCACCAGATTCAATCTGGCCCCAGGGGAGAGCATGGAGCACGTATTGCTCGGGGATGATGATAACTGCTTCCTGCTGGCGAGTGATGCCGGTTACGGCTTTATCTGCGCCTTTAAGGACATGGTCTCGCGCAACAAGGCGGGTAAGGCTTTGCTGACACTGCCGGCCAATGCCAAGGCTTTAACGCCGCGTAAACTGGACAAGTCCAGACCCAGTTCGATTCTGGCCATTACCAATGAAGGGCGGATGCTGATGTTCTCCATGGAGGCGCTGCCGCAGTTGGCCAAGGGTAAGGGCAACAAGATCATCGGCATCCCATCGGAGCGGGCGAAAAACCGTGAAGAGTTGGTGACACATCTATACCTGGTGCCGGAAGGTGCCAATGTCACCCTCTGGGCCGGCAAGCGTAAGCTGACATTGAAGAGCAGCGATCTGGAGCATTACCGTGGTGAGCGTGGCCGTCGCGGCGCCAAGCTGCCAAGAGGACTGCAAAGGGTCGACAGTGTCGAAGTCAGTTTGGAGGAGCCGGCGTTGTAGCCCGGCCCAGAAATTACAAAAGCCGCATTATGATGCGGCTTTTGTTTTTTTACCCAATATATCAGGCGACTTCGTAATAATTGGGCTCGAGATCCAGCTGATTCTGGATGATTTGCGTCGCCATCCGTACACACTTACCGCATTGATCACCCACACCGAGGCGTTTTTTCACCTCGCTGAGGCTAACATCTCCCTGGCTGACAGCCTGCTTTATCTGGGTATCCGTAATCGCATGACACAGACAAACGTACATTTATCGGGCTCCGGTTGCTGCTGGTAAGTGGAAGGCAATTTTCAGTTTGTAATTCTAAATGAAAACCGTTATCAATACTAATAACGCTTGGGTATATTTTAGGGCAGATCACCCTTTAGTTGGTTATTAGGTCTTTAGTCAGCCAATAGCACCGCGCCCGGAGGAATGGGCGCGCTAGAGTAAGGATTAGTAGCCTCTGTCGAAGTACACCAGGTTCTCCAGTGATTCGGCATTGAGGTAGTGGTGATAGTTGCGGGAGAAAATATCGACCACCTGAGACGGGAAGCTGGGCGCCGAAATATGGGGAGTGATTACCGCATTGGGGCAATCCCAGATGGGGTGCAGCGGTGACAGCGGCTCCTGGGCAAACACATCCAGCACGGCTTTGAGCCGGTTTCTGCGACCGAGTTCGACCACCAGGGCATCCAGATCTAGGGCGTCACCGCGGCCTATGTTGAACAGTATCGCGCTGTCTTTGAGTTGTGCCAGTCTCTCTTTGCTCAGCAAGCCTCGGCTCTCCTGAGTGCTCGGCAGAGTGTTGACGACCACATCGGCCTGGGGCAAAAGCTCATCGAGCTGGGCCGGGCTGATGATGCAATCAAAGCCCGCGACGGCCCTTTGGCTGCGGTTCATACCCCAGACCTGCATCTTGAAGTGCTTGGCGCTGGCGGCCAGGTGCTCGCCGATGGAACCTGTGCCCAGGATCAGCATCTTCATCCCCTGCAGGGTGGCCAGGGAACCTGGGTGCCAGTATTTCTCCTGCTGTTGGTGATGATACAGCGCATGTTGGCGAACTTCGGCGAGCAGATAACCGAACACATATTCACTCATCAAGGGGCCGAAGATACCTTTCACATTGGTCAGCAGGTAGTCTTTCCTGGTTTTAGCGCCAAGCAGTTTATCGACACCGGCGAAGGTTGATTGCAACCAACTGAGATTCTTGCCGTGACTCAGCAGCGGTTGGGCCAGAGCCGGCTCGGCCAGCCAGATATCGGCACTGGCGATATTGGCCGGGTCATCGCCCAGGATAGTAAGGCCAGGAAGTGATTTTTCTGACAACAACTGTCGATATTCAGCATTTTCCCGGGTGAGTAACAGCAGCTTGTATGCCATAGTATCTGTCCTTGTTGTTTTCGTTATTTTTATGGATTTTATATTTTAATGGATTCAGTTACGCAACTGCTGACCCAGCTGGGCAGTCAGCTCTATCCCTGGCTCAATGAGATTGCCACCGCCATGGTTGCCTGCGTCATTTTGGTGTTCGGTGCCGATTTCAACCGTTTTCTGCGCCGTAAGCTTGGAGCACGCAACTTTGTGCTACGCACGCTGATCTTTATTCTGGTCAACGCCTTTGGTTACGGCATGCTGATAGTGGCGCTCAGTCCCTGGCTCGCCAGGCAGCTGGCGCACTTACCGGCACTGTGGACTTTACTCTTGGTCAGCGCCACTTTTATCTTTGTCGGCAGTTGGGCCCAGCGCAATAACCAGAGTTGAATACACTAATCAGAGAGCATTCAAACGACTAATCACTCAAACCAGTGGCAGTAGTCGGTTTGTGACTTCTGAGTCAATGCGGCGGCGGCTTTGTCTGGATAGTTGGCAAAAATACCATCTACCCCCAGCGCCGCCAGTGCCCTGATATCATCGGCATCATCTACGGTATAGACATACACTTTGGCGCCACGCTGATGAGCATCGGCAACCAGTTCACGGCTGATAAAGCTGATATCCAGATGCAGTGACCAGGCTTTGAGTTCACTGACCACGGCGGCTTGGTTGAGAGCTATCCCCTCGAGCAGTGGTGCCACGGGTACGTCGGGCAACTGCTGTTTTACCTGTTTGAGCCAGAGATGATTGAATGAAGACACCAGCAGCTGCTCTGGCTGGTAGCCGAGTTGCAGTAGCTGCGGGTATTGCTGGATAAAAGGCTCGACGCAACCCACTCCCTTGAGCTCTATGTTGACCGTCATGCGCCCCTCGATAAGCTCAAGTACCTGGCGCAGGGTAGGGATAGGTTCTCCCTCGACCCTCAGCTGCCGTAGATAGCGACTGCTTTGCTGCGCGAGTAGCCCTTTGCCGTCGCTCTTGGGACTCAGGCGGCGGTCATGGAAGACCCAGAGCTCACCATCGGCATGGTGCACATCCAGCTCAACTGCCTCACAACCAAGCTCTAGTGCCAGCGCCATCGCCTTAAGGGTGTTTTCCGGCGCATAACCACTGGCGCCACGGTGCGCGAAAATCAACATCTGCGATTAACCTCTGATAATACCGCTGGTGTCTTTGTTGTGCGTGTTGCTGATATGCACTTCGAGCTGAGGATAAGCCAGCTCCAGCTGGTTCTCCTTGAGCTTCTTGCTGATCCGCTTGTGCAGATCGTGGCGCAGCGGCCAGCGGGAAGACATATCTTTGGCATAAGCCCTGACTTCATAGTCCTGAGTGTGTTTGCCGAAACCGGCAAACCAGACTTCCGGCTCAGGGGTTTCCAGCGCGTTTTCACACTCTTTCACTGCCTGATAGAGCGCGGCCTCCACCCGGGCAGGATCTGAATCCCTGGCGACCGAAACATAGATGATCACCCGGGTAATGGGATCTGACAGCGACCAGTTAATTAACTGCTCTGTGATAAAGGCCTTGTTGGGGATGATAATCTCTTTCCTGTCCCAATCTATGATGGTGGTTGCGCGAATTTTGATCTTGGAAACCGTGCCTGTGAGCTCACGAATAGTGACGGTATCGCCGATACGCACCGGCTTTTCAAACAGTATGATAAGGCCCGAGATAAAGTTGGCGAAGATCTCCTGCAGACCAAAACCCAGACCCAGAGTCAAGGCCGCAATCAACCATTGCAGCTTGGACCACTCCATCCCCAGGGTGGCAAAGCCGATGACGATACCGATAAAGACCACCAGGTAACGGGTCACAGTGGTGATGGCAAAGCCGGTTCCCGGGGTGAGATCCAGCTTTTGCAGCACAGTCAGCTCCAACAGGCCGGGCAGATTGGTGGCTATCATCATGGAAAAGCCGACCACAATGGCGCCAAATACCAGCGACTTCATGGTGATGGGTAGAGGCTGCTCGACTCCGCCTACCCCGGTAGTCGTTGTTGTCCAAAGAGTAATGCCGTCGAGGAAGCTGAACAGGGCGGTGTGGGTTTGGGTCCACAGGCCGACCAAACAGGCCAGAAACGCCAGCAGCAGCAGGGATCTCACCAAACCCAGTGATTGGCTGGACATGGTTTCCAAATCGACTACCGGCTCTTCATAGGTGTCCTGATGATCGTTGGTGCCCGATGAGGTATCGCCTTTTTCCCGCTGCGCCAGACGCTCGGCTCGGCGGGCCTTGGCGCGATCGAAGGCGATGCGGCGCCTTTCAATCAACATCCAACGTTTCAGCAACTGGTACAGCAACAGGAAGCCGAGTCCCAGCAGTAAAGAAAGCTGCAGCTGCAGCAGCATCTGGAAGGCGGTGAAATAGTAGCCCCTGAATGCCAACACGGCGCTCAGTGGCGGCACCAGCAACAGCAGCAGCCACAGCAGCTTTTGCAGCAGGCGCTTGTTCTTGTCGTCCAGATGGCTTTCACGGTAGCGACGGGACAGAGTCAGTACGTCCCGATAGAGCATAAACAGCATGATACAGAACAGAATAAAGGCACCGCGGCCTATGCTGTTGCGCACCAGAGAGGAGTCGAGAATTTCGGTAAAGCCCATGACGCCCACCAGAGGCATGGCCATGATGACAAAGCGGCGAAAACGCTGTTGGCCTTGACGGATCACCTCTTGCGGCCGTTTGAAATGGCCTATGAGCAGGCCCTTGTCCAGCGCCAGCAGATAGATGAAGCGATAGAGCTGGTACAGGCTGCCTATGGCCAGTACACCCATGCCGATGGCCTGAATGGGATTACTGTCTGACTGCAGCATAATCAAGCCGGCAGCCACTATGGGAAAGGGTTTGAACAGACTGTAACCGGCGCTGATCACTAATGTCTGGATGGTGTAGATGAACTTATCCTGGGTCACCTTGCCGACCGGCGCCTCACATTCGCGCATCATGGTCTTGAATCTGGGGGTGAGAATATCCTGGGCCACCAGACACAACACCACCAGGATGATCCACCAGGACCAGTATGGACTCAGTTCGGTCAGTCCCTGCTTTATCTCAGGCAGACTGGTTTGTTGCCAGAGCCAGAGACTGGAGCGCTGCAGATCCGTCAGCCACAGCTTGCTGATGCTGTAGGCATTGGGTACCCAGAACAGGTGTTCATTGAGGGTGGACTTGAGCCTCTGGTAGCTGTCGGTGAGCAGCTCATATTTGCTCTTGAGCTTGGCCAGTTCACTGAGATAAGTGTCATAGCCTTTCAATAGTTGATTCAGCAAAGCCTGTTGCGACTCAAGCAGCCGCAGCTGAGATTCATTGCTGTAGGATTGGGTCGTTAGCAGTTGCTCATTGGCGGCAAACTGCTGCTCAATCTGATAGCGATTGAGTCTGGCATCGGCTATCTGGGTCTGCAGGTGCTCTTGGTTGGGGGGCTTTGGCAGTGACTGCAGGATCTGCAAAAAGCGCTCACCGAAAACCGGGTTCATCTTTACCCAGCTTATCTGCTCCTTGATGTTGTCCAGTTGCTTGCTGTGGGACTGATCCAGCTTCTCCGCTTGTTCCTGCAGGGCTATGGTCTGCGCGGTCTGCTCCGTCAGTAGCTGCAATTGCTGGCCATATCTCTGGTTGGCCAGACTCAGCTCTGTGGTCAGGCGATCGCGGCCATCAGCCTCGGCATTGAGGGTTTCGGCCAGTGTGGCATTGACCTGCTGCTGCCTGGCATCGGTAATGGCGCGGTTAAGCTGTTCGATAAGCAGCTCTTGTTGCTGCAACTGCTTGCGTACCAGTTGCAGTTGTAACTGATGTAATTCGCGCTTTTGTTGGCTGACTGCCAACTCGCTTTCCAGCGTGGTGAGCTGTTGTTCCAGCAATAACAACTGTGCCTGTTGCAGCTCTTTGGCGGCATTGTCACCGGCCACTGCCTGGGCCTTTTGCTGTTGCAGCAGTGCCTGTCTGATTTTGACTATTTCGGCAGGTAACTCGCTGTGGCGCTTGAGCATGGCGCTGTTGGCCTGGCTTAGGCTGGTTTCACTCTCTTTCAGTTCGGAAAGGCGCAGATAGGCCATGGAGGCCTGCTGATCCAGATCCTGATGGAGTTCGGGCTTAAGTGGCGCGGCGGCTTCCTGCAACTGATCATAAAGATGCTGGCGCCTGCTTTCGAAATTGAGTTGCAGTTCCTGATAACTGCGGTTGGTGTCGGCAAGCTGCTGAATGCTCTTTTCCAGCTGCGCCAGTTGTTGCTCCTGCGACAGGGTTTCAGTGTTTTGTTGGTTAAGACCCAGACGTTTATCCAACCCCAGTGGCGAATTGGCCTGGGCGGAGGCGATAAATAGACAAAACAGCAGAAGGCAGGCTCGAACCATAGTTAAATTCAAAGAGCTAAATTCAAAGAGTTAATCGACAGCTCATATTAGCTAAGTTAAGCGGGTTTTGATATGTCAGCCAAGGTTCTTTTTCGGGGCTTGTGATTTGTGACTCTGTGATGTTTCAAACAAGGCGGTAGCTACCACTAAAGTGCCACCGATAGCGGTTGCCAGAGTCAGCGACTCATCCAGCAGCAACCAGGCGAGCATGGCGCCATAGAAGGGTTGTAAACAGGCAACCAAACCGACAGTCTTGGCACTCAGGTATCTGAGTGCCGAAGTAAACAAGGCATGGGGCGCCGCGGTAAAGACGACTCCCAAAAGCAGCAGCAATCCCCAGGTTTGGTTGCTGATGTCAGCGGTATCAAGACTGTGCCATGGAGCCAACACCAGCACTGCTACCGCGGTTTGATAAAACATCGCCTGCTGGCCGCTGTAGGCGGTGAAGTAGCGTTTGTGCAACAGGTTACGGGCGGTGAACAAGATGGCGGAAACAACGCCGACCAGGATCCCTAGGGTAACGTCGTTGCCCAATGATGGCTCGGGGATCAGCAGAATCACCCCCAGCAGCACCGCCAAACCGCTGACAAGGTCTCTGAGGTGTAAGCGACTGCCGGTAAACCAGGGTTCGACCAGCACAGTCATCACGGGATAGGTGAAAAAGGCTATCATGCCGATGGCGACAGAGGAGAGTTGCATCGCCGCAAAGTAGGTCACCCAATGGAGGCTGACAATCACCCCAAGTAACAGAGCAATAAGGTAATCTTTGCCGCGCAGCAAGCGCAGGCGTTGACGGCTGAGTTTAACCAGCAGCGCCAGAACTATGGCGGCGATAACGCAGCGCAGCAGAGTGATATCGAGGGCGCTCAAGGGAATAAGCCGGGAGAACAGGGCGGTTCCCCCGAACAGGAGTACCGCCAGATGCAGTTCTGTCAGGCCTGTACGAGCTTGCCCCTTGGCAGACAAGTTCAGTCCTCTATTTTGGCAAAAGGTGCACCCATACGGGTCACTGCACCTGGCTCAACATCATCGGCAAATTCATCCAAGGCGTCTTTGGCAAACAGCATGACCACGGTACTGCCCAATTTGAAGCGGCCCATCTCGGCACCTTTCTCCAATGTGATCGCATCCGGCCCAGTGGTGGGGTATTCCCAGGTAAAGACGCGTTTGCCTGTCGGCGGTGTGACAGTGCCGGCCCAAACGGTTTCTATGCTGGCCACTATGGTGGCGCCGACCAATACCATGGCCAGGGGGCCAATCTCGGTTTCGAATATGGCTACCACTCGCTCGTTACGGGCAAACAGCCCGGGTACATTGCGGGCGGTCAACGGATTGACCGAGAAGAGTTCGCCGGGCACATAAGTCATTTTCGACAGCGTGCCTTTGATGGGCATATGGATTCTGTGATAGTCCTTGGGCGCCAAATAAATGGTGGCAAAGTCACCGTCTTCGAAGCGTTCGGCGTCTTTGGCCTGATTACCCAGCAGGGTCAGAGCCGAATAGTGATGGCCTTTGGCTTGAAAAATGCGGCCGTCTTCAATGGGGCCACACTGACTCACGGCGCCATCGACCGGGTGCACTATATATTCTGAGTCCTGATACAGAGGGCGAACGCCGTCCTTCAGGGCGCGGGTGAAAAAAGCGTTGAAGCTTTTGTAGGCTTCAGGCTCGCTCTGGGCCGCTTCTGACATATCTATCTTGTACTGTTTGATAAACCAGCGAATAGCCCAGGTGGTCAGCTTGCCGGCTTCGGCCGCGGCCAGTTTCCCGACCAGGCGGGACAACAGGTGTTTGGGCAGCATGTACTGCAGTGCAATCTTCACTTTATCCAATTTTTGCTTCCTTCAAATGGGCTTTGCCAGCTTAAATGTCGTCCATGCCGGCGCGGAAGTGGCGGGCGTGACGCTGTTCATCCAGACTGGTGATAATTCTGTGATAATTGTTGAATCTGTCTTCGGCAATTTTGCCTTCCTCTACCGCTTTACGCAATGCGCAGCCGGGATCGTCCAGATGTTTGCAATCGCGGAATTTACAGCCGCCGAGAAAATCCCTGAACTCCACGAAGCACCAGCCGACACGGTCGGCAGGTAAGTGCCAGAGGGCAAATTCGCGAACTCCTGGAGAGTCAATCAGATCGCCGCCGCTAGGAAGGTGAACCAGTTTGGCCGTGGTGGTAGTGTGTTGACCCAGGCCTGAGTTTTCCGAGACTTCCCCGGTTTGTAACTGCGCCTGTGGCAGCAGGGCATTGACAATAGACGATTTACCTACCCCGGATTGCCCGGCAAATACACTGGTTTTGCCTTGCAACAGGGTTTTCAGTTGCTCTATCCCTTCAGCGGTTTTACTGCTGACTTTATAGACCGGGTAGCCGATAGCGCGGTAACGGGCCAGAGCCGTTTCCACTTCAACAGCCTGAGTCTCGTCCAGCAAGTCGACCTTGTTGAGAATGATCACTGGCGGAATTTCTGTGTCTTCAGCCGCCACCAGATAGCGGTCAATAATCTGGGTAGTAAAGCTCGGCAGCACAGATGACACTATAAAAATTTGATCTATATTGGCGGCAATGACTTTAACGCCATCATAGAGATCGGGCCGGGTCAGTGACGAGCTACGCGGGTGGACGGCTTCAACCACACCGGCGACAGTAGTTTGCGGATCGGTCGCCAGGCGTACCACTACTTTATCGCCGGTAACCAGGCTGCCTATGGTGCGGCGAAGATTACAACGAACCAGTTGGCCATCATGGGTTTCAATATCGGCATGCTGACCGAAACGGGAAATAACCGTGGCCTCCAGCTCGGGGCCGAGTGAGCTATCCTGTATTTCAGGAGCGGCCTCTGTAGCGTTTTTTCCACGTTGCAGACGCTTCTGATGATTGGCTTTCATACGGCGCAGTTGGCCATGACTCAATGGTTTCTTTTTACTCACAGGCTGTTCTTCGCGGTATAAGGTGATTTTGTGTCTTGGCAAAAAGCAGTATGATACACGGTCTTAAACAAAAAAGCCTGAATTTAGGCGAACAGGAGCGATAGGCTGAGCTATGGTTGCGGATGCAAATAACCTGATTTGGATAGATCTCGAGATGTCCGGGCTGGAGCCTGAAACCGATAGAGTACTGGAAATAGCCACCTTGGTTACAGACAAGGAGCTGAACATTATCGGTGAAGGGCCTGTGATAGCGATTCACCAGAGCGATGAAGTGTTGGCTGCCATGGATGATTGGAATCAACAACATCATGGCGCTTCTGGGCTAATTGAGCGGGTGAAAGCTTCGAAACACACAGAGGCTGACGCCATAGCCGAGACCATAGCTTTTTTGAGCCAGTACGTGCCTAAAGGCGTGTCCCCCATGTGTGGCAACAGTGTTGGTCAGGACAGACGCTTTCTGAACAAGTATATGCGTGAGCTGGAAGATTACTTCCATTACCGCAATATCGATGTCAGTACGGTCAAGGAACTGACCAAGCGTTGGCAGCCGGAAATCATGAAGGATTTCAAAAAGCAAAATACTCACCAGGCTTTGATGGATATTCAGGAGTCGATCGCCGAGCTGAAATTCTATCGTGAGCGGGTATTTAAAATTTGAGCGATCGGTAGATAAATCTGTTTCAGGGGGTTGCAGCAGATGGAAATTTCCATATAATGCGGCCTCACCTTTCCGCTGGTGGTAACCAGTGTGAACGGTTAAAGTAAGTGGAAATGCGACATTAGCTCAGTTGGTAGAGCGGTACCTTGCCAAGGTACAGGTCATCGGTTCGAACCCGATATGTCGCTCCAAATTCCAGACACCCACTGTCTTTAAATGTGGACTTAAGTGATGCGACATTAGCTCAGTTGGTAAAACAGAAGGTTGGTACCTTTGTTGATTATTAGCGCGGATGATGAAGCGAACAAGCGATGCGACATTAGCTCAGTTGGTAGAGCGGTACCTTGCCAAGGTACAGGTCATCGGTTCGAGCCCGATATGTCGCTCCAAATTCCAGACGCCCACGGTCTTTAAATGTGGACTTAAGTGATGCGACATTAGCTCAGTTGATAAAACAGAGGTCGGTACCTTTGTTGATTATCAGCTCGGATGATGCAGCAAACAAGCGATGCGACATTAGCTCAGTTGGTAGAGCGGTACCTTGCCAAGGTACAGGTCATCGGTTCGAACCCGATATGTCGCTCCAAATTCCAGACGCTCACGGTCTTTAAATGTGGATGCATTATTGCAATGCGACATTAGCTCAGTTGATAAAACAGAAGGTCGGTACCTTTGTTGATTATTGACGCGGGTGATGCAGCAAACAAGCGATGCGACATTAGCTCAGTTGGTAGAGCGGTACCTTGCCAAGGTACAGGTCATCGGTTCGAACCCGATATGTCGCTCCAAATTCCAGACGCCCACTGTCTTTAAAGGTGGATGCATTATTGCAATGCGACATTAGTTCGGTTGATAAAACAGAAGGTCGGTACCTTTGTTGATTATTGACGCAGGTGATGCAGCAAACAAGCGATGCGACATTAGCTCAGTTGATAAAACAGAAGGTCGGTACCTTTGTTGATTATTGACGCAGGTGATGCAGCAAACAAGCGGTGCGACATTAGCTCAGTTGATAAAATAGAAGGTCGGTACCTTTGTTGATTATCAGCTCGGATGATGAAGCAAATAAGCAATGCGACATTAGCTCAGTTGGTAGAGCGGTACCTTGCCAAGGTACAGGTCATCGGTTCGAACCCGATATGTCGCTCCAATCTTTATTTCCCCCTCAAAATTATTAAAAAGTGCTTTTCGTGATCTGCCGCAGGTTTCTTGCGTTTTGTCTAATGTAGCGACATTTGTAAGCACTGATTTATGACCTTGTTCAAATATTCCCACCTTTTTTACTTCCATAATGTCTCCATACCGAATTGAATTGTGCCGTTGACGGCAGAAAAATGGAGATAGGCAGATGCGTATTCAACAGTTACGTGAACTCCTTGAATTTATAGCGAAATGTCGTCTTGATATGGCTCAGCTCTATCATAGATTACACACTCAGGCCGACTCATCCAGGGTCAAACTAATGCTGGAATATTTTGAACAGCATCAGAAACATATTGCTGAAACTCTCGAAGATTATATCGATGATGCGCCAAACAAGATCCTCGATACCTGGTACAAAGACATTGTGTTTGAGGACTTTGGCAAGCGCTGCCGCGATACCATGCTGGCGGCCAATATGACAGAGGATGATGTGCTGAATCTGCATCTGGATCTGGAAAACCGCTTGATTGCCTTACTGGAAAAAACTGCCGGTTCGTCGGCTTCGGCCGAGGTAAAAGGGGCTTTGGAGGATTTGGTGCGGGTCGAGAAGATCCAGCAGCAACGACTGGTGCACAGTACCATACGTATGGACGATATTTAATGTCTCCCAGACTTGGCGGATCTGCTTGGGTCTGCCGTTAGTTCTGCCCGGCCCAGACCGGGCTTTTTCATTTTTATCAACTTGTTCTGATTCAAGTCATAAATACTCACTGACTTTACTGCTAGTGTGTTATCAATCATCACAGTCTTTATGCTGATTTTTTATCGGTAGTGTCAGCGCCCGAAAGATGCCAACGGCGACCAATAAGGCGCAGAGAGCCAGGAGCCAGAACCAGGGAAATCCTCCGTTAAGGGGTAATCCCAGCAGTAATACGCAAAGTATTAAAATAAGCAGTGTCAGCAGCATCATCCCTGTGCTTCCTTCCGGCATCCTTTGCCACAGCATAAGTTTAGTGAACGAGTGGATTTTTTCGAGTTAACAAGTCATCAGTATCTGTCAGTCAGGAGATAGGAGAATCGATATGGCCCAGGATTTGTCAGATATGCCCCGTCAGCTGTATAGCGCCAAGGCCGTGCGCCAGGCCGAATTGGACTGGGGGGCTGCCGGACAGGGCAGCCTCTATGAGTTGGTCGAGCGGGCAGGGAAAGCCGCCTTTGAGTTATTGGCGGCCAAGCTGACTCAAGGCAGCCGGGTACTGGTCATTGCCGGGCAGGGAAACAACGGCGCCGATGCCTTGGTTTGTTTGCGCTGGTTATTGAACTCGGGTTTCAACGCCAGCCTGTTTATCTTTCCCGCCAGTCAGCCCAGCACCGAGTGGCAGCAAGCCTGGGATAAGTTGCAGCAATCCGCGCCGAAGGTGGCTCAGGTATCAGATTTAACCGCAGCCGAATACGATTGGATAGTGGACGGCCTGTTGGGTACCGGCCTCAAGGGCGATGTCCGGCCGGAAGCCGCCGTCATGATAGCCCGGATAAACGCCGCGCGGGCCAAGGTGCTGAGTCTGGATTTGCCTTCCGGCATAGATGCCGATACCGGCGCAGCTCTTGGGGCGGCAGTCGAAGCCGAGCAGACACTCTGCTTTGCGGCCCTTAAGCAAGGGCTACTGACCGGCAGGGCCAGGCACTGCTGCGGCGAACTGCATTTTGTTGACTTGGGGCTGAGTGACTTCCTGCCACCATCGGATGTGGTCAGAGTCGGCGCTGAGTACCTCAAGGGGCTTTTCGAAGCCCGTCCCAGGGACAGCCACAAGGGCAAATCGGGTAAGGTCACCGTTATAGGCGGCGATTATGGCATGGGTGGGGCAGTCAGACTGGCGGGCGAAGCCTGTCTCAGGGGCGGCGCCGGTTTGGTTACTGTGGTGAGCCGGCCGGAGCATCAACTCACGGTTAATGCCAACAGGCCGGAGCTGATGTTCTGGGGCTGTGAATTGGTGGATATGGAAGTTTATCTGCGCCTTGGCTGGGCACAGGTACTGGTGTTGGGGCCAGGGCTTGGCCGCGCCGACTGGGGATACAATCTGTTCAAGGCGGTCAGTTTGAGCGATAAGCCCTGCGTGCTGGATGCCGATGCGCTCAATCTCTTGAGCCAGGAAAAACGCTCCCAGGACAATCGGGTTCTGACCCCTCATCCGGGGGAAGCCGCCAGGTTGCTGGCAACGGATATTGCTGATGTCGAAGCCGACA
Organism: Shewanella algae; assembly: GCF_009183365.2. Taxonomy (NCBI): domain Bacteria; kingdom Pseudomonadati; phylum Pseudomonadota; class Gammaproteobacteria; order Alteromonadales; family Shewanellaceae; genus Shewanella; species Shewanella algae. The sequence continues at coordinate 674,306 of NZ_CP068230.1, forward strand.
GGTTTGCAGCGGTTAGAAAGCTGCAGGCTCAATATGGTGGTGTGGTACTGCTCAAGGGCGCGGGTACTCTCATTTATGACGGTAAACAGCTGTTTGTTGCCCCTGTGGGGAATCCCGGGCTCGCCAGCGGTGGGTGTGGCGATGTGTTATCTGGTATAATCGGCGCGCTGATGGCTCAGGGGCTGGACAACACCCGCGCGACTGTGGCAGGCGTGATAGTTCACGGCGGCGCTGCCGACCTTGCTGCCCGTGACGGGGAGAGAGGCATGCTCGCCAGCGATCTTATGCCCTGGATCCGCCATCTGGTAAACACTGACTTGTAAGCTTAATGGGCCAATGTAAGGCGTGGATCCTCACTTAAATGACTATCGAACACAGCTTGACTCTGCAATTGGCAGATGAGACTCAAACTGTCGCCTTCGGGCGGCAATTGGCGGCCTTGATCAGTGCGCCACTGACCATTTATCTGACCGGAGAACTTGGTGCCGGCAAAACAACTTTCAGCCGTGGCTTAATTCAAGCCTTGGGTCATCAAGGTGCGGTTAAGAGTCCGACCTATACACTCGTGGAACCTTATGAGCTTGAAGGAATCGAAGTATATCATTTCGACCTTTATCGACTCAGCGACCCTGAAGAACTGGAGTTTATGGGGATCCGGGATTACTTCAACGAGCGCAGCCTTTGCATTATTGAATGGCCGGAACAGGGGATGGGGGGCTTGCCCGCTGCCGATATACATCTGCATATCAAATATGCTAATACTGGTCGCGAAGTCTCTCTGCAAGCCGGTTCCGACAAGGGTAAGGTGCTATTAAGAAAAATAACAAACAATGGTAAAGACTAATAACATCTTATTTAAACTGACTTTTTTTGTTATCTGTTGGGTAATGGCGGCGCCAACTTGGGCAGCCAATAAACTCGACGGTGTGCGTATTTGGGCGGCGCCCGAGTCTACCCGGGTGGTATTTGACTTAAGCCAGGCGCCTGATTACAGCTATTTCACACTGAGCAACCCTGACAGACTTGTGGTGGATCTGAAAAAGAGCACCAATGGCGTCAAACTGGAAAAAGTTGAAAACAACAGCCCCTTGGTCAAAAGGGTGCGTTTGAGCCAGCCGCCGGAGAAAGGCACCTTGCGGGTGGTCATAGATCTCAAGCGGGCCGCTAAGGCCAATCTGTTCTCCCTGCCGCCAACTGCACCATACGGCAACCGTTTGGTGGTGGATCTCGATGACAAGAGCACTTCGGCCAAAGCCAGGGTAACCCCGACAGCCACTGAAGCGGTGCGGGATGTGATTATTGCCATCGATGCCGGTCATGGCGGTGATGACCCAGGCTCTATCGGGCCTTCCGGTTTGTACGAGAAAAAGGTATCACTGGCGATTGCCAAGCGAGTCGAGCAGAAAATCAACGCGACTCCCGGACTTAAAGCCGTGATGATTCGCACCGGTGACTACTTTGTTAACCTGAACCGTCGCTCGGAACTGGCGCGACAGAGTAAGGCCGATCTGCTGATCTCAATCCACGCCGATGCCTTTACTTCACCTCAGCCCAGAGGCGCCTCTGTATGGGTGCTCTCCATGCGCAGAGCCAATACCGAGATCGGCCGCTGGCTGGAGCAGAAAGAGAAACATTCAGAGCTGCTCGGCGGTGCCGGTGAGATTATTCAAAATACCGATAATGAACAGTATCTGGCGATGACCTTGCTGGATATGTCGATGGATAGATCCATGGCGATGAGTCACACAGTGGCCAGCGACATACTTTCTGGTTTGGGTAAGGTGACCAAACTGCACAAGCACAAGCCCGAGTCGGCGAGCCTGGCGGTACTCAAGTCGCCGGATATCCCGTCCATTCTGGTGGAAACCGGTTTTATCTCCAACCCTCAGGAAGAGAAGTTGCTCAGTAATGCCAACCATCAGGACAAGCTGGCCAAGGCGATTCATAAAGGCGTGCTCAAGTATTTTGAAGCCAATCCGCCGGCCGGTACCATGCTGGCCAAACAGGGCGTGATTAAACACAAGGTTGTCAGAGGTGAATCTCTGTCGGTAATCGCCAATCGTTATGAGGTGTCGGTGGCCGATATCAAGAAAGCCAATAACCTGAAATCGGATGTAGTGCGTATAGGTCAGCAACTGGTTATCCCCAGAGCCTGAGGAAGAAATGGCAATTCAGATATTACCCCCACAACTGGCCAACCAGATTGCGGCGGGCGAAGTGGTAGAGAGGCCGGCCTCCGTCGTGAAGGAGCTGGTGGAAAACAGCCTGGATGCCGGTGCAACCCGAGTCGATATTGAAATCGATAAGGGCGGCGCCAAGCTTATTCGAATTCAGGACAATGGCGGCGGTATCGCCAAGGAGGAACTGGCACTGGCGCTGTCCCGTCACGCCACTTCCAAGGTGCATACACTGGACGATCTTGAAGCAATTCTCAGCTTTGGCTTTCGAGGCGAGGCGCTGGCCAGTATCAGTTCGGTTTCCCGTCTGACCCTGACATCTCGCACGGCCGAACAATCCGAGGCCTGGCTTGCTTACGCCGAAGGCGCGGATATGGGGGTCAAGATACTGCCTGCGGCTCATCCAGTGGGTACCAGTATTGAAGTGGTCGATCTCTTCTTCAATACCCCGGCGCGCAGACGTTTCCTCAAGAGTGACAAGACAGAATTCACCCATATCGATGAGTGGCTGAAAAGGATTGCGCTGGCCAGGCCGGAAATTCACCTGACTTTGAAACACAATTGCAAACAGGTGCGCAACTATCGTCCGGCAGAGAATGAAGCCCAATATCTGCAGCGTCTGGCTCAGGTTTGTGGTCGTCCGTTTGCCGAGCAGGCGTTGAAGGTGGAATGTCAGCATGACGACATGCGCCTCAGTGGCTACCTGCAGTCACCCTGGCAAGTTGAGCCTTGTGATACTCACTATTTTTATGTCAATGGCCGCCTGGTCAGAGACCGTTTGGTGAACCATGCGGTCAGGCAGGCCTTTGCCGGTTTGGCCGAGTTGGAACAACCCGGCTATGTGCTGATGCTGGAGCTGGATCCCCACCAGGTAGATGTCAATGTGCACCCGGCCAAGCATGAGGTGCGTTTCCATCAGGCCAGATATGTGCACGATTATATTCTGCAGGCCTTGAGCTCTGCCCTGCAGCAAGCGCAGCAACTGCCGGTCGATGACGTTAATCCGCATTTAAGCCAAACAGATTATGCTGCGCCCATTGACGCGCGTTCAGACGCCGCTGGCACAAGCTTCACCCAAGGTGGGACGACTGATAGCAGCCGTGCCGAGCCGAGTTTTCGCGAGCCCGAGTCAAGCGGCGGCAGCGCTGGATATCAAAGCCAATATAGCGGCAACGCCCCTTTAGGTGGCAAGGCATCGGGTTCATATTCTGGGGGTAATCCCCGTCAGGGAGCCGCTGCCCCGTCCAAGTCGGCCATCAGCAGTTATGGCGCTTTATTGTCGACGCCTGGCGTGGTCAATGAAGCAAGCCCAGAAGCTAAGATGACCGTCATGCCGCCTCTGCTGGATGGCGAGCATTGGGTGTTGGTCGAAGATGAGCAACTTAAACTGCTCAAGGTGAAAGCTGCTGCCAAGCGATTGAGATATATTGAGATTATCGCTCGCATCCCTACCGGGCTGACTGGTCAGCCCCTGTTGATGCCGGTTGCTGTGGATGCCGACCCTGAATGGCCGGTATTGCTGGAGGAAAGGGCGACTCTGCTGAGGCAGCTAGGGCTGGATCTCAGTATTCGTCATTCGCAGTTGATAATCAAAAAAGTGCCCCCATATCTGAGGGACACGCAGCTGGCGAGTTTGATCCCTGAGCTGCTGCAATGGCTCAGATTTGAGCAGCCCCAGGAAGCGGCCTTGGCCAATTGGCTGGCGCAGAGCAGCTTAAGTAGCTTTGTTTCGGCACCATTGATATGGCAGGGGATCTCTGCATTGGACGAGCAAGCTCGACAAGAAATTTTACAGCTGGCCAAGGTATTGCCCTGGCAGCAATGGTTGGAAGAAGAAGGCAGTGAGTAAGGCGAAACAGCCAAGAGTGCTGACATTGATGGGGCCCACTGCCTCAGGAAAAACAGCGTTGGCGCTGGAACTCGCCGAACATCACAACTGCGAGATCATCTCGGTAGATTCGGCACTTATCTATCGGGAAATGAATATAGGCACGGCTAAGCCCAGCGCGGAAGAGCTGGCTCGCGGGCCGCACAGGCTGATAGATATCCGTGATCCCAGCGAAAGTTATTCAGCTGCCGATTTTCGCAGCGATTGTCTGCGGGAGATTGAGCAGATAATCAGCATGGGAAAAACCCCGCTTTTGGTGGGTGGTACCATGTTGTATTTTAAAGCATTATTGGAAGGCTTATCGCCACTTCCCAGTGCCGATGAGGCGATAAGGGCTCAGATACAGCAGGAAGCCGAGCAGCAAGGCTGGCAAATGCTGCATCAGGAGTTGGCGCGGATTGACCCGGTTTCGGCCGCACGCATTCATCCCAATGACCCACAGCGACTGGCTCGGGCACTGGAGGTATATCGTATCAGCGGTAAGAGTTTAACTGAGCTGACTCAATCCAAATCTCCTGAGCTTCCCTATGATGTGGTGCAGTTTGCCATTGCGCCACAGGAGCGCAAGACGCTGCATGGGCTGATTGAGACAAGATTTATGCAGATGCTGCAGGCCGGATTCACAGACGAAGTGGCCAAGCTGAAGCAAAGGGGCGATCTGCACCTGGATATGCCCTCTATGCGATGTGTTGGATATCGTCAGTGTTGGCAATATCTGGAGGGTGAATTTGACCATGATACTATGGTCGAAAAAGCCGTCGCTGCTACTAGGCAATTGGCAAAGCGTCAATTAACATGGTTGCGAGGATGGCCAGAGTTGAATTGGCTGGAGAGCGGGGCGCAAGGGAATATAGTTCAGCTTATACGCCACTGCCGCTAGCTTAATAGCCCTTGCTGTATAATACTCAAACCGAACAAGAAAGCTTTTTGTTAGATTTTATATAAATTAAAAAAAGGAAATAAAAACATGGCTAAGGGGCAATCTTTACAAGACCCATTTCTGAACGCACTACGCCGTGAGCGCGTTCCTGTTTCCATCTACCTGGTCAACGGTATCAAGTTGCAGGGACAGGTGGAATCTTTTGACCAGTTCGTTATCTTGCTGAAAAACACGGTTAGCCAGATGGTATATAAGCATGCCATTTCAACTGTTGTGCCTTCTCGTCCATTCAACGTGAGCAATCACCAGGGCGGCGGCCAGCAGGGCTATAACTCGCAGCATGATGATAGCAGCGAACAGTAATAAGTTAAGGAGTTCACTTCTTGTTTGATCGCTATGAGGCGGGAGAAACTGCAGTACTTGTTCATATCGACTTTTCCGACGAAGACAGCCGGGAAGACCTTCTCGAATTGCAACTCTTGGTCGATTCGGCTGGAGCACGTTCGGTAGGGGTGATAACAGGAAGCCGCCGGACACCTGACCGAAAGTTTTTCTTGGGGACGGGAAAGGCGGAAGAACTGGCAGCTTTGGTAGCTGCGACCGAGGCAAATGTGGTGATCTTCAACCACGCATTGAGTCCTGCACAGGAAAGAAATCTTGAAATCCTGTGTCAATGCCGGGTGTTGGACAGAACCACGCTTATCCTCGATATCTTTGCTCAGCGGGCCCGTACCCATGAGGGTAAGTTGCAGGTGGAGCTAGCGCAGTTGCGCCACATGTCGACTCGCCTGGTACGGGGCTGGACTCACCTTGAACGTCAAAAGGGCGGGATAGGTTTGCGCGGCCCCGGGGAAACCCAGCTGGAAACTGACCGGCGATTGCTGCGGGGGCGAATCAAGTCCATCAATCGTCGTTTGGAAAAAGTGGACAAACAGCGGGAACAAAGTCGCCGGGCCAGACAGCGAAGCGACTTGGCTACTGTGTCACTGGTCGGTTATACCAACGCCGGAAAGTCCACTCTATTCAACGCTTTGACAACATCGGAGGTCTATGCCGCCGATCAGTTGTTTGCGACCCTGGATCCGACGCTGCGTAAGCTGGAGTTGGACAACGGCGCCGTATTTTTAGCCGACACTGTGGGGTTTATTCGTCATTTGCCCCATGAGTTGGTGGCGGCGTTCAAGGCGACATTACAGGAAACCCGCCAGGCTGACCTCCTGCTGCACGTGGTGGACTGCGCCGACGACAATATGAATGACAACTTTGAGCAGGTGCAAGAAGTGCTCAAAGAGATTGAGGCCGATAAAATTCCGCAGCTTCTGGTCTGCAACAAGATAGATCTGCTGGAAGAGATAGGCCCAAAAATAGATTTCGACCCCGAAGGCCGGCCATACAGAGTATGGATTTCGGCCCAAAAAGGGTTGGGACTGGACCTTCTCAAGCAGGCGGTGGATCAACTGACCGCTGCCACTATAGTTGAGCTTAGCTTGAGAATACCGGCAATGGCCGGACATTATCTTGGCCAGTTTTATCGACTGGATGCGATACAGCAGAAAGAGTATGACGACCTGGGGAACTGTATCTTGTCTATTCGTTTACCACAGCCGGACTGGCATCGGCTGGTTAAACAGAGTCAAGGTGAGTTGGAAACCTTTATCCTCGAACCCGAGATTGATAAAGTAGTTTGTTAATAATCTCGTTTATTCATCCACTTATGGAGAGTTAAATGGCTTGGAACGAGCCCGGTAACAAGGGTAATGATCCTTGGGGAAACAAAGGTGGCAACGACAAGGGGCCACCGGATCTGGACGATGTATTTCGCAATCTGACCAAACGCTTTGGCGGCAAGGGCAACGGTGGTTCTGGCTTCAGCATGGGGACTCTGGCCATAGTTGCAGGTATTGCCCTGGCAGTATGGGGTTTTTCCGGTTTCTACACTATCAAGGAAGCGGAGCAGGGTGTCGTGCTGCGTTTCGGTGAACATGTCGGCGAAGTTGGTCCCGGCCTGCACTGGAAAGCCACTTTTGTCGATTCGGTTTTACCGGTAGATGTCTCAACGGTTCGCTCTATTCCTGCTTCCGGCAGCATGCTGACAGCCGATGAAAACATGGTCGTGGTTGAACTCGATGTGCAGTACAAGGTGAAAGATGCCTACCAGTATCTGTTCAGTGCCGTTGATGCCAACTCGAGCCTGCGTGAAGCTACCGACAGTGCGCTGCGTTATGTCATAGGTCATTCAAAAATGAATGACATTTTGACCACAGGGCGTGCCAAAGTTCGTGACGACACCCGCGCCGAGATTGAACGTATTATCGCGCCTTACAACCTGGGACTGCAGATTGAAGACGTTAACTTCCTGCCGGCCAGACCGCCTGAAGAGGTGAAAGATGCCTTCGATGACGCGATTTCAGCGCAGGAAGATGAGCACACTTATATCCGTCAGGCCGAAGCTTATCAGCTGGAAATTGAGCCCAAGGCTCGTGGTCAGGTGGAACGTATCAAGCAGGACGCCCGTGCATACAAAGAACGTGTTATCCAGGATGCCGAAGGCGCCGTGGCCAAGTTCAACAAGCTGCTGCCCGAGTATAAGCAGGCCCCTGAAGTGACTCGCGATCGCCTCTATATCGATGCGATGCAGCAGGTGTTCAGTGATACCAATAAGGTACTGATTGATGCCAAGAATAATGGCAATTTGATGTATCTGCCACTGGATAAGCTGATGTCTCAGGAAGGCAAGTCTAAACCCAAAACTGAACAGGAACCCGAGCAGCAAGTGGATGCCGTCAGTAGTCAAAGAAACACTAACAGCAGCAGTTTCAACGGACGCATGTCCCGCGAAGAGCGTATGCGTCAGGGAAGGGAGTAAACCATGAGCAGATTCGTACTCATTATTATTGCCCTGCTGGCGGTCGTTGGTGTGTCTTCGCTGATGGTCGTCAACGAAGGGGAGCGCGCTATTGTTTCCCGCTTTGGTGAAGTGTTGAAAGATAAGGTCGACGGTAAAATGGTGCCCCGAGTCTATGGCCCGGGTCTCAACGTTAAGATCCCGTTGATCGACAAAGTCCGCTATATGGATGCCCGTATCCAGACTCTGGATGGCGCCGCCGACCGCTTTGTGACCTCTGAGAAGAAAGACCTTATGGTCGACTCTTATGTCAAATGGCGGATCAAAGACTTTGAAAAGTACTATCTGGCTACAGATGGTGGCAACAAGTCCAAGGCCGAGTCACTGTTGCAGCGTAAGATTAACAGTGACCTGCGTACCGAGTTCGGTAAGCTGACCATTAAACAGATTGTTTCCGGTACCAGTGAAGGCAGCACAAGCTTGTCTGAGAGCAGCAGTCGTGATGACCTGATGCGTATTACCCTGGAAAATGCTGCCAAGAGTGCTGAAGGTCTGGGTATAGAAGTGGTCGATGTCAGGGTGAAGCAGATCAATCTGCCATCCAACGTTAGCCACAGTATCTTCCAGCGGATGCGTGCCGAGCGTCAGGCGGTAGCCAAGAAACACAGGGCAGAAGGTAAGGAAGCGGCTGAGAAAATCCGTGCACTGACCGATGCCGACGTGGTTGTGACTCTGGCCAATGCCCGTCGCGATGCAGAGAACATCCGCGGTGAAGGCGACGCCATTGCTGCCAAGATTTACGCCGATGCTTATACCAAGGATCCTGAATTCTTCAGTTTCCTGCGTAGCCTGGAGGCCTACAAGGCCAGCTTCGCCGGTAAGTCTGATGTCATGGTGTTGGAGCCGGACAGCGAATTCTTCAAATACATGAAGCAAAAAGGCAAGTAATTGCACTGCTTGAAAGACCCGGACTGGTTCCGGGTCTTTTTTTATCTTTTTCTCGGCTTGATGCGAAAGTCACAGAATTATTGGCATTAATGTGTAAAGCCAAAATATACTGTTAATAGTCAATTGGTTATGTTTTAGCTATGGTTAAATTACTCTCGAGATGCTCAGATTTTGTAGCCTAAATCTGCTGTTTTTTTAACCCTGCCTGCTAAAAAACTGTAATCTCCCTAACCAACTTGTGTCTTTTGACTATGATCTGCTTCTAATTTTTCGCTATAATGAGCCCCGCCTCAAAATTCGACTTTTCCCTTTAGTGAGAACTAAGAGGCCTAAAGTCTTGAAAAACAAAAATTCCAACACCCTCTGGGAGATAAGTGGATGAGCAATGCGCCAGTCGATACCGGACGTCGCAGATTCCTGACAGCTGCAACCGCCGTAGTGGGCGGTGCTGGTGCCGTCGCTGTAGCGGTTCCCTTTATAAAGTCATGGAATCCGAGTGCCAAAGCGAAAGCTGCAGGTGCGCCGGTAGAAGTAAATATCAGTAAGCTAGAACCAGGTCAGCTGATCCGTGTGGAATGGCGTGGCAAACCCGTATGGATTGTCCGCCGTACTGAGGAAGTTCTTAACGAGCTCCCAACCCACGATGACAGACTGCGGGACCCGGCTTCTGACGAATTACAGCAGCCTGATTACGCCCAAAATGGCGTACGTTCGATTAAGCCTGAGTACTTTATTGCCGTAGGTATTTGTACTCACCTGGGTTGTTCACCTACTTACCTGCCAGACTCTTTCTCAGAGCAGGTTGAAGGTGTGACTTCAGGTTTCTTCTGTCCATGTCACGGTTCCAAGTTCGATATGGCCGGTCGCGTCTTCCAGGGCGTACCTGCTCCACTGAACCTGGTGATTCCTCCACATCAATACATTGATGATGGTAACGTGCTCATCGGCGTAGACCAGGGAGCTGCATAATGGTTAAGAATATAATTGACTGGATCGATGCGCGTATCCCTATGACGGCAACTTATAACCGCCATGTTGGTCAGTACGCCACCCCCAAGAATTTTAACTTCTGGTATTTCTTCGGCTCTCTGGCACTGTTGGTTCTGGTAAACCAGCTGCTGACCGGTATCTGGCTGACCATGAACTATGTGCCTACCGCCGAAGGCGCATTTGCCTCCATCGAATACATCATGCGTGATGTCGAGTACGGCTGGTTGCTGCGTTACATGCACTCCACCGGGGCCTCGGCCTTCTTTGTGGTGGTTTACCTGCATATGTTCCGTGGCCTGCTCTACGGTTCTTACCAGAAGCCTCGTGAACTGCTGTGGCTGTTCGGTATGTTGATCTTCCTGGTGCTGATGGCCGAAGCCTTTATGGGTTATCTGCTGCCATGGGGCCAGATGTCCTACTGGGGCGCTCAGGTAATTATCTCACTGTTCGGTGCTATTCCGGTTATCGGTGATGACTTGACCCTGTGGATCCGTGGTGACTATGTGATCTCAGGTGCAACCCTGAACCGCTTCTTCGCTCTGCACGTTATCGCGTTGCCTCTGGTACTTGTGGTACTGGTATTCCTGCACCTGATTGCGCTGCATGAAGTGGGTTCCAATAACCCGGATGGTATCGAAATCAAGAAGAACAAAGATGAAAATGGCTGGCCTGTCGATGGCATCCCATTCCATCCTTACTTCACTGTAAAAGATATCATGGGCGTTGCCGGCTTCCTGATTGTCTTCTGTTACGTGCTGTTCTTTATGCCTGAAGGTGGTGGTTACTTCCTCGAGAAGCCTAACTTCGAAGCTGCTAACCCAATGAAGACGCCTGAGCATATCGCGCCTGTATGGTACTTCACTCCGTTCTACGCCATCTTGCGGGCCGTACCGGACAAGCTGGGTGGTGTAGTTATGATGGGTCTGGCGATTGCCGTACTCTTTGTTCTGCCATGGCTGGATCGCTGTAAGGTCAAGTCGGTTCGCTACCGCAGCATGATTCACAAGCTGAACATTGCTCAGTTTGCTGTGTCCTTTATCGTCCTGGGTTACCTGGGTGCGGTACCTGCGACACCAACACTGACCATTGTTGCCCGAATCTTTACTTTCACTTACTTCGGTTTCTTCCTGCTGTTGTTCATCTACAGCAAGAGTGAAAAGACCAAGCCAGTACCAGAAAGGGTGACATTCAAATGAAAAAGTTATTGATTGCTTTGGTTGCCTTTGTGCCTGGTATGGTGTCTGCCGCCAGCGGTCACAATGTGCACCTGGAAGATGCCAATATTGATCTGACCGATAAAGAGTCGCTGCGTCGTGGTGTGGAGCTGTTTCAAAACAACTGCGCCGGTTGTCACAGCACTCAATATCAACGTTACCAACGTGTCGCCGAAGATCTGGATATTCCTGTCGATGAGATGCGCAAGCTAATCCACACAGATGCCAAGATCGGCGAGCTGATGGAAAACTCGATTGAAACCAAAGATGCGGCCAAGTGGTTCGGTGCCGCGCCACCGGACCTGACTCTGGTAGCCCGTGTCCGTGGTGAAGATTGGGTATATTCCTACCTCAAAGGGTTCTACAAAGACCCAAGTCGTCCTTTCGGCGTGAACAACACTGTGTTCCCGTCAGTCGGTATGCCGCATGTGCTGGAAGGCCTGCAAGGTATGCCGGTTAAGCAGGAAGATGGCAGCATCACCGTCAGCGGTGGCAGTCTGTCTGCAGAAGAGTACGATCAGGTTGTTCGCGACCTTACCGGTTTTCTGGTTTACTCGGCTGAGCCGGTTAAACTAGAGCGCGAAAACCTGGGTAAATGGGTACTCGGCTTCCTGTTCATATTCTTCGTGATCGCATACCTGCTCAAGAAAGAATATTGGAAGGATGTACACTAACCCTTAGAAAGGGGTAGAATATATTATCCGCATAATGTAAACGGGGGGCATTGCCCCTCGTTTACATTTGTTTTTTTCAATTCCGGAGGGTATCAATGGCTGTTGCTGCCAATAAACGCTCTATCATGACCCTGTTCTCAGGTGCCGATGATCTCTATAGCCATCAGGTTCGCATCGTATTGGCTGAAAAAGGGGTAACTGTTGATGTGTTGCAGGTGGATCCCAATGATATGCCAGAGGATCTGCTGGAACTCAACCCTTACAACTCAGTGCCTACACTGGTAGACCGTGAACTGGTGTTGTACGAAAGCCGTATTATCATGGAGTATCTGGACGAGCGCTTCCCGCACCCGCCGCTGATGCCCGTTTACCCAGTTTCCCGTGGTCAAAGCCGTCTGATGATGCATCGCATCGATACGGACTGGTATTGCTTGGTCGACCGTATCCGTAAGGGTGACCGCGCCGATGCGGCCCGTAAAGAGTTGCAGGAAAGCCTGCTGTCTATCGCGCCTGTGTTTGCCGAAATGCCTTACTTCATGAGTGAAGAGTTCGGTTTGGCTGACTGTTATCTTGGCCCCTTGTTGTGGCGTCTGCCAGTGCTGGGTATCGAACTGGATAACCGCGCGGGTAAAGACATCAAAGCCTATATGAACCGTATTTTCGAGCGTGAGTCCTTTAAGGCCTCTCTGACCGAAGCCGAGCGCGAAATGCGCATGGGTATCTGATGAAAGATTTGACCCCAAGTCGTCCATATCTGCTTAGAGCTTACTATGAATGGCTGATGGATAATCAGCTGACTCCACATCTGGTAGTGGATGCCACTGTGCCAGATATTCAGGTACCGCTGCAGTATGTTAAGGATGGTCAAATAGTACTGAATGTCGCCGGCAGTGCTGTCGGTGGCCTGCAGCTCGGCAACGAGTTTGTCGAGTTCAATGCTCGTTTCGGTGGTGTGCCACAGCAAGTGCTGCTGCCTATGGCTTCTATCGTTGCCATCTATGCCCGTGAAAATGGTGCCGGCACAGTATTCGATATGGAAGATGCCTATCTGCTTGAAGAGGGTGAAGAATCACTGCTGAATGTGGTTGAAGAGGTTGAACAGCCACGGACTGAAGCCGAAACTGAACCTACAGCAGACAAGCCCAAACGGCGTGGCCACCTGACTTTGGTTAAATAAAGCCGGGTTGACGCTTCAGCTACAGCATTGCAAAAAGCCAGTCACTATGACTGGCTTTTTCTTTTCAGTGGCTGCAATACCGCGCCTGCCAGCTCCACTCGGTTACGACCATTTATCTTGGCCTGATACAGAGCCTTGTCAGCCTGTTTGAGTGCCTCGCTTGCACTATCTCCAGGATCGAGAGTTGCCAGGCCAACAGAAGCTGTCAGTTGTAGGTAATGACTTTGATATTCCAGGCCTTGTTGTCTGAGGGACTCAAGGAGTTGCTCGCCTCTTTGCTGCAGGGCCTGAGTCCCGGTTTCATCCAGCCTCAGCAGTAAGGCAAACTCTTCCCCGCCTATTCTGGCCAGTCGCTCCTGAGGCTTGAGCGCTTTCTTGAGCAGCTTACTGACATGAATAAGGGCGACATCGCCGGCATCATGGCCAAAGTTATCGTTTATCTTCTTGAAGAAATCCAGATCCAACAGGGCAAGCACCCAGCAGCCCGGCTGCTCTCTTTGCAGTGCGACTTGGCGCATGAATGCGCGGCGGTTAAGCAATCCGGTCAAGGTGTCTGTGTCGGCCTGATGTTGCAGTACCAGCTCGGCGCGCTCGGCATACATTTCGCTGATCAGCAGTATGGCGCAGGAGCTGATAATACATGAGCAGATCACCAAGGCCTTTAAAATGGCCAGAGTGTGTGTAGAAAGCAGGGCGATATCAGGGTGGGATGGCCAGCCGTGCAGCTCAAAGAAGCTGAACAACCCCAGATTGGCTAACATCAGGATCAGGATGGAACGCCATTCACGGATCTCAAACAGTACAACCAACATGATGGCAAACAGCAGGTAATAGCTGTGGATTTTGATACTGGTACCTTGGGCCGTCATTAAAGCTGTGGCGGCATCGGCCATCAACAGCAACATTAAACACCACCTGGCGGCAAAGAACTTTCCTTTGTAGTTGAGCAGTAACACCAGAGGCAGCAGGGCAACAAAGGGCAGCTGATTCAAGCCGGAAAGAATAAAGCCTTGGTTACCGCTGATATAAAAACCCAAAATAAACAGCAATATAGTTGTTACGGAAACCAGTACGCCCAAGTTGACCTGAATGACTTTGCGCTCCCGGGTCTTGATAGCACATCTATCACACCCCAGCATCAGCAAAAAATTCAGCAACCTGGTCATATTGGGCATAGGCAAAGCACTTTTATAAGCCACTCGAAATATCAGCTTAATTCAAACCCAGTTGTTGAACCAGTCTTGGCGACAGATAGCAGCGGATTGCCGGTGAAGTTTGGCGGAACGGCCAATGTCTTTCAGCGGTAAGCGGCAGGCATCTCGCCCTCTGTGCCACTTTGGCTTATTCCCAGATTACAGCGGCTATAGAGGCTAGGATTCTTGGCCAAAATGGCAATAAATCTACCCAAGCTGGCGCGGGAAGTTTCGGTCCCCAGAAAGCACTCGCCTTTTTGAGTAAGTTGAAACTCTTCTATCGGTTTATCGGTTAACCAGACGGGGCGCAGTATGGTGTAGTCGAGTGATGAAGCTTCGATAACATTGGCACTTCTGAGGTTAACAGGCCGGGTGAAACCCACCATACTCTTGTCCCAGCTATTGAAGGGTTCAGGAAGTTCTTCATAGATACCGCCGGCATTGAGTGCAACGAGGCGCTGCACCTGAGCATTTTCCATGGCGTGCACCAGATTTCGGGTCTTGCGGTCCAAATCCATTCCACCCATGGTGTTTATCACCAGATCGATTCCGGGCAATGCCGAGACCAGGTCATCGACTTTGTTGGCATCCCCCTCAACCAGCCGAACTCTGTCATTGTAAAGGTGATGCAGTCGTTCAGATCTTCGAAGAAAAAGCGTCAGTTGCACTTCCTTTATCTCCAACAAACGCGGCAAGATGGCTTGCGCCGAACGGCCATTGGCACCGATTAACAAAATGTGCATCAACAAACTCCATTAAAGATGAAAGCTGGACAGAGGAGAGCCTCTGTCCGCTTGAAAGTTATAAATACTCACCGAAGAATGCGTTCAACTTATCGAAGGGGATCCGCTCCAATTGGTCATAGAGGTCAACATGGTTGGCGTCTTCGATAATCAGCAGTTCCTTGGGAGAGGCGGCTTCAGCGAAAGCTGTTTCACTGAAATAGCGGGAATGCGCCTTCTCACCGTGGATCAATAAAATAGGCCTGGGAGAGATTTCGGCGATATGAGTCAGCAGAGGTTGATTCATAAATGACATAGGGTTGGTGATGGTCCAGGACGCATTGGAGTTGATGGCCCTTGGGTGAAAACCACGCGAGGTCTTGTAGTAATCGGCGTATTCCTGCACAAACCGGGGTTCACCTCCCTTAAGTTCCAGAGAGATTGGGCCATAGCCGGGTGAGCCATTTTCGGCATCCAACCAGCGCTGTTGGCTCAACTGGCCCAGAATTTCTTTGCGCTGCTCATGAGTCATGCTGTCGTTGTAGCCCTTGGACATGACCCGGGACATGTCATACATGGTGCTGGTTACCACGGCCTTGATGCGTTGATCCACTGCGGCAGCGTTCAGTGCCATGCCACCCCAGCCACATATGCCGATAATGCCAATTCGTTGGCGATCCACCTGGCTTTGCAAGCCGAGAAAATCCACGGCGGCACTGAAATCTTCGGTATTGATATCCGGGGATGCGACGTTCCTGGGTTCTCCACCACTTTCACCTGTATAGGAGGGGTCAAACGCCAATGTGGCAAAGCCGTATTCGGCCATCTTTTGGGCGTATAGGCCTGATGATTGTTCTTTCACCGCGCCGAAGGGGCCACTTATTGCGATTGCGGCCAGCTTGCCCTGCCTTGCTTTTGGCAGGTAGAAGTCGGCGGCCAGGGTGATGCCGTAGCGATTTTTAAAGGTGACTTTTTGATGTTCGACCTTGTCACTCTTGCTGAAGGTCTTGTCCCAACTGTCACTGAGCTTCAATTCAGACTCGGCCAATGCCGGAGTGGGGATGGTGGTTGCAATGGTCATGGCGATACCGGCTCCTGTCATTTTCAATAGTTCACGACGCCCATTATCGAGCGTCTCAGAGGGGGATTTTGCTGTGTCTAGGTTGTTCATGCTGGTGTTACTCTTGGTTGTAGGGCTGGTGCTCCAGGTGCTGGTTCAGCGCGGTTTGCGCGCGCTCGGCGCTGGCTTGATTCACCAGTTGCTTCAAGCCGGTGATCACAGATGTGAGTTGCTCAGGTGTTAGTCCCAGATTCATGGCAATGGCTATGTGGGCCTGAAGTTGGGGTTCAGTGCCAGGCAAAACCGCCAACATGGCCAGCGTTGCGATTTCCCTGTCATGCCAGCTCAGGTTATCGCGGCTGAAAATATCACCGAATAAATGGGTCTTGAGAAACTCATCAATGGCCGGTGCAAAGTCAAACAGAGGGCCTTGGACAACGCCTCCAGCCAGTTGTGTCTGGTTGGCTGTACCCGTTGAGAGTAACGCATCACCTTTGGGGAGCGGATGACTGGGCAACTTGCCAATTTCATCTGTCACGCCGCGAGCCTTGCGTGTCTCTACTACTGACATAAGAGTTCCCAGCGCATTGAGGCTACGGGGAAAGCCGGCGTAGGCATAAACCTGTACCAGTATTTCCTTGGTATCGTTGATGGTGAGTCCGGCATCCAGTCCCTGTTCCAGGGCGGTATCCAGCTTGGCCAAGTTACCTTCGGCGGCAAAAGCCGCAATAGGTACTATCGCTTGCTGTCTTGAGGTTAAAGGCTCTGGTTCTGTCATAGTGGGTGTCCTCGATTGGAGCGTATGGGGTGTTTGTCCGGCAGTCTGAAATATTGGGATGCAAAGACACAGTATCAGCGGCCAATAACTAATCCCGGGTTTCATGGGTGCTTCCCTGTCTTGTCTGCTTGATCCTGTCCCAGATACTGTTCATCGCTGACCTTTTCCAGCCAACTGACATTACGGCCTTCATTGTCTTGACCCGTGACCACAAGATGTGTCATCGCAGTCTTGGGAGCTGCGCCATGCCAGTGCTTTATGCCTGCAGGGCACCAGATCACATCGCCTGGCTTTATCTGTTGTCGAGGTTTGCCCCATTCCTGTGTGTAGCCTACGCCCTGAGTCACAATAATTTGTTGGCCTTTGGGATGGATATGCCAGGCTGTGCGGGTACCAGGCTCAAAGGTGACATAGGCTGCAGATGCATTGATTTCATCGGTCGCAGGAAACAGTGGGTCGATACGTGCTGCACCAGTGAAAAATTGCTCTGGCCCGGCAATTGAAGGCCGGGAACCTGATTCTGAGATACTTTGCTTTGGCTGAGCAGCCACATTTGGCAGCGAAATGAGCAATAATGTGCAAGTGAATATGAAGTTGAGTTTCATTGCTTTACTCCTTGTTAGAGTGAGACTTGAGCTGTTTACTTTCGATAAGCCCCGCTTTTTCTATGCGGATTTTCTGCCTGCCTGAAAATTTCATCAGCTCTTTGCCAGTGTCTATCCGCCCTAGCGGGATCAAGCCTTGGGCGTAGCCGTGATCACGATAGAAAATGGCCAGATTCCCCCAAGGGGCGTAATAGGTGAGGTCGCCAACCTTGGCCGAATGCCCGCTGGGGACATCCAAGGTGGAGAGCTTTTTGGGTAAGTCCGCTATTTTCTCACTGGCGCCATAGTCGCTCAGTTCAAGTTCAAGGGGTAACAAGGCAAGAAAATCCCGGCTGGCAGAGTTGTCTTCCAGGCTCGCGACCAGGGTTTTGCCGTCCAGTAACAGAGTTATGCTGTGCATGATTTTTGTCTCCTCAATCTGAGTGGATAACCGGTCTTGAGCCTGAGACATTTGTCCTCCAAGGAAAGGCAGGACAAACATAAATACCTTGGTTATCTTTAAACAGGCTGTATTGGTCAAAGGCTTTGTCCATGTCATCGTCAGACCCTATCCTTTTGGCTTTTCGGGGTTTCGTAGCCTTGTGTTACCCCGGCCAAAGCTGTGGATAGCAACAGCAGCAGGGCGCTGATACCAAAACAGAGTTGGTGGCCACCAATGTCGAATAACACACCTCCCAAGGTAGAACCCAAGGCGATAGAGAGCTGAATGACTGCGACCATCAGGCCACCGGCTGTTTCGGCCGATTGCGGAATAGTCCGTGGCACCCAGGCCCACCAACCCACAGGGGCGGCTGTGGCGATAAGTCCCCAGAGGAGTAACAACACAATCACCAGGATCAATTGAGTGCCAAAGAACGCCAAACCGAGTGCGCTGACAGCCATCAACAAGGGCATGATTTTCAGCGTCAGATAAAATTGTCGTTTCAGAGCCCCATTGATAAGGCTGGTGCCTATGAGCCCGGCCAGGCCTATGAGCAACAGGATCAGGGATAATGGCTTTACAGCCACTTGTGTGACGCTTTCCAGAAACGGGCGAACATAAGTGAATAGGGTAAACTGCCCCATAAACAAACTGGCAATCGCCAGCATACCGGCCAGTACTACTGGAGTGCGTAACAAGCCCAGTACCGCAAAAGTGCCGCGGATCCTCGCTGAACGCTCTCTAACCGGCATGGACGGCAGGCTAAGCCATTGCCAAATCAGGGTGATGACAGCTATTGGCAATAAACAGAGAAAGGCGCCACGCCAACTAAGCAGTGAGCCCAGATAAGCGCCGAGAGGGGCTGCCAAAATCATCGCCAAGGCGTTCCCGCCATTGAAGATGGCCAGCGCTTTGGGGACTTGTTCACTCGGTACCAAGCGCATGGCAATAGCCGCCGACATGGACCAGAATCCACCTATGACGACACCGATCAGTGCCCGGCCCAGCAAGTAACTGGCATAGCTATCGGACAGACCTATGATGAGGCCGGAAATCCCCATCAGCCCTGTCAGTCCCAGAAGCAGTGTTTTACGGTTTACCTTACCGGCCAGTACCGGGATAAGTAAGCTGGTCACCACGGCCAATATGCCGGAAATGGCTATCCCTTGGCCGGCCATTCCTTCGGTTATCTGCAGGGATGAGGCTATAGGAGTCAACAGGCTGACCGGCATAAATTCAGACGCAATTAGGACGAAGACACATAACGACATGGCAAAGACACCACTCCAGCAGGCGGTATCTTCAGTGGTTGGAAGCGGGTCTGTAACTGAATGGCTCATAGATTGAGAATTTCCCCTCAGGAGTAGCTGGCGCTGGTAGCCGCTGATGGATGAATCTATGACCAGCAGAATAGGTCTGGACGCCTGTGGTAACAAGCGCTCTAAATTCATTGAAACTATGAATTCAATTCATTAATGATGGATGTTTTTCGGTTATATTGGCCTGGTTTTCGAAGTATTCTTGTGAATATTTGATTGATTTGGTGAGCTGAAGGCCAAGCTGGGGAATAATATGAAGCGGGAAGAATTGAGTGATTTAACTCTATTTATGGCGGTCGCTGAAGAGCGCAGTTTTACTCGCGCGGCGACCCGACTCGAGCTGTCCCAATCCGCGGTCAGCCATGCAATAAGGCGCCTGGAAGAGGGGGTTGGTATCAAATTACTCAATCGTACTTCCCGTAAAGTGTCCACCACAGATGCAGGTGAAAAATTGTTGGCGGCCCTCAAGCCAGGGCTGGGGATGATCAATGCGAGAATTGAAGAGTTGCGACTATTGGGCGATGCCCCTAGAGGATTGGTGAGACTGGCTACCAGTAAACCTGCGCTGCGAACCCTGCTGTGGCCCAAGTTGTCACAGATAGTGCGTGACTACCCGGAAGTGCAGATTGAGCTGAATCTGGAAAGTCGCCTCACGGATTTGACTGAAGAACGTTTCGATGCCGGGGTAAGGCTGCGGGAGTTTGTCGGCCCGGACATGATTGCCGTGAAAATTGGCCCCGCTGTGCGATTGGCAGCCGTGGCCACCCCTGAATACTTCAAACGCCATGGCGTGCCAAAGCACCCCCATGACTTGGACGAGCATGCTTGCCTAGTATTGAGGTTTCATGCTCATGCACCCGTCTATGACTGGGAGTTTGAAAAAGAGGGCGAAGAGATAGTCAAACATGTATCCGGCCCCTTTATTTTCAGTGAGAGTGATGTGTGTATTGAAGCGGCCAAGGCCGGGCACGGCATTGCCTTTGTTACCGAAGCCGAAGTGACGGAAGAGATAGAGAATGGATCCCTTCGGCGGGTGTTGGCCGATTGGTGTCCGCCGTTTGAAGGATACTGCCTGTGTTATTCCGGGCGGCGTAATATCAGTTCGGCATTCAGGTTGGTTATCGACAGACTCAGGTATGAGGGTAAGGATTGAACTGGCCTCTAGGAGAACCGGCCCAAGGCATCTATTCGGGATACAATAAGTTTGTCGTTTGAATGAACCAATAGCTGACCGAATAAAGCTATCCTTGTTCATCCCCAGGTTGAACCTGCTCAGCGTTAAACGTAACATAGCGTGCGCAAAAAGATGGCGCCTGAAAAAGATGGAATACCTACAGCGGTATCTTGTTTGCGGCACTGTAAGCCCTATCTCTTAAATCAATCGGTTCCCGTTATATGCTGCTGATGATCGACAACTATGATTCCTTTACCTTCAATCTGGTGCAGTATTTTCAGCAGTTGGGGCAGCAGCCTGTTATCAAGCGCAACGATGAGATTGGGCTCGATGAGATCCGCGAGCTGGCGCCGGATTATCTGGTGATCTCTCCCGGGCCCTGTAGCCCGGATCAGGCGGGGATCTCGCTGGCCGCCATCGAATATTTTGCCGGTAAGTTGCCTATCTTGGGTGTCTGTCTTGGGCACCAGTCGCTGGCTCAGGTATTCGGTGCCAAGGTGGTTCGGGCCAAGCGGGTGATGCATGGCAAGACATCGGCAATCAGTCACAATGGTCGCGGGCTGTTTCAAGGTCTGGCCAACCCCTTGACCGTGACCCGCTATCACTCGCTGTTGATTGACAGCATGCCTGAAGGCTTCAGTCTGGATGCCTGGTATGATGACCCGGTACACGGGCGGGAAATCATGGCCATCAGCCATGCACAAAAACGCCTCTACGGTGTGCAGTTTCATCCTGAATCCATTCTGACCCAGCAGGGGCTTGAACTGCTCAATAATTTCCTGCGTCTGGCTTAAGGAGCAGTGAGTCAGTCCCGGATTCGTACCAAGGCTCCATCCTTAACAAGCCTTTACAAGTTTTCAGCTTTTGCAGAACAACATCCTCTGGCAAATATGGTATAACAGGCCGCAATCGCTTGTTTTCTGTCATATGTCGCTTCCCGGCGGCCAAGATAACTATAAAAAAGGAAGGATGATGAAAAGCCTGATGCGTCATGCCGGTCTGAGTGTTTTGACTCTGGCCGTTCTCAGCGGCTGTGCCGCCACCGAGCCGCAACTCACCCCCCAAGAGATCACCAACCCCAGCCAAACAGTACCCTTGGCAGCGCCTCCTGTGGCCGACAAGCCGTTAACTCTGAATCAAATTATGGCGGATCCCGATTGGATGGGACTCGCCCCCAAAGGTGCCTACTGGAGCGATGACAGCCACGCTGTGCTGTTCGCCCGCCAGCAGAGTGCATCTGTGCTGCGTAGTTACTATCGTCAGGGAGTGACAGACAAACAGGCGCAGGAGCTGGCGTTGTCTGATCTGCATACCGTCTCACAACGAGACGGTGTTTTGAGCCCGGATAAGCGCCGCAAGGCTTATATCTATCAAGGCAACCTGTTTGTGAAGGCGCTCGATAGCGGTGAGATCACTCAGTTGACCCGGCAAAATACCAAGGTTGAAGGGCTGCGTTTTTTAGCGAATGGCGATCTTGCCTATTGGCAGGCGGGGCAGATATTCAGATTGCATGCAGACTCAGGCCTTGTGGAGCAGCTCGCGGATATCAAGATGACCAAAGAGCTGGCACAGACCAAAGAGCCGGAAACTTATCTCGCCAAGGAGCAACACAAGCTGATCCGCTATGTGGCCAAACAGCAGGAAAACGCCAAGGCTCGGGAGACGTATCAGCAGCAGTTACGGAATGAAGACCCGACCCTGTCGGCCAAGCCTTGGTATCTGGGTGAGAGTGAGCAGCTGGTGGAACTGAGCCTGTCGCCGGATGGACGCTATGTGCTGCTGGCGTTGCAGGACAAGAGTTACAACTGGCGTGGCGAGCATGACATCATGCCCAACTATCTTGGTAAAGATGGCTATGTCGATCCTGTGCCCGTGCGAGCCAGAGTGGCTGAAGACAAGGCGCCAGGGCAGCGCTTGGTACTGCTGGACTTGCAGCAGCAGAGTAAGAAAGAGATAACCATCGAAGGTTTGCTCGGCTACAACCAGGATGTGTTGGCCGGCGTCAAGGCAGAAAACGCCAAGGCGAAGGGGGAACGCTACGAAAGTGAAAAAGCCCCGCGCAAGATCCAACTGATGCAGGATTGGGGCTGGAGTCAGAGCGCCATTCAATGGCAAGACTCAGGCAAGCGCTTGGCCGTAATGCTGGAAGCTGTGGACAACAAAGACCGGTGGCTGGCCAGTGTCGATCTGGCCAAGGGCAAGCTGGTCACTGAGCACAGGCTGCATGACGATGCTTGGGTCAACTATGACTACAATCAGTATGGTTGGTTACCCGGCAGCGACACCCTTTACTACCTGTCGGAAGAGAGTGGTTATTCGCAGTTGTATCTCAAGCCGCTCGGTGGCAAGGCGCGGGCTTTGACCTCGGGCAAGTTCGTGGTCAGTGACATCACTCTGAGCCCGGATAATCGTTATATCTACTACAAGGCCAACAAAGAACACCCCGGCAAGTACAATGTTTATCGGGTTGAGATAAGTAGCGGCAAGGATGAACAACTGACCCAGTGGAATGGAGTGCTCGACTACAGCCTGAGCCCGGATGGCCGTTCGCTGCTGTTGACCGCCTCCAGCCTGACCCAGCCGGATGAGCTCTATATTCAAGCCATAGGCGGTGAGCTGACCCAACTGACCCATTACACCAGCGACAGCTTCAAGAGCTATCCTTGGCAGGCGCCTGAGGTGGTTGCCGTGCCTTCCAGCCATGGCGCAGGTGAAGTCTATGCCAGGGTGTATCTGCCGGCAGGTTTCGACAAGGATCGCGCCGAATCATATCCGGCGGTGATCTTCAATCATGGTGCCGGTTATCTGCAGAATGCCCATTATGGTTTTTCCGGTTATTTCCGTGAGTTCATGTTCCATAACCTGCTGGCACAGCAGGGATATGTGGTGATGGACATGGATTATCGCGGCTCCAAAGGCTATGGCCGCGACTGGCGCACCGCCATCTACCGTAATATGGGGCATCCGGAAGTGGAAGACTTGGCCGATGGCGTCAAGTGGATGAGTCAGCATGCCAATGTTGATGCCAAGCGGGTAGGCACCTATGGTGGTTCTTACGGTGGCTTTTTGACCTTTATGGCACTGTTTACCCAACCCGAGTTGTTCCAGGCCGGTGCCGCGTTGCGGCCTGTGACCGACTGGGCTCACTATAATGCGCCTTATACCTCGAACATACTCAACACCCCGGATGTGGACCACATCGCCTATGAACGCAGCTCGCCCATCTATCATGCCGAGGGCTTGCAAAAGCCGCTGCTTATCATGAGCGGGGTAATGGACGACAACGTGTTCTTCCAGGACAGTGTCCGCCTGGTGCAGCGACTGATAGAGCTGGAAAAGCCGATGTTTGAGACGGCTATCTACCCGGTTGAACCCCATGGCTTCAGACAGCCATCGAGCTGGCTGGACGAGTATCGCCGCATCTATAAGTTGTTTGAACAAGAGCTGAAATAGTCACTTTGCAGGCCTCATTCGAGGCCTGTTTCTTTTTGGTATCAAGATTTTGCCGGTGTGACCGCTATATATATAACCCTAAAGGGACTAACATAAAAACACAGGGCCCGGGTGCGGGCGTGGCAGGAAGGCAACATTTTGGGCTTGTCGGTAGCGGGTGGGGTCAAACCCGGCAGTGTAATAGAGATAGAGCAGCGTCTGTATCAGCAGTTGATACTGGGCAAGCAACGCATTGACAGCGGTGACGATGAGCTTGAACCTGAGCTGGAGGCGGTGGCCTTCAAGCTTGAGGTTGAACGCGAGGCGACTCTGGAGCGGCTCGCCAGGCAGCAACAGGCCAAGGCGCTTTATCAAAGAGTGTCGGCTCAGTTGACCGATACCCTGGCGGCTGAGCTCGGCAACCGTCTGGCTTCCATCGAAGAGGTGACACGCTTATCAGGCATCACAGATAAACAGATCTTGCTGCTGGAGTTATTGCAGCACCCAAGGCTTGATCTGGCACGCCTTCGTCCGGTCGTTGCCGAGCAGAGTTGGCTGGTGAGAGACTTGAGTTCTCTGGTGAACAGCCCATCCTTCAGGGCCCGCAGGCCGCAGAATCTGGATGTGCAACTGACAGATCTCAAGCTGGTGCTCAGCTATATAGGCGTTGAGCACTTGCGGGTATTGATCCCTTACTACACCTGTCGTCATTGGCTGCCCACAGGCCACGCCAGCTTGCTTTGGACTGTGCGCAAGCTATGGCGTTTCTCTCAGGTGCAGGGCATTGCCGCCAGAACCCTGGCCAAGTTGCATGACTTGGATGCACCAATGCTGTATGCGGTTTCCTTGATGCAGCAACTGGGGATCTCAGTGCTGCTCTCCATGAGCGCCAAGCTGTTTGAGCAGTTGCGCGGCTCATGGCTCAGGGAGGCGAGCAGCGACAGGGATAAGGCGCTCTATGATGCCATAGCCCTGTGTGATTTCCCCGCCGCCTTGGTCTATTCCCTGGTCAAGCAGCATGCGCTATCACTCAATTGGCAACTGCCAACCCAGCTTGGGTTTGCGGATGCGGCCATGGTAACTCTGCTCAAGGAGCGGGACACGGCCCTTGGCTTCAGTCAGTTGTCACCCAATGCGGCAGTGCTGGCCAAAGCCGATTGTTTTGCCAAGTGTTTTTTACTGGAAGAGATGCGGCAACTGGAATTCAGGGACAGGCGGATCATGATGGCGTATCATGAGCTCACGGAACAGGAACTCATTCGTCTCAAAGGCCAGAATTACCGCAAACCCGAGCTGCTTTAAGCCGTTGCGGAGCCTGTAGGCCTTCCATGGAGGAGCTATGCCCAGTTGGCAAGCCTCGGTATTGAACCGGTTGTTAACTTACGTGGCGCGGCCATCGGTCAGTCGCGGCAGTGCCAAAGTGCCTCTGTGCGGCATTCGCCGGCGCTTACTGGAGATGGATCGCCGCTGGTTGGGCTGGCCGCAGGAACTCAAGGTCGAGCACTGGCCGCTGAGCCACTCGCCACTCATCCATTACCAGCTGCCGCAGCCAAGAGAAGTCAGCCTCTTCTATATTCGCGGCGGCGGCTTCTGTTTCAAGACTCCCCATGCCCATGCCCGTTTCCTGGCCGATATTATGCGGCGCAGTCTGGCGGACTGCTATGTGCCCGATTATCGTCTGGCGCCGGAGCACCCGTTTCCGGCAGCCTGTGATGATGTGCTGGAAGCTTATCGGATGACACTTGAGCATTGTGACCCAGACAAACTGGTGCTGATGGGCGACTCTGCCGGAGGCAATCTGGCCTTGAGCCTGTTGTTGCAGCTGAAACAGCTCGAGTTACCGTTGCCGAGAGCCTGCGTGTTGCTCTCTCCGGCGCTGGATCTCGGCATCACAGGTGATACCGAGCGCATTCTGGCGGCCGATGATCCCTTGTTCACCATTGAATCACTGCTCAGACTCAGAGGGGCGTATCTCGCCGGTAGTAACCCCATGTCTGAGCGGGTTTCGCCGCTTTATGGTTGCTTTAAGGACTTGCCGCCCATCTTGCTGCTGGCCGGTACCCGTGAGCTGCTGCTACAGGATGCCGAGCGCCTGCAACAGGCGGTATTGCGCGACGGAGGCCGGATAGAAGCTGGCTTCTACCTCAATATGCCTCATGTCTTTCCACTATTTGAACTCTTGCCCGAGGCCATGGAAGCCAGGGGCCAAATCGCTGCTTTTATACGCAATAATCTACTGTTATGATTGTCGTTAACTATTCAAAATAGGTGAATAGTTAACGGATTCGGTGTCAGTTGAGATTTTTTGTGACTATTTATGCCGTTAAACGGCAGATATTTGCCTGCTTAATTCTCAAACTCAGATCTTTATGCACTTATAGGCCAAGGCATTGCTCCTGCATATTGATCAAACTGGTATTTTGATCACAATTTCGCTAATAATGACACCTAAGCAACACAAGTAAGTGCAGTTTTACTCACAAAAAATAAAGATTAACTGCTTAAAACGGTGGCCGACAGAGCCGCCGACAACACAAAGGATGAGAAGGAATGAGTGTAAACATGAATTTGACACGTGCCCAGTTTGATGAAGTCATGGTGCCTAATTATGCACCGTCACCCGTTATCCCGGTTCGTGGCGATGGCAGTCGTGTTTGGGATCAGGAAGGCAAAGAGTATGTCGACTTTGCCGGTGGTATTGCAGTTAACTGTTTGGGCCACTGTCATCCAGCCGCCGTTGAGGCGCTTAAGGCGCAGGGCGAAAAACTCTGGCACTTGTCCAATGTGATGACCAATGAGCCGGCACTGGCATTGGCGACCAAACTGGTTAACGCCACTTTTGCCGACAAGGTCTATTTCGCCAACTCAGGTGCCGAAGCCAATGAAGCGGCCCTGAAACTGGCCCGCCGCTATGCTCTGGATAATTTCGGCGCCGAAAAAGATCAGATTATCGCCTTCGACAAGGCCTTCCACGGCAGAACCTTCTTTACCGTCAGTGTCGGTGGCCAGGCCGCCTACTCAGATGGTTTTGGCCCCAAGCCGCAGGGGATCACACACCTGCCATTCAACGATGTTGCCGCATTGGAAGCCGCGGTGTCGGACAAGACCTGTGCCATCATGCTGGAGCCGCTGCAGGGTGAGGGCGGTATCATAAACGCCACTCCAGAGTTTCTGGCCAAGGTGCGTGAACTGGCCGACAAGCACAATGCGTTGGTGGTGTTCGATGAAGTGCAAACCGGCGTTGGTCGTACCGGCGAGCTGTATGCCTACATGGGGACAGATATAGTGCCGGACATTCTCACCACTGCCAAGGCTCTGGGCGGCGGTTTCCCCATCGCGGCCATGCTGACCACTGACAAGATTGCCGCTCATCTTAAAGTGGGCACTCATGGTTCCACCTATGGTGGTAACCCTCTGGCCTGCGCCGTCAGCAACGCGGTATTTGATGTAGTCAATACCCCCGAAGTGCTGCAGGGCGTTAAGCGTCGTGAGCAACTGCTGCGTGATGGCCTGGAAAAAATCAATGCCAAGTACCAGGTGTTTTCCGAGGTACGCGGCAAGGGACTGTTGCTCGGCGCCGTGTTGAATGAACAGTATCAGGGACGCAGCCGTGAGTTTCTGTTGGCCTCGGTCGACAATGGCCTGATGACACTGATGGCCGGTGCCAATGTGGTTCGTTTTACTCCTTCTTTGATCATCCCTGAAAGTGATATTGCCGAGGGTCTGGCACGCTTTGAAAAAGCGGTCGCCAAGGTGGTTGCCGCCTGATCCCCGTGGGCCCAGGCCCACTTAGCGCAATAGACTCACAGCTGCTGTTCTGACGGGCCGGCCCGACGGAGCAGCAACTGTGGATGAGTGGAGATTTAACCATGTTAATCATACGGCCTATCCGAGCCTCAGATTTCCCGGCGCTGCGCTGTATCGCCGAAGAATCGGGCCATGGATTCACCTCGCTGCCGGTCAATGATGAGCTGCTGACCCGCAAGATTGCCCGTTCGGAAGCTTCTTTCGCCAAGGCGGTGGAAACGCCTTTTGATGAAGGCTACCTCATGGTGTTGGAAGACACAGAGACCCAGGAGGTCGTGGGCACCTGTGGTCTGGAAGCCGCGGTGGGAATGGAAGATGCCTTCTACCATTACCGTTTGGGCACAGAGGTTTATCATTCGTCGCAGATAGAAGTGCGTAACGAGGTTGAAACCCTCAGCCTGTGTCATGACTACACTGGTGCCGCCGAGCTCTGCACCCTGTTTCTGAGAGACTCCTACCGCAAGGGCAACAATGGCCGCATGCTGTCACGCAGCCGCTTTCTGTTTTTGGCCCAGCATGCCAATCGGTTCGGTGAAACTGTTATTGCCGAGATGCGCGGGGTCAGCGATGAAAACGGTAATTCCCCTTTCTACGGCTGGCTGCAGCAAAACTTCCTCGGCATAGACTTTATTCAAGCCGATTACCTCTCAGGTCTGGGGCAGAAGGCCTTTATGGCCGAGATGATGCCCCGCAGCCCTGTCTATGTCTGCCTGTTGCCCGAAGCGGCGCAGAAGGTTATCGGTGAAGTGCACACCAATACACGCCCGGCCCTGAGCCTGTTACAGGCGGAAGGTTTCCGCTGGCGCAACTATGTGGATATTTTTGATGGTGGCCCCACGGTTGAATGCAATCTGGCGGACATTCGCTCCGTGCGCGAGAGTCGCCTGCTGACGGTGCGTATCGGCGATATGCCTCAATCAAAGGACAGCTTTATTCTCTCCAACACCCATTTGGCAGACTACCGTGCCGGTTCGGCCAAGTTGGCGCTGACAGACGACAGTGAAGAAGTGATCCTGTCGAGCGAGTTGGCCGCCGCACTCTTGGTGGCAGACGGGCAATCGGTCAGGGTATTGGCAATATAGGAACAGCATAATGACACAATTTATCAAGGGCCAATGGCTCGCTGGCGAAGGCCAGGCAATGAGTTCAAGCAACCCGGCCAACGGCGAAACCCTGTGGCAGGGTAATGCCGCTACCCCGGCTCAAGTTGAAGCTGCCGTTGCAGCCGCCAGAGAGGCGCAGTTTGACTGGTTTATGCTCGGCTTTGACGGCCGCTTGCAGGTGATAGAGGCCTATCGCGATCAGCTGGAAGCCCATAAGGCGGAAATCGCCGACACCATAGCGCAGGAAACCGGCAAGCCACTGTGGGAAACGGCCACCGAGGCGGGTGCCATGATAGGCAAAATCGGTCTGTCGGTCGCGGCTTATCACAAGCGTACCGGCGAAACTGAAAATGAACTGCCTGCCGGGCGGGCCGTGCTGAGACACAAGCCCCACGGCGTAGTAGCGGTCTTCGGGCCTTATAACTTCCCTGGGCATCTGCCCAACGGCCATATAGTACCGGCTCTGCTGGCGGGCAATACCGTGGTATTCAAGCCATCGGAGCTGACGCCAAAAGTGGCAGAGCTGATGCTCAAGCTGTGGGAGAAAGCCGGCCTGCCCGCCGGGGTTATCAATCTGGTGCAGGGCGAAGTGGAAACCGGCAAAGCGCTGGCTTCACATCCTCAGCTTGATGGTCTGTTCTTTACCGGCAGCTCCCGCACCGGCCACTTGCTGCATCAGCAGTACGCCGGTCATCCGGGCAAGATCCTTGCCCTGGAAATGGGCGGTAACAATCCGCTCATCGTCAAAGGGATCAGTGATATCAAGGCGGCCGTGCACGAAATAATTCAATCTGCCTATATCTCCAGTGGCCAGCGCTGTACCTGTGCCCGCCGACTCTACATAGAGAAAGGTGAGCAGGGCGATGCTTTGATTGCCGCACTGGTTGCGGCGGTCAAAGCGATAGCTGTCGGCCCTTGGAATGCCGAACCTCAGCCCTTTATGGGCTCGATGATCTCTGAAGCAGCAGCCAAGGGAATGGTCGCGGCGCAGCGTAATCTGCAGAATCTCGGCGGGGTCTCGCTGGTGGAACTAACCCATATTGAGAGCGGTACCGGCCTGGTGTCTCCAGGGTTGATTGATGTTACCGAGGTGATTGAACTACCTGATGAAGAGTATTTCGGACCCTTGTTGCAACTGGTGCGTTACAGCAGCTTTGACCGGGCGATTTCGCTGGCCAATGATACCCGCTATGGCCTTTCTGCCGGATTGCTGGCCGATAGCCGTGAAGACTATGACTATTTCCTGGCACGGATTCGTGCCGGCATAGTGAACTGGAACAAGCAGATCACCGGAGCCTCAGGTGCGGCGCCATTCGGCGGTGTCGGGGCATCGGGTAACCACAGAGCCAGCGCCTTCTATGCGGCCGACTATTGTGCTTATCCCGTGGCTTCCATGGAGGCCGATGGTCTGAGTTTGCCACAGGCATTGAGTCCGGGACTTAGCCTCTGACAGTGAAGGGAAGCGCAGTGGCGCTTCCCTTTTTTGAACATACCATTTGCCTTTGGGCAAACTGCATTACACAGGGAATAACCATGCATACAGATATCAATGCGCTGTTCAATGCCATGTGGCAGGACTATATCAAGATGACGCCATCGGCGGCCAAAGTGCACCAGCTGTTGGGGCAAGGCAAGGCGATTATTAACGACCATATCGCCTTGCGTACATTCAATCTGCCCAAGGTGGGCTTGGATGTGCTGGCAGCCCATTTCGAAGCGCTGGGCTATGTGGCTTGCGGCGATTATCGCTTTGAGCAGAAAAAGCTGGTGGCAAAGCACTTTGAGCATCCGGACCCGACTCAGCCCAAGGTCTTTATTTCTGAGCTGCTAGTGGAAGAGTTCAGCCCAGAGTTGCAACAGCGGGTTGCCGACTTGGTTGAGCAGATCCCAACCCAGGCTTTGACCGCAGATAACTTTACTTATTCAGGCAGACACTGGCAGCTTGACTATGACACCTACCAAGCCCTGCTCGCCGAGAGTGAGTATGCTGCCTGGGTTGCCGCCTTTGGTTATCGTGCCAACCACTTTACCGTGTCTGTGAACCACCTGGCCGAATTCAGCACCCTGGCCGCCGTGAATACTGCGCTCAAGGAGGCTGGTTTTACCCTCAACAGTGTTGGCGGTGAGATCAAAGGTTCAGCTGAAGTCTTGTTGGAACAGTCTTCCACCATGGCCGACAGAATCCCTGTCGCCTTTGATGACAAGACGGTAGAGATCCCCAGTTGTTTCTATGAATTTGCCCTGCGTTATCCCAAAGCCGATGGTGAACTCTATACCGGCTTTGTTGCGGCTTCGGCAGATAAGATTTTTGAGAGTACCAACGTCAAGTCGTAACAGTGCTTAATTAGTTACAGAATGGCCTCCTTAATTAAGGAGGCTTTTTTGTAAGTAAACAAAACATCATGCTTAATATAGTGAAGCATTAATGTTTTTATGATGTTTTAATTATGTTTTATATTGGTGTTGATTTGCCAAGGTTAATTTATTTTTATGATGTTTTTTATGATATATACCCAGTTTTTAATCTATTTAGACTAGTCATTAAGTGTTGGTGTTGATCACTGTGTTTTTCATGATTATGCTGTTTACATAAGTAACAATATGTATTGAATGCATTCGAGCTAATATCGAGACGCTATTCCGTTTGGGGCGGCGGAAAATCACATGAATAAGAGAAATAAGTCGAATAGTAAATTGCAGAGCTTGGTCAAGTTGGCCATGCCTTTGCTGTTGTTTTTGGCTTTTTCTAATGCAGCGATATCTAATGAGTTTGAAGAAGTTAATACGCTGATATCTATTGCCAAACAGAACGCGTCACCGGTAAATCAGTTGGCAATCTATTCTTTCTCCTTGCCTTGTATTATGGCCGTTAAACTGGCGGATAACGCCGTCTTGGCCGAAGTGTTTAAAGCCATTACAGTCAGTTGGTTTATTTTGTTCTTATGCGGGCCCCGTATTCCCAACCTGGGTGTCCCGCAACTTTCCTTTGGTTGGATGCCCTATTGGGTGCAACTACTCCTTGAATGGGTAAAACCTATTCGTGGCAGTACCTCTTAGACTGGAATTACCTCCAGATTAATTCGTTTTAAATAAATTAAGGCTTTTAAATATGAGATCCGGTAAATATCACCGCGATCTGGCCTTGTCACGCATAATAAAAAGTAAAAAAGCAAAGACGAGCTTCCCTTTGCTGGGCTTACTATTGCTTGCGGGACAAGCTCAGGCGGTTAATGAGTTTGAACTCAAACAGGAAGAATTCGGCGAATGGACTGCCTATTTCAATGCATCTTATACCCGCAATGTCTACAGTGAGTCGGCCTTCGATGCGTATCGGGCTTATAGTCTGGATGCCAGGGTCGATTACAACAGTGATTGGGGCAGTGTGCTGCTGACCTTTGGCGGTGAAAAAGAGACGCTGCACGGTAAGGAGTCGAGCTTTTTTGATCCCTTGCTCGAGTATCGAACGCCACTCTATTCCCTGACCGATACCCTGTCGCTCAAGGGCAGTGTCGGTGTCTATCTGCCGGCGGCGCATTACACCAAGCTGGATAGACTGGAGTATGCCCCCAGAGTGGCGGCCTATCTCTTCTATCGCCCTGAGGGCAACTTCAGCTTCTACCTGTCTCCCAGATACAGGTACAACGCCTACAAGTACAAGACCGCCGGTGAGCGGGTGCTGATTGAACATCAGGTCGATCTGGTGGCCGATGCCTATTGGCAGTTTGCCAGTAATTGGTACCTGGATATCAGCGGCCGCTATCGGATGTCGAAGAATTACCGTGGTCGTCGTATGGATGACCAATTCACCTTTGCCCAGGAACTGGGATGGATGCCTGCCGAGAGTTGGACACTGGCCATTGGCCATAACAACAGCGGCCGTTTCTACCACCCGGAACTGGGGCCTTCCGAAGGCTTTGAGCTGTATGACAAGCGCAGCTCCACCTTCTATTTCTCAGTAACAAAATACCTATAAACTCAATTTATTCAGAGGATTAAATGAAGAAGTCAAGTCTGAGCCTGGCGATAGCAGCCAGCCTGGCACTCGCAGGATGTGGGGCAGGAGAAGAACCATACAAGGAATTGCCCAAAGATGAGAAACAGATTAGCAGCGACTCGATAGAGAAGGCCGGTGAGCGCCAATACCTCTATATCCGCAGTGTCGGCAAGGCGCCGCGTTATGCCGCCGCTATCCGCGGCTTCAGCCAGGGGGATCCCAAGTTGGTGACCCTGCACAAGACAGAGAATGGTATTCAGGTTCGCCAGTTGGACCGGGACGCCATAGGTCTTGGTCATGACAGCCGCTACCAGGAGGGCATCAACCAGGCCCCGGTACTGACTATCCCCGGTGAGTATATAGACTTCAGATGTACCGAAGACAAGTGGCGTGAATGCATCAACGTCGAGCAGGTCAATACAGATGCCAACCTGACCTGGCAGGACAAGCGCTTCTTTGTGCCTGACTTTGCCGACACCAAGATTGCCGAGCTGGGGATCAACGATATCTTTATGTTTGGTGAGTGTGTCACCGAAACTGAATCCCCAAAACTGGTCAATGCCGGAGCCTACAAAGGCTATGAAATGGACCTGGACAAGGGCGTGATCAACTTCGAGATTGAACACACCTATCAGGCATCGGGCCAGTGTTTCAATCAGTTTTACGGTGGCAATCTGGATAATCTGTCGTTCACCACCACGGAATTTATCTCCATAGTGGCGCTGGATCAGCTGGCCAGTGAAGATTATCAAGCCATTCCTTACAGCGAGCATGAGAAGGGCACCTTTGGTTTCTTCAACTCCAGTCACAGCTATCGGGACAGAACCGACTCAGAAGGGGTGGATGGCTATGTTCGTACCTACCTGAACCGCTTCAACCCGGCTAAGAGTGAGTTGGTGTACTACTTGTCCAACAACTTCTATGAAGCCAAGAACAAGCCTTTCCTGGATGCGGCTATCGAATCTGTGACCGCGATGAATATCGCCAACAGTCGTTATCATACCGGCTTGCCACAGATTAAGCTGGAGCAGGCGGGCGATAAACGCCATGGCGATCTGCGTTATAACCATATCACTCTGTTTGATGAGCCTCTGGATAACGGTCTGGCCGGTTACGGTCCTTCAGCAGCCAACCCACTGACAGGGGAGATTGTCAGCGCCAGGGTTAACCAATACAGCTCCAACCTCAAGCAAGGCGCGGTGCGTTACTATCGGCAACTGATGCTGGATTATAACCGCGGCAAGTTGGATGCGGCTTCGGTCGAAGCGCTCACCGGCGTGCCTTATCAGCAAGCCGTGGTTAAGCCAGCGGCTTCTGCAACATTGGAAACAGCGCCTGCCGCGCTGGACAAGCCCGCCGATGTGATGGTAGCCGCCACTCCGGCAGCTCTGCCACTCAAGCCCGCTGAGCAGCAGTTCAACGCCTTGGCCGACTTCGATGAAGCCAGCCGTGACTATTGGTCCGAGCATACTTTGATGCATGTCGACACTGTGTTTGCCGCAGGTGGTCAGCAAAGAATGCTGCCGGCCGGCGTCAAGGACCACAAGATTGATTGGCAGAATGCCGAGTTGTGGGTCAATGGTGATGTTGGCGGTAAGCTGCAGGCATTCGAGAAGCTGAGCCTGGATCTGCAGGATAGCCTGAGCACTGCGCTGGCCGCCCAGGCCTTTGCCGGTACCCTGACCCATGAACTGGGCCACAACTTCGGCCTGAGACACAACTTCGCCGGTAGCCGCGATGGTGACAACACCTTCAACCAACAGGAAATGGAAACACTGAACCAGGCCTTTGCCGGTGCCGGTTATCCTGATCTGAAAGTGAACGCCGAGTTCTCCAGCCAGATGGACTACAACGTCAACCGTTTTGCGACCACTTTTGAGCCCTATGACCTGGCGGCGCTGCGTTTCGGTTATGCCCGTGAAGTTGAGGCCGACAACGGCGACTTTGTCTCCCTCAAAGACGAAGATGCCAAGCGTCGTGATGAGCTGCAAAAAGGAGTGATCCAGGGCGAGACACGTTTCGGTGCGCTCTACAACATTGCCCGCGACCACAAGCTGCGCAGCTATGCCTTCTGTACCGACGAGCATGTGTCGCTCAACAGCAACTGTAACCGCAGTGATGCCGGTCAGAACCTGGATGACATCGCCCAGTTCTATATCGACAGATATCAGGACAGCTATGAAACCAGTAACCTGAGACATAACCGTCAGTCGCTTTATGAAGACCACAGCCTGGGTTACACCATTGCCCGCAAGCGTCAGTTTGATGAGATCCGCCAGTTTATTGAAGATGTCAGCTTCCTCGAGGGGCTGTTCGACTTGCCGGAAAACTTCTTCGCCAACGACTGTCAGCTGAAAGCCGCAGCCGGCCAGGATGCCTGGTATTGTGCCAACCAAAGGGCGATGAACAAGGCGGCAGACCTGTTCCTGCGCCTTGCCGGTGAGAACGATGCCGTGGTAGATGTCACCTTCCGCACTGCAGATGGTCAGGCAGCCCTGAGACAGCAGTACAACTTTGCCAAGTTGCTGGAACAGTATCGCTTCAAGAGCGCCGACATGACCATGAAGTTTGCTCCGGGTGAAGTGATCAGCAGGTTTGCCGACTCTCCAGAGGCATTGAAGGAACTGATCATCAACTATGGTATCAAGGAAGAGTTCCGGGATATGTTGAGCGCCGATGTTACCTTCGCCGGTCGTTTGCTGAACGGGATCAAGGCGCCTGAAGGCTCGCCCAACCATCCTTATGTCAACGAGCGTGATGTGCTTGGGGTATGGCCGGACAAACTGCTGGCAGTGCGTGCCTTGGTAAGTCGCACGACTCCGAGATCGACTTCCAGCCGTGGTCACAAGGCGCTGGTGGATCTGCCACAAACCGGCAAGCTGTTCGAAGATATGCTTTGCCGCATGGCGCTGGGTAATGGCCCGGATCTGGTCAGCAATGGCAAGCCTTTGTTTGCCGATGCCTGCAACAGCAGCCCTGAGCTGGAAACGTATCTGCCTTACTACAGCGATTTTGCCAGCCAGAGCATAGAGCCTCTGCCCAATTATGACCGTACAGTATCACGCTTCTTCGGCTTTGATACCGTCAATGGTCAACCCAAAGGCAAGAGTAACCTGCTGCAGATGATGCTGAGACAAGTGGTGTTGGCATCGGTCGACAGCGACTATCAGGGTGAGCAGAAGGCCAGGGTATGGCGTGAATATGTCGGTATTCATCAGGCTGCCCCTGGGCTGGATATGCAGGCCCAAGTGTCCCTGAACGGTAAAATCTACGCCGCGACCGCCGAGAACAAGTTGGCGCTGGCGCTGATTGCCCGCATCAAGGAGGTGGAGCAGTTTATCGCCTCGGCTTCTCCTGAACTGCTGGCACAGCAGCTCAAGGGTGGCACTGTGGGTGAGATACTCAATGGTCAACTGAGCCGCGACCGCCTGGCTCTGAGCTACCTGCCTGTGCTTGATTGAGCCAAGGTCTGACTGTTTGATAACAAAGAACCCAGCCTAGGCTGGGTTCTTTATTTTTGTCTGAGTGACTCCTTGAGGAGCCAGGCTAACCTTCAGGCCTTGAAGGTCAGTGAAACCTTGAGTCCACCCAGTGCCGGGCTCTTGCAGAAGTCGATATCCAACTGATACTGCTCGGCAATATCCTTGACTATCGACAACCCCAGCCCATGACCATTGATCTCTTCATCCAGGCGATTGCCGCGGCGGGTGAGGGTTTGCATGTTTTCCTCTGCCACCCCAGGGCCGTCATCTTCGACGCTGACATACACCAGTCCCTGATGTTGCCACACCCTCACCAACACCTGGCTTGAGGCCCACTTATAGGCGTTGTCCAACAGGTTACCGAGCAGTTCCATGCCGTCTTCCCTGTGGATTGGCAGCCTGGGAATACCATCACTGATATCGAAGCGCCAGCTAATCTGCTTGTGTCTATGCACCTTATCCAGGGTCTGGCACAGGCTCTCCAAATCCCTTGGCAGTACCAACTGTGCCGCCGGCAGCATATCGCCTGTGATCCGCGCCGCCGCCAGTTTACGCTCTATCATCTTGTGGATCTGATCCAGTTGTTGCTCCAGTGCCCTGGCGGTATCGGGATCTTTCAGCCCCAGCGCTTCTACTTGCTGGCGCATCACTGCCAGTGGCGTCTTCAGGCCGTGGCTGAGATTGCCCAGATTATTGCGGCTGCGCTGAATTTGGTTACTCGTGTATTCAAGCAGCTCGTTGTAGGTTTCGGCCAGAGGTTTGACTTCGGGAGGAATGGTCTCCAGCGACAGCGAGTTGATCTCCCCCTCCCTGAGTTTGGCCAGCGCCTGTTTTATCTGCTTCACCGGCTTGAAGGATTGCCGCAATACCAGAAATATTCCCAGGATCATCGCCAGCAACATGGCCAGGTTGACACTCAGTTTGGTGCCATAAACCTCGGTAAATACCTTGCGACCAATGCTGAGATCCTGTGCCACCGTCAGGGTGGCATTGATCTTCTTGCTACTTGAGGTCAGCCCCAAAGACAACAGTTGAATGTCGTGATTCTGTGGCCCCTTGGTTTGCCAGGCGCGGGTTTGCCCTGGCTCCAATTGCACTATTTCCAGGCGTTGATCCCACAAGGAGCGGGAGCGGATCTCCCGATCCGGCAGATTGAGCTGGTAGTAGCGCCCGGAATAGGCGGGTTTGTAGAAGCCGGAAAGCAGGCTCTGATCTATCAGGATCTCACCGTCATTGAGGTGAGTGGCCAGCGCCACTTGCTCCAGATCTTCCTGCAAGCGGTTGATAATAGAGTCGTGAAATGCCTGGCGCAGCATGGATTCCATAAACGCCAGGCCTATCAGGGTACTCAGTAACACCAGTGCTGTCAGCCACAGGCTCAGCTTGGTGCGGATGGACATCATCAGGATTGGCTGCCGTGAAAGATATAACCTTGGCCGCGACGGGTTTCTATCGCTGTCTTACCCAGTTTCTTGCGCAGATGGGTGACATAGACCTCGACCACATTGCTCTCTTTCTCATCATCAAACTGGTACAGCTTATCTGTGATCTGTGCCTTGGAAAGCAGCTTCTTGGGCGACATCAAGAAGATCCGCAGCAAGCGAAACTCCATGGCGGTCAGGTCGAAACGTTGACCATTGACAGTCACTGTCTGCTCGGCTTCATCCAGACTGACGCCGCCGAAGTTTAATTGCTTGCCGGGCACAGTGGCACGGCCATGGGTGCGGTGGATTATCGCCTGCAGTCTGGCCAGCAGTTCCTGGGTGTGAAAGGGTTTGCCCAGATAGTCGTCGGCACCGGCATTGAAGCCTTCAACCTTTTCATGCCACTGGCTGCGGGCGGTCAGCATAATCACAGGAGTAGTCAGCCCCTGTTGACGCCATTTTTCCAGCAACTGCAAGCCGTTGCCATCGGGCAGGCCGATATCGAGAATGATACAGTCATACTGGGTTTCTTTGACCAGATAGTCGGCTTCTATGGCTTTGTCGGTCACATCCGTGACATAGCCTGCTTGCTTTAGTTGTTTTGCCAGTTCTTCAACCAGCAGGGCATTATCTTCAACGAGTAGAAGTTTCATTGGGACGACATTCGCTCGGTAATGGGATTAGATCATCGTGTAAACCTGTGCCTGCATTCAGACTCAGACTGACGATATGGCCATGTTCGACTTTTATCTGCAAATCATAACGCCATTCACCCTCTTTCTGATAGAGATGAGCGTCAATCAATTTGCCATGGCACACCCATTGTAGCTGAGAGAGCGTGGCATCCAGGGAGAGGATCGTCCCGGATTTCACTAATTCCTTGGCGATATCGTGATCGGGTTCCAGGTGGGGACTGGCCACTTCAGCCTTTGCAGTGCTCAAAGTCAGGCTAATAAAGCAAATGAAAAATAGCCCTCTCAATTGATGCTCCTGAAAAACAAAAGTGGCCAAGGTTATTACCTTGGCCACTCTATAGAATCAGGCTTAAATCAAGCTGAAGCTGGCTTAGCGGGTACCGTAAACTACTATGGTTTTACCGTGCGCCTGGATCAGGTTCTGCTCTTCCAGCATCTTGAGGATGCGGCCCACGGTTTCGCGGGAGCAGCCAACAATCTGACCTATTTCCTGACGGGTGATCTTGATCTGCATGCCGTCTGGATGTGTCATGGCGTCAGGCTGTTTAGCCAGATGCAACAGGGTCTGAGCGATGCGACCGGCCACGTCGAGGAAGGCCAGGTTGCCCACTTTCTGGCTGGTGCTTTGCAGACGGTGTGCCATCTGAGCGGCCAGCTTCATCAGGATCTCAGGGTTAACCTGGATCAGCTGCTTGAACTTCTTGTAAGAGATCTCAGCAATTTCACAGGCTTGCTTGGCGCGAACCCAAGCGGTACGCTCGGCTTGCTCTTCAAACAGACCCAGTTCACCGATAAAGTCGCCCTGATTCAGGTAAGAGAGGATCATTTCCTTACCTTCTTCATCTTTAATCAATACGGCAACAGACCCTTTTACTATGTAATACAGAGTGTCTGAATCTTCACCAGCATGGATCAGAGTGCTTTTGGCTGGATACTTATGAATGTGACAGTGTGATAAAAACCACTCCAAAGTCGGATCTGGTTTTGGCTTACCAATCAGAGCCATGCCTATGTTCCTCGATTGATTAAAACGAAAGTAAGGATATTCTAAATAAGGATTTTACGTCAATATCAAAGAGTAAACTTTGAACCAGGTCTTAGTTTAGACTGAGTGAATCAACGCAATTAAATCGCTAATCTTGGTTATCATTCTGATACTTTAGTGATACATGTCAACCAATACAGATTAAAAGCCCCTGGAATCGCTCCAGTCTGTAGGTTAAATCACATCTTCTTCACCTTGCTCACAATTCGCCAAGCCCATTGAGAGCTACTATTAGCGTTTTATTGGTGGATTGACCTCGACTTTCACGCCGGGTTCGGGCTAATTTATGAGTCTGTATGCATAGATTATCAAAGGGTATCAGAGTGAAGTCTCCCTTAATTGCAGCGGCTGCCATGTTGGCCTTGAGTCTGTTCAGCGGACAGTTACAGGCCTTTGCCATTCCCCAGCCAAGCAAGGAAATTGCCGCCAGTAAACTGGCCTATATTCAGCTCAATGCCGCCAATGGTGAAGTGGAAGCTCAGTACCTGCTAGGTTTGATGTATCTCTCCGGCCGCTTCGTTGCCGAGGACAAAATTGCCGGCCTCGCTTGGCTGACCAAGGCTGCCGAAGGGGGCGAAACCAAGGCGCAGCAAACCCTGGCAGACCTGGCATTTGAAGGCAAGTTGATGCAGCGGGATCTGGCGCTGGCCGAGCGTTGGTATCTGCCGTTGGCGGAGCAGGGCAACCATTGGGCCAGGTTCAGACTGGGTTTCCTCTATGCTTCAGGTGGTGAAGGGGTTAACCGCCATTGCGGCAAGGCGGTGGCGTTTTTCAGCTCGGCCGGTGATGACATCTCTCTTGGTAATGCCGCCTGGATCCTGGCCACTTGCCCCGAAGCCAAGTACCGCGATGGTGGTCGGGCGTTGGCGCTTGCCAAGCAACTACTGGAAGACAACAATCAGGACCCCACCAATCTCGATAACTTGGCGGCAGCTTACGCCGAATTAGGGGATTTTACCGCCGCGGTGGCGACTCAGCAGCAGGCCATTGCAGCGCTGGAGCAGTCGCAGGATCTCAGTAAGGCGCTTGAATTCCGGCAGCGGCTGGAGAGTTATCGCAGTCACAAGCCTTACCGTGAAGTGGTGCCCTTGATGGAATAACGCCCATTGTGAATACTTCAAGCCGATACGGATAATCCCTTTGCCGAACGCTGGGGTTTTGGTTGAAGTTTTAGCTGTGGTTGATTGTGTTTGCGTCAGAGGAAGAAACTGACGCTTGCATGGGGAGCACGAATTCGGGCAATAAAAAATGCCCATTATGGGCATCTAAAATAGGGTAGGTTGTTGACATACTCGAGGGAACAAACAGATCAAGATGGGGGAATCTATCCCCAAGAGTATGTCAACCATCAGTATTTCGCCTGAAATCCCGATGACTGTAATTTACCCCTTTAGACTTAAATCAAACTTAATCGAGTCTGAAGCCAAAGTTTATCTGCATCCAGCCTATTCAATATCCTGCTCCAGCAGGGCTTGGCGCTTATCCATCAGGTCTTTAATCAGCGGTGTCAGAATAAGCTCCATTGCCAGTGACATCTTGCCTCCCGGCACGACCAGGGTGTTAACCCTGGACATAAAAGCCCCCTGGATCATCTTCAAATAATAGGGGAAGTCGACATTGTTGATGCCGCGAAAGCGGATCACCACAAAGCTTTCGTCCAGGCTGGGAATATCCTTGGCGCTGAAGGGGTTGGAGGTATCTACCGTAGGAACCCGCTGAAAATTGATATGAGTGCGGGAGAATTGTGGCGTCATATGATTGATATAGTCGTCCATCGAACGCACGATTGAGCCCATCACTTTTTCACGGGTATGGCCGCGCTCAGAGGTATCGCGAATGATCTTCTGGATCCACTCCAGGTTGACTATGGGTACCATGCCAATCAAGAGATCCACGTGCTGGGCAACATTGCTTTCGCCGGTCACTACACCGCCGTGCAGCCCCTCGTAGTAGAGCATATCCGTGTCTTCCGGCAGCGGTCGCCACTGAGTAAAGGTACCCGGCATCTGGTTGTAAGGCACGGCTTCATCGAAGGTATGCAGGTAGGAGCGGGTTTCCCCTTGTCCCGTGCCAGCATAGTCGGAAAAACACTTCTCCAGACGGGCAAAGTCATTGGCTTCCGGGCCAAAATAGCTGATGTTGCGGTTCTCGGCCTTGGCTTTGCGGATCATCACTTCCATTTCGGCGCGGGTATAGTGGTGAAAGCTGTCCCCTTCCACCATGGCCGCATTGATCCCCAGTTGTCTGAAGATGTGACTGAAGGCGGTTGTGGTAGTCGTGGTTCCGGCACCCGATGAACCTGTCACTGCGATAATTGGATGTTTTGCAGACATTTTTCCTACCTGTTTCAAAGAACTTGGGCCGCAGGCCGACGCTGTGGTTATCTGACCCGTTAACCTTTAGTTAACTACTTATAAAGGAATGCAGGGGGACGGGTCAATCGTCGACAAGTGGGGTGCGCCGCATGATCTCCTCGCGGGAGCGGATGGCAACAGACTCGTCATCTTCGCTGAATTCTACCAGTAAATGGCCGCTCTTGAGCGCCAGGCGGCACTTGCCGATGGCCTGCTCCAACGCCTTGTCACCCAGCGCATCGAAACTGCCGTCTTCCACCTGGGAAAGCAGGTATTCCTTAATCAGGTTATCCAGGGTTTCCTTGGGCAGTTGCAGCAGGGATTCATAGGGTATCAGCATGGGTTGACTCCGTCAGATAACGCAGCAATCGCTGCTCCAGATAATAGCGTGGCT
Source organism: Shewanella algae (assembly GCF_009183365.2). NCBI lineage: Bacteria > Pseudomonadati > Pseudomonadota > Gammaproteobacteria > Alteromonadales > Shewanellaceae > Shewanella > Shewanella algae. The sequence continues at coordinate 716,101 of NZ_CP068230.1, forward strand.
GCCACGGTGTGCCGCCCTCAATAAAGCCCACATGGCCGCCATTGGCATGCAGCTCATATTCGACGCAGGCGGGCAAATGTTCCAATGAAGGGATTACGGCGTCAGTCATAAAAGGGTCGTCTGCCGCATGCAGTATCAGGGTCGGTTTGGCTATCTTGCCCAATAAAGGCAAGGCGCTGGCCCTTTGATAATAGTCATCGACACCGTTGAAACCGTGCAGCGGTGCAGTCACCTGATGGTCAAAATCATAAAAGGTGTTCAGCCGTTTGATGGCCTCACCATTCAGCGGCAACTGGCTGTTGCCCCGCTCGAGTTTCAGCAGCATTTTTTGCTGCAATTGGCGGATAAGATAACTTTGATAAACCTTGGAGAAGCCTTTCTCCAACCGCTTGGCACAGGATGCCAGCGCCAGCGGTGCCGATACCACGGCGGCGCGGCTGAGCAGGCTTTTATCTGCAAATTCTCCCTGGTACTTGGCCAGTACATTGCCGCCGAGACTGTAACCTACCGCCAGCAGAGGCGAATGGGGATAGCGCTGCTTCAGGGTTTGCAGGCTATGGCTGATATCGGCCGTATCACCACTGTGGTAACTGCGCGCCAGGCGATTGTCTTCACCCGAGCAGCCTCTGTGATGGTGCACTACGGCTGCCAGCTCCAGCTTCTGACACTCGCGTAGCAGGCGGCGGATATAGTGGGAGTCGGCGCTGCCTTCCAGCCCGTGCAGTATTACCAACAAGGGCTTACCCGGGGTTGGCGTCTTGAACCAGTCGAGGTCGATAAAGTCGCCATCTTCCAGCTCCAGCCGCTCACGCCGCAGCGGTAGCCCTGCCACCTTGGTCAAAACAGGTATGATCGTTTGAAAATGGGGGCTCCTGGCCCACCAGGGCGGACGAAAACTACTGCTCATGGGATCTCGCTTGCGAAATGGCCTATTGCCGTGGGCACTTTGCTGTGGTTAATTGGTTATTGGCAGGATTGTAACACAGATGTCAGCACAGCTGAGTGCAGGGGAATGACAGGAGGACAGGCATGCAAAGACGGCAGTTTCTGCTTTGGGCTTTGGGGGGAACCAGTGCATTGGCATTGGGTGTCAGCCTCTATGAGGAGGAGGAAATCGCCAACCTGAGTGAGCACGAAAAGCCCCATGACCTTCTGCTTGGTGCCTTGATCCCCGTGTTGCTGGAAGGGGCATTGCCGGAGATTAACAAACATAGAAGCAGTGCCATCAATCGCACTCTGGATGCGGTCAATCAAACCCTGAAATGGCTACCTAAGGCCCAGCGTCAGGAGTTGGAACAGCTGCTCGACATCCTGGAGAACCGCTTTGGTTTACTCTTGCTGAGTGGCAGCATGACGCCTCTGATGCTGCGCAGCCCCAATGAATTGGTCGAGATGCTGGAATCCTGGCGCAGCTCTTGGATGGAGCTGCTGCAACAAGCTTATCTCGGTCTCAGAGAGTTGTTGATGGCAAGCTATTATGCCTGCCCTGAGCATTGGGACAGACTCAACTATAACAAGCCAAAACTGGCACTCTGATACCCGACTGGAGACACATTTGCCGATAGCTGATCCCATTTTGGCCGGGCTGGCCGCAGGTTGGAAACATACAGATGGAGCCTCTTTGACCGAGGATCTTGAACTGGAGACGGATGTTGTCATCATAGGCACAGGTGCCGGCGGTGGCACGGCGGCTGAAGTATTGACTCAGGCGGGGCTCAGAGTCTTGCTGTTGGAGGCCGGGCCGCTCAAGTCATCCTCTGACTTTGTCATGGAGGAGCGCCGCGCCTATCCAGAGCTCTACCAGCAAGCGGCGGCCATGAAGACCCAGGATAAGGGGATCAGTATTTTCCAGGGTAAGTCGGTCGGCGGCTCCACCACAGTCAACTGGACCACTTCGATTCGCACCCCCAAAGCCACCTTGGATTATTGGCAAAGCCTTGGGGTTAAAGGTTTGTCCCGCATCGAGTTGGATCCCTGGTTCGACAAGATGGAGCAAAGGCTCAATATCAGTCATTGGCCGATAGATCCCAACCGCAACAATCAGGCCCTCAGGGATGGCTGTGTCGAGCTTGGCTGGGACTACACAGTTATCAAACGCAATGTGCTGGGCTGCTGGAACACGGGGTACTGCGGCATGGGCTGCCCGGTGAATGCCAAGCAATCCATGCTGGTCACCACAATACCGGCTGCCCTGAATGCCGGGGCAGAGCTATACAGCCATGTTCGCGCCGAGCGCTTCGAGCATCATGGTGAGCGGGTTTTTGCCCTCAGAGCCGAGGCGCTCGATGGCTATAACAAGCCCACTGGAGTCAAATTGATGATCCGCGCTCGTCATTATGTGGTGGCGGCTGGGGCAATCCACACTCCGGCATTACTGCTGCGTTCACAAATGACAGATCCCTATCAGCGCCTCGGCAAGCAGACCTGTTTACACCCAACCGTGCTCAGTGGCGCCCGCTTTCGGGAAGCAATCAATGCCCACTCCGGTGCACCGCAGTCGATATATTCGGATCAGTTTGTTTGGCAAGATGGTGCCACTGGTCAACCTGGATATAAGCTGGAGGTACCGCCGGTGCATCCTGTGCTTATCGCCTCCAAGACCCTGGGCTATGGGCCACAGCATGCCGAGCTGATGTCCTGGTTCAATCATCTGCAGGTCACCATAGCCCTGATCCGGGATGGCTTTTCGCCGGAATTGCCCGGTGGCCAGGTATTGCTGACAGATAAAGGCACTGCCCTGGATTACCCTCTGACGCCGGCCTTGTTTGCCGCCGCCAGAAGGGCCTTTGCCAGCATGGCCGAGCTGCAGTTTGCCGCAGGCGCCGAGCAGGTTATGCCCATCAATGAGGGCGCCGGAATTTTGTCCTCCTGGCAAGAGGCCAAACAGGTTATTGCCGAGATGCCGCTGGCGCCACTGAAGACCATAGTGGCTTCGGCGCATGTGATGGGTGGCTGCGCCATGGGGGAAGACAGGCAGTTATCCTGGGTGAACAGCGAAGGCCAGGCGCATTACTACAGCAATCTGTCGGTGATGGATGGCTCTGTATTCCCCAGCAGTTTGGGAGCCAATCCACAGCTGAGTATCTATGGTTTGACTGCGCGCAACGCCAGCTTGCTGGCTCGGAGGCTCAAGCCTGAGCCAGCAGAGCAGGATGTTGCTGAGGGCTGAGGTTGAACTGTGCCAGATAGGTACTGAGATTGTGTTGCTTGTCTTCAGTGACGCTGCGAGGCAGGCCATTGAGTTTGTGCAATATCAACTGCTGCCCTCTGCGTTCCATCATCAGCTCGACATCCAACATCTGTTGGTACTCGGCTTGTCCCAGGTTGGGTTTGGCCAGGCGTCTCAGCCGCCGATAGGGACGCAGAATGCCGCTTTCCCACTGCTCAACTTCGCTGTGGAGCTGGGCCCATGAGCCCTGGTTGAGACTAACGCCTTTGTTGTCCAGGGTCAGCGCCAGCAGCAAGAGGTTGACTATCAGGCCGTGTTCGTCCTGCAGTTTTATCAGCAGGCTTTCCAGCGCCGGGTAAAGTGTTTCACATTCCTGCCAAAGACTAGAGGTAAACAGACTCGTATGTGGCACGCTTTTCTCCTTGCTTGCAATCTCAACACCCGGGTTTCCCCGGCTCAAAGGCCTGACTCGGCTTCGATGGTGTCTATCTCTTCCTGAAGTTCCAACCAGTTCATTTCACTCTCTTCCAGCGCCTGCGAAAGTTGGGTGCGCTCGGCGAGGATCTCCGTCAGTCTGGGCTTTTGCTCGGCCTCGTAGAGAGAAGTATCCGCCAGCAGATTTTCCAGCTCCGCCAATCTGTCGGTAGCCTGGCTCTGCTCGGCTTCCAGTTTGGCCTGGCGTTTCTTCAGTGGTGATAGTTTTTGTCTCAATTCAGCTTCCAGGCGCTTTTGCAGCTTCTTGTCCTGGGCCGGTGAGGCTTCGTCAACCTGGGACACACTCGCCGTTGCGGCCTTGGCGGCATCCAGCAACCACTGGTGATAGTCATCCAGATCGCCATCGAACATCCGCACTTCGCCGCCGTCGACCAGATAATAGTCGTTGCAGGTGAGTCTCAGCAGGTGACGGTCGTGGGAAACTATCACCATGGCGCCTTCAAAGCCCTGCAGCGCTACGGTCAGGGCGTGGCGCATCTCCAGATCCAGGTGGTTGGTGGGCTCATCGAGCAGCAATAGATTGGGGCGTTGCCAAACCAGCAGCGCCAGCACCAGACGGGCCTTTTCACCACCGGAGAAGGGACGCACTTGGGCAAGTGCCATATCGCCCTGGAACCCAAAACCACCGAGGAAGTCTCTCAACTCCTGTTCGCGGGCATTGGGGGCCAGGCGCTGCAGATGCTGCAGCGGGGTATCATCCAGCTGTAGAAACTCTATCTGATGCTGGGCAAAGTAGCCGATATTGAGCCCGGGATTGGGCTCGTACAGGCCGCGCATGGGCGAGAGTTGCTCAGACAGCAACTTAATCAGGGTGGACTTACCGGCACCGTTGCGCCCCAGCAAACCGATGCGGGCGCCGGGTACCAGATTGAGATGCACCTTGTTGAGAATAGCCTTGTCGCCGTAGCCGACCGACACATCTTCCATCTTCACCAAGGGGTTGGGCAGCGCATCCGGCTCGCGAAACTCCATATAGAAAGGGCTGTCGGCCTTGGAAGGCATCAACTCAGTCATCCTTTCCAGTGCCTTCAGGCGGCTTTGGGCCTGTTTGGCCTTACTGGCCTTGTAACGGAAGCGGTCCACAAAAGACTGCATGTGCGCACGCTCTCGCTGCTGGCGCTCATAGGCCACCTGTTGCTGGGCCATACGCTCGGCGCGAGTGTGTTCAAAGGCGCTGTAGTTACCCTTGTAGAAGTTGAGTTTCTGGTGTTCCACATGGACGATTTCGTCCACTATGGCATCGATAAAGTCACGGTCGTGGCTGATCAGCACCAGCGTACCCTGATAGGATTTAATCCAACCCTCCAGCCAGTACATAGTATCCAGATCCAGGTGGTTGGTGGGTTCATCGAGCAGCAATAATTCCGAGCGACACAGCAGTGCCTGCGCCAGATTGAGACGCATCCGCCAGCCGCCGGAGAAACTCTTCACCGGATGGCTCTGCTGGGCCTCGGTAAAGCCAAGACCTGCCAGTAGGGTACCGGCACGGGCGCGTATGCTGTAGCCGCCTACGGCATCAAGCTTGCCGTGCAGTTCGGCTATCCTGTGGCCATTATCCTCTGCTTCAGCTTTCGCCAGCTGGGTTTCGAGCTCGCGAAACTCACGATCGCCATCGAGCACATATTCCAGTGCCGATACCTCCAGCGCAGGGGTTTCCTGGGCGACAGTTGCAATGCGCCACTGGGATGGCACGCTGATCTCGCCTTTGTCCAGGTGTAGTTGCCCTAAAATCAGGGCCAGCAATGAGGACTTGCCCGTACCGTTGGCGCCGACTAATCCCACCTTGTGGCCGGGATAAATAGTCAATGAGGCCTCGTCAAGCAAGGTCTTGGTGCCACGGATCAACTGGGCATCGGAAATGGTGATCATGAATACTGCTTTGGAATACGCTGAATTTATGGGGCCAGATGATAGCCCAGAACCCCGGCCTCAGGCTATAGCAGCAACACTTTGCTGTGAGCTGGCACCTGGGTGTAAAAGTAGGTCATCATTTCGAATGAAAGACTCCCCTCAAAAGTATAGTTTTACGGCTAACGACGCGAAAAATATCGGAAAAAGCCAAAGTTTCAGATATTTCTGAGCTGCTTTTTGTAAAAACTTGCAGTACCATCCAGGCGCGCTCAAAAAAGCGCCACAGGAAACAAGGAGTTTTACCAAGGGGTAACCTAATTACCTTGGGGCAGACAGGGAGAGTCGTAGATGGGCGTAATCCGCGTAGTCAGCATGGCTGAGTTGCATCTCAGCGATGCCGGGCAGATTGAGGCCAACTGGCAAAGCTTGAGCAATGAACAGCTGGTATCTTTGGCGCCGTCCGGGCGCTCGCTCGAGCAGCTCAAGCGGGAACTGGCCGATGGCAGCAGAGTGATCCTCAGTGATACTCCAATCTTGCCACTATTTCGTTATCAATCAGGCGAGTGGATTACCAACATTCAAGAAGGTATTTCCCCTCACGCCGTTAATCAGATCCAAAAGCGTTTTGCCTCTGCAGGCAGCAGTGCTCACTTTAAGACATCCACCGGCAGCCTGGCCCCGGCCATCGAACCTGTTTACAGCCCGGATCCCAGCCTTACTCAGATTGCGCCCACCACGGCGCCAACGGCCAAAATCAGCCCCAAGTTCGCTCAAGCCAGACGCAGGTTGGAGTTGGAACTGGTTTACGATGACAAAGAGGAGACGGCGGCCGGTAAGGTGCCCTATAGAGTCGAATTCAGTGATGGTTCGCAAAAGAGCGGGGTATTGAATGCCAAGGGCTGGGCCTGCCTGGAAGATTGCCCCAACGGGGAAGCCACAGTGATCTTCGGCGATGAGGCTGAGCGCCAAAGTGCAGAGCAAAGGTTACCCGGCCTCTACCGTCAGTTGGCGGCGTCGCTGGACACCGCGGCAGCGGAAATGGCCAAGAAAAGCGAACAGTTGGCCGCTCAGGCGGATGTTCAGCAAATCAGTGACAGCTTCAGGCAAAAAGTGGATGCACAGCTGGCGGAGCTGACGGCTCAGCGAGAGCAGTTCAACCAACAGCAAATCTGGCAACAAGCCTTGCAGACTGGCCAGGCTTATACACAGGGGCTGAGTCAGGGAACAGCCAGCTTCATGGACGATTTGCTGGATTTCAGTGGCTTGATGGCATTCCTCGAGGAAGCAGAGATAAGTCTTTCTTTGTTGCTCGAGGCGATAATGACAGGCGATGTCGATGCTCTGGAGAGCAAACTGGCCCAATGGCGTGCCCGCGGTGAAAATGGCTTGAAGGCCACAGGTGAGGCGATGGAAATGCTGATCTTGCTGTTAAAAGATGAGTATGTCCGGGCCTTATTGCAATCACTGCCACTGCGTTATCTCGACGCCCTTCCCAAAGATAAGCTGGCCGAAATAACCGGTTATATACATAGCCGGGTCAGTTTGGATGGCATGTTGGAGATGTCTCTTGTCCTGCTTGCGGCGCTGGTTGGCAGCGTCTTTGGGGTGATCCTGATGTTTCTTGTTGTGACCAAGAAACGGGCCAGCAGGATTATCAGCCCGGCCAGTAGCGTATTGGAAGATATCGCCAAGGCCCAAAAGGCGATTCGGAACGACCATGCAGTTCAAACTTATATCGGAAAACACCAGACTCCACTGAATAGCAAGACGCCAAAGGGTGATGTTGACACTCCCCAGAAAAGTCGGAAGAATGCGGATAAAGATGTTCCAAACAGGCAAGTGTTGACTAAAGCTGAAAGACTAAACATCCAAAAGGCGCTACAAACCCGAGTTGAAGATATTCGTGCTGAGCTACCTAAAAAGCTTCAAGGTAGCGGCAATGTTGGAGTTGCTCAGCTTGATATTCCAGGATTGCCAATAGAGTTGAAGGCTCATAGTCGTATTAACTATCCAACCGATAAGGGCGCTGATGGGTTTGTGCATTTAGCTGATGAATCTGATTGGATTTTTAAACCGAAGGCAGTCGATCCCGACAATGTTAGAGTGGGTACGCCAGACGCGTATACAAGACAATGGGATACGGAGTTTAAGATCTTGAACGATGTGGCTTTAAGGCTTGGAAATAATCGAAATGCAACAGGCTCAATAAACCTGTTTACAGAAAGGTTAACTTGTACCAGTTGCACTGATGTTATTTTCGATTTTAAAGCTCGTTATCCTAATATTCAGCTAAACGTGTTTGCGGGGGAATAATTATGGACAAATGGTCATACGAAGAACTTCAAGAATTTATCCATGAGGATATTGAAGAGTTTATGCGCGATGGGCTCGATATTCGACAAGCTTCTTCACGTGTACAGGTTGAGTATGCGAAGTCAATTGAGAGTGGTGAGCTAGAAAAGCTAATTATTTATATGGTTTTGTGTGAAGAAGGCCTAATGCATGGATTTCTCAGGGATGATATCAAGGAGCAAACTCTAGAATTGTTAGAGCGGATTAATCTTGAACGGTGTGATCAACAACTTAGTGATGATGAACAGTGTAGGTTAAGAGATGATATGAATCGAATATCTTCTCTTCTTGCATAAAGCGAACCCGACAGTGGCGGGTATGTTGTTCCAAACAAGTTTGGTGAAATCTACTCTAAGGCACCAGCGGCAAAATTAGAGATTGATACAATGGCGGACGAGATTGCTGATATGTTTGGTGGTCAAGTTGCGAAAGCACCAATTAAATCTCAAGAAAGAGCTATCCAAAAAATCATGAATCACTATGGTGGAGATGCTTCGAGAATTAAGGATTTGGCAAGAAATACGATAATTGTATCTCCCGATAAAATGGATTTAGTCGTAGCAGAACTTGCTCAACGTGGCGCAAAAGTCAAAGTCATAAATGGTGCTACTGATCCGTTGGGTTATAGCGGGGTTAATTCGACTATAAAAACTCAAGCCGGTATTTTTGGTGAGATCCAAGTAAACACACCTGCAATGATCTACGCTAAGGAGTCTGAACCAATGGCGAGGACTCTACTTGGTGACGATCTGTATAGCTCAATAGCAACCAAATCTGGAATACCTGGAGGACAAGGTCATAAGCTCTATGAGCAGTGGCGCGTATTGCCATCATCCGATCCAGGACGATCTGCACTTGAAGCTCAAAGTAAAGCGTATTACGACGCTGTTAGGAGATCAGTTTATGGCAATTAAGACAGGTGAATATCTGAATACAAAAGATGTTTATATTGACTATCCGTTTGAAGATGTAATGTTTAGGCGCATGAAGAATGACGGAGCTATTTATCGGAAGTTTTACGGTGAGCAGGAGTCTTCAGAGGTGATTAGTGACGATAATAGACTCTTTAATGAGGCGCTGTTGTCTGGAGATGAAATAACGAAGGAAGAGTATGAGGCAGGAAAGAAAGGGTGAGCGACCTAGATCAGGCAATATCAATTGCAACAAAAGCACATGCTGGCCAGCTTGATAAGGCTGGTCAACCATATATTTTGTACCCGCTAAGGTTGATGCTTAAATTTCAGGCTGAAGATGAAATGATTGTAGCAGTGTTGCATGATGTGGTTGAAGATAGCTCGTTTACTCTGGAATCTTTAAAAAAGTATGAGTTTTCAGAAGTCGTCATTAACGCTGTAGCGAGCTTGACCAAGAGTAAAGGCGAAAGCTACGAAGACTTTGTCTTACGAGTATCAAACAATGATTTAGCGAGAAAAGTTAAGCTTGAAGATATTAGGGATAATCTGGATCTGACTAGATTGGGCAAGATAACGGACAAAGATTTGGCGAGAGTTGAAAAATATCACCGGGCTTTAAAGCGGCTGGAAAATAAGTAGTTCCAAACAAACCGAATGTCTTTACATGTATTGGACCAAAGAAAAACTAAAAAAAAACAGCAAAAAACAGGAAAGCCATATAAAAAAATAAAAAACAAAAAAAACAGGACAGCCATATCTTTTTTAAATAAAAAACAATAAAAAACAGGACAGCCATATCTTTTTGATGTTTCACACAGCCTCGACTAGGCTTTGAAATACCCATCAAAGCTCAGTCGAGGTTGGTTATGACCACCGCCCGTCGCCAGTTGATAGATGCTGAAAGTACGCCTTTTTACCACGTGATTAACCGTTGCGTGAGAAGGGCATTTTTGTGTGGTGAAGATGCACTGTCGGGGCGCAGTTACGAACATAGGCGTGGCTGGATAGTGGATAAAATCAGGCAGTTGTCGTCAATATTCTGCATCGACGTTTGCGCTTATGCGGTTATGAGTAATCACTACCATTTGGTGCTCAAAATCGACCTTGCAGCGCAACAATCGTTGTCGCCATTTGAAGTCATTGAACGTTGGACAGGGCTCTTTAGTGGCAATCCTGTGGCGGCAAAGTTCCTCAAGGGCGATAGTCTCTCAGACGGTGAGCGAATACTGTTGGATACGCTGATTGGTAATTGGCAGGAACGCCTTGGCAGTATCAGTTGGTTTATGCGCTGTTTAAACGAAGATATCGCCCGCAAGGCCAATCGAGAAGATGGCTGCAAGGGCGTATTCTGGGAAGGACGCTTTAAGTCGCAGGCGCTGCTCGATGAACAGGCGCTACTGGCCTGCATGATGTACGTGGATTTAAATCCCATTCGCGCAGGTATTGCAGATTCGCTGCAAACTTCTGATTACACATCCATTCAGGAGCGCATAGAAGAACATGCTGAGCCTGCATCTGCCAATGCTTCAGTTAAGCCACTGCTGCAATTTGATGGTGCGGCAACTACCGCCGAACAAGTCGGGATTCCATTTCACTTTGCCGACTATCTGGAGCTGATTGATTGGACAGGCCGGGCGGTGCGGGAAGACAAGCGTGGCTTTATTGCCTCTTCCAGGCCCAAACTACTGCTTGAGCTTGGTATCAGTGACGATGCCTGGATAACTTCCGCCAAGGAGTTTCGCCGTCAGTACAGTGGTATGAGTGGCCGATGGGATGCGATGTGTGCCATGAAGGCCAAATATGGCGGTAAGTGGTGCCGGGGTAAGCAACAAAGCCAAGCAATACATCCCCATTAACTTTAAGCCGTTGGTAATTTTGCATAAACAGGCTTAAGCCTGCTGCAGGCATGCCGCTACGGCAATTCTGCATGAACCTCCGAAAGTGAGCGTCTCAGAGAGGCTCATTTCCATAAAACTGTCGTTATTTATCAGAGACTGACACCCGGCGGCGTGCTTCCTTGCTGCTCAGAAAATGTTTAGGGTGTCCTGCATGTTGTCCTGCATGTTTTGGGCGGTGCGGGAAGACAAGCGTGGCTATATTGCTTATTCCAGACCCAAATTACTGCTTGAGCTTGGTATCAGTGACGATGCCTGGATAACTTCCGCCAAAGAGTTTCGCCGTCAGTACAGTGGCATGAGTGGCCGATGGGATGCGATGTGTGCCATGAAGGCCAAATATGGCGGTAAATGGTGCCGGGGTAAGCAACAAAGCCAAGCAATACATCTCCATTAACCTTAAACCGTTGGTAATTTTTCAGAAACAGGCTTAAGCCTGCTGCAGGCATGCCGCTACGGCAATTCTGCATGAACCTCCGAAAGTGAGCGCCTCAGAGAGTCTCATTTCCAAAAATACGTCGTTATTTATCAGAGACTGACACCCTGCAGTGAGCTTTTCCTTATAACTCAGAAAGTGTTTAGGATGTCCTATATATCATATTTTTTAGGATGTCCTATATATCCTATTTTAGGATGTCCTATATATCATATATCTTCGAGAAAGCAGTCAGCTGTAGCATCACAGGTGAAAACGAAAGTCGAGTGGCATATACCTAATCAAGAAAAGTTTGAACTTGTAAATCAGTTGTTAAGAGAGAGTAAAGTTAAACATATTAAACCAGTTTATACGCCTAAGGGTGGTCAATAATGATTAGAGCAAAAGAATACATGGGATTCTATTGGCAAGACAGGCAACAGTGCCTAGATGAATACTTATCTTTCATCATTGATTTACTCATAGGTATTGAGGCAGCGGTAGAACGCCCGTGCTCATTTGAAATACTCTCAAAGGGACTAAAACTAGATGTGATGCCAGATGATTTTCTCGAACAAAAGAGTAAAATTATTAGTTTAGTGCTTGACCCTGATGTCGCATATACAGAAGTTGTTCAAGAAGATTCGACTGTTTCCCTATTGTCCCCTTTGGGGTTCACATCGCAGTGGAAAGTTAAATTGGACTGTGGGCCAGTTTTTTTTATTATAGTGAGTTCGGGAGCATATGGTACTGCTAGTCCGGGAAATTCTGTTGTATGTAAACTAGATTATACAGTTGAAAGTAGAGTCAATGAATTGCAGTTTTTTAGGCAAGTTTGGAAGCTTTTAGTTACACAATGTAATCCAGAATTTGCAGTGTTCACGTCTCATGATTTGGCTTGCAAAATAGATCCTGATATGGAGTTTGACAATAGTGTCGGTTGGATTTCATACGTGAGTTCTACAGTCAACAGCCAGTCTATACCTAGTGATGTCATAATTAGTAATCTAGCTAATGGTTGTCAGTTGGAGGTAATTGAACGCTTAATGGGTGTTAATGATTCTGAAGTCGTTAATCTGTTGAGAAATACTCAGATTGCATTGGTTAATGCAGGAGTTATTTCTGTTGAAGATGATTTCTAGCTAGTTTATCTAACTAAAAGGTGTCTAGGAAAGAAATCAGTGGCAATTCATTGTTTTATCATGGGTGACTTGATTTTTTATAAACTTGGATGACGTAAAGTTATTTAAATCTGATAAGCCAGATTGTTATGTCGAGTTCAATCGAGAGGATGTATTAGCTTAGCTGCTTGATAGTAGAGTTCACAAGTTGATCTGCTTGCCTAGTCGTTTCTGGTAAACGATATTTAGGTGATAGCTTCAGAATCCAATCACAAGCAGTTGATAATGAAATACGGTGACCAATTGAAACGTAGATAGGATTTATCCTTGTCTGAGTTCTCAACACATTACCAATTACTTCATTGTGATCCATTAGAGGTGCAATAGCCCCTCTTATTGGACTTGGATCTTGATGTTCGCCGAGTAATCGTGTTTTACCACAGCCAATGGTGGGTATATCAAAAATAACACCAAGATGACAAGCCAAGCCAAAACGACGGGGATGTGCGTAACCTTGTCCGTCACACACGACCAAATCCGGTGAGTGCTGAAGTTTTGCGAATGCTTGAATTAATGGTGGTAGTTCTCGGAAGGAAAACAGTCCTGGAATATATGGAAATTGAACCTTGTCTTCTGCGGTTGCTGTTTCAACAATCTCTAAACTATTGGCATCGAGAACAACAACAGCAGCTACTAAGTTGTCGTTATCTTTTTTATAGGCAACGTCAACACCAGCGATCAGTTTGATTTCATTAAACTGATCTGTCTTTACAACTTTGGCTGCCAGCTCTTTTTGTAAAGCCAGAGCTTCTACTTCGCTAATATTCCAGTCATGCTTGATAATAAGATCCATTATTGATTTCCCTATCCGCGCTACAGCAGGCGATTGTACCCGATAGCCAGATATTTTCATTATAACTTTGGCTTTCGGATACCAGCAGGCCTGTTTTGCTAACGTCATCATCCGGCACGGGGATCCCCCCGCTTTTCCAGCACCTTGGCGCAAACATTGCCGTAATGCTGTTTAAAATGCGCCACAGCGGCTACAGATATGGCAAAATAGCGCCATTGCTTATCAACTAGACTCAGAAGATGAACAGGATCAAGAAACGCTTTGTGGCCGGTGCCAAATGCCCCAAATGTCAGGCTCAGGACAGCATAGTGCTGTTCAAGGAGAACGGCATAGAAACGGTCGAGTGTGTCGAGTGTGATTACCGCGAGCAGCAGACCGATGACAAGGTCAGCCATAAGGCGACAGGTGAAGTGATAGGCCTGTTCAAACCTGAATAATATTCTTTGAAACCCGCAGCGGATCCCGCTTTCTTTACCGGCCATTCAATTGCCAAGGGTGGGTCTTTCCATTAATTTAAGGGTTTTGCTGTATTGAGGCGGTTTGCCCGCCTGTTGCCGCGAGTGCCGGGGCCTCTGGCCGTTTGGTGCTTGCTGTCTGCATAAGGATTTATATGCCAAGCTTGATTCGAATAGTGCTGATCGACACCCATCTGCCGGGCGTAGTGGAACTGAAGCTCGATGGCCATACCAATATCTGTGGTACCAACGCCTCGGGTAAGACCACGCTGCAGCGTCTGGTGCCTGTGTTTTATGGTGAATACCCCAGCCGGGTCGTGCCTTCGACCCGTGACAGCTTCGAGCGCTGGTATCTGCCCAGAGAATCCAGCTATATCATTTACGAATACCAAAAGAGTGATGGCTTGCTGTATCAGGCGGTGCTGGCCTCGGCCGGCGATGGCAAAGGGGTCAACTATCGCTTTATCGCCAAGGGATTTGAACTGGGAGACTATATCAAGTCCCAAAACGGCGACACTATTTTGTGCCATACCATGGCCGAACTGGGCCGTGAGATGAAACGCGCCGGAGTGAACCATACCAAGCTTTTGAATACCCGAGAGTTTCGCGCCATCATCCAGAATGACCGCACCTTGCTCAACACAGGCACCAGCCGCACTGAGCTGCGCAGCTATGCCCGTTTGTTCTCTCTGTGCGAGGCCGACCATTCACTGCGCCATATCGAAAAGCTGGCCAAGGCGGTGCATTCCAAAGAAGGCAAAATGGAAACGGTCAAGTCGATGATCGCCGCCATTTTGGAAGAAGATGGCGTTAACCCACCGGCATCAAGGCTCAATCCACAACGCGTCGAGGCCTGGATCCGCGAGAGTCAGCTGATCGCCGGGTTTGAGCAGATCCGTCCCGAATTTGACAAGCTGGAGCAGGAGTTCAACGAGCTGCTGTCGGCCGAACTGCGTCTTGGCAGCCTGGCCAAAGGTTATCGCAATGACGAAGTGCTGGAGGCCCAGCGTCAGGAGCAAAATCAGACCCTGTCGCGGGAGCTGAACTTCCGTCTCAAGGCATTGGACGATGAGTGGAAAGAGCAGCGCGACGAGCTTAACCAGGAGCTGTCTGCCGCCAAGGGCGATGTCGCCAAGCTGGAGTATGAACTCGACGCCATCGAAAACCAGCATGCGGCGTTTCTCGATGCCGATATTGAACAGGCCAAGGCCAATCTGGAACAGCTGCCGCTGTGGCGTAGCGATCTTGAGAACCTCAGCGAAAGACACAAGCTGCAAACAGAGAAACACCAGGACATAGAAGCCGCCTATAACGCCCGCCGCAGCAAGATTGGCGAACAGCTCAACAAGGAGCTGGAAAAGCTGCAGCAGGAGCTGGATAAGCAACGAGAGGCCCGCGACAAGCAGCGTGAAGTGGCCCGGGAAGACTTGGCGCGCCTCGATGCCGAATTCCGTGAACAACAGGAAAACGGCAAGGCCAAATTCCAGGAGCAGGAGTACCAACTCAAGCTCAATGCGGCCGAGCTCAAGCTGCAGGTCGACAGTGTGACTTATACCGAGGAGGAGAAGCTCAGCCTGGCGGTATTCGACGAGCGTATCGACCGCGCCGATGCCGAGCAGGAGGCTGCCAACGCCAAGGTGGAGCGGCTGATGAGCGAAGAGCGCAAGCAGCGCTCACTCAGGGATCAGGCCAGCGAATCACTCAGAATTGCCGCGCTCAGAGTCACGGAGCGCCAGGGCGATCTGGACGATCTCAAACACATGCTGTTCCCCCAGTCCCACACCTTGCTGGAGTTCCTGCGTAAAGAGGTGCCGGGTTGGGAGCAGCACCTGGGTAAGGTGGTACATCCCGACTTGCTGCACCGCACTGACTTGCACCCCAATGTCGGCGTCGAAAGTGACAGCCTTTTCGGGATCTCATTGGATCTCAAGGCGCTGGAAATTCCCGAATACGCCAGTTCAGAGCCTGAGCTGAGGGCCAAGCTGGCCAAGGCCGAAGATGCGCTGCAAAACGCCTATGGGCTGCAGGAAGAAGCGGAAGAGCGCCTGGTGCAGGCCAACGAAGCGCTGGATAAACTGAACCGCGAGCTGACCTTTGCCCGCACGGCATACAAGAATTTGCGTGACGATTTGCGGCGTCTGTTCGAGGAGCGCCGCACTGTGCAGGAGCAGATCAACAAGGCGTTGGCAGAGCGTAAGGCGCAGGCCGGTAAACGCCTGACACTGCTGGATCAGGAGATGAA
Organism: Shewanella algae; assembly: GCF_009183365.2. Taxonomy (NCBI): domain Bacteria; kingdom Pseudomonadati; phylum Pseudomonadota; class Gammaproteobacteria; order Alteromonadales; family Shewanellaceae; genus Shewanella; species Shewanella algae. The sequence goes on from NZ_CP068230.1 coordinate 731,863, forward strand.
ACAGCTGCGCAACCAGCACCTGGAATGGCTGGAGGAGCTTAAAGAGCAGGCGCTGGATGCCAGAATGGAAAAGAATGCCTACTGGCAGGAAGTGGTCGGCGCGCTGGAGCAGCACCTGGAGCAGCTCAAGGAGAGCATCAATCAGCGTCGCAGTCGTGCCAAAGAGGAGCAAAAAGCCTGCGAGCAGTGGTACAAGAACGAGCTCAAGTCCCGCGGGGTGGACGAAGACAAAATTCTCGCCCTCAAGCGGGAGATCCGCGAGCTGGAAGGTGCTATTGCCGCTGCCGAGCAGCGCCGCAGTGAAGTGCTGCGCTATGACGACTGGTATCAGCATACCTGGTTGGTGCGTAAACCCAAGTTGGTGACCGACTTGGGCGAAGTAAAGCGCGCCGCCTCCGAGCTGGATCAGCAATTGAAAACCAAGGCCAACGAAGTCAAACATGCCCGCCAGCAACTGGAGCTACAAAGGCGCCAGTCCGATGCCGCTCAGGTAGAGGCCTCGGAAAACCTCACCAAGTTGCGCGCCTTGCTGCGTAAGCTGGCTGAACTGAAGTTGCCGCGTAACGATGAAGAGCCCCAGGGCAGCCTGGGTGAACGTCTGCGTCAGGGCGAGGAGCTGTTGCTCAAGCGGGAGCATCTGCTGGGTTCGGTCAGGCAGTATGTGGATCATTTCGATCAGGTGATTGCCAGCAAGTCAGGCTCCAGCCTGTCCGAGTTCTGGGAAAAGGCCCGTGAAGAGTCCAGCTCAGTCAACGACAAGGGCATACGCCTGCTGGATTATCGCAAGTTGGTGCCGCATCTGGCCCAGTTGCTCAATGTGATGGTGCCGCAGTCGATTACCGCGCTGCGTGAACAGGGCCGGATCTTCGGTGTCGACCTGACCGCCTTCTACGATGTTTTGGCCGATATCGACCGCCGTATTGCCTCCCAGAGCGCCCGTATTACCCGCGAAGTCGGGGAGGAGCTGTTCCTCGACGGCGTCTCTGAATCTGCGGTCAGGATCCGCTCGCGTATCAGCGAACTTGAGTTCTGGCCTGAGCTGGAGCTGTTCGTCAAGGCGTTCCGTGCCTGGAAGGCCGAAGGCTTCACCGGTCTGCCGGATGAGCACTATACCAACAGCATGCGCCGGGCACTGGATATCATAGGCCGCTCGGCCCTGACCGGCGGCATCGCCAAGCTGCTGGAGATTGAGCTGCGCCTCAAGGAGGGCAACTCAGATCTGGTGATCCGCACCGACCGTCAGCTCAACGAGTCATCCAGTCATGGTATGGCTTATCTGATCCTCTGTAAGTTTCTGCTGGCCTTTACCCGCTTGCTGCGGGGCAAGGCGGATGTCACTGTGCACTGGCCGATTGATGAGCTGGGCACCTTGCACCACGCTAACGTGAAGAAGATCTTCGATGCCTGTGAAAACAACAATATCAGCGTGTTGGGTGCTTTCCCCAACCCTGAGTCCGAGGTACTGAATTTGTTTGCCAACCGCTACATCATCAACAAGCAGACCAAGCGACTGCAGGTGGTTAAACCCAAGGTCGATCCCATAGCGCAAAAGCTCTCTGAGCGCTTGGCCAAGGAGGCGGTGTAATGAGCGAACTGCAAAGCACTATCGTCGGCTCAGGCGCCCTGATTGAGCGCCTGCTCAAGGGTGAATTTATCTGCCGCACCACGGATGAGGAAGGCTGGCGCTCACTCAAGAGCCCGGCCACCCGTGACAGAGTCGAGGCCTATCTCAACCAAATCAACCGCACTGTGGCCCAGGCCGCCGAGGGCGAAGTCTTCTTCTGCGGTTATCTGCAGTTGGGAGAGGACGAGCGCAAAGTGATTTCGGCGCAGTTTCGCGATATCTGCCAGGCGTTGATCCCCATGGTGGAATGGCTGGTATTGGTGCAGGAAGCCAGCGGCCAGGACGCGCCCCTGACCGAAGGCGCGGCGGTGCGGCTTACCGAATTGCAGAGCCGCATAGAGGATACGCCGGCGTTTCGCGAACAACTGGCCAAGCTGAGCCAGTATCGCTTGTTCGGCTCCAGCTCAAGCAGTGTCGATGGCCAGATTAAACTGGTTTTCAAGCGCTTGCAGGAGCTGGGTTATCTGGTGCGGCCGAATCCGGAAAAACAGATCTATATCGCCACCGGCAAGCTGGATTACCTCTACGAAGTGATCCGCTTTATCGATGAAACCGAGGGCCTCAGTCTGGAGGCTCAGGCTGAAACTGCCACCCAGAGGGATCTGATATGAGCAGCAACCTGCATCAGGCCGGGGTCAAGCTGCTGAGGCTGCTTGGGCGTAACGCCGAATTGGTGATGGACGCCTATCTTTCCGGTAGCTTGGACGAGACCCGGCAGGAACCTGCGCTGCTGAAGAAGCTTACCGACAACGGCATTCTCTGGCGCCCCGAGCCGGACGAACCGCTCAGATTGTCGCGTAATGTCAGGGCCCTGCTGGAAGAGGGCCTCAAGGATGAGCGTAACCGCCAGATCAACGCCAACGTCGGTTCGGCCCTGGCTACCATCAAGACCTTGGCCAATCACTACCGTGAGGCGCGCGCCAGTGTGGATTACAGCGCCGCCGAGGCCTATCTGGCGGACTTGACCGAACACGTATTCAGCTTCACCGAGAGCCTGCGTTACTCCATTCGTGTGCTCTGGGGCCGGATCAATAACGAGTTTGGGTATGTGGGCTCAATTAACGCCAAGATCCGTGAAAACGAGCTGGCTCAGAGTCAGGTATCGGAACTGCTTAACGGCCTGGAGCTGTTTGAGTTTACCGAGCTTGGCGAAATTGCCGGTGATATCCGTGAGCTGCGCCGCCTGCTGGTGACCATGTTGCAGGACACTCTCAGTGATTGCACCCAGGAGCTGAGTGTGGTGCAGGGGCGTCTACTGGAATTGCTGGGACGCTTCAGGCAGATCCGCGGTCGTACCCGTTTGCTCAAAGGCTGGTTGCTGTATACAGATTTGCACCCAGACTACCAGGTGGCCGACCATGTGGCGCACAAGCAGGTGCCTGTGCTGTTCAATCATGCCGAGGCCTTGCTGGCACCGGCATCTGTGGATGTGAATAACAGCGGCCAGGAACTGCAACTGATGGAGATGGTGGCCCGTATCAAGGCTATCAGTCGTGACCATCTGCCGAAGAGGTTGCAGGAGCACGATGTGCCGGTTGCGGTTAATCCTCAGGAAGACTTTGATATTCCTGATAACCCGCTCAAAGAGGCCGTGGATGAGTACTTCTGCGCCGTCATTGACTCGGGCCGCAACACTTCGGCGCTGGAATATCTGCAGCAGCAACAGCTGTCCTGGGATCCGGAAAGCTGGCTCTATCAGGTGATAGGCGGCTTCGAGGGGCTCAGTGAAGAGCACAAACGCTTCTTTGCCCTGGAGCCTTTGGGTGAACCCCATCCGCTTTATTCGGGTAACTTCATTATCCGCGACGTGGAAGTGGGGCTGAGATAAGCCCAGGTAAGAATGTGATCCGGCGCCGGTTTTTCTGTCTGCCATACCGGCTTTACATTGGTAAACGTAAGGCGAGACAAGATGACCAATATGGTTGTTTTGTCTCGCAAACTTGTTAATTTTTCTTATTATTCCACCTTGCTGGTGACTCTGGCTGCACTGACCCTGTGTCTGCGGCTTTGTTGCGGTGCCAGGGGCCGCCACTTATAATGCTTCGGTCCGCCAGCGGGCACCTCATTGACTCGTCTGTTAATCAAACGTAAGGAATCGAATAATGCAAAGACGCAATTTTTTAAAAACTGCGGCTATTTTGTCGACGGCCGGTATCATCAGCCCTGTGATGGCGGCCACATCGAAGACCAAGGCCGTCGAGCATTATTCCGCCGACGGCCGCAGACATTTCACCCTGACTCAAGATTACCAACTGATCGCACCCGAGGGCTCAGAGGGCGTGGTCAAGTTGTGGATCCCGCTGGTGGAAGACACCCAGTTTCAGCAGCTACGCAAGCTGAACTTCAAAGGCAATTTCCAGGACGCTTATATCACTGCCGATAACAGCTATGGTGCCAAGACTCTGTTTGCCACCTGGCCTGATGCCAAAGGCAAGATGGAGCTGCAGTTGGTCATGGAGCTGGAAACCCTCGACTGGGAACCGCTGAAAAACGGCGAACTCGAACACTATCGCGCCCCAAAAACCATCCAGTACCCGGTGGATGTGGAGCGCTATCTGCTGCCGACCAAGCATATGCCCATTGATGGCATAGTGAAGCAGACTTCAGACAAGATTGTTGGCAAGGAAACCGACCCGCTGAAAAAGGCCCGCCTCATCTACAACTGGGTCAGCGCCAATATGTTCCGCGACAACGATGTTATCGGTTGCGGTACGGGTGATGTGGCCACTATTCTCGAGAGCGGCAAACTGGGTGGCAAGTGTACTGATATCAACTCGGTATTTGTGGCCTTGGCTCGCGCCGCCGGCATACCTGCCCGGGAGATGTTCGGGATCCGTGTTGGACAGGCTATTAAGATGGGCAAATACTCCAAGAAAGCCTTCGGCAGCAGTGATGTCAACGGCCTGGCCAAGGTCAGTGGTGGTCAGCACTGCCGTGCCATGTTCTATCTGGCGGGTTACGGCTGGTTGCCGGCCGACCCTGCGGATGTGACCAAGATGCGTTTGACCGAGAACAAGCAACACCAGGATCCCGATGTGCAGGCGGTCAACGACTATCTGTTCGGTAACTGGGAAATGAACTGGGTTGGTTTCAATTTCGGTCGTGACTTTGATCTGGCGCCCATGGCCGAGCAGACGCCGCTGAACAACTTTGGCTATCCTTATGCCGAAGTGGATGGCGACCCTGTGAACTACTATGACCCTAAAGTTTTCGCCTATGATTTCCAGTCAACAGAACAGCTCTAAGGGGTTTTTGGCGACACTGGCAGCAGCCGTTGTTGCCGCTGTCGCCTCCAGTCTGTGCTGTATTGGGCCGCTGATCTATCTGGTGTTTGGGGTATCGGCGGCCTCGCTGTCGGGCATTGAACAGCTGGGCTGGCTGCAAGTTCCCATGCTGGCGCTGTCGACTCTGTTGATCCTGCTGGGCTTTTGGCGTTTGTATTTTTCCAAAAGGCCTCTGTGCACCGCGACCATGAGCCGCACCAGAATGTTGCTGCTCTACTGGCTGGCCGTGCCTGTGGTATTGGCGTTTCAGCTTTACCCTTTTGTATTACCTTGGCTGTTAGAGGTGTTTGAATGAGAAGCTTGTTACTGGTTTTACTGCTGCTGTGCACGCCGTTTGCCTGGGCGGGCAATCTGGTGGTTACCCTGGATGTTAAAGGCATGACCTGCCCTTTGTGTGTCACGGTAATCAACAAGGCGCTGCGCAAGACAGAGGGCGTGATTAAGGCCAAGTCCTCGCTCAAGACCCAGCAGGCCAGAGTGATAGTGCCTGAAGGCTTTGATATGGATGCGCTGATAAAGGCGGTGGATGAAACCGGCTATAAGGGCAGTATCAATAAGATAGAGCCAGAGGCCTAAGAACTAAGAATTAAGACCTAAGACCTGGTTCATTCAATAGGTTCAGCTTGCGCCAAAAGCAAAAGCTCAGTCCAAAAAAGCGTGCTCTAAGCACGCTTTTTTGATGGGTTCAAGCCTTGAGCAACGCCCGGCAAAGTTTGACGAAGTCAGAAGAGGTGACTATGCCCTGCACCTTGTTGTGCTCGTCCACCACAGGCAGGCAGCCATGCTTGTTGGCGATAAAATAATCCACCACTTGGGTCAGTGGTGCATCGGCCTTGAGTGGTTCAAAGTCGGTTTCAATCAGATCGGCTATCAGGGTACCGCGTTCTTTTCGTTCCAGCGCCCCCTGACCGTAGCGGGTCAGCAGATTGACTACAGTGGCAATCATCTTTTTATGAGTGAGTATCCCTACCAGAGTGCCGCTGGCTTCTGATATCACCGGCAGATGGCGCACGCCCCGGGAATGCATCAACTGGTGGGCGTCCTTGACGCTGGCGCCGTCACTGATACACACCACCTGGGTGCTCATGATGTCTTTGACTTTCATTGTCTTGTTCCTTCACCTGGGCCCTGAGAGGGCTAATTCTCTGTCCTGTAAGGCATTTTGCCCCCTGTTACCGCGGGCTGCAAGTGCCTTGGCCTAAAGCGGACGTCATTTTGTTTAACCGACTGAATTCGTTTGAATATCAACAGATGTTTACCTGGTTGTCACAATTGTGTAATAGTTTGACTTCACAATCTGGACATCCGACCTCATACCAGCATTATGAAGCGTTTTTAAAGGAATAATAACAATGACCCGCAACTTCTCCCGTCGTGACTTTCTTGCCCTCTCAGCCAAAGGTGTTGGCGCTGCCGTACTCTCATATGGCCTGATGGGCTGCTCCAGTGACAATGATGACAATACTGTCGCCGCCGATTTTCTTCATGGTGTCGCCAGTGGTGATCCCACTCAGGATGCCGTGATTATCTGGACCCGGGTAACACCGCAAACGGCGGGGGATGTCAGAGTATCCTGGCAGGTGTCCCGTGATGGTGCCTTCAGCGACTTGGTGACCACAGGTGAAATGGTGACCAATGCCGAGCGTGACTACACGGTTAAAGTCGATGCCATAGGGCTGGAGAGCGGCAGCCGCTACTTCTATCGTTTTATGACGGGTGACAAGACATCCACAGTCGGTATGACCAAGACCCTGCCCGAGGGCGCGGTCGATTCGGTCAAACTGGCGGTTATGTCCTGCGCCAATTTCCCGGCCGGTTACTTCAATGTCTATGAACTGGCGGCGCAGCGGGACGATCTCGACGCCATGCTGCACTTGGGCGACTATATCTATGAATATGGCCGTGGTGGTTATGCCAGTGAACATGCCGCCGAGCTGGGCCGTGAGGTACTACCCGCGGGAGAGTTGCTGTCCTTGAGCGATTACCGTACCCGTTATGGCCAGTATCGCGGCGATGCCAGTTTGCAGAAGCTGCACGCCAAGCTGCCGTTTATTACCGTCTGGGACGATCACGAAGTGGCCAACGACACCTGGAAGGATGGTGCCGAAAACCATAACCAAGGGGAAGGGGACTTCGACGCCCGTAAACAGGCGGCATTGCAGGCTTACTTCGAATGGCTGCCTATCCGCCCATGGCGCGAGGGCAATCATGAAGAGATCTACCGCAGTTTCAGCTTCGGCGATCTGCTGGATTTGCATATGCTGGATACCCGGGTGTTGGCCCGTGACAAACAGTTGGACTATGGCAACTATCTGGATCCGGCTACCGGCGCTTTCAACGATCAGCAGTTTCTCGCCGACGTGACCGACACTCAGCGTACGCTTCTGGGCCAGACCCAACTGCTGTGGTTGCAGGGAAAACTGTTGCAATCCAGTGCCAAGTGGCAGCTTTTGGGGCAGCAGATACTGATGGGGCGGATGATGTTGCCGGCGGCGATAGCCACTCAGCAGCTGTCTATTCCGCAGTTTGCCGAGTTGGCGGCATTGGCCCAGCTGGCGGCTCGTGCTCAGGCCGGCGATCCGACACTGACCCAAGCGGAACTGACCTATCTGGCTGCCAACCAGGCCAAACTGACGCCGGAAGTGCTGGCACTTTTGCAACTGCCATCGATCCCCTACAACCTGGATGCCTGGGATGGCTATGCCTATGAGCGTGAAGTCGTGCTGGCCACTGCCCGGGCCTCGGGTAAAAACCTGGTGGTGATTGCCGGTGATACCCACAATGCCTGGGCCAATGATCTCAAGGACAAAGACGGCAACATGGTTGGGGTTGAGTTTGCCACCAGTTCGGTTTCCTCCCCTGGTCTTGAGTATTACCTCAACCTGCCTTCAGAGCAGATCCCGGCGACAGAGGCGGCCGTTGTAGGGCTGGTGGATGACCTTAAATACGCCAACCTGTTGAACCGGGGTTATATGACGCTGACCTTCAGCAGCGAAGAGGTGGTCAGCGAGTGGTTCTATGTGGATAGCATTCTGAGCAAAGATTTCACTGAAGCAGAGGGGCGCCGTGCCATTGCCCGTTCTTTGGATGGAAAGCCGGGGATCTTGCTTGGCTGACAAGTGCTTCAGGCATAGATAGTTTCAGACATGCCTGAGGCGTTTGCACCTTTTTGGATGAGTTGGGTTTGAAATAGGTGCCAAACGAAAACTTCAAGTCATACCTGAAAAAAGGACAGATCAAGAACTGTCCTTTTTCGATTCAAAATATGGCCAGAATCTTTAAATCATTTCAGTCTGCCAGGTTCATTTATCAGTGCTTTCTTGCCAGCCAATTTACCCAGTATCACCATGTACTTAATTAGCAGTTCTCTGCTGTTTGATGCGAATTCCCTCCCCTCTAATGAAATTAAAGATCCTTGAAGTGAGAAATAGGTCACAAATAAGCTTTTGCTGATTTAGCTCTATTAACAGGCTCTATATTGATTAATTGGTGATGTATGTCACGCTAATTAATTGCTTCGCTATCAAAGTTATACATTATGGTCATTTTGACCAGACAATTTGACCAATGGCTATTTGGAGTTAAATTCTGTTGATTTGTGTTTTTAAATATACTTTTAGTTTTTAATTCTTTTTCATAAATTAATTTTGGTTTTAATTTCTGTGGCTGTGATAGTGTGTTGCTGATCACATGTCTGTATTTGTTATTTATTGTCATTTATTAGAATGCTCCTGCTGTGAGTAAGGACTTTACCTGACTCGAGTCTGTGGCACCCATGCCGCAGTTGGAAATTGCACATAACAAGAGAGTGTGTGAAATGACAATGAACAGACGACAGTTTTTCAAACTCTGTGCTGCCGGAGCTGCAACATCTGCAATCTCTGCACTGGGATTGATGTCTGAAAAGGCATTTGCTGCGGTCAGACAATTCAAACTGCTCAGGGCGAAAGAGACGCGCAATAACTGCTGCTATTGTTCAGTAGGTTGTGGCTTATTGATGTACAGCCAAAGCAGTAATGGCAAGAATGCCGAGCAGCACATCTTCCACATCGAAGGTGATGCCGATAACCCAATCAATCGCGGTGCCTTGTGTCCCAAGGGGGCCGGGTTGGTGGATTACGTGAACAGTCCTCATCGACTGAAATACCCTGAAGTCAGGGCTCCCGGCAGTGATAAATGGCAACGTATCAGTTGGGAGGAAGCGTTTAAACGCATCGCTCGCTTGGTCAAGGATGAGCGTGACGCGAACCTGGTTGAGAAAAACGCCAAGGGCCAAACTGTAAACCGTTTGACCAGTCTGGGGATGATGACCTCGTCGGCACAGGCCAACGAAGGTTGCTTCATGACCCATAAATTTGGTCGTGCCATAGGCATGCTGGGCCTGGATAACATTGCCAGGGTATGCCATGCGCCGACACCGGCCGCCATGGCACCGACCTTTGGCCGCGGAGCCATGACCAACCACTGGGCCGATATGAAAAATACCGATCTGGCGATTGTCATGGGGGGAAATGCGGCTGAAGCACACCCGGTTGGCTTTGGTTGGGTAACCGAGGCGATGGAGCACAATAATGCGCGCTTGATTGTGGTGGACCCTCGCTTTAACCGCAGTGCTGCTGTGGCCGATACCTATGCTCCATTGCGATCAGGTACAGACATCACCTTCTTGCTCGGGGTCATCCGTTATCTGCTCAGCACCAATCAAATCAACCTTGAGTATGTTAAAGCCTATACCAATGCCCCGTTTATCGTGCGTGAAGACTTTGACTTCAACGAGGGGCTATTCAGTGGTTTTGATGAAACGGCCAACACCTATGACAAGTCTTCCTGGTTCTATGAATTGGATGATGAAGGCTACGCTAAAGTCGATCCAAGCATGCAGCATCCCCGCTGTGTGTTGAACATGTTGAAAAAGCACGTTGAACGCTACGACCCGGATACGGTTTCGAGTATCACAGGTACCCCCAAAGAAGCCTATTTGGATGTATGCAAACAGCTTGGGGCTACCCATGTCGACAACAAAGCGGCCACCTTCCTGTATGCGCTGGGCTGGACGCAACACAGTGTCGGCGCGCAGAACATTCGTACCATGGCGATGATCCAGTTGCTGTTGGGTAACATGGGGATCATGGGCGGTGGGGTCAATGCGCTGCGTGGTCACTCAAACGTGCAGGGGGCTACTGACTTGGCGTTGTTGTGCCAAGGTCTGCCTGGTTATCTGAAACTGCCACAGGATCAGGATATTAATCTTGAAGCCTACTTGAACCATTACACGCCCAAACCGCTGCGTCCCAATTCAACCAATTACTGGCATAACTACCCGGCCTTTACTGTGTCGCTGCTGAAATCTTTCTACGGCGATTACGCCACGGCTGAAAACGATTACGGCTATGACTGGTTGCCCAAATGGGATCAACAGTACGATATCAACAAACAGATAGACATGATGGTTCACGGTGAAGTGAATGGATACTTTATTCAAGGTATCAATACCCTGAACTCTCAACCAGATAAACAGAAAGTATCCAAAGGTTTATCAAACCTGAAGTTTCTGGTCATTCTGGATGCCTTGGCGAATGAAACTTCAAGTTTCTGGCGTAATGCGGGGCAGTTCAACGATGTTGATACCGCAAATATTCAAACCGAAGTATTCCGTCTGCCAACCACCTGTTTTGCCGAAGAAAGCGGCTCTATTGCCAATTCCAGCCGTTGGCTGCAATGGCACTTTAAAGGTGCCAATCCACCGGGAGAAGCCCTGTCGGATCCTGCCATTCTCTCCGGCATCATGCTGGAACTGAAACGCTTGTATCGTGAAGAAGGCGGCCGTTTGCCAGAGCCTATAGCAGCAATCAAATGGGATTATGCCATCGAACATGAGCCAAGTTCGGAAGAGCTGGCGAAAGAGATGAACGGCTACGATCTTAAAACCGGCAAGCTGCTGAACAGCTTCACTGAATTGAAAGCCGACGGCTCAACGTCCTGCGGTATCTGGATCTACTCAGGTCAGTGGACAGAGCAGGGCAACATGATGGCCCGCCGCGACAACAGTGACCCATCGGGTAAGGGGATAACGCCCAACTGGTCATTTGCATGGCCTGCCAACCGCCGCATTCTGTACAACCGTGCTTCATGCGATGTGCAAGGAAAGCCAAGGGATCCCAGCCGCGTATTGCTCGAGTACAAAGACGGTAAGTGGCAAGGCATAGATGTGCCTGACTTCAATTCCAAGTTGAATGCTCAGGATTCGGCACACCCATTCATCATGCAGGCCGATGGGGTGGGGCATTTGTTTGCACTGCGCGATTTGAAAGATGGTCCTTTCCCTGAACACTACGAACCCTTTGAATCACCGCTGGCGAGCAACCCCTTGCATCCCAAGGTCACCAACAACCCAGTGGCCCGTATGTTCCAGGGAATGCGTGAAACCTTCGGGACCAATGAAGAGTTCCCATATGTAGGCACAACCTACTCAATGACAGAGCACTTCAACAACTGGACGACTCACTGCCGTTTGGCGGCCATTACCCAGCCACAACACTTTATCGAAATCGATGAAACCCTGGCGGCTCAGAAGGGCATTGCCAATGGGGATTGGGTGAAAGTGACCTCCAAACGATCCCATATCATCACCAAGGCTTATGTGACCAAGCGTCTGCAACCCATGATGGTACAAGGTAAAGCTGTGCACACCATAGGTATTCCACGCCATGGCAGTTATGAAGCGCTGACGCAAAAGAGCTATATCGTCAATGAGCTGACTTCTGCAGTGGGGGATGCCAATACGCAAACTCCTGAATATAAAGCATTCCTTGTGAATATTTCTAAAGCGGAGGGCTTTTGATTATGGCTTCTCAGGATATTATTCGCCGCTCGGGTACCGCAGATATCACTCCGGCCGCTCATGGCCGCATCGGTGCAGTACAACAAGTGACCAAGCTGTTTGACGCGACCAAATGTACCGGCTGTAAGGCTTGTCAGGTTGCCTGTTCAGAGTGGAACGACCTGCGTGAAGACGTTGGTACTTTCCAGGGCAGTTACCAGAATCCTATGACTCTGTCTCCGGATAGCTGGAACATAATGCAATATCACGAAGTTGTGGATGACAACCAACTGCGTTGGCAGTTTACCCATACCGCCTGTATGCATTGTGCCGACCCGGCTTGTTTGAAAGCTTGCTCAACCGCCGGGGCCATAGTGCAACACGCCAACGGCACTGTGGACTTTGATTCTGACAAGTGTATCGGCTGTGGTTATTGTGCCAGCGCTTGTCCATTCAATGTGCCCAAAGTGAGCGCAAAGGATAACAAGGCCTATAAGTGTACTCTGTGTTCAGACCGGCTCGCCGTGGGTTTGGAGCCGTCATGCGTGAAGACCTGTACCACAGGGGCTCTGCGATTTGGAACCCGCGAAGACATGTTGTTCTACGCAGAAAAGCGGGTCGCACAGTTGAAAGAGCGGGGTTATGCCAACGCCGGCCTGTACAACCCTGAAGGGGTTGGCGGCAGTCACTACATGATGATTCTGCACAATATCAATAAGCCGGAAACCTATGGCATGCCGATAGAACCCCGGGTACCGATTGCAACCGAAATCCGCCAGGACTGGTTGAAGCCTTTGGGCGCTGCCGGCCTGTTGGCCACAGCGGGTATTGCCTTGCTGCACAGGATTACCGTGGGTCGCAATATCGTTGAGGAAGATCAGCCCGGATATGCAGAGCCTGTCACCGAAGCAGAGGAGGAAAAACAATGAGTAACCAGCCGATGATTGTTCGTCATAAGCTCATTGACCGGATCTGCCATTGGGTCATTGTCTTTGTGGGCCTGGTCACCTTCCTGACCGGGTTTGCCTTCTTCTTTCCATCGTTTCAGTGGCTGAGTGGCATAGTGGGTACGCCACAACTGGCGAAAGTGATGCATCCCTTCTTTGGCATAGCTATGTGTGTGCTGCTGGCAGTGATGCTGCTGCGCTACTACAACCACAACAAATGGAACCGGTATGATCTGCCGTGGATGAAGGCCATTGTGTGGGTTTTGCTTCAGAAAGAGGAAAACATTCCTCCAGTTGGTCATTACAACCCTGGCCAAAAGATGTTGTTCCGCTCGTTTGTGGTTTTCGTGTTGGCGTTTATCGTCACCGGTTTCATGATGTGGCAGCCCTACTTTGCTCCTATGTTCTCTGCCGAAGCGGTGAACTGGGCCACCTTGATCCACTCGGCCTGCGGCATCCTGATGCTTATAGCCTTGGTGGTGCATGTATGGATGGCTTGTTGGATTGAAGGTTCTATCACTGGCATGTTGTACGGCAAAGTGTCGAAGGCCTGGGCCTGCAAACACCATCCGGCCATGTTGAACGAACACGAGGATAACTGACCATGAGTCTTGCCGGCGAGATCCCATCAAGTTTTACCGACAGCTCCCCTTTGGCTTTGAAAGTGCTGATCACGGCCGATCCCAAAGAGGTTTACCTACGCCGCGCGGAGCGCTTGGCCGAGCTTGCCAAGGATTCTTCGCTGGAAGATTATTTGGCGCTGTGTCGCTCCATGGTGTTGGTGCAGCATAAACTATGCGACACCCTAATGGGGCCGGCACCGGATATCGACACCGGCGCCACCATGCCACTGCGCGGGATCCAGAAAAATGGCTACTGGATAGCACTGTTGCAACAACTGCTCAGTGAACTGCTGGATACTGTGCCTGCCAATGTGGCGCAAGTGATACGGCAGTTGATGCGTCAAACACCCGAGCAACTGCAACAGTGGGCGGGCAGCCTGTTGGATGGCCGATTCAGCCAGGTACCGGCAGAATACCGCTTGTTTTTGTGGGCTGCGTTATCTGTTTATTGGAGTCATTGGGCAGCGGCCGTAGCCAGCCGTATGGATACCACTGAGATTAAACAGCAATCCATGTGTCCTGTGTGTGGCAGTCATCCGGTAGCCAGTGTGGTGGTTGATAAACCCCGTGAAGGCCTGCGTTATTTGCACTGCAGTTTGTGTGAAACACAATGGCATTTTATTCGGGCGCATTGCAGCAGTTGCAATCAAGCAAAAGAGGTGAGTTTGTGGTCGTTTGACAAATATCAGACGCCGGTTCGCATTGAAAGCTGCGATGATTGCCACGGCTACAGCAAGATGCTGTTTATGAACCTAGATCCCAGGATGGATGTGGTTGCGGACGATATTGCCTCTATGGCTTTGGATGCCAAGTTAAACGCAAAAGGCTTTCATGCTTCTACGGTAAATCCGTTTTTGCTGGCAGATGAGCTCTCTGATTAGTTTGGTTATTGGTGTGAATGGCTAAAAACGCGAACTAAGCTCATAGCAACAAGGACGGCTCAGGGCTGTCCTTGTTTTTTAGTTCTTGCTCTTTGACGCCTGCTGGCTCAGAAGGTTGTTTTCCTGCTCAGGGATGCTGCCGATGGAATTGATATCTGGCCTGATGGAACTCATCCGGGCTGTCCGGCGCTTCGCTCTCGCAATAGTCGCTCAAGTGGGCTTGGCTCAGTTGCCATCCTGCCCGCTCGGCGATTTCCCGCAGTTCATCCAAGAGTGCTTCTTCCATGTCGAAATGCAATGCCTGCAGCATACTCGTGCCCCAGAGGCTGAAGCAGCCGTCATTGCTGTATTTGACCAGCGGGCTCTCGGCTATCGGGCGCTTGGCTTCACCGCGCCAGTAACCCAGGTACTCACCATCGGGCAGTTCGGCCACAAAGGCGATGTGCTTGCAGGTATCACTTATGGCTTTAACGTTGGCGGCTATTTCGGGGTCGGCCCAGTCATCTTCATTCAGGTAACTGGTATCCTCCCACGGCGCCCAATCTTCATCTTCAGGAAAGCGGACGAACAGCTCGCTTTCAAGCCAGTCTCGGCAATGTTTAAGCAGGAAGGCCAAATCTTCGGGGCAAGCTTCATTGCCCAGTCTGTGACTGGATATAAAGGTTGTAGGCATAGGTCCCTCTTGGTTGGTGTAAGTTATTGATGGTCAAATTCAATTTTCTTGGCGGTTTTGCGGCAGTGGCCTGAAGACCAGAGAGGGAAAGGCCCGGCTCAGAAGCTCGCTGTCCAAAGACAGCGTTTGGGGCACTATTCCCTGTGTTTCCGGCTGCAGCTTGCCAAACTTCCTTGGTCGATAAATTTTGAGGCAAGCCCGCGCCTCAAACAGTTGATATGGCGCCAGAGCCGAATTTAATTTGCGCTCCTTGAGGCCCAATTTGAGGCGGACATTGTCCCCGAGCCGCTCAGGCAGCAAGGTCGGCGCCAACTCGCTTGCCAAGTTGGCTTGCCGCTCCTTGGGTATCAAATAAGCACAGCAATCTGGGTTATCCAGCAGTAGACGGGTCAAGCGTTGCAGCCAAGGTGTCAGGGTCTCGCTCCCTTCCGGTGGCATCACCAGCAAGAGTTGCTGCTGGTGGAGCTCGTTGGCGCGAAGATGACGAAACAGCCACAGTGGGCCGCCGAGCAGATCGGACAGCTCTTTGAGCCTCGCCCGCTCGGCTTGGGCCTGCTGCCGCTGTTTTGCCCGCGCCTGCGACAAGCGCTCAACCGATATCTCTTCGCGTTTAAGCTGGTACAGATTCAGGTATTCACCCAGAGTTTGGCTGTAGAGCTCCAGATTGTAGCGCCCCTTACGGGGCACCAACTCGCCGCCGACAGAAAAGGGGCGGCAGTCACTCACTCTGAGGTCGGCGCCGAAATGGCGCCGACAAATCCAGGTGGCTTTGAGCCCTGCCAGTTTGGCCGGCAAGTAGTAGCGTGCAACTACCGGTAGGCTAAGCAACATCAGCAGGGCATACAGCAGCCAGTTGATGGCCTTCAAGTCAGGCCTCGGTCGGTAGATGCTGGCGTACGGCCATTACCTGTTGCATGAAGCTCTGCTCTGTGTGGAACAGTTGCCGCAGCAGTTGACGGAAGTTTTTCACCAGCTCATGTTTGACCCCGGGTTCATCCTCAAGCACCACCCGGAAGTAGTTGCCTATGGCCTCAAAGGAGATGAGATCTGTCTGTTCGCCAAATTGGCTTTGGCAGATGGCCTGGATGATCCTGCTCCAGTCTTCGGCGTTCATCTCCAGTGGCAGCAGGCTTTGCACGCTGGCGGCCAGCTGTTTCATAGTGGTCGAGTCCAGCTTGAAGATCACGTTGACAAAACCGAAGTTGGCCATGATCTGGTACAGATCGCGAAGATCCAATGGTACGGCCTCATCAGGGGCTTGTGCAGAATCTTCTGTGGTCTTGTCCTCGGCTGAAGTTGCGGCGCTGGCGGCTTGCCATTCAATCTCATGCTGTACTTCCTCGAGGGCGCCCAGCACAGCTCTCGGGGTGGCAAACAGTTCACGGAACAACTGCCCCAAGGCCTGCATCTGAGTCAGGCTTGATACCTTGGCGGGCTCTACCTCGAAGACACATAGACCTTCATCATCCTTGGCCTGCAGCGCTTGCGCCAGCTCAGGTGCTCTTTGATTGAACACGGCACAGATAAAGCGTTGCCAGTTGACGGGGTTATTCATATTGGCACCAGGGCACTGGGCCTCTATGGCCGCGCCCAGGGCGCGGGTTTCCTCAAATGCCAGATCCAGACTAACGCTGATACCCTGCAAGGTAACCGATTGGCGGATGATGCGACGGAATTTGAGCCGGGTTTCGTTATCTTTAAAGGTAACACTTGGCTCAATTTCGGCGCCCGGCGCCTGAGGTGTTTGAGATGGCTGTGGTTTTGGCTGCTGAAGCTCCGCCAGTTTGGCCGCTGCCTGCGCCGGGCAAACCGGTGGCCGCATGGCTTCAAGGTCTGCAATTGCCGAGACTATGACGTCATCACCATAGTAACGGGCAATTATTTGCAGATATTGTCTGGCCTTTTCACCATGCATCAACAGAAAGCCCAATGGATTCATGCCATCGGCATCCGGGGTTTGCGGTTTGACAAAGCCTATGCTGCCCGAGGATTCTGACTTGAGATTCGGATCCAGCATCCAGGGATCGGCCCCCAGTTCCAGCAAACACTCGAAGATCCCGGGGCGATCGGCGAAGGCGGCCTCGAGCAAGGGATGGCTGCGCCCGGGCGTCAGTTGATTGATCTTGGCTCCCTGTTGCACCAGTTGAGTGACCAGCCCCTTCTTGCTGGCTTCGACAGAAGAGTGGGCATCGTAACAGTACTGGCTGGTGATGGCCGCCAGCAGTGGGGTGTCGCCCAAAGGCGAGACAGCATTGATATTGGCCCCGCGGCTCAACAAAAGGTCGATACAGGATTGAATACCAAAGGTGCAGGCCGTCATCAGCGGCGTTGCCCTGGAGTCGGGATCCGGATCCAGTACCTCTATGTCCATTCCGAGATCCAACAGGGCAGCCACAGTCTTGGCGCGATCGATTGGATTGATGTCCGAATAGTTGGACAAACATTTGTGCATGGCATTGGAATGATCGAAGCCGCCGACATGATGAATGTCAGCACCGTGCTCGGCAAACCAGCGCAGCAGTTCCGGGCGTCCCGGCATGGCGGCGGCAAAGATCAGGTTATTGCCCAGATTGTTGACTTCATGGATGTTGAATCCGGTTCTTTGCCACAGATAGCGGACAAACTTGAGACTGGTTTCTTCGTTGATAATAGAATGATATCTCTGAACCGTGCTCATCACCCCGGATTCGTGGAACTGTCCCACGGGCACTGTCGGGTCGACACCATAGTCGATCAGCAGATCAAACATGGGGCGGCAGTATTCAAAGTCGTTTTCCGCATCGTAGAGAATGCAGGAGAAAATATGGGTGATATCCGGTTTGGTTGGCGTGCGCTCCACATCCAGGGAGTAGGGCTGATCCACAGCGGCTCCCGCCTCCAGCAGAATTTCCACCGCACTGAGATAGAGTTGTTTGTGTTGTTTGAGCTTGGCGTAGCGAAAACAGAGGAAATACAACAGGCTCCAACGACAGGCATCATTGCCATCCAAACAGAGGCGATCCAGATCCTGTTCGCGCTCTATCAGAAGCCGGAATAGTTCCAGGCCGTCCTCTTCAAGCTCCCACAGTACATCTTCGGTCAGCCAACGTACCTCGGTCCAGGCGCGCATAGTCGGGAAACGTTGCAACAGATATTGCGCCAAAGACCAGCGTTTCTTATGCAGTGCCAGGGTAATTGCCGTTGCCGGGGCTTTGTGGTTGCCGGAGAAGCTCTGATGCACATCGGCCAGTTCAAAATCCGGGAACAGGGCAACGATATCGCCCACAAGTTGTGGACTTTGCAGTGAGTGTATCGCCCAGGCGACCGCATCGGCCGGGATCTGGAATTGCTGTCTCAGCTGCAACAGGCGCCGTATTACAGGCTCGTTGCGGGTGCGTATCGCCAGCTCCAGCAGTGAACCTCCGTCATATTGCCGTTGCAGATCCAATCCCAGACGCAGCAAGAGTTCAAAAATGGCTTCGCGATCCTGAGAGGTTTCCTCGGGTTTGTTGGCGAAACAGTGGAAATAACCTGAGACCATCTCCTCTGTGACTTCAACCTGGGTATCACTCAAGGCAATTAAGGTTTCCAGCGTGGCCAGGTCACTGCAGTATTCGAACGCCCAGTTAAGGGTATTTGGGCTCAAGGGCGGCTGGAAACCTTCGCCCAGCATCTGCTGCACAAACTCATGATCTCTGCGAAGCAAGGCGATATCCAGAGCGGTCCATGCGGAATCTGTCTGTAGCAGGCTGCTGAGCCCTGCCTCCTGCAGCATGCTGAACATGGCACGCTTTTGCGCCGGGTTGGGCTTAACCCTGAGATGGCTTGGATAGAAATGGCTTACCCACATTTCATCATCCATACGGCAGTTTTCATTCACCGGCTCGCCGCGCAGAGCAAAGTTGGGGTTGATGCCACCTTGCAACAATACCTTGAGCAGTTCGAGCCTGGCCTGGCTGATAGTCAGAAACAGGGCACTGCGATTCTCAACGGGATCCACGGCGCCGTGGCGCAGCAACAGGGCGACTTCATCCAGTCTGTCCTGCTCCATGGAACACAAGGCATAAAGAGGCGTGCAGAAGAGTTCGGTGCCACCGGCCGTGCTGAAAGCGAATGCCTGGTTGACATCGGCTCCCTTGGCAATGGCCAACTCGGCAAATCGGCAGCGTTGGCTGGATGACAGGTTGGTGTGACACAGGATAGGGCCGATAACCGACTTGCCAGTGAAATCTGCTTGGGTTGTCAGATAACGCTCAACCTCGGCGGCATCGGCAGAAAACAGATCCAGGCTGTCATCCAGTACCAGACGGGACTGCAGCTTCTCCTTGTTCAGCAGCATGCGCGCCACTTCCGGCTGATGGTGGCTGATATCCGCTCCCAGTTCTACCAGGCGAGTCAACAATAGGCGTTGACCATTCTTTATCGTCATCGCCAGCAAGGTGTTACCAGAGTAACGTCGCTCTAAGTCACAGTCGTATTGCTGTTCGATCAACATATTGAAAATGGAGAGTATTTTCAGTTCTGGCATGGGAGAGTTGAACAGCTGAAACAGCAGTGAATCACAATATTCGCGCTCTTCACTGCCTTGATATTCAATGCCGTGAGACAGCAGTAACTGCACAGTTTGTTGCTCCAGCGCCGAGTTACGACTGAAGCAGTGCCAGAAGAAACATTCATCATCCAAAAGCGGCAGTTGCTGTTCCAACACCGCCTTGACCATACGATAGTCACCGCGGCAGGTGGCCAATGACAAGAGGTTAAATTCACCCTGCCACAGGATATTGAGATTAACCTCTTGCTCGCTGAGCATCTGCACCATCTCTGCCGAGCGCAGCGCTCGTTGCAGCAGATGATTGGGTTTACGCTCTTTATCCAACAAGTGACGAATACCGGCGCCCAGTTTTAATAGGTGCTGGACGACTCTGTCAAACTTGGGATCGGCCTGTTCCAGCACAAAGTCCAGTGGCCTGCATTGGCGAAGTCCGTCCTGAACCAGGCTGTGATCGACATTGTCTGTGCTGACAATTTGGCTGATAGCCACCAGATCCTGGTTGAGAATGTGATCCTTGAGCGCACCGCCTAAGCTGCGGCTGTCTTCCGTGAAATGTTCCATTGATTAGTCTCTTGATGTTGTAACTGCATCACCGCCTTGCGGGCGTGATTACACTAAAGGGTCTAAGTCCATTGATAAACCGGACAAAAGGGACAACAAGTGTGAGAGATTGCCCCTAGCATTAGCGCCATTTGGAGTCGTCTTTACTTTATGAACCTGGGGCTGTTATCACCGAAATCCATGATGGCCAGCTCGCTTTGGTTTGCTGCGCCGTCAATGATTCGTTTGACCAGTGACAAACAGTCGCGAAAGCTCTGCTCTGCTTGGCCCAGACAGTTGTGGTGCACTATGGCACCGTGGCTGAGTATGCCAAGGGCTGTGAGCCGGGTCTGAAACTCCCGGGCAAATGCCTGTATCTGCCCGGCTTCATCGTCGCCGGATAAATACTCAAGCGCTAAGAAAAGCATTGAATCGCTGAGCTTTTCGACACATTCGGCGTCGAGCTCAAATTCAGTAATGAGTGTATTGAGTATCTCGATTGACGCGGCCACCTCAGTATTCAGCTGGATAATCAGCATATAAGGAGCGTCATAGTCGTCGAGTCGATTGAGATAGCGTTGTACTTTGTCGGTGGGTTGGGCGCTTTGCCACTGTGCAATACCTTGCATATGTTTCCCTGTCATGGCGGCCTAGAGGCCTGTCCTGTGATTTATCCCGCTGAGCCTGCCTGGGTTGGGCTTGTCAGCGAAATGGCAGCTGGGGATTATCCCACTCTCTTGCTTTACTGCAAAGTTTGCAAAGGTAAATCTTTGAGGTTGCCCATTGTTTACTCGATTTCCTCTGAAGCAGAGTTTTCCGGTAACATCTCGCAGTGACAGAGCCTGCCGATGCAGGCATCTGTGCAGTTATTTCGTCTTTTTCACACGAGTATGGGAGGTAGTGTGGTGCGCATGGAAGCAATAGAGGAAGGTTTCAAGTTAGTGGCCGAGGCCAAGTTCCGTAACAAGTCTGCTCTGGATAGAGCCAGAAAAATCTGGTCGGGGAACAATGTGAAGCTTTGCCTGGATAAGTTTGTTTTTCTATTGAAAACGACTGATTGGAGCAATCAAGCTGAAGCCGAATTGTGTGCCAAGGTTGCCGTTGCCCTGTGCTCATCAAAAATATCCATTGCTTCAAGCATCATCTCTGCCAAATCCCCCGAGATTATCGCCGTTACCAATACTCTCCTGGACCGAGGGGAGTGTGAGCTTATCGCTGATCCCAAATCTAACTTCAGCTCGGTAGAGCTGGCCCTAACCCTGTGCCAGCTTTATTTCTATCATGGCTATGCTGACCCACAGACCCGCGCCTCGATAGCTCCGACTGTAGTAAAAATGCTGGAGTTGTACCCTAACCTTGATTGTTCCCTGGCGCTGGGGTGTATCTCCTGTCATCCGCAAGCCGAGAGCCTTTATGCGAGGGTGATATACGCCTGTATGCTCAATCGTGACATCTATAGACGTTGTCCTGCAATAGCCGATATTGCCAGAGATATGCTGGCGGCCGGTGAATACAAAGGCTTTTTGTATAAGCACTCTTTGAAAGTCTTTGAGAAAGTTATCTCCTTCAAAGAGAGCTGGGATGCATCTGAACTCGGCTATCTTATTGAACGTTTGCTCATTGAGCCTCTTGATGTGGAAATGCGCAGCCAGGCAGAGCTAATTGAATTGAATCATAGACTTGCCAAGGTGTTAAAGAACAAGTCGGATCAAAAATATTATAAGCAACAGGCCGAGTATATTGAGCATCATTATCCGGAGTTTATTAGCCTCAATCGCCAGGAGGCAGCTCGCAAGTTGGCTGTGTCCCGGAAGTTTTATGATTTTGCTTGCCGCGTTGCCGGGCAATATGCTGCCATCAATGACAAGGCCAGACAGCTGTCTGAGCTACTGCTCGAGGCCAATCGCTTTGCCAAAGGCCCGAAAAAGTTTGCCCCCGCGTCAACTGCGGTGAATAGTTTTAAAGATTTCGGGTTGAAGTTGCTGGTTATTGAAGAACTTATGTATAGACAAGACTCGCTTTCGCCCAAGTTTTCATTGGCGGAGTTTGCCGCAGAGTATTGTGGTGGCGAAATTGAGCGCAATGATGCCGGGGAGATACCACAGGTGATAGATTTTTATCAGGCGCTGGATATTGCCGATACGGAACTGGCAAAGGTAACCGAGCTCTATCAGGACGATGGTTTATCCGGTGGGGCTGAGGTCTATTACAATATCAATCCTTATTGGGATCCCGGATGCGGCGACAGCATATTGGCGGTGAAGGATATCGCGGCTGAAGACTTAAGCCTGCTTCCCAATCTTAAATTGATCACCACCACTGACCTTAACAACCTGAGCGCAGGTTTTATTGCGGCAGCCGAAAAACGCGGCGTTAAGGTTATCGAAGAGGGGGATTAAGCCGTTTTGGGATGGCACAACCTGGCTTGGTTTCAGCATAGGTTGTGCCAAGGCCAATTAACCACTGACAGGCGGAAAATCCAAAATAGCGGTGGCGACATTGAAGTAGACGATGACACCTATGATATCGGCTATCGAAGTCACCAGCGGCGCGCTGGCCGAGGCCGGATCCAACTTGAGCTTGCTCAGCAAGAAGGGCAGGGACATGCCTATCAGGCTGCCGATAATCACCACAAGCTGCATGGTCAGGGCGACCACCAGGGCGATATCACCGCCGCGCCAATAACCCAGGGTAAATACCGCAATGGCCATGGTGGCACCCAGCAAGCCGGCTACAAACAGCTCTTTGGCCAGTAGCGACAGCCAGTCTTTGAGGACGACCTCCCCGGTGGCCAGCGCCCTGACCATCAAGGTGGCAGACTGCGAACCGGCGTTGCCACTGCTGCCGATGAGCAGTGGCAAGAAGAACACCAGGGCAACATAGGCTGTGATGGTATCTTCAAAGTAGGCGATCCCTGTGCCGGAAAACACATTGCCGAACACCAGCAACACCAGCCAAAAGACTCGCTTACGATAGAGCATGCCAATGCTGGCTTCCTTGAAAGAGCATGCCAACTGCCCCACGGCGCCGTGTTTGCTGAATTCGGCATCGGCCTGGGCACTGGCCACATCCATGGCATCATCATAAGTGACTATGCCGACCAGTTGGTCGTTGCCGTTGACCACGGGCAGCGCCAGCAGATCATAGTGGGCTATCATCTGCGCCGCTTCTTCTTTGAAGGCTTCCGCTTCTATGGCTATGGTCTGCTCTTTCATAAAGTCTCTCACCAACGCCTTGGGCGGCGCGATGATGAGCTGACGCAGCGACACATTGCCTATCAGGCGTCCGCGCTCATCCACCACATAGGTCTGGTAGATGGTTTCCAGATCCGCTGCCACTTTCCTCAGGCTGTCTATGGCCTCTTCTGCGGTTTGATTGACCCGCAGCAGGGCATAGTCAGAGGTCATAATGGAGCCGACCTTGGAGTCATCATAGGCCGCCAGGGTACGCATGTCCTCGCGCTCCGCCTTGGCCAGTGTCGGCAGCAGCAGGGCCTGCTGCTCAATCTCCAACTCGTTGTAGAGGTCGGCGCGCTCGTCCGCCGCCATCTCCATGATAATTTTCCCAAGGGTTTGATGATCCAGTGCTTCCGCCAGCAGCTTTTGCTGCTGATGGGACAGATACCGCAGCAGCGCCGCCGCGGTTTTGGGCTGGCACAGGGTCAGTATTGAGGCGGTTTGCTGGCTGTCGAAGGCCGGCAGCACGGCGGCTATGTCCGCCGGGTGCAGCTCGGATGCCAGCATCTGCATCGCCTTGGCGTCTTTGTTGGCCAGAATAAGGTGCAGGTTGAGTATGATGTTGTTGCTGTTCATAGGTCATTCTCCCAATGAGCTATCAAGAAAAGAAAAATTGTATGCCGGCGCCAAACTGGCGGGCGCCACCGCCATACTGATTGCCATAACCCAATTGCCACTGCCAATGGGCGTTGGGCTGGTTTTGCCAGAGTAGCTGGTAGCCATAGTCGCCTTGGCCCAGATACTGGTTTTCAAACAGCAGGGTTTGCTGCTGAACTTTGAAGCCGGCTCCCAGGCCAAAAATCATTGTCGGGCCTTCACCCGACTCCAGGCTCAGCCCCAAGTTGTTGCGTACAAAGAAGCCTTGGGTGGCAATCGGCAGATCGGTACTGACCAGGGCGTGACCCTGCCAGCCATCTCTGTGATGACGCCCCAGCTCCAGAGCCAGAGCCTGAACCTGAGATAAGCCGTTTGTGGCCAGTGGTTGTTTGTAGCCGAGTTGCCAGCCGCGGCTCTCATGCCTGTCCCAGGGGGCATCCCGGTTGTCTGTTTGCAGTTCCAGCGCCAACTCGCCGCCAAAGACGGCTTGGTTGAGCCCCAGGGCAAAGCCGTTGTTGCCCGCTTGTCGTTGCCAGTCGACAGCGAGCTCTGTGGCAGCGGCAATATCGGGATCTTCCAGTAACTGAATGCCGGCATGCAGTTGTCCATGCCAGAGCAGGCCGCCCAGCAGCAGCGCATTGGTATATCTGAGTTTCATGCTTGTTCCTCCTGTGTGGGGGAACACTCAAGGTCGTAGATGGGGCAGCAAGGCTACCCGAAGCAAACCTGTGTCGTTGCAAGCGCATTAAGCTGACAGCCACAGGGGATCGCTGCGGTATGCTCGCGCATGCAAAGTTCAAAAGGTTTTTAATGGGGAGTAACGGAAAAGGGATTCTTTACTACGCTACTGCCAGGCCTGGCAGTAGTTTGCGAAGCTGCAGACTAGTGCCGGGCAAATAATCCTGTCTGACTGACAGGGCATCTACTGTCACCTATGTGTGTGTCCACAGTGGGTCTCCGTATGGTTAATTCAGCGGCGATTGTATGGTCGAAACCAAACAAGTCAAGCGGGAGATTGAAAAAGCCTGCCAAACTGGGTTTTTGAGTCACAAATAGCGGCGGTATGTTGTTTATTTGTTGGGTTATTGGGGTGGAAGGGGTAGCCGTAAGGTTGTTTTTGGGGCGCTATTGGACAAATCCCAGCAGCGGCTTAATATCAACACTATCACTCAGCAGAGTTACCGGAGCCGCAACGCTTTTCATGTCTTCCAATATCCGCATCGCCAGCCTGAATCTGTTCAACTTTGCCATGCCGCCGCTGGCGTTTCATGAGTTCAACAACATCTATACCCAAGGACAGTGGCAACAAAAGTGCGACTGGATAGCCCGCTGGCTGCAGCAGGCGCAGCCAGATCTGGTGGGCTGGCAGGAGGTATTCAGCCCCGAGCCGCTACGCGAATTGTGTCAGTCTGCCGGTCTTGCCCACTTTGCGCTGGTGGATTCGCCGGTCATAGAAGGCTTTGTTGCCCGCAAGAGTGTGGTGGCTCTGGCAAGCCGTTTTCCGATTGTTTCCTTGGTGGCGGTAGCGCTGGATGCCGAACTGGCATTTTCACTGGGACTCAAGGATGAGTTTCAAAGTAGTCGTCAGATACTGAGAGCCACCTTGATGCTGCCTGGGATCGGCCACTGTGATACCTATGTGGTGCATTTCAAATCACCTCGCAACAAGTTGCCCAAGGGCGCGGTCGAGTTGCAAGGTGCCGCCGGGCTGCTTGCCGAGAGTGCGCTGGGACGGTGGTCAGCCGCTTTGCAGCGTGGCAGTGAGGCCATGTTGTTGTATCAGGCGATACTCAAGCGGCGCCGGCAAAGCGACAACGCTGTGGTGCTGATGGGGGATTTCAACGCCGGCATAGATTCCAGTGAACTCAAGGGCCTATTGGTGGGCGCCGGACAGCTCTACAACGGGGATATTCGCGCTGCAGGCCTCCACGGCTTGCCTGATGAAAGGTTGAAACTGCAACTGGCACATTTTCAGCTGCTTGACGCCTGGCAGCTCTGGCGAGAAGTCTCTGAGCCAGCCTGCGGGCAAGTGACAGCTACTCGCCCCGTGACCCATTTTCACGGCTCTCAAGGCAGTGTGGTCGACTATCTGTTGTTGAGTCAGGAGTTTGATGCCCGTAGCCAGCATAGCCTGGCAGAAGTGGTGGATTATCGGGTTTATGACAAGCATCTGCTGCGGCCGCAGTTTGAGCAGGATGCACAGGCGAGCGACCATACACCAATACTGGCAGAAGTCCGTTTACGCCATCCCTGACGCTGCACTCAAGTGGGCTAATCAAACGGCCGAAAGTCCCAAAAACGCGCGAAAAAGTTGTCGAAAACTCCTGTGGTGAGCCGACTTTTAGGCTATTATTCGCCCCTTGAAAAGTCAGTCGGGTCATCAGGACCCGGTTGCCGACACTCCAGACAGGCGCATCATGGTACTCAAAATCAAACTTAGACCCGGCCGGGAAAAATCCCTGCTGCGGCATCACCCCTGGGTCTTTTCCAGCGGCATTCACAATATCAAAGGCAAACCACAAATGGGCGAAACGGTTGAAGTTGTTGCCCATGATGGCCGCTGGCTGGGGCGGGGCTCCTGGTCGCCGGAGTCGCAGATCCAGGTGCGGATTTGGAGCTTCAATCGTGATGAAGAGATAGACAGGGAGTTCTTCAAACGCCGCATAGTGCGGGCCCAAAAGGGACGTGATGCCCTGATTGCCGAGCAGGGGCTTACGGGTTACCGCCTTATTGCCGCCGAGTCGGACGGTTTGCCCGGGATCACCATAGACAAGTATGCCAATGTGCTTGTGTGCCAGTTGCTGTCGGCCGGCGCCGACTATTGGCGCGATACATTGGTCTCTGTGCTCTCTGAGCTCTACCCGGACTGCGCCATCTACGAGCGCTCCGATGTCGAGTCACGTAAAAAAGAGGGCCTGGAGCTGGTTACCGGCCTGCTGCATGGCGAATTGCCGGCCATGCCTGTGGTGATAGAGGAAAACGGTATCAAGATCGCCGTGGATGTGACCAAGGGTCACAAGACGGGTTTCTATCTGGATCAGCGTGACAATCGTGCCATGGCTGCCCGTTTCGTCAAGGGTCAGTCTGTGCTCAACTGCTTCTGTTATACAGGCACTTTTGGCCTCTATGCCGCCAAGGGCGGCGCCGCCAGTATTGAGAATGTCGATGTTTCCAAGCTGGCGCTGGACACGGCGAAGCAGAACATGGCACTCAATCAACTGGACGACAGCCATGTGCATTACCATGAGGCCGACGTCTTCAAGCTGCTCAGACAATATCGCGATGAAGGGCGTAAGTTTGATGTCATAGTGCTGGATCCGCCCAAGTTTGCCGATAACAAGGCGCAACTCAACGGTGCCTGCCGCGGTTATAAAGATATCAATATGATCGCCATGCAGCTGTTGCAGCCGGGCGGCACTCTGTTGACTTTCTCCTGCTCGGGGCTGATGCAGGCGGATCTGTTCCAGAAGATAGTGGCCGATGCGGCGTTGGATGCAAAGCGCGAGTTGCAGTTTATCGAGCGCCTGTCACAGGCTTCGGATCACCCCATAGGTGGCGCTTTCCCGGAAGGCTTTTATCTCAAAGGTTTGGTGGCCAGAGTCTGGTAACTCAGGCCACTTTGGTTAACCAGGCATGATCAACAAAGAACAAAGGGGGCGTGGCTCCCTTTTTTGTTCCTAATCTTTTTTCAACCACCGCTATCTGTGCTGTTGCCGTCTTGGGTTAACCCCTGGTGCCCTTTACTCTATGGGGAAAAGGGGCTTAAATGCGGCAAGGTCTATTAAGTAAACAGGAACAGAGGATGTTTAAGAAACTGCTTGCCGCAATTGGCGTTGGTGGTGCCAGTGTAGATACCCGCTTGCTCAATGCCAGCCTGCAACCCGGGCAAACCTTTGAAGCCAGAATCGTGCTCAAAGGCGGCGAGGTAAGCCAAAGTATTGCCGGCCTGGAGCTGGCCCTAATGACCCGGGTTAAGGTCAGTGATGGCGACAGCAGCCACTTTATCAATCATTGCCTGGCCAGCTGGCGCATCAGCGAGGGCTTTGAACTTCAGGCCGGAGAGGAGAGAGAACTGCCTTTCATCGGTCAGTTGCATCCTGAGACCCCATTTACCGAGTTGCCTGTGCGTAACAATCAATGCCGGGTCTGGCTGCAAACCGGGCTGGCGATAGATTACGCCATAGATCCGGGCGATCAGGATCTGCTGCCGATCCAGCCTACCCAGCTGTTGCTGCACCTGCTGCAGGCCATGGAGGAGCTGGGCTTTGTCCTTAAAAAAGCCGATGTCGAGCAAGGCTATATCAACACCTCTGGGTTTCGCAGTGGTTCAGGCTGCTATCAAGAGTTGGAGTTTGTACCCGCAGGGCTTGGGATCCGCCTTTTGCGTGAAGTGGAGCTCACCCTGGTACCGGCCGGAAAGCAAACCCATATCTTGCTGGAGCTGGACCGGGCCTTTCGCGGCGATGGCTATCTGAGTCTGACCTTGGATAACCAGGCCGATTATCCCCAGGTGTTGGCCGCGTTGCAGCCTCATCTGGTTTGAGTCGACTGGCTTGAGCCTGGCGTGAGTCATCCCCATATCTCACAATGTGCGGCGATAACGCCGCTTGAGAGGAGAGTTCTATGTTGATTGCGTGTCCCCAGTGCGCTGGAATGAACCGGGTGCCGGAAGAACGGCTGTCTCAAGGCCCTAAGTGCGGTCACTGTAAGCAGCCTTTATTTCAGGGCAAACCCTTTGAGCTGACCGGCGCCAACTTTGCCAACCATGCCCACAAGTCAGAGCTGCCGTTGGTGGTGGATTTCTGGGCCAGTTGGTGTGGCCCCTGCAAACAGTTTGCCCCCATATTCGAGCAGAGTGCGGCCGAGCTGGAGCCGGAGTTTCGTTTTGGCAAGCTGGATACCGAGGCTCAGCAAGCGCTGGCGGCTCAGTATGGGATCCGCTCCATTCCGACCATAATACTGTTCAAAAATGGCCGCGTGATAGCCCAACAGGCCGGTGCCATGCCCAAACAGGCATTCCTGCAATGGCTCAAGAGCCAGCCAATTTGAGGCTGGATAACAAAAAAGCTCTGGTGGTGCTGGTTCATGGCTTCAATAAAGATGAGCGCGACATGGGATTTCTGGCCCAAGGCTTGGCCCGGCAATACAGTATCCTGTGCCCCAGATTGCCCACCCGTTTCGGCTCACTGCAACAAGCGGTAGCGACATTGCGCCAGGCGCTGGATGAGCAGAATTGGCAGCAGTATACCAGGGTGCACTTTGTGGCTCACAGTATGGGAGGCTTAATCGTCCGGCAACTGCTGGTAGAGCAGCCGCCCGACAATTTGGGCCACAGTGTGTTTATTGCCACGCCCCATGATGGTTCACCGCTGGCGAGCCTGGCCGATAAGCTTCCGGGATATTCCCGGCTATTTCAGCCGCTGCAATCTCTGCTGCCGGGGCAGCGCTGGGCAAGTTGGCGCGAGGATAGTCAGGCTCATCTTGGGATCATCGCCGGCAGTGGGACTCAAGATCCCTTGGGTACCTTGATTGACGGCGAGTCCGATGGCCGGGTACCCCTGGCTTCTACCCGTTGTGATGATGCCAGTGATTGGATGGTGTTGCCCCTGTGCCATAAGGCCATACATTGGCATCAGGATACGCTGGCGGCAGTACAGGGCTTTCTTGAGCGCGGCAGCTTCGGCGCTGACTAAGGGGCTAAGAAAAGCGCCGCTGAGTCTCCCGGGTGCTCCGGATAAGCTTACAGATTGTCATTCCGGGCCTGGTTCGCACCTTGCAAAATACTCAATTATTATTCACAGAGGGTTTCCAGGCTCACTCAGTTTGGGGGAGCTTATTTATCAGGAGCGAATTTGGCCGCGAAAAAGGGATGGTTTAGGCGACTGACAGCCTGGCTGATAAAACTGCTGTTGGGCTCGGTGATACTGTCCCTGCTGATGGTGATTGCCCTTAAGTTTGTTAACCCACCGCTGTGGAGCTGGCGTATTGAACGCTATTGGTTTCCGCCTGCGCCGGTCAAACAGGTACAACATCAGGTGCAACATCAGTGGCAGCCGCTGACTCAGATATCTGCCAATATGCAACTGGCGGTGATCGCCAGTGAAGATCAGCGTTTTGCCCTTCATTCCGGTTTTGATCTCAAGGCGATTCAGACTGCCATAGAAGATAAACTTCAGGGGGAGCGTCTCAGAGGCGCCAGCACCTTGAGCCAGCAAACCGCCAAGAACCTGTTTATGTGGTCTTCGCGCAGCTTTATTCGCAAGGGGGCCGAAGCCTGGTTCACCCTGCTTCTGGAGCTGGTGTTGGATAAGCCCAGGATCCTTGAGTTGTATCTGAATATTGTCGAATTCGGCCCGGGGATCTACGGCGTCGAAGCGGCGGCGCAGCACTACTTTCATAAGAGCGCCGCCCAGTTGTCGTCCCGCGAGGCAGCCTTGCTGGCCGCCTTGTTGCCCAATCCCTGGCAATATCAAATCAATCCCCCCAGCGCTTACATGAACCGCCGCGCCGACTGGATCCAGCAACAGATGCGGCAACTGGGAAGCGGAACCCTGAAGCAATTGCAATAAAAAAGCCCGCTGGTCAAACGGGCAAACCTGCAAAGGGAGAACAGGTCTAAAAGTTGTATTGTACTCCTATGGCTGCGCCGTCATCCTCTGAGTCGGCCATGCCGGCGAGGCTGGAATGGATCTCACTGCAGTCTTTCCGGGCCTCCAGGAATAGGGTCACACTGCGGTCCAGCTGATAATGCAATCCGGCAAATACGAACTGCCGCTTGAATTCATCGCCGCCATAGGCGCTGGCATATTCGGCACCGGCATCGAGCATGTTGTAGGAGATGAATGGACGCAGGCCATTGATAAATTGATAGGATATCCAAGTTTCCACACCTTGGGATTTTGGCAACATGCGCCCCAAGTTATCGGTATCGTGCCAGGCGTTATGGTTGTAGTTAGCCGCGGCAAACAGGCCGTCACAGCCAAAGCAACCATAGCTGATTCCCATGCCATAGATGTAATCTGTCTCTTGTTGCTGCCGTTGGCCGGCACGTATGATGTCTATATCACCCGTGTTGCCACCCAAGGTGAGTTTCCAACCTCCGTCCAGCTGGTAGGCAAGGGCAACTCCGTAGGTGTTGTACATTCGCACTTGAGTGTCATGGAATGAGTCATTCAACATGGAACCCGGAGGGAAAGGATTTATTGGGTCACCACTGGCCTTGAGTTCGGTTAATTCATCTTTGATTTGTGCCTGAACAGCCAACTCGAATGCTCCCCAGCTGTTGCGGTATTGCACGATTTTGTCACCGCGGCCGACACCATTGATTGCGCCATCGCCTTTGTTATAGCTGAATACTCCGGCAGCGTTGCCATCCCACACCATGCCTTGGTTGGTGGCACCGACAACGTCGTACCATACCCCCCATTGCTTACCGAAGGAGATGCGGCCATAGTTTTCATGGCTGAAGCCGACATAACCCAATCTATTACTGAGAAAATCGTCACTTTCGGCATGTAAGGCACTGTCGCTGCTGTATACCAAATCGGTTTTGCCAACGGCGTTGACGCCCCATTCGAATAGAGTGTCTATGACCCAGCCGTTATTGAGCTTATGGTCGAAGCCGAAGCGTACTCTGGAGCCGGCATTGGCCATCTCGGTTTTTCCCTGGGTGTTGATCACATGCAGTTGCAACCTACCGCCTACAATCACCTGGTTATTCTCATCGCCATAGATTTCGACGGCACTGGCCGTAAAACTTGCCAATATTGATATGACCAATAAGGCTATGGGGTTAATTGCCGGACTTGAACCTTTCATCTTGTTTTTGTTTCACTCTCACTATTTTTATCCGGATTTTATTGAGGCTTTTTCTTTTTTAAAGTGGTTTGTCCTGGCTCTTGTGGAATTAACACTTGTTGCCGAGTTCTATGACTAAATTATTGATGGGTTTTAATCTACGTTGATGATGGTTGTTTTTCTCTAACCTTTTAATTATTGGTGTTTTTTATTTTCCTTTGAGTAGTTTTTACACTTAAGTGAAAAGTGGAATATAAAGCATGATTAATTTTTGTGTTTAATCCGTTTTCGCTTTTCGATTTTTTGTTGTTTTTTGGTGGTATGGCCTGTTTTCAGGTTGCCGTTGTTGGCTTTTGTGATTGGTTTTGTGTTTTTAATTGTTGCTATATGTTTTGGTTTTTTATTGCCAACAAGAAGATTGTTTGTTTTTTGAACTTAATCTTATCAAGCTTGATCGATAACACTATGAATGGATTTAATAATCTATTATTAATTAATATTCATGAATTTGCTTGGATTCACTGTTGTACTATTGCCGATCACATTGTTTTTAACTTATTCAAGATTATTAAAATCACAACACACTCATATTCAGTTTTTACTGAATTAACTTTTGAGTGGCTAAAAATAAAACAGCGTTAGGTGGATGCTATGGAATATGTAAATTTTTTTGTAGGTATGTTGGCCATTCTTGGCTTGGCACTATTGGCTAACCTTAATAACTGGCGCCAGATAAAAATCCGCTACGTGATACAACTGCTGCTGGTGGAATTGTTGCTGGCTTGGTTCCTGTTGAACTCTTCTGTTGGGGTGACAATAGTGGGGGGCTTTGCCGCCGCTTTCTCCAAGTTACTGGAGTTTGCCAAGCAAGGGACGGATTTTGTATTTGGCAGTGTGACCAATGAGGGGGGATTTACCTTTTTCTTCATGGTGTTGATGCCGATTATTTTCATTTCTGCCTTGATAGGTATATTGCAGTATTTGAGAGTCCTGCCCTTGATCATCAAGGGGATAGGTATCTGTCTCAGTAAGATTAACGGTATGGGAAAGTTGGAGTCATTCAATGCCGTGAGCTCCATGATTGTGGGCCAGTCAGAGAACTTCATTGCCATCAAGAACCTGGTTCCTCACATGACAGACAAGCAGATGTACACCCTATCTGCCACAGCCATGTCCACAGTATCCATGTCGATTGTCGGTTCCTATATGCAGCTTATAGAGCCGCGTTTTGTGGTGACCGCCTTAATACTGAATATGTTCAGTACCTTTGTGGTGCTCAATATTATCAACCCCTATGAAGTGGATAATTCGACCACAGACCAACTGATGACTGCCGATAAAAAGAGTAGCGGCAAGGTCAGTTTCTTCGAGATGCTGGGGGAATATATCATTGCCGGTTTTACCGTTGCCGTCATAGTCGCGGCCATGTTGATTGGCTTTATCGCCCTGATTGCCTTGGTCAACTATCTGTTTGAGGTGGTGTTCGGTATCAGTTTCCAACAGGTATTGGGTTATGTGTTCTATCCCTTGGCCTGGTTGATAGGTATTCCTGCCAGCGAAGCGATGCAAGCGGGCAGTATCATGGCCACCAAGTTGGTAACCAATGAGTTTGTCGCCATGATAGATATGAGCAAAATGGTCAAAGAGGGGGCCTTGTCGGCTCATACTACTGGAGTGTTGTCGGTGTTCCTGGTGTCTTTTGCCAACTTCAGTTCAATTGGAATGATTGCCGGCGCGGTGAAGGCGCTCAGCCCCGAAAAAGGTGCTGTAGTATCCCGCTATGGTCTCAAACTGGTTTACGGGGCGACTCTGGTCAGCTTATTGTCGGCGGTTATTGCAGGCATCATGCTCTAAGCAGTGGGGAGCCGAGGCTCCCCCCTGTTTCTTCAAACCGAGTCTGCGGCGGCCGGTAAGCTCTCTAGCGCCCCTGGCGTGTCGGCACATACACGATTGCGGCCACTGTTTTTGGCTTGGTATAGCGCGCGGTCGGCTCGTTTTACGGCCGCTTCTATCGATTCTGTTGCAATTTCAACCTCAGCCACGCCCAAGCTTATGGTGCAACTTATCCTGTCTCCCGTGTCGGCGGTTAGCTGCATCGCTTCGACATTGAGGCGCAGCTGCTCGGCTCGCTGCAAGGCTTGGCTTAGGGGGGCTCCCGGCAGCAAGATCACGAACTCTTCACCGCCGAAGCGGGCCGCCATCTCGGCTCCTTGGCAGTGTTGCTTCAATAATTTGGCCAGGGCGACTATGACCCTGTCGCCCAAGTGATGACCAAAGTTATCGTTGATCTGCTTGAAACTGTCTATATCCAGAATAAGCACAGAGATAGCCTCGCCATTGCGGCCGGCCAGCTTAAGTTGATAGTCGGCCTCAGAATAGAAATAGCGCCGGTTATAGAGTTTGGTCAGAGGATCTGTGGCCGCCTGGCGTTTGAGTTCTTCCTGCGAGGCGCGGATATCCTCCAGGATTTTAATCCTGTAGGAGATGATAAATGCCAGGGTCAGGGCTTCCAGCATAATACCTATGCCGACCCCGTGGCTGCTGAGATAGCTCGGAGAGATCAAGCCCTTGTAGAAGAGCACGGCTATGCCGTTGAAGATCACGAAGAAGCTGTGGCCCACCAGAAAGTACTTCACCAGGGGGTTGCCCTTGCGATAGAGGGAGATACTCACAGAGAAGGTCACCAGCATCATGAGTGCAGCCAGGCTGCTGGCGGGTTTGAGTGCCGCAGAGATATCAAATAAGCCCCAGAACAGGGTCGCCAGCAGTAACAGCAACATCAGCTGCAACGCCTTGTGCTCTGTGGGGTAGAACTGCCTGGTCTCGAAGATGGCCGTCATAAACAGCAGCAGGAAAATCGGCATGGTGATCAGCGACAGATTGAGCATGAAGACGCTCGAGCCGTAGGCGTTGAACACGCTGGCAACTAGACCATAGGATAAGGCTATCCACACCAGACCCGAGATCAGATACAACGAATAGTAGATGTTCTCTTTCTTACTGGTGGCGAAATACAGCAGGCAGTTGTAGAACACCAGTGCCAGCAACATGCCCACCATAAGTGCAATATCATAGTGAGTGCTCACCAGGGCCCGCCGCGAGTTTTCCTCATCCATCAGTGTCATGGCAAACCATTGATGGGAGTAGGCGTGGCTACGAATATACAGGGTTGTTATCTGATCTGGGGCCAGCTTCAATGGGTAGACGCCTGTACCCCGATACATGAGTGGGTTGTCGGCGGCCTGTTCGAGATCCAACTGCTCGTGTCGTTGCAGTTGTTGGCCGCTTTCCTCATATATGTCGATTTGCTGCACATGGTAAGCATGGGGCAGGTGTAAAAACAGCGGCTTTTCCTGCGAGAGCTTATTGTGCAGTATCAGCTTGAACCAAGTGACCCTGGCATTGGTGCCCAAGGTGGTGACATTATTGGTTACGCCGAAAGGCTTCTGGCTTGCCTGCTCAAAACCGAGGCTCTGGCTGTCATCAACAAAATAGCCGATTTTGAATTCATCAAGTGCGACGTTGCTTTGTTCTATGTCAACAATGGGAAGCTTAACCTGCTCTAATGCAAATAGTTTTAGGCTGGTTAGCAGCAAAAACAAGCACAGCAACGCATATCTCAATTCCATTCAGGTATCCATCTTCCCTGGCGCCGGCATGTCCAGGCGCCTCTTTATTGCTCAATGGTACCCAAGGATAAAAAGTGTCGCCAGCAATACCATGCGACATGCGGTTTATCGCAGACAATTATTGACGTTGATCTTTCGGTGAATCCATTACCACCATGGTGGTGATGGATTTGACTTGAGGATATTCTCCGAGGACTTCGGCATGAAAACGTTTATAACTGCTGAGATCTTTGGTCTCGACCCGCAACAGGTATTCGTTGGCGCCTGTGATATTGTGGCACTCGATCACTTCTTTGGCGTAGCGGATATGCTCTTCAAAGCCCAACTGGGATTGTTTACTGTGACTGTTGAGGCCTATGGCGACGTAAGCAATAAAACCTATGTTCAGTTGGCTCTTGTCCAATACGGCCCGGTAGCCCTTGATCAGTTTTTTTCGCTCCAGTTCCTGTACCCGCCTCAGGGTGGCAGAGGGAGATAATCCCACCCGCTCGGCCAGCTCGACATTGGAGATCCGGCCATCACTCTGTAGCCCTTGCAATATTCTTTCGTCAAATCTATCCATGGTGATGTTTTGTTGCTTAATTTTCACTTTAAGAGCAAATATAAGCACAAAATTGCGTCCCAATCCATCTAGTATTTGCTGACTGTTTATTTCAGGAGTAAAGCAAGAATGGAGCCTAATTTGCTATGGCCTTTGGTGATGTTTGCCTTTGTTTCAACCGTGACCCCAGGGCCCAACAACATCATGTTGATGACTTCAGGTGCCAATGTGGGTTTTGTTCGCACCTTACCGCATATGCTGGGGATAGTGCTGGGGTTCAGCCTGATGCTGTTGTTGGTGGGGATCGGCGTGACCGGCTTGTTTCAGGCCTATCCTTGGTTGCACCAGTTACTGAGTTTGCTCTGTATTGCTTACATGGTGTATCTGGCGCTGAAAATCGCCTTGAGTCGTCCGGGAAATACCAATGAAGGTTATCGCAGCATGACCTTTATCCAAGCGACATTGTTTCAGTGGCTCAATCCCAAGGGATGGTCCATGGCGCTGGCTGCGGTGAGTCTATACAACCCGAGTGCCAGTTGGCAGCAGTTGTTGCTGATCTCTGTAATATTTGCCTTGGTCAATGTCCCGTCTGTCAGTATCTGGACCCTTATCGGCAAACAGTTGAGTCGCTGGCTGACGGCGCCCAACTACGCCCGTGGTTTTAACCTGTTGATGGGCGGTCTTTTGCTGGCATCCATAGTACCCATGCTCTGATGTTCGCTTCCATGGCATTAATATGAAAGAAGGCGACCCTGAGTCGCCTTCTTGCTTGGATGCCGATTATCGGCGATTAACGCGGGCCCGGCTCGGCATAATGGGTCATCCAGTCTTTGACCTGGTTATACCAATAGATGGAGTTGTTGGGCTTCATGATCCAGTGGTTCTCATCGGGGAAATAGATCATCCGCGATTCCACTCCACGGCTTTGCAGGGTGCGGAACAGCTCAAAACCTTGTCCCACGGGCACCCGGTAGTCCAGCTGACCATGGCTCACCAGCGTCGGGGTATTGAAACCGGCGGCAAAGTAATGGGGTGAAATCGACTGGTAGATTTCCGGGTTTTCCCAGTAGTGGCCGAAGCGGGTGCTGTGTACGGCGAAGTCGGAAGCCATCTGGGAGTACATGTCGTACACGGCGGCATGGATCAACAGCGCCTTGAACGGATGTTTCTGCCCGAGGATGATGGAAGTCAGATAGCCGCCGTAGCTGGCACCACCGGCCACCATGCGATCGCTGTCGATCCAGCTCTTTTGTTCAAACCAGTCGGCTGCCTTGAGGACATCATCCAGAGACTTGTTTTTCCAGTCCGGGTTGATGGCATCGGAAAAGTCCTGGCCGAAGCCGCTGGAACCGTGGAAATTGGGCCAGGCAGTGACATAACCCCAGGAGGCGAAGGTCTGGGCGTTCCAGCGATAGTGGAAACCATCACTGATGGCGTTGTGTGGGCCGCCGTGTACCAGCATAAACAGCGGGTACTTCTTGCTGCGATCGAAACCCGGTGGGTAGTGCACCCACATCTGGATATCCTGGTTGTTGTAACCCTTGTAGGTCACAGACTCATAGCTGCCCAGATCCACATCCTTGAGCAGTTCGTCATTGAACTGCTCCAGCCTTTGGCCCTTGCCGTTCTTGGGATTGATCGCCAGCAGTCGCGCCGGATAAAGGAAGCTGTCGTTGAGGGCAATCAGAGTACCTTTCTTGCCTATCTGCGGCTGACCATAGTTGGTGTCCTTGGTGATCGCCTTCACTTTGCCGCTCTTGGCATCGATATGATAGATACGGCTGGTGGCGGCATCATCAATGGCGGCGTAGAAGCCTTTGCCATCCGGCGTCCAACTGAACTGAGACACAGATCTGTCCCAATTGGCGGTCAGGGTCTTGAGCTTACGGCTGTGGATATCCAGCAGCATCAGCCTGGAGGTGTCGGCATAGAAACCCGGGATCTTCTGGCGAGTGAAGGCCAGCGTCTTGCCGTCGGGGCTGAAGCTTGGGCGGCTATCGGGCGCTTCGTTGTCCGGTGTCAGGTTTTCTGCCTTGTCTGCGCCTATCTTGCCGAGGAAGATGTCCAGCTTGGGATCGACCCGGTTGTCGGAACCGTAGGCGTTGAAGGCGATCAGTTTCTCATCGGCAGAAACATCATAGCTGCCGGCACTTTGACTCGAACGAGGCAGCTCATGGCCCAGCGTTTGAGTAATGGCTTCTATCTCGCCTCCCTTGGCGGAAATTCGGAACACATGCGCCTGACGACGTTCATCCAGCCAGTGATCGAACTGGGCATAGGGCAGGGCATTCCACTGCTTGGCCGAGGTCTTGTTGTCCTTGTCGGCTTTCAGCTGATCTTGCATCTGCTTCCAGTCCTGCCCGGGGAAGATGTTGCTGATGAAATAAAGATGTTTGCCAACCCATTTGATGCCATACACGCCGGTAGGCACTTCGGTCAGCCGCTGGGCTTCACCCGGGCCATTCATCGGCAGCAGATAGATCTGCCCGGCATCGTCTTCATTACGCTGGCTGACAAAGGCCAGAGTGTTGCCATCGGGAGAAAATACCGGGTTGCTCACCTTGAGTCCGGCGGCAGTCAGTGGGCGTTGATGTTTGCCATCGGCATCAAAGTACCAAAGTTGGGTCGACCCTTTGTCGGCCTTGACATCATACTCGGTCACGGGGGCGATGATATGCTCGCCGCCGGGCGATACTACCGGGCTGCCGATACGCTTGAGTTGCCACAATAGCTCAACCGACAAGGGCTTGCCCGGCTCTGCCCACGCCGATGCCAGTGGCATCAAGAGGCAGAGCAACAGAATTCCAACCTTCTTCACGGAAAGTCTCCTTTAGATACAGATAGTTATTATATTTGGCAGCGAAGGCTGCCTCGGGAGTATATCCCCGGATGATGAAAACAAGCTTATCCGGGCACGGTTTGATGGGATTATTTTGTGTAACTTTCTGTTAGCGATCGTACGGTATCGTGCGAAATTTGGCCGTTTTGTATGGGGTTAAGTCAGGTTATTTATAATCAGAGGCTATAAAGAATAATAACTTAATATTTTGTCGTGCTTAAACTAGCGCTTATTATGCGGTAGATTCTCTCTTCATATACCGTTTCCCGTATAAGGTTCCATATGTCTATTGCAGTTATCGCATCCATTGCGGTATTTCTCGGCGTTCTGTTTATTCTGTTTCACCAACAGCAAAAAGAGCACAAATTATCCCGGCTGGTGCTGATCGGTTTAATCCTCGGCAGTGCCTATGGTTTCCTGATGCAGTCTTACTTTGGCGTGGACAGCCCGGTCACTGCAGAGGCGCTCAGTTGGATAGCCATAGTCGGTGGTGGCTATGTGGCCTTGCTGAAGATGGTGATCATGCCCTTGGTGTTGGTGTCCATGGTAGCGGCAGTGGTCAAGTTGGATAAGGGCGGCTCGCTCGGCAAGATCTCCTCCCTGACCATATTTATTTTGATGGCGACCACGGCCGTAGCGGCTTTGATAGGTATTCTGGTCACTTCCATCTCAGGGATTTCTGCCGAGGGGCTGATAGCCGGTAGCCGGGAAACGGCGCAAATGGCGGTATTGGATACCAAGGCGGCTTCGATTGCCGATCTGACTGTACCGCAAATGCTGCTGAGCTTTATTCCGGTAAATCCTTTTGCCGATCTGGCTGGTACCCGTTCCACTTCCATCATTGCCGTGGTGATTTTTGGTATCCTCCTCGGGATAGCGGCCCGCAAAGTGATGCATGAGAAAGAGCAACTGGAATCCCCTATACGAACCTTTGTTGAAGGTGCGCAGGCGATTGTTATGCGCCTGGTGAAGATGATTATGGCGCTGACTCCCTATGGTATTGCCGCGCTAATGGCCAAGGTGGTCGCCTCTTCCAGCGCTGCCGACATGCTCAACCTGTTGGGCTTTATTCTGGCGTCTTACGTCGCCATCCTACTGATGTTTGTTGTTCACGGCATGCTGGTGGCTATGGTAGGCGTTAGCCCGCTGGACTACTTCCGTAAAATTTGGCCCGTGCTGACCTTTGCCTTCTCGTCGCGCAGTTCGGCGGCGACTATTCCATTGAATGTCGAGGCTCAGGTGACCCAGCTGAATGTGCCGCCGGCCATTGCCAATCTGGCGGCCTCGTTCGGTGCCACTATCGGTCAGAACGGCTGCGCCGGTATCTATCCTGCCATGTTGGCTGTCATGGTGGCGCCCAGCATGGGCATAGATCCACTGGACTTGCATTTCATGCTGTCCTTGATTGCCATAGTGACCATCAGCTCCTTCGGGATAGCCGGTGTCGGTGGCGGTGCAACATTTGCGGCGCTGATCGTCCTGCCTGCCATGGGGCTGCCGGTGGCCATTGTGGCGCTGCTGATCTCCATCGAGCCGCTGATTGATATGGCGCGTACCGCCTTGAACGTATCCGGCTCCATGACCGCAGGTACCATGACCAGTCGGCTATTGAAGCAAACCACGGAAAACCAGACGGCCGAGCAGCAGTAAGTTGCCCCGGCTAACGGCTTGAGAAAAAGGATGCTGCGGCATCCTTTTTTAGATTGGCACGGGTAATGAAAATCTTACTTAAAAAGGAAATTAACCCGCATCCGCTTATGGAAATGGCATTTAAAATTAATATCTTATAGCTAGATTTTTTTAATTATTTTGTTGGCATTCTCAAAAATGGAGTCGGAGATATGCTCTGGAAAGCCCTCCGGTAGATTCGCCCTTACTTGCGAGATTGCCTCAGGTAACGCACCTTTCATTTCATCCATTATTCTTTGCATCTTATCCTGACTAAAATTCACAGCTTTCGCAGTATCTAAAAAGTGACGAGGCAGGATTTTATTGATTTCATACTTCTTGCCTTTTGTGGCTTTTAATCCCATAGCGAGCTTAAGTTGTCTAATATTGAGTCCTTTTCCTCCCAGTAATGGGTAGGCTGAAAGAATGTCGTAGAATGGAGTGAGTCGATAGCTACCTCCTCTATCAATATAGATAGAAAAGTTTTTAGCATGTCCATCCGTAGCCCCAATGATCCATTGAAATACCTGGAATCTCATGAAGTTATATCGATCTTCAAGTGCATTACTTGAGCCCATTAATAACTTCATGATCTGTTCTATGCCTGGACCACCTTGAGATTCATATTTGATGGATGATGGCATACCAAACACTTGGCAAATATCTTCTTGAGGTAAGCGTAGCAAGCCTGCTCTGTCTTTTGTCCAGCGTCGATCAAATCGTTCTACAGCTAAAGCTTTAAGGTTGTCTGTTTTGATTATATTGACGCTGGGAACTGCGAATCCCAGCGCTTTAGCTAGCTCAATGCAAAGATATTCATTTTCTACGCTATCTTTGAGATCCAGTGTCGCGTTAGCTTGTGGTATTTCGCCTATTGGCAGCTTGATAATGTGAGTGGTTGGGGTGTTTCCTTTCGGTATACACCATTGTCCATCAATGAATAAGAGTGCGGTTTTTTCTTGAGCACCTGCCACTGAGATCCTAAAGTCTTCTTCCTCTTTGAGCATCCCGAGGGGAATATCAGACTTGTATGCAGAAAGAACGGCTTCTAGTTTCTTATTATCCAATATTTCGTAGCTGAGTGGCTCTTTTTTATAGGGGTGTTCGGGAGGAAATAGTGCAATAGCGCCAACACTATCCTTTCCAATTTCTTTCAAGAGATCAAATGGTTGTTTGGACGAGGCTTTGTACCTTGCAACGATCCTATCTCTGACTTGTGGGCTGTCTGGTAAGAGGTTGTCAAAATAGTTGATAACGGCATCGGAAGTGATAGTCGGTAATTGAAGCCTCAAAGACAATGACAGTGGGCGAGTCATTGCATTGGTTATCCAGTCCTTATCATATTGAAAAGTGTGAGCGCCGTTCTTATGCTTCGCCAAGGTGCCAACAAGTTCACCATTCATGTATGCTATTAGCTTTTGCATTACCAACTCTCATCATCATTTTCACTTGGCGAAGTCAGCTGTGTTTTTTCTTGGATACTCAGTGTTAGATCCATAGCTTGTACAAGCTTAAAGAAGGTAGAAAGCGTTGTTTTGTTGGGGTTGTTCTCGAAGTTCGAGATTGTTGCTTGCTTTATACCGACTTTTTTCGCCAACTCTGACTGAGTCCAGCCATTCTTTTGGCGTATCAGTAGCATCATATCTGCGAGTTGCTTTGGACTATATATCATTAGTTCCAGCCCTCAATGATTAGAGATGAATTTTAAAGTTATCTCATATCCCCACTAGAGGATTAGCTAGCATTTATCCCTTTGTTGGGATAAATGCTACTTTATACCCACTGGGGTATAATTGACTGAATATCCGCTATTGAGGATATTTAGTCAATAGAAGTCAGAAGGAACAATGATATTGAGCTGAGTCATATACTGCTCTAGCATCCTGTTTAGTTTTGAGCCGCACTCTCATCCCAAAGGACAACCCCCCAAAGGGGACAAGCTGGATCTTTGTTGTCTCAGGCGGTTATAATTCCGCCATCCTCGCCTATTGGAGCTCACGCCAAAATGAACAACTGACACCTGATCACCAATCTTTTTTACTTTTCCATTATTAGATTGGCAGGGTCGGTCGGCGTGTTCGCTCAAGTCTTTATTGTTGCAGTCAGTTGGCACTCATTCGCCATGTCATGACTGCTTAAACCCGGATCGGATCTCGCCGTGCCTCCCTGTCTGCAGGAGGCAAGATGCAGGCATTTAATGCAAGACAAATCTCACTCTATACTCATGGCCTTGAGCCATTGTTTGCCGATATCAGCTGTAACCTGAGCGCTAGAATGACCGGCCTGATTGGTCGCAACGGCATAGGCAAGAGTTTGCTGGGCGAAATACTCTGCGGTTTGAGAGCGCCGGATAGCGGCACGGTTGAGCGCCGGGGCATTTGCGGTATATACCGGCAGCAGCAAGAACCAAAGCTGCTAACGGCCGCAGCAAGCCGGGTTGATGGCCCCTCGTTCCAAGTGCCGACAATGCAAATCGGAAGCTGCCTGAGCCAATGCCTGGGCTTGGCGACCAGATTACAGGCGCTGACACAAATAGAGCAGGGCTGTTGTGACAGTCATTGGTTTGAGCAGCTCAATGACGACTGGCAGGTGCGGCAAACCTTTTTCGAACTCTGCCGGGAGCTGGGGTTGCCGGCAGAGCCCGAGCTTGAGTTCGAACGCCTCAGTGGTGGCCAGCAGGCCAAGTTGAAACTATGGCGTTTGTTTCAAAGCGAGGCAGACTGGTTGCTGCTCGATGAGCCTTCCAATCATTTGGACAGAGGCGGTAGACAGTGGCTGCGGCAGCGGATGTCGGCATTTTCTGGGCAGATCCTGCTGATAAGCCACGACATAGAGCTGCTGCGACAGATGGATGAAATCTGGGAGCTCAACAGCTTGGGGCTCGATTCCTATGGCGGCAACTATGACAGCTATTGGCATCAGCACACCCTGGCACAGCAAGCGCTTGATCGCAGGTTGGAGAATGTCGTCAAGGCCCAGCGTCAGGTAAGAAAGCAGGCGCAGTTGAGTCGGGAGCGGGCACAACAGAGAGCAGCCAAAGGGGAGAAATTGGCGCGCAGTGGCAGCCAGGCCAAAGTGTTGCTCGACCGTCAAAAAGAGCGGGCCGGTGCCAATGCGGCGGCCATGGCGACCCGGGAGCGGCAACATCAGCGACTGCTGGACTCTGAGCTTGCCGGGCTGAAACAGCAGTGTGAGCAAAGGCGCAGGCAAAACCTGACTCTGGGGCGCGAAACCCATGGCCAGCCAGTGGCAAAGCAGACTTTGGTAAGGCTATTGGACGCTGTCTTGCCCTATGGCAGTCGAGAACCTATCAATTTAACCCTCAGCAGTGGCGAGAAACTGCGTTTGGCGGGGGCCAATGGCAGTGGTAAGTCCAGCTTGCTTCGGGTCTTGCAGGCTAGGCTGGCGTTGAGCTCTGGGCAAGTGCAACTCAATGGCCACAGTGTCTATCTGGATCAGCATTTCAGCTTACTCAAGCCAGAGTGGACACTGCTGGAAACCCTGCAGCGCTGTGCTCAAGTTGATAGCAGCCCGATTAATCATAACCAGGTGAATCACAGCCTGATGGATGACAGTCAGCGCCGCACTCTGCTGGCCCAGATAGGCTTTCGCGCCGAGCAGGTGCACCGCACTGTGGCTTGTCTCAGCGGCGGTGAAAAGATGAAGCTGGCCATGCTTTATGTCAGTCATCAGCGGGGCAATCCCTTACTGCTGCTGGATGAGCCTGACAATCATCTGGATATAGAATCGAAAGCGCGTCTGGCAGCGGCGCTGGCAGCATACCCGGGCGCTTTTATTCTGGTCAGTCACGATGAGGAGTTTGTGGCGCAGACCGGCATTGAAGAAGCGTTTTCCCTGTCAAATAGCGGATCTTAAACTTTTAACCTCAGAGCGTGAATTTGGCTATGGTTTTTTGAATACCCACCACATCAGTGCCGCGCTTGAGCTCTTTGACCAGGGGCTCTGCCTGGCCTGAGATCCACAGCTTGAGCTCGGCATCCATATCGAAGCGTCCGGCGGTTTCCACTTCAAAGTGCACTATCGCCTTGTAGGGGATGGAGTGATAACTCACTTTCTTGCCGGTCATGCCTTGTTTATCTATCAAGATCAGGCGCTTGTTGGTGAAGACAAACATGTCGCGAACCAGTTTATAGGCCAGCTGCAA
This sequence comes from Shewanella algae, assembly GCF_009183365.2. Taxonomy (NCBI): domain Bacteria; kingdom Pseudomonadati; phylum Pseudomonadota; class Gammaproteobacteria; order Alteromonadales; family Shewanellaceae; genus Shewanella; species Shewanella algae. The sequence goes on from NZ_CP068230.1 coordinate 776,258, forward strand.
CTGTTCGCTGTCGGCCATAATCGGCGTCAGTTCTTCGTTGAGTTTATCCAGATCCACTTCACTGGCGTTGCCCATCAAGGCGTTCAAAAATCCCATGTTTTTCTCCTTAGCCTACCAACAGCATTTCACACTTATGGCAGTCGAACACCAGCTTGAACTGCTTGCCACCCAGCTCCATTTCCAGCGGCTCGGCCTTGATCCCCGGCACTTCTTTGGGGCACATGTTGTAGCTGTAACGTATGCAGTGCTTGGTGATCATCAAAGGCGCATCGCCTTTTACCGGCCGCACTTCATAGGCATCACGGATGGACACCACCCCGTGACGGGTATAGAAGTCCTTGGCCTTTTGGTTGGCAACATTGCCTAGATAGGTCAGGCTGCGCTGCGGGAAGCGGGCACTGTCGTCCCGTACCCAGGGTGTGGGTCTTTGATACCCCTGAATGCGCGCTTCGTCCAGCGCAGCAATGGCATCACGGCGCAGGCCATTGATGATGGATGCCGGTACAAAAACGGCTTCGGCATCGCCCAAATCCACTTGTCCGAGACGAAAATCTGTATTGCCCAGCTTGGCGAGATGCTTGCCGAGTGATTCACGGTTGCGGCCAATATCCTTGGCCTGCTGTTTTTCGAAGTCAGCGGTCACTGTCGCCTGATGACCATGACGGTCGGCAGCGGTTAGCGCCAGACCTGTCTGGGTATTGCTGAGGCTGAAGTCCAGCAACAGGGTTCGCTCGGCAGATTCTTTGGCCAGCAGGGCTTCAAAGGCCTGATCTTTGTTGCGATACAAGGTGGCACCGACATAGAGATCTTTCGGCATGTTTTTCAGATACAGGGTGTTACCCTCGGCGCGGTTGACCCGAAAACCTGTCAGCTTGTCATCCGACAACCTGGCCTTTTGATAGTTGGCGGCGAAGAAGCCCAGGCCATCACCGTTGTGGAACTCGGCATTCGAGTCGACCTGGATGAAGTCTTTGCCTATCTTGCTGACTTTACCTACTTCTACTCCCAAGTATTTCGGGGTGCGGAAGTCGCCGATGTCTGCCTTGCGCTCATTGACAAAGTAGTCCGTCTTGCCGCGGTTAAAGCTCTTGTCCGGATCCGGGGTGAAGCTGTAGCGGCAGCGGCCGTGGGACGAGGGTTCAAACTCGGGTCGACGCGCCATGATGGCATCCAGTTGCTGGCGGTAGTGAGCGGTAACATTCTTGACGTAGCTGAGGTCCTTGAGTCGGCCCTCTATCTTGAAGGAGCGGATCCCGGCGTCGATCAGCGCTTCGAGGTTATCTGTCTGATTGTTGTCCTTCAGCGACAGCATATGGTCGTTGCTGGCAATGATGTCGCCCTGGCGGGTCTTGAGATTACCCGGCATCCGGCATTGCTGTGAGCATTCGCCGCGGTTGGCACTGCGGTCTGTGTAGGCTTCACTGATATAGCATTGGCCGCTGTAGGCCACGCACAGGGCGCCATGGATAAAGAACTCCAGTCGCATCTTGGTCTCGGCGGCCACGGCGCGAATTTGGCTCAGACTCAGCTCCCGCGCCAACACTACTTGGGAGAAGCCCACATGCTCGAGAAAGGCGACTTTGGCCGGAACCCTGTTATCCATCTGGGTACTGGCGTGCAGTGCAATAGGTGGCAAGTCCAGCTCAAGCAACCCCAGGTCCTGCACAATAATGGCATCGGCACCTGCCTCGTACACGGCCCAGATCAGGCGATTGGCTTCTTCCAGTTCATCGTCCAGCAATATGGTATTGAAGGTGACAAATACCTGGGCGTGATATCTATGGGCAAACTCACACAGGCGAGCAATGTCCTCGACACTGTTGCCGGCAGTATGGCGGGCACCGAACGCCGGGCCACCAATGTAGACGGCATCCGCCCCGTGGCGAATGGCCTCGATACCGAAATCGGCATTCTTGGCCGGAGCCATCAACTCCAGCTTATTGTCGGCCAGTTGCACCGCTTGGCTGGGGGCGGCATCAGGGGCTTGTGCCTGTTGGCCGGGATTAAAGAGTTCAACACCTGTAGTGGACATGGCTTACCGCTCGTCTGGAAATGCCTGAAAATTTCGGGCACAAATTATAGCAGAGCCAGTAATTCATGAAAGCCTAAGGAATCAGATGCACCAATTTCTTCGGTTGGAAAGTGGCTGCCTGGCTTGAGAGCAACCGCTGATGGAAGGTTTCAGGCGGACAAAAAACGGGAGCCCTGAGGCTCCCGTTGGCAGTTGTTTACTTCAACTTTGTATCAATCGTTCAGGTGGGCACAGCGACCAAACTCGGCTCCGCCTTTGACGGCAGCAACCACCTGTTTCGGGAAGCTTAGCTGAACATCCTGGCCATCCCGGCAGACAAAGGCTTTGTTCAGATCGACATCGATAGACAAGACTGCTCCTGCGATACCACCCATCATTTCAGAGCCGTTGGCACTGATGGCAAATGGGTTATCTATGGTCAGTGCCTTGGCTTCGGTAACGCCCTGCTTGGCGAAGAACTCCCTGGTGCTCATCCAGCCCAAACCTTCCAGGTAGATACCACCACTGAAACCGGTAAACAGGCTACCGGAGCGAGCAGTAATCATCGACAGATCGTCGCTGGCATCAAGCAGCAGCATACGCGGTACGCCAAATTCGGCGCTGATGCTGTCGTGATCCCAACCTTCGGCACACAGATTACCCAGGAAGAAGTGATTGAAAGGTACCTGCTCACACCAGCGCAGGCTGCCTATGTTCTCCTGTTGGCCCGAGTCCGTATGCCACAGGGTGACTCCGGTGCGGGTGCCAAAGCCAACTGTGCTGCCGTCGTTGGATATCACCGAGGAGTCCTGGGCGCCAAACTCAGCCGAGGTGTCGTGGAAGCGGCCATCGACCCAGGCAACCTGACTGGTGCCATCATAAGTGCCGGTAATGGTACTGCCGTTGCCGGCTATCCTGTCGGCACGCAACCATTGAACCTTTTCGGCAAATTGGTAAGGCAGTTGCTGCATACCGGCCTTCTTGGTCCAGATAAAGGGCACTATCTCGTCCTTGAATGCACTCTGGCAGGCGCCGTTACCGTCAGTATCCAGATAGGCGGTGCCGACAACTGTGTCGCCATTGTCATCCATATCCCAGACATAGCTGGAGTTGGTGCCTGACTGTCCCGAGCCACCGCAGCTGTTACCGTTGAGATCCCCAAGCGAGGTCAGCTTGTCGCTGCGCAGATCCCAGATGGCGGCATTGCTGATGCCGTTGCCACTGAAGTCCGCCATGACACCGGCCTTGGTAGCGTTTTTGTTCATGGTGGCGTGTCCGGCAACCACGGCATTACCGGCCGGGTGCAGCTCGAACAGGGCTTTCTTGGTGCTGTCATAGAGGAAAGGCGTAGTGCCGGTTATCCCCATGGCACGTTTGCCGTTCTTGGCATGATCCAGCACAAAGGCGCTTACCAGCGGGGTATATTGGATGCCATCGCTATAGCCGTTGAAATAGATATCGGCCTGTTTGGTCACCCCGGCTTCGGCAATGATAGGAGTGAAATCACAGGCTCTATCGCTGGCCGGATTACTGCTTTCATTGCTGTTCCAGTATTCGGCCTCTGACAAGAGGGCGGTTTGTCGGGTAGGATAACCACCGGCCTTGATGGTCTCCATATAGAGCACATAGCGGCCGCCGGGAGTCAATCCATTGATGGTGAACTTTCCATCCGGGCCTACCAGTCCTTGAGTCAGGTTGCCGGACTGCTGAGTGACCACATCGTACAGAGGGTTATCCAGGTTGCGGGCCACCATGTTCATACCCGAATAGTCCACTCCTTCCTTGGTGTACAAGGTGCCGGAAATCGAGCCGTAGCCTGAACGATATTCCGCCGTTGGATAGAGGTCGGACAGGTTGACTATATCGTCGCGCACATTAACAGTTGATTGCTCGGCACCCTGAACTCCTAACACATTGATGAAGGGGAACATGGTTTCAATAGTGTCCGGCGCTATCTGGCTGGCGCTGGTGTATTGATTGGTGATGGCGCAGCCCGGTACCCCGTCATATTGCGGGCTGTAAGAGGCCGACATATAGCTGAGATGACCATTGGCCTGGGAGTGCGACATGTTGAGGGCGTGGCCGAATTCATGGGTAAATACCCCGGCAATCATTTCGCCTTCTGTGTCATCTATACCCACGTACCAGCCGTTCATCAAGGCAGTGGCCTCGAGGATTTCACCGGTTTCTTCATCGGCCCACTCGGGGAAGGCTATCCCCAGTACCTGGCTGCGTGGTACGCCGAAATACTGTTCCAGGATCTGGCCGTCGGTGTCATAGTTGACCCAGAAACCATAGCCGTTTACGGCGGAATAGATCTGATCGACATTAGTTTGATTGACGTCCTTGATGCCGATTTGCTGTTCAATGGTGCCTTGAACCGACATTTCAAAGGTGGAGGTTTCCACCGCAGACCATTCGCCCACGGCCTTGGCGGTAATGGCATTGGCCTGAGCTATGCTGAGGAAGGTGTAATCCCGGTCCAACACAGTACCTGCCGGGATAACAGTGCCGTCCGGCAGTGTTATGTCGAGATTGAACACCAGCCCTTTTTCCAGAACGGTGAAGGTTTGTACGTCAACGCCATCCTTGTTTTTAATCACAGGGCCGCCATCGGTATAGACGGGAATTGCCCCCTTGGAAGTATCCCACTTATAGGGCTGCATTGTGGGTTCGTGAATATACAGCGGGCCACCGGCCAGCGCGGCAGAGGAGACTGAGCCCAACAGTAAGGCCGTGGCAATTCTTGAAAGCTTCATTATTTGGCCTCCTGTACCAGTTTGCCAACCAGAGACATAAATGCGGCGGCATCCACAGCGCCGGCCGTGGTGATAAGGCTCTGCTCTTCAGGGCTGAGCGACTGGGTGTTCATGCCATCAAACAGGCCTATGTTGCCCAGTTGATTGCTGACTTTGCCGTTTTGCACAATGAATTTGCCTTGTTCCAACCCTACGGTAGAAGTCAGGCCTGCACCGAGATCCGGATTCATAAAGGCCACTACCTGCTCGCCAACCGACCAGCGGGCGAAGCCTTCGGGGGATACGCCCAGGTAGACTTTGCCGTTACCCATGGAACGGGGCTTGAGCAAACCAAACTGGCGGAAGGTATATTCGCTGCCTGCCTTATGTTTGTTCTTGGCATCCATACCTACCCGAATAGTGATCTGGGTATAGGGGCGTTTGCGCTCATCAAAGCCATCGGTCACAGACACCACTTGGCCCGAGACTATGCTGGACGCCTGACTGGTCAATTGACTGAGATTTTGTTTGAGATGTTTTTGGGCCACGGCTGCCGGTGTCAGCAGCAAACTGGCTGAGACGAGACATAGCGCCGATAGACGCTGGAACCACTGGGATCTTGTCACTGTAATACCTCCTGTATGATTGGGATAAATTCAGCTTTCGATCATCGACCCATACTTCCTTGGCCGAATATTGACCGAGCACCTACTTAAGCACGCCGACTCAATGGGAGGCACGGCAAATGATGTAGCGTTTTGTAGCGTTTTTGTTAAACACACACGGTTTGTCTCAATCTTGTGTTAGGTGAGGGCGATGGCGGAGAGACAAGAGGGAATAGATTGGCTTTCAACACACCTTTGGTTATCTTTTGCTCAGCGTGAGCTGTTTGCCATGCTGAATATCAGTTAATAACAGGGAGAGCGCTGATGAACTGTAACTTTTGTGGTGGGCGTTTGAATAACGGAATGTTACGTAAGCAGGAGCCGGGAAGCGGTCGGAAGTTTAAGTCGTGTCCCAACTGTTCAACGACTCATGGTGAGGAACATATATTTCATCCCTATCCCGCTGATTTTGGTAATACGCCGGCACGAGTGACAGCGGCCAATCCGGACGGGCATCAAAGTTATTGCAGAAATTGCCGGGCGCTTGATACGGGGATTGATTCAGAGAACTATCAAAAATGGAAGGTGCGAACAAGTCCCATGTGTGCTCTGCGTCGGCTTACAGGCCTGGATGCAAGGCGTGGTTCGCAGCAAATGGCCCTAGCCCTTTGCAAGAAGCACAACACAGCAGACAGGTCTGTAAGCCACGCCCTTCGGGGCTTTCACAGCAACCGGCTCTCTGCGTTATCCGACTTCAACATGCCCCGGCATGCCTTCAGTCAGATGCCTTGAGCGCCAATTGCTGTGTAAGCCACTCTCTACAAAAGAGAGTGCCACGAGGACCTATTCGCACCTTCCTAAGCGTTGCAGCGAACTGAGCTGATGGCACAGCCAATTTGTCAGCCTAATACCTGATGAATGACAGAACATGAAATCGGCCCTCAAAGCCAAATGAGTCAGGCCTTGAGGGCGCACAAGATTAAACAGACTTGTTCATTTGGGCTTTGGCGGCTTCAACCTTGGAGAAATCCAGTCCCAGTTCTTCGACGGCTTCTTTGATCAGTGCCGGGTTCTGCATCACTTGCATCATCAACCCCTGCAGCTTTTCCGGTGGCAATCCCAACTGCCCCAGAGTGCCCATGGCCATCAGGGGATTTTCGGTCAGGCTCTGGAACAGGCTGTTTATTTGTTCATCGCTGATATTGTGCTCTTTCAGCAGGGCAATAATAGGATTCATAAGCTCCTCATTGGTTTGAAACATTCAATTTGCGCTGATTTTAACAGAAGAAACAGACCCGAATAGGTATTTCCTTACTAGTGAAAGAAAATGAAGCAGGATATCGATTACATCAGCCCTAGTCATAGTGGCAATTGGTGGCTAACCAATTGCCTATATTGCAAATATTAAGCAGTTCCACTCGATAGCCGACGAGTACCTTTGGCAGCTTATAACGCCTCAGCTAATCGAATCAGATTGTCATTGTCTATGTTCATCGACAGAGAGGTTATTGCCGCCCGACTCTGCTCCGTGTCACCAAGCTTGATGAGCAGTGATTGGACTATGCTGGCACGTGCGGTTAACTGATCAACGGTCAGGTTCGGATAAGTGCTATTGGCTATCGATAATGCGTGGATGGTCAATGTCTGGCTCTCCAGCTTGTCTGCATCGCGGATAGTTTGTCGATTATTGGCGTAATCGCTATAAAAATCAGTGACCTCGTAGAGGGCAGACTCCACTTTTTCTGAGGCAGGGCGTTCAGTTCCGTAATCGACTGAAGTCAGTGCACCATTGGCGTCGAATACGGCCGTAAAAGAGTTACTTTCTCCAATATGGTTTTGGTAGGGCAAAATGCCTACGTGGCCGAATTCAGGCGCATTAATAAAACCGCTGAATACCATCGTCAGGTTATTTTGTTTCTTAGCAGTGTCTTGTCGCACTAATAGTAGTTTGCGGGTTCCGAACGTTGTGTAATACAACCCCGGATAATCCTCTTCCGCTTTTAAGGTGCTCTCTTTCGCTAATCCGACATCAGCCAGTTTTTCAAGTGATAGTCCAAATAGGTATCTATTGGCCATAGTTATCGCCACGTCATTTCTTAACTCGGTATCCCGGGATATTACCCAAGGCAAGAAATCATCACTAACAAGAGGCAATAGATAAGGCTGATTTTGGGGGATTGATACTGTATCTATGGTGTATTCGCGTTGCACTGAGATTTCTTTCTGGAATGTATCGAGTTCAAGAGTCGCCATGGATACGGCTTTCTGTGCGCTGAGTACCGCAGCTTCTTCTGCAGAGGTATTCCCTTTTTTTGCGGCCAGGAGCTTCTGTTTTTTCTTCAGCTCTCCTTGTTTATTTGTCACTGTAGCTTTCAGGTTATCGATAACCACGGATACCAAGGGTTGATGCAAAAGTTTTGGAATACAAGCTGCTTTGGGAGGCGTAACGCCTTGCCCCTGATTGTTTTTATCGCTTGGAGGGAGAGAAGCTGAACCAATCGATATAGGAATTCCCTGTGAAATGGCGGCAATGTTGGCTACGGTTTTTATCGCCGCCATGCCCAACTCTATGGATTTGTCGTCAGCATGGGTGGAAAAGGATTTAAGCAAACCATTGGGATGCATCACCACGTTCATGCCCCAGGCTTTGGAGAAAGCATGTAACTCTGAAGGGTTAATCACGAATACTTTGGTTAGATCAGGATGCCCTGTTTGTTTGACTGTTGCGGTAGTGTTGAAATCAAACTCCAGGGTATCATTGACCACACGACAAAAGACCAATTTATGAGTCAGCGTTACTGTTTGCGATGAAGCCGGCAAATGGTAAACCAAACCTTGCTTGGCCGATGTTGCACCGGGATCGTCATTACTTTTAATGACCGTTGTGGTGAGTGTACTGGTACATCCAGATAGGCAAAGCAAGGCCGCGGCCAAATGCACTGTTCGCATAGTGAATTCCTTTTCAATGAAGTGATGGAGACAACCTCATTAAAAGTAATCCCAGTTTCAGGTTCTTGCAAAAAGCACCAGCTTACGGGCGAAGGAGAGATACAGTAAGTGTTTGATGAGTATGGCTGTTATCAAAAATGTGGAACGGTCTTGAATTCAGGGACCCTCACCCGAATAGGCGAGAGCCCCTGAACAGCTCAGTTGTTCGCTTAAGAGCCTCTTTTACTCAGGATCATAATCCAATACGGGCGCCAGCCATTTTTCGGCTTCGGCGACTGTCATCCCTTTGCGGCGGGCGTAGTCTTCCACCTGATCTCGGCCTATATTGCTTACCCCAAAATAGCGTGATTGCGGGTGCGCAAAGTACCAGCCGCTGACCGCCGCCGTAGGGTACATGGCAAAGCTCTCGGTAATCTTGAGGTCGATACACTCGTCTGGCTTAAGAAGCTGCCAAAGCAGGCCTTTTTCCGTGTGGTCCGGGCAGGCAGGGTAGCCGGGAGCCGGGCGTATGCCCTTGTACTTTTCACGAATAAGCGCCTCGTTATCCAGGTTTTCTTCGCTGGCATAACCCCAGAATTCCTTACGCACCCGCTCGTGCATCCGCTCGGCGAAGGCTTCGGCCAGGCGGTCGGCCAGACACTTGAGCATGATGGCGCTGTAGTCATCGTGGGCCGCCTCGAAACGGGCAATATGGGCATCGATGCCATGGCCGGCTGTGACCGCAAATCCCCCCATATAGTCGGCCACGCCGCTCTCTTTGGGAGCAACAAAGTCAGAGAGACAGAAGTTGTGGTTGCCCACCCGCTCCAGCTGCATCCGTAGATGATGGGTGGTCAGCAACACTTGGCTGCGAGAGTCATCTGTGTAGATCTCTATATCATCGAAGTTGACGCTGTTGGCGGGAAAGAGGCCGATAACGCCCTTGGCGGTGAGCCACTTCTCTTGGATGATTTGCTCCAGCATCGCCTTGCCGTCGGCATAGACTTTACGGGCCTCAGTACCAACGACTTCATCATCCAGTATTTGCGGGAAATGACCGTGCAACTCCCAGGCGCGGAAAAATGGCGTCCAGTCGATGCGATCGAGTAAGTCCTCCAGCGGATAGTCGTCAAACACCTGGATCCCCGGGGTGTTGGGCTTCACTGCTTGGTAGTTGGCCCAGTCGTGGCTGCAGCGGTTATCCCGTGCTACCTGCAAGGGTACAATCTGCTTGCGCTTGGTCTGCGACAGACGCTTTTGGCGCATCATTTCATATTCGCGATAGGTTTCGTCTATGGTGGCCTGGCGGGTTTCATTGTTGATGAGCTTGCTGACCATGGGCACGGCGCGCGATGCATCGGCGATATAGATGGCGCCATGGGGATAATGAGGCGCTATCTTCACTGCGGTATGGATCTTGGAGCAGGTGGCACCACCGATAATCGCCGGCAGGGTCAGACCTTCGCGCTCGAAGGTTTTAACGTTGTGCACCATCTCATCCAGGCTCGGGGTAATGAGCCCGGACATGCCTATGATGTCGACCTTCTCGGCCTTGGCGACTTCGATGATTTTCTCCACCGGCACCATGACACCGAGATCTATCACTTCATAGCCGTTACAGGCCAGCACCACCCCGACTATGTTCTTGCCTATGTCGTGAACATCGCCCTTGACTGTGACCATCAGCACCTTACCGTTGCTCTGGCCTTCAACTTTTTCGGCTTCGATATAAGGGTTGAGATAGGCGACCGCCTTTTTCATCACCCGGGCGGACTTGACCACTTGCGGCAGAAACATCTTACCGGCGCCAAAGAGATCGCCCACCACGTTCATGCCGTCCATCAGCGGGCCTTCAATCACATCCAGCGGCCGCTTGGCCTGCAGGCGCGCTTCTTCGGTGTCGGCGTCTATGTATTCGGTGATCCCTTTCACCAGCGCGTGTTCCAGGCGTTTGTTGACCGGCAACTTGCGCCATTCGAGATCTTCTTTCTTGCCTGCGCCGCCCGGGCCACCGCGATACTTCTCGGCGACCTCGAGCAGCTGCTCTGTGTTACTGGAGTCGGCAACCGGGCACGGCAGGTTGAGCACCACGGCCTCTACCTTCTGCTTCAGCTCAGGGTCGATATCATCATAGATGGCCAACTGACCGGCGTTGACTATGCCCATATCCATCCCCGCCTTGATGGCGTGATAGAGGAATACGGCATGAATGGCTTCCCGCACCGGGTTGTTGCCGCGGAAGGAGAAAGAAACGTTGGACACCCCGCCGGAAATCATCGCATGGGGCAGGTTGGCCTTGATATCTTCAATGGCGCCGATAAAGTCCACCGCATAGTTATCGTGCTCCTCTATGCCGGTGGCGATGGCGAAGATATTGGGGTCGAAGATAATATCTTCCGGCGGGAAGCCCACCTTATCCACCAGCACCCGGTAGGCGCGGGTACAGATTTCGGTTTTGCGCTCCCGGGTGTCGGCCTGGCCTTGTTCATCAAAGGCCATGATGATGGCGGCGGCGCCGTAGCGCTTCACCAGTTTGGCCTGTTCAATAAACTTGGCCTCGCCCTCTTTGAGGGAGATGGAGTTGACTATTCCCTTGCCCTGAATGCACTTGAGCCCGGCCTCAATCACCTCCCACTTGGAGGAGTCGATCATCACAGGCACCTTGCTGATATCCGGCTCTGAGGCGATAAGGTTGAGGAATTTCTGCATCATCTCGACCCCGTCGAGCATGCCCTCATCCATGTTGATATCTATGATCTGGGCGCCGTTTTCCACCTGGTCACGGGCCACCTCCAGCGCGGTTTCGTACTGGCCTTCTTTGATTAACTTGAGAAACCGGGCCGAGCCGGTGACATTGGTGCGCTCGCCCACATTCACAAACAGGCTGCTTGCATCTATGGTCAGGGGTTCCAGTCCGGAGAGGCGACATGCCACCGGCAGCTCAGGCAGCGGCCTTGGTGCATGAAGGCTAACGGCTTCAGAAATCACCTTGATATGCGCAGGCGTGGTGCCGCAGCAGCCGCCGACAATATTGAGCAGCCCCTCTTCGGCCCAGGGGCCTATCACGCTTGCCATCTCCGCCGGAGTCTCGTCATAGCCGCCGAATTCATTGGGCAGACCGGCATTGGGGTGCGCCGAGACAAAGCACTCGCTGATACGGGAAAGCTCCTCGACATAGGGCCGCAGTTCTTTCGGGCCCAGGGCGCAGTTGAGGCCTATGCTCAGCGGCTTGATATGTCTGAGAGAATGGTAAAAGGCCTCTGTGGTTTGCCCTGTCAGGGTGCGGCCCGAGGCATCGGTAATGGTGCCGGAAATCATCACCGGCAACCTTTGGTCCAGTTTCTCGAACACATTTTCGATGGCAAACAGCGCCGCCTTGGCATTGAGGGTATCGAAGATGGTTTCCACCAGAATGATGTCGGCGCCACCGGCGATCAGCGCCTCGGTGGATTCGCTGTAGGCCAACACAAGATCGTCGAAATGTATGTTGCGAAAACCGGGGTCATTCACATCCGGGCTGATGGAACAGGTGCGGTTGGTGGGGCCGAGCACCCCGGCCACATAGCGGGGAATACCGCTGGCGGCGGCCACTTCATCGGCCACTTCTCGGGCGATTCTGGCGCCTTGGTAATTGATCTCCGCCGCCAGACTCTGCATCTCGTAGTCGGCCATGGCAATGGTGGTGGCGTTGAAGGTGTTGGTTTCTATGATGTCGGCACCGGCCAGCAGGTATTCCCTGTGAATGGTCTTGATGATCTCGCTCTGGGTCAGTACCAGCAGATCATTGTTGCCTTTGACATCACAAGGCCAATCTTTGAAGCGCTCGCCGCGGTAATCGGCTTCTTCCAGCTTGTAGTCCTGGATCATGGTGCCCATGGCGCCATCTAAAATCAGGATCCGCTCTTTGAGGGTCTGTTTGAGCTTGAGCTCTGTCTGGCTTTGGGAGTGCTGTGAAGTCGCCATAGGGTTACCTTTCATACCTGTCTTATTGCTGTTTTACATTCGCGGCGCTTGGCATCCGCGACATCATCTCTGCCGACCTGACGCCCGGGGCACTATCTGGCATGATAGCCAAAGGCGTGTGTGGGCGCGGAAAGTTATTTTGGACATTTATACGTATAGACGTCCATAATATACGGATTCCGGCGGCCTGCGGCAAGGTTAAATTGGTCCGGTAACCACCGGACTCTGATGGGAGAAGTGTGTGGCTGAACATAGGCAACTGAATATCTATCTGCTGCGGCACGGCGAATGTGAAGGCGGCGAGATTATCCGCGGCCGCAGTGATGTGGCCCTGAGCGATGAGGGCAAAGCGCAGATGTGGCGCAGCTGGCGGGCTATCAGTAGTGCGCTGGAGATGTTGCCGAGTGCTCCCGAACGCCTGTCGCTGCTGAGCTCTCCGGCCCAGCGTTGCCAGGCCTTTGCCGCCGAGCTCAAGGCCGATATGCCCGACTATTTCCCGGCGCCGCTGCAGCAGCATGACTGGCTCTGGGAGCTGGACTTCGGTGACTGGGACGGCATGAAGGTGGCGAGTGTCTATCAGCAGCATAGCGAGGCGGCCGAAGCCTTCTGGCGTGATCCCGTGGCCAATACTCCGCCGGGCGGGGAATCGCTGCCAGCCTTTCGCCGCCGGGTGTTGGATGGCTGGCAGACTATGGTGCAGCGCTGGCTTGCGAGAGAGGTTAATTCTTCCGAAAGCTCTGTTTCAGGAGATTCTGGTTCTTCAGCAAGCGCCGATGCAGCGCTGATCCTGACTCACAGCGGGGTTATCCGGCTGCTGTTGGCCGAGATTTTGCTGCCGGGGCAGATGCCGCCTGCGGCAGTGTTCAACGCCTTGGAGCTACCTTATGCGGCCTGGGTCAGAATAACCCTCTATGCCAGCCGTGATGCCAGCGGTGAAAGTGGCCAGGAATGGCGGTGTTTCAGCAAGCTCCACTGGCCGCAATAGTGCGGACCAAGCGTCCGACGGTGATTGTGCTGCGCTATTGCGCCAGGCAATTGTGCCGGGCGATAAAACCGGGATAATAACCCCAAATGGCCGCCAAGTGCGGCAGCAGCCAGGGTGTTGGCACCTTTGCAGGTGAACCAACCCAGGGAACCGGGAAAGCCCGGACTGTGCCCGCAACTGTGAGTCGCCTTTGGCGACGAGTCAGGAGACCTGCCCAGGCTGATAAACCAAACCAGAAACCCGGGCGGGTAAACCGGGGGAGCGAATAGATGATTCTTCCACTGCAGCCTGAGTCTTCTGCCGGTCACAGGCTCAATGTCGGGGGGCGGTTATGAGCCTGGCACTCAAGGTGCAACAGCTTAGCTGGCTTCCCGATGGCCACAGCGTATTGGCCGATGTGGGCTTTGAGCTGCCAAGCGGCAAGATGCTCGGGCTCATAGGCCCCAATGGTGCCGGTAAGTCGAGCCTGCTGCGCTGCCTCTATCGTTATATCCGCCCGGATAGCGGCCAGATCCAGCTGTTTGGGCAGGATATCAATAGCTTGTCTGCCAAAGCCTTCGCCAAAGAGGTGGCCGTGGTGCTGCAGGATACCCCGGCCCAACTGGCACTGGATCTGACTCAATTAGTGGCCATGGGACTGACTCCCCACAAGGGGTTGTTTGATATGCCATCGGCGGCCGACAAGGCCCAGGTGCAGGCGGCATTGGCGCAGGTCGGGTTGCAGCACAAGGCCGCAGAGCCTTTCGCGCAGCTTTCCGGCGGTGAGAAGCAAAGGGCCTTGATTGCCCGCGCCATAGTGCAGCGCCCCAAGCTTTTGATCCTGGACGAGCCCACCAATCATCTGGATATCCGCTATCAGATCCAGATCCTCGAGCTGGTGCGCAGCCTGGGGGTCACGGTGATCGCCTCGATTCACGATCTCAATCTGGCCTCGGCCCTGTGTGACGAACTCTTGCTGCTGGATAACGGCCGCCGTATTGCCCACGGCTCGCCCCAGAGCGTATTGACCGAAGACAGAATTGCCGGTGTCTTCGGCGTCTGCTGCCAGGTGGGGACGCATCCGCAGTTAGGAAGGCCGCTGATCCACTACTTTTACGGCTATCAGTCGCCAGAGCCTGGTCACGGCAAGGCTCACGGCGCTGCGATAGTCGAGCCAATGGCAGGGCCTGCCTCGGCCGAAACCTGTGTTGCCCACAAGGAAACTGACCGGCGCCCAGGCTCGGTGGGAGGTGGCGCATGACTACTTCCATGGTCGCACCGGGGCGCTCGCTTATCGGCTGGTTTCTCAAGCCCTTGCCCAGACTTTACTGGTGCTGGCTGCTGTTGCTGCTCGGCACTGTGTTGACACCCTTGGCCGCCGCCGGTTTTGGCGCCGCAGATATTAGTCTCTTCGATGTGGCAAGAGTGATTGGCAAACACCTGCTGGGCGTGGGGGAGCCTTCTGCCATCAGCGAGCGTATTGTCTGGGATCTGCGCCTGCCGCGTATCTTGCTGGCCTTTATCGCCGGCTGCGGTCTGGCATTGTCGGGTTATGTATTGCAGGCGGTGACCCGCAACCCGCTGGCTGATCCTTACCTGTTCGGTATCAGCTCGGGCGCCAGCTTCGGCGCCGTGGTCTCGGTCGCCCTGGCGACCGGCCTTGGGCTGAGTTCGGCCATCTCCGGGGTATCGCTGCCGCTGGGAGCCTTTATCGGTGCCAGTTTGGCTGTGCTTATGGTACTGCTGCTCGCGGGCAGGAATATCGGCAACCAGATAGAGCGAATGTTGCTCTCCGGGGTCGCCATCTCCTTTATGTTCAGTGCCCTCACCAGCCTGATCTTGTATTTTTCCACCCCGCAGGCTACCACCTCCTTGCTGTTTTGGAGCCTGGGCAGTTTTGCCCGCGCCAGTTGGGATGGGCTTGGACTGCCCACTCTGGTGGTGCTGGCGGCCTTGCTGGTGATCCTGGCCTTCAAGCGCCAGGTACTGGCGATGCTTGCCGGTGATGAAACCGCCCACACTCTGGGAATAAGGGTGCAAAGGCTCAGGGTTTCCATGCTGCTGTTATGCTCGATTATTACCGCCACTCTGGTGGCCCACTGCGGCGGGATTGGTTTTGTGGGGCTGATGGTGCCTCATATTGTTAGGTTGTTGCTGCCGGGGCAGCACCCCATGGTGCTGACGGCACTGGCGGGCGGCCTGTTTATGGTTTGGGTCGATGTGCTGGCTCGCAGCATACTGCCCACCCAAGAGCTGCCGGTGGGGGTGATCACCTCGGCCATCGGCAGTCTGTTTTTCCTGATGGTGCTGCGTAAACGCGGCCAATAACGATAAGAGAGGGAAGGATGTACCAGGTTGCAGCAATCAATCACGCGCTGGATGACGCGATTCAGGCCCGCATAGACAACAAGACCAAACCCCTGGGCGCTTTGGGTGAGTTGGAGGCTTTGGCGCTGCAGTTGGGGCGCATTCAGCTCGGTTCCGCCACTGATGAGTTGGTCATCCGCCGTCCCGTGATGCTGGTGTTTGCCGCCGACCATGGTATTGCCGCGGCCGGGGTGTCGATTGCCCCCAGCGAGGTGACCACTCAAATGGTGCTCAACTTTGTTGCCGGCGGCGCCGCCATCAATGTGTTTTGTCGCCAGACCGGCTTCGAGCTGGAGGTGATTGACTGCGGCATTCTCAGCCCCTTGGGGATCCCCGAGGTTACAGAGCAGCGCCTGGGCGCCGGTACCGGGCCTATCCACAAACGCGCCGCCATGACACCGGGCGCTGTGCATCAAGGGTTTGCCATGGCGCGCACCTTGGTAAAACGCCATATCGATGCCGGCAGCAACCTGCTGGCGCTGGGGGAGATGGGAATAGGCAACACCTCTTCTGCCGCCGCCGTGATGGCTGCTCTGACCGGCTTGCCTGTGAGTGAATGTGTCGGCCGCGGCACCGGTATAGATGCCGCGACGCTTAAGCGCAAATGCCTGCTGATAGAGCAGGCACTGCTGCTGCACCACTGCGAGCTGACCGAGCCGCTCAGTATCCTCGCCTGCCTCGGAGGCTTTGAAATAGTGCAGATGACAGGAGCCATGTTGGCGGCGGCCGAATTTGGCGTGCCCGTGCTGGTGGACGGTTTTATCGCGTCGACAGCGGCGCTGGCGGCTGTGCGTTTGGCGCCGGGGGTGAGGGATTATCTTATTTTTGCCCATGAGTCTGAAGAGCGCGGCCACAAGTTGCTGCTCGAGGCCATGTCCGCCAAGCCTTTGCTGCGGCTTGGGCTCAGGTTGGGTGAAGGCTCGGGCGCGGCGCTGGCGCTGCCTTTGGTGCAGGCGGCGGCCAACTTCTACAACCAGATGGCCAGCTTTGGTGAAGCCGGGGTCGACAAGGTGGTAGAGCCAGCTACCCAAGAGGTGTTCTGATGGGATTCTGGCTCGGACAGCTGCGGCTATTTTTGATCGCAATAGGTTTTTTCACCCGTATTCCTGTGCCCAGTGCCCTGACGGTGGACAGCGACAGCCTCAACAAGGCCAGCCGCTACTTTGGCCTGGTGGGCGTGGTGGTGGGCTTGATCTCCGCCTTGGTGTTGTTGCTGGCCGCCGGCATATTGCCAAGCTCCATTGCCATAGTGCTGGCGATGATTAGCAGTGTGCTGGTTACCGGCGGTTTTCATGAAGATGGCCTGGCCGATACCGCAGATGGTTTCGGCGGCGGTTGGCGGGTAGAAGACAAACTGAAAATCATGAAAGACAGCCGCCTTGGCAGCTATGGCGCCTTGGCATTGGTGTTGGTGTTGCTGCTTAAGTACCAGTTACTGCTGGAATTGGCACTTTACGACATCAACCAGGCGGCGCTAGCTCTGGTATTGGCGCACTGTGTCAGCCGGGTGACGGCGGCCAGCATTATCTTTAGCGAAACCTATGTTCGCGACGAGGGCAAGAGCAAACCTCTGGCGCAGCAGCAGGGGCTCAATGAGCTGGGTATTTTGCTGCTGACTGGAATTGTGCTGACGGCACTGCTGTCCACCACGCTGCTGTTCTGGCTACTGCCGACCATGTTGCTGCTGCGTTGGGCCCTGGTGTTCTGGTTCCGGCGTCAGATTGGCGGTTACACCGGCGATACCCTGGGAGCGGCGCAGCAGGTGAGTGAGCTGGCGGTTTATATGCTGTTGCTGGCATTGGGGGGCAGCCCGGCATGATCCATCTAATTCTGGGCGGTGCCCGCAGCGGCAAGAGTGGTTACGCCGAGCGGCAACTGGCCGACTTGTGCCCGGCCAATATCCGACCCTGGTATCTGGCAACGGCCGAGGCCGCCGATGAGGAGATGGCCCGGCGTATCGCCCACCATCAAACTGCGCGCCAAGGTGGCAGCCTCGAATGGCAGTTGGCCGAGGTGCCGCTCGATTTGGCCAAGGCGCTTGTGCAGCGCTCAGGCTCTGGAGCGCCGGTATTGGTAGACTGCCTGACGCTTTGGCTCAGTAATCAGCTCTGCTTTGGTGCCGATATGGCTAGCGAACGCGCGGCCTTGTTGCAGGCGGTAGCCGGGTTTGACGGCGATCTGCTGCTGGTGAGCAACGAAGTCGGCTCCGGCATAGTGCCGCTTGGGGAGCTGAGTCGGCGTTTTGTCGATGAGGCCGGTTGGCTCAATCAGGCGCTGGCCGCCAAGGCAGACAGAGTCACTCTGGTTGTCGCAGGTTTACCGCTGGCGTTAAAGCCTGTGAGCTCTGATTACCCGATCTTGAGCGCTTCGGGTACAAGCCCGGATCCGCAGGGCAAGGCATGAGTAACCCAGTACCCCTTATTAGCGCAGAACTTAAAGCTGAATTTTCGACTCTGGCCCGGCCTGGCCGCAGCCTTATGGTGCAGGGCACCACTTCGGATGCCGGTAAGAGCACCTTGGTAGCCGGACTCTGCCGGGTGTTTCATCGTCATGGTCAGCGGGTGGCGCCCTTTAAGCCGCAGAATATGGCGCTCAACAGCGCCGTCACCCGGGATGGCGGTGAAATTGGCCGGGCCCAGGCGCTGCAGGCGGTGGCCGCCGGTCTTGAGCCGAGAATCGACTTCAACCCGGTATTGCTGAAACCCAGCTCAGATACCAAGGCGCAGGTGATTATTCAGGGCAAGGCGCTGACCAGCCTGGAAGCCGCCGCCTTTTTCGGCCCCGAGAGTCGTGACTATAAAGCCGCTGCCATGCAGGCGGTGTTGGCATCCTGGCACAGGTTGCAGCAGGAGTTTGACTGGCTGTTGGTAGAAGGCGCCGGTAGCCCGGCCGAAATCAATTTGCGCCAGGGCGATATTGCCAATATGGGCTTTGCCGAAGCGGTGGACTGCCCGGTGATCCTCATCGCCGATATCGACAAGGGCGGGGTATTTGCCCACCTGGTCGGTACCTTGGCCCTGCTGTCCGAGAGTGAGCAAGCTAGGGTAAAGGGCTTTGTGATCAATCGTTTTCGCGGTGATATCTCATTGTTGCAGTCCGGGCTGGATTGGCTCGAGGCTCACACCGGCAAGCCGGTATTGGGCGTATTGCCCTACCTCGATGCCCTGCATCTGGACGCCGAAGATGCACTGGTGCAAACAACTGCTCAGTCTCAGGGGGCTGCTGCCGAGCAGCCGGTAACAGCTCAATCAGCACGAGCTCAATCTGAAACAGCTCAAACTGGGACGCGACTGCGAGTCGGCGTCTTGGTGTACCCCAGGATCAGCAACCATACCGACTTTGACCCGCTGCGGCTGCATCCGGATATCGAGTTTTGTTATATAGGGCCGACCCATCAGGACGAACTTCCAGGGCTGGATCTCCTGCTGTTGCCCGGCAGCAAGAATGTGCGCGCCGACCTGGCTTTTATCCGCCAACAGGGCTGGGATAAGGGCATAGCTCGCCATCTGCGTTACGGCGGCAAGCTTATCGGTATCTGCGGCGGCTTTCAGATGCTGGGGCAGAGCATTGCCGACCCCTTGGGACTGGAAGACTTGCCCGGTACCAGCCAAGGGCTGGGCTACCTGCCGCTCACTACCGAGCTGCAAGTCGAAAAACAGCTGCTCAATATCAGCGGTACCCTGAGGCTTGGGCAATCATCGGCATCAGTCTCCGGCTATGAGATCCACTGCGGAGCGTCGCGGATCCCGGACAGATGCACCCAGCCACTGTTGCTTAATGAGCGAGGCAGTGACGCCAACTGTGTCAGCGCCACTGAGCCCGCAAAAATCACTGAGCCTGCAAAAGCCACAGCACCTTCACAAATCGCAGGGCCTACACAATTCACAGCACCCCGCAGCGAGGGCCTGCTGTCGGAGGATAATCAAATTCTCGGCAGTTATTTGCATGGCTTGTTTGACAGCCCTGAGGCCTGTGAACTGCTGCTCACCTGGGCCGGGATGACGGCGCCACAGGGCCGCACAGTGGATATCAATCAGCAGCGTCAGCAACAGCTGGATCGTTTGGCCGATGTGCTGGAGCAACATCTGGATTTCAATAAAATAATCAACATATTCAAAGAGGAAGACCAGGGTGACCGATAATAATCAAACCGATATCAAGGCAGAGCGTCATAAACAGCGGCAGCAGAAAGTGAAAGCGGCGGTGGATGCCAAAATCGCGGCCGCCACCGAAGAGAAGGGCATACTCCTGGTAGTGACAGGTAACGGCAAGGGTAAGTCTACTTCCGGCTTTGGCACTCTGGCCCGCGCGGTCGGTCATGGCAAGCAGGGCGCCGTAGTGCAGTTTATCAAGGGCACCTGGGAGTGCGGTGAGCGCAAGCTACTGGAAGGCGCCGGGGTCAAGTTCGAAGTCATGGGCACAGGCTTTACTTGGGACACCCAGGACAAAGCCAAGGATATCGCCGCCGCCGAAAAGGCCTGGGCGGCCGCCGAAAAATGGCTTCAGGATGCCAGTATAGACATACTCCTGCTCGATGAACTCACCTACATGGTCAGCTACCACTATCTGGATCTGCAGCGAGTGATCGATGCGTTGCAAAATCGTCCCCCAATGCAGCATGTGATCATCACCGGCCGCAACTGCCACAGGCAACTGATTGAATTGGCAGATACTGTCAGTGAGGTGAATAGCGTGAAGCATGCGTTTGAGGCGGGGGTTAAAGCGCAGCCTGGTTTCGACTACTGATATTTCTTCTATTTCTTCCTGTTTGCGACCGTGGCGTTATTGTCTGCGTCGGCTCCCCCAATCACATACTGATTGTATGCTCATGGGCTGAGCCTCCTTGACGGCTTAGCCACAGCCGCAAACAGTTTGAAATAGGTGCATTGGTTTAGGGGCTGAAGTGACTAGTCGGCTTTGTCAGCCCTCGATCAGACTGCAGTGCTGTATTTTTTGTTGACGACCGTGGCGTTATTGGCTGCGTCGGCTCCCCCAATCACATACTCATTGTATGCTCATGGGCTGAGCCTTCTTGACGGCTTAGTCACAGCCGCAAACAGTTTGAAATAGGTGCATTGGTTTAGGGATTGAAGTGACTCCGCGGCTTGTATCGCTCTTGTTTTATTCGCGGTTATCTTTGGTGCTACTGGATGAGTGATTTCACTCAGGCACAGATTGAAGAATTGACCAAAAGATAGCAAATTTATCGCTTGCCTAATGTTGTTAATCTCTGACAAGATACTGATACAGAAAGATAAAATTTAGGTTAGGGGAAGAGGCAGAACACTTAATCCCCCTGCGGTAGCCACGCTGCTTGTCTATTAAAGTTTTGACAAAATGCCTGGCAATTTGAAGATAAATTTGCGCATTATTTCTGTAATATCACAGAAAATAGATTTAAATTCAAAAAGATATAAAATACTGTTGGTAGATAATAGATTTGGAAACCACGCATGCGCACTATCCAGCTGTTATGCAACATAATTAGGGTTCAGTATGAAAATTAAAAAGATACCAGTTGGGCAGAATATACTGGACGGATTGGATGATACGGGAAATAGCTACGAGGTGATACAAGACTTTTTGCCAATAATTGGTGAAATAGTTGTTGCCTTTAACGCTTTAGAGGCGAGTCTTGATAGCATGCTATGCGAAAAGTTTTCTGATCGATCAGATCAAAGAGGCTTACTTGTCTTACATTCAATGATGTATTCAACGAAAGTTGATCTGTTTAAAAAGTTTAATGACGATTTTATTCGTGGTTTCGGATGGGATATTAAAGAATACAAGCCATTGATATCTAGCCTAAAAGAATGTGGAGTGCTAAGGAATAAAGTAGTTCATGCCAATTGGGAATACACAGATGAAGATGGATACACTCAAGTTAAGTTCAAAGTCGGAAATGACGGGCTTGAACACGAGCTATGCCAATTTTCTGTTGAGTCACTAGATGCAATCGTCGATCAAATTTACCAAACTAGACATGCCTTGAGTGATTTTGATGAAGAATGTATCCACAGAGTTTCTGAATGGAATCAACAAGCTAATGACAGAAGTGAAATTGGAAAACGCTCGGAATGATTGCATATAAACTATTTAAAGGTGATTCGCAACTCGTGGAATTTTTACTATGCGTTGAATTTAGTGATTAAGGTGGCATGTGGCAGCTTCAGTATTGCGTTGCTCACCCATTAACAGGGTATTATGCGTAAGGAATGTGAATGAATTCTGATCAGTTTTGCGAGTTATGGAGGAAGGAAAAGGAAATGATTCTAGAACGGTGCTTCAATGCAAATTATGGAAGCGCTCTGTCTAAGTTGGTAGAACAAATTAATCTAAGTTCTGATCAGCGAGAGGTTTTCGCAAAGGTAGTTGATCAATTGCTGAACGATACATTTTATAACTTGCTACTGGGTTTAGATGGCTGTGCTTCAATCGGTGGGATACAGCAAGAATATAAAATATATGATGAGCATGGCAGCCTAATATCAGATTGTGGTGAGTTAGAGGCATCGGCCTATGAATTGTTTCAGGAAAATAAATCAAACGCATAATAAAACACAACAATAGTCCCTTTTTTTGCTTACGCAAAGAAGCCGCCAATTACCTTGGTCATGCGCACTGTGTTACACATGAAATAAGTGTCGGAGGATGAAAGTAGATGGATACAGGTGTAGTAATAGGTTTGTTGGGTAGTGCTATTTTGGCGTATCTAATACCCAAGTTAGCCCCCTACATAGATTCAATGATGCGAAAAATATCGCATATTTTAAAGGGGCCATTTCGCAAGATAAAATTAAAAAGATTAAACGAAATTAGAGCGATGAGATATAACCAGGATGCGGTTATGTTTCAATCTATTAAAGCACATTCCTACTTTATGTTGTTTTGGGGAGTGATTGCTTTTTATGTACTGTTATTGGTAATGGGGCCACTTTATAAATTGCTTGAAGAAAGCCTAATGGCTGCGTTTATAAGTTTTCTTCCATTGTATGTATTTGAAGTATACTGGTTGCTTGAAGCTGATAAAGCTAAGAAACTGGTGAGGCATCGCGGTTTACTAGCATGTAATAAATTAAGTAAGAGCCAACATTAGCTTTGCGGAGCAGAGGGCCATATATTTCCTAATTTTTGACTCGATTTTTCCAGCTTGCATTTTCTTTTCCAATTTTTATTTTGTGTTCTGAGGGCTTTATGAATATCGATGACTTACTCAATGTTGTAGCAGAACAAGAATCTAATTCTTGTTCTGAGTGCGGAAAGGAATCCAAGCTTCATTTGACTAACTCTGATGGCCTGGAAAACAAACTTCATTTTATGGGTAAAATAGAACCAATGACTTTTCTCGGTTATCAGACTTACAGCAAAAATGGTAGTAATCCATTTTCAGATATGGCTCCTGTGAGTTTATCGCATTACCCTTACAACGGTAGTGATGTATATCGTTGTGATTCGTGTATGGCTATATTTGTCATATATTTAGAAACTGGTGGGCATGCTGCAAGATACCAAGCAAGATGGATTAGGCGTGATCTTAACTTTTTACCCTAACAAGTGATGATGGACTATCAGACCTATCACTCAAAGGGCGGCGAAATTGTCTGCCAGTTCATGAGGTGGGCATTGATATGACTCCTTTGGCCAAGTAGATGAAAACCTATGATAAAGAGATTAGATAATATGATGGCTTGCTATGATTTATCAGTTGCTGCTTTGGCTTAGTTTATTGTTTTTTGATAAAAATAACGTGTTAAGAGTGAACAAAGTCAAGATGCCAGAGTTGTTGAAAGAGTGGGAATCAAGGGGCTGAGGTGTTGATTCAAACTCGCCCCCTTGATCGCCATTTTATATCTAGCCTTTATCATAGTGGCGAATGGGCAGCTGGCTGACGCTGTCGAGTCGCCAGGCTCCCTTCTCATACACGAAGCTAACGCTGTGCAGGGCATCCTTAAAGTCATAGCGTTGGTTCGAGTCTGGCAGGAGATTGTTAAACTCCAGCTGAATGTGCTGATAACCATCCTCAATAGACAACTTCCCCAGATGATTTGGCAGATCGATAAGGCGGCTCAGCGCCTTGTCCAACTCGCGATCTTGTATCGGTAGTTGCTGCTTAAACTGCTCACTGAACAGGGCGGCGAAGGCCTGTTTGTCCTTGCTGTGGATATAGGCGGCGTTGGTCCAGTCGGCCAACAAGAGTTCGAACGTCTTTTTTGCCTGGGTCAGAGATGCGATGGGGGTCTTGTTGTCGTTGGTAAGGTAACTTTTAAGAGTTGCCTCGGCTTCCTCAAGGCCGCGCTCGAATATTTGCGCCACCTTTATCGCCGCCGGATCCTGGTTGGCCTTTAGCTCCGCGCTGACTCTGTTGACGGCCTCCACCCGCTCTTGCCAACTGTTGAAACCCTTCACTAGAGCTTGCAGTGAAGCTTTATGCTGCTTCATCGCTTCGGCTATGGCCTCATCCTGTTGCCGCGCCGCTCTGGCTTCGGAGCTCACATAATCTCTAAAGGTGCTGTTGAGTATGGTTTCGGGGGGATCGAAGTAGAGTCCCGCGCCGCTGTAGGGATCGACCCAGAGATCGCCCGTGCTTATTGGGGCTGATGGCTTAGGGTGGATATCGCCGTAATAGATTCGATCTAATTTGGCTTGGTTTTGGCTAAGGAAGGCGCCAATCGCCTTGCCATCTTTGGCAGACAGCCGTTGGTATTCGGCCGCCAGTTGTTGCAACTCTTTGGAGTTCTGTACCCTTTGACTGGCATAGTAGCCACAGCGCAGGTTACAGGCTTGCTTGGTCAAACTGGAAGCCGGGCCCAAGGTGATCGCCTCGCTCTGGATAAATACTTCGGCGGTATAGATGCCTCTGGGGATGGCACCACTCTTATCCATCAGGTAGATGGTGTTGTTGGGGCTATGGCGGCCGACGACTTGGAGATCTTGCTTACTGGCGCACAGGGAGTAGTCCCTGCTGGTGACCGGTAGCTCCTTGTCATAGGTGGAAACGACCAACTTATCCAGGCTAATCCCTTCGGGCACAGTGCCTGTGATGCTGAGATCGCACTGCTGAGCGTTGACATTGAGGGTTAGGCCACCCAGGGTCAGGCCAAGAAATACCAATCCTTGTTTCATGCAAAGTCCTTGTTGCGAGTTGTTTCATTAAGCTTGTAGCTGGGCTTTTGCCATCACTCTTTCGCGAAATACCCCTGTATTTACAATTAAAATGAGGGGCTTAGTGAATGATGGTTTTTCATTCGCTTATGCTATCGTGAACAGTCCCGCTTTGTCATTAGTTTATAGGGAACAAGGGGGAGGGGGAAATAGCTGCGGCATGAGGCTTTTAGTGCAACGGCTATTTCTGGGCGTAAAAGACAGCAGTACAACAATAGAGATCCCTTTAGCTGAGCGAAGGCTCTAAATAACTGCAATACTGCTACATTTCTTCTTTGCCGTGTCCGCTGCCCGGAAATGGTGAAACCGTTTCCATAAATCGCCATACCATTGCAGCTTGACAGAGGCTTCCATTCGTTAGGACTTTTGCACGCCTGGTAACAGGCTCAACCGAAGAGTCACTGGCCGCTGCCGTTGAAGAAAGGGACGCAATATGAAGTGGTACGCTCTTTAGGAAAACACGACCAACTAGTGCAGTTAGCCACCACGCCTCAAGCCAGAAAGAAGTGGCCTATGCTGCCTGACAGTATTGAAGCTCGCTTACTGACGAAGACGATAAAAGGTAAGTCGGTTTCCATTTTGACCTCATTAACTGACCCCTTGCGTTATCCGGGGGCAGAGATAGTGGATTTATATGCCCATCGATGGGAGATAGAAGTGGGCTATCGGGAAGTGAAGCAGCATCTTCTGGAGAGTCGCTTTACGTTACGCAGTCAATTGCCGAGTTGGTTATCCAAGAATTATGGTGTGTACTGTTGGCCTAAAACTTCATCAGATACAAGAGGGTGTTGATGGCTAAAAGCTTACCGTCGTTACATCCGAACCAATTAAGTTTTAGAGATGCGTCGAGTTATATTATTTTTAAACTGACTCAACTGTCATCTCAAACGCCGGGAAATGCACCAAGAGGAGGCAATTCAAGCTTGATGGGAGCCTATCCACGTGCGTTAAAAATGAATAAAAACAATTATCTCATTAACGCTGAAGGTGGTTTTTTATTGGCCGTCATCTGTGGATCAATCACTGAAAATACTGACACAGTTGCGGCCGGAAACCTTGGCCTGGTAGAGGGCCTGATCGGCATTGGCCAGCCATTGATCGCTGTTTTCCACCTCATCACTCAGATCGCAGATCCCCAGGCTGATGGTAAAGGGCACCGGCTGACCATTGAAGCTGAAGCGGCTGCTTTCCACCTGAGAGCGCAGCCGCTCGGCAAAGGAGCGGGCATCCTCGGCGCTGGTGTGGGACAAGACCACAGCAAACTCTTCGCCCCCGTAGCGCCCGGCGCAGTCGGTTTCCCTGAGGTTTTGGCTGAGAATATGGGACAGATGCTGAATAACCCTGTCTCCGGCGATATGCCCCAGGCTGTCGTTGATCCGCTTAAAGTGATCTATATCGAACATCACCAGACTGGCAGGATCGCCATAGCGGGAATGGCGATCAAATTCCCGCTGCATGCATAGTTGCCAGTGTCTGCGGTTATGCAGCTGGGTCAGGCCATCGGTTTGGCTCAGGTGTTCCAGGCGCTCGTTGGCACTCTTGAGCTGCAGCTTGTTGATGGCAATATCCGTCACATCATAGATGATGATGCTGATATGGGAGATCTGCCCGGTCAGAGAGGCCAGCGGCAACAGGGTGACATTCTGGAACATGAACTCGGCGCGGCCTGTGATGGGCCGGTAGTTCTTGAATTTGAATACATAGGGCCTCTGCTCCCAACTGATGAAGGCGCGGTTCTTCAGCAGAAACACAGACTCCATCTTCTGCTTGAGCCAGTTGGCTGGCAGATCCGGGAAACGTTCAAACAGGTTGTCGCCCTTGATATCGTTGGGAGAAACGCCGCTGTGGTTCTCCATAAAGCCGTTCCACAGCTGAATATTGTACTCTCTGTCCAGCACCACCAGGCCGACCTCTATGGTTTGTACCATATCGATCAGCCAGTGCAGTTCATTCATTGCATCCAAATCCTTTGCCATGGCAAACCTGTTTTTGTCAGTTCATCAGATAGCCGAGCTTGAAATTCAGCGTCGGCAAGGAGTCTTCGGTAAAGAGCAGCAAGAGATCGCACTGCACATTGTGATCTTCGATACGATAATTGATCTCCATCGCCAACGTGCGTTGCCAGCGATCTGAGTTATCGTGGATCAGATCATTTACTGTGCAATGTCGACCGAGCACCACAGGGTGCGCCTGGCTGAATTGCATGTCCAGTTGTTCCGAGATACCGCTGAGGAAGGCGCCGATCAACACGTTGGCTGTGTCGATCATCACCTCGATTTCTGTGTTGGCATCTTCGGGATCCGACAGGCCCATCAACTTGGCCATATCCTTAAAGCTGGAGTCGTGAAACAGCAGCAGAGCCTCACCGGCAATCCCGGCACCGATAAAGCCTTGGCACAGCGCCGAAATTTTGGGGCTTTCCTCTGTGGCCTTGAGTGCCATGGTCAATTCGCTGACCTCCAGCACATTGACGTTGGGAATAGGCAAGAGCACAAATACATCCAACAGCTTGGCCAGCAGATCGGCGGCGCGGCCCATGGCAACGTTGGCAACCTCCTGGCAGGCATCGCGCATATCCACCTGGATCATTGGCTCTTCATTGCTTTCGCCGCCTTCGGCCAACTGCAAAATGCCATATTCCTGCAGTATGCTGCTGATGGCATCTGCGCTGACGGGTTTTTGAATAAAATCCAGCGCGCCCAAGGCCTTGACTCGCTGATGAGCCTTAATTTGTATATCGCCCGAGACGACTATCACCATGGCCGGCAGGTCTTGCTGCTGAATCGTTTGCAGCACTTCGTAGCCGTCCATGACCGGCATGTTGAGATCCAAAAAGACAATCTCGCCCTTGCCGGCACGAATTGCCTCCAGTCCTTCGGCGCCATTGGCGGCAAAGCTGATGTCTACCTCCCAATCTTTGGGAAGAGTACGGGCCATCTGCTTTCGCGCCAGCGCAGAGTCGTCGCATATGAGTACCGGAATCGCCATAGAGATTTCCTGTTCTACTGCATTACTTGAAGATAACACCTACAGCGGCATTTTTGTGATTATCCTCTGATTATGCCGCTGGATCAGTGAGGACTGGGCCGATAGTCAGTTATCGGCGAGCTCGGGCTTGATGCCCGTTTCTCATACATTTGGCAGGAGAAAATCTTATTATAGTGCAATGGCTTGCCTGTTGAGGGTCGATATTGTGAACACTTGTTGTCACTAAGTCAAAGCTAATGTCAGATTGTTGACGTTAGTCAAAATTTAGACTGCTCTGTGTTGTTGAAACGGGACGCTTTTTGCTCTGGCCTGACCAGTGTGATGGTGATACCGTTAACATAACTTCAACTTTCAAGGACCTGCAGATGCAGTGGCAGACACTCAGCCTGGAATGGCAACAACAGCTGGCTATCGTTAGCTTGAATCGGCCGGATAAGCTCAATGCCATTAATTACACCATGTTCAGTGAACTCAAGGCGATGGCACGTCATTTGCGCCGTCAACGACATTTGCGGGCGGTGATCCTCAGAGGTGAGGGCGGCCAATTCAGTTCAGGCCTGGATATCAAGAGTGTGGCCAACTCTCCCTGGCAAGCGCTGAAACTGCTGTTCAAGCTGTTACCGGGCAATGCCAATCTGGCGCAGCAGGTGTCTGTCGCCTGGCGTGAGTTGCCGGTTCCTGTCATTGCCGTCTTGGATGGCCGTTGTTATGGCGGCGGTTTGCAAATTGCGCTCGGCGCCGATTTTCGCATTGCCGCCAATGACGCCGAGTTGTCAATAATGGAAGCCAAGTGGGGCCTGGTTCCCGACATGGGCGGCCTGGTGAGTTTGCGGGAAATTCTGGCAAAAGATCAGGCATTGAAACTCAGCATGACGGCGGAATTAATCCCGGCTTCCAAGGCATTGGATCTTGGGCTGGTGACCGAGTGCTGCAGTGATCCCCTGGCCCGGGCACAAGAACTGGCAGCTGAGCTCAATGAGCGCTCTCCCGATGCGTTGGCGGCGATAAAGCTGAGTATTAACCGCAGCTGGAACGGTTCCCGTAGGCGCCTGCTGGCGCGGGAGTCCTGGAGCCAGGTGCGTCTGCTTTTGGGGCGCAACAGAGCCATTGCCGCCGTGCGTCAGGGCAAGGATCCCGAGCGGGCCTTTGAACCGCGGCGAAACTGGTGAGATGCCTATCACGTATGATGGGATAATAACTTGACCTCAATGGCAAAACTGCCTGAAAATCCGTCACTTTATTTTTAGACGGAAATTGGGATGCGGATTTTTTTTGAACGCCTGCTCTGGGGCAGTCGCTTGTCTGTCATGGTCGGAGTCTTCTCCTGTGTGCTGGCGGCCTTGGTCACTTTTGTCATGGGAGTCAAGGACGTGCTGCATATGTTTGCCCTGCTGTGGGAATACCTGCTCAGTGGCAGCTATGATGTGCGTAACGATCTTGTGATGGTACTGGTGGAGATACTGGATACCTTCCTGCTCGGGGCTGTGCTGCTGATCTTCGCTTTCGGCCTCTATGAGCTCTTTATCCGTAACCTGGAGCCGGCCGGTAACTCGGATACCGGCGGCAAGATATTGATCATCTCCAGCATAGATGCGCTCAAGAGCAAGTTGGGCAAAGTGATATTGATGATGCTGATCATCAAGGTGTTTTCCTTCTTTGCCGATATCAAACCCAGCTCGGCATTGGACTTGCTGTTCATGGGCGGCACTGTGGTGCTCATCTCCCTGGCGTTGATGTTCTCCAAGGGCGGCAAGAAAGAGTAATCGCACTGCCGATATTTGCTCTACGGGAAGCTTGGTCTGCCGGCCGGTTTTGGCAGCAACTTCTGCAATTAGGCGGTCACTGATGGGGTTCAGTGGCCGCCTTCTCGTTTGGCGCCTGCTGTTTCAGCACCTTTCTGGCCATGCCTTCTATCATCAGTAAGGTGTTTTCAAAGGCAACATCCTGGCGTAGATCCAGCGCCAGCAACTGCTGCCGATATTGATTGTCCGGCTTGCTTGAAGCCAGGGTTTTGCGACTTTCCACAGTAGCCTGCGAGGCCTGGTGACCGTCGGGAGATTGGATATCGAGTATCGCCAACTCCAACCCGGCCAGTTGCTTTGGCAGTGCCAAATTGGCATAGGGATCGTCGAGGTAGGGATTGATCACCACCAACAAGTCCGGCTTGGCCAACTCCTGCGCCGCCAACAACTCAATCACCAAGGCGGCGGACTGATCCTGGGCTATCAGCAAGCGCTTGCCGGGAAAGGGCTCACCCAAGGCGTCCAATTGCGCCAGACTCTTTTGGATAAAGGTTTGTTGCTGCTTTCTGAGTTTCTGCCACTCCTCCGCCTCTCTGCGGCTTGTTGCCTGATTACTCTTGCCCTGCACTTTGCCATCGCCGGCCTTGCTTATTTCCTGGGCCTCTGTGGTGAAGTTGGGCTGCTCAGGAAAGGGAGGTGGTGTCATGCTGAGACTGGCCCAGCCTGCCGGATTGATGCCGCGGCGCAAGAAGGCGTTGAGCCCGGGGGCATCGGCATGGGTGCCGGGGGGCGGCAGCAACAGCGCTGCGCCCAATTGTTTCGGGCCACTCCAGGGGCGCACCAGAACGGTTTGCTCCTCGCCATCTACTTGGATCTTTTGCTGTTCTGAGGCGGCGACATGCTCCAACGCCCGGCTATTGTCTCTGGGTTTCATAGGGGCTGTTTCAGGTGTTTGCTTGGCAGGCTTCTGCACCGGTTGCGGTTGAGTCTGCTCCTGGTTGGCCATGTCTTTGTTGGCTGGTTCGTCGGCTGCCAGTGCTATCAAGGGGAAAAAGCACAGCATAGCTATCGTCCTGGATATCAGCGCCAAGTGAACTCCTTAAACTTTTCATAGGCTGGAATAGCATGATTCTGCAGCCTTTATTGACTCAATGCCAAAATTATAAGCCGCAAATTTGTGCACTAGTAGCTGTTGTATCGAAAGTTTGTGTGTCGATCCAATGCTTGAAGGCGTGGTGCACCAGGGCTTCTGAACTTTAGCGCAAAAAACAAGACCCGCAGTTAGCGGGTCTTGGGGGGATGATATTTGAGTGGATTATCAGGCGTGGCTGACCAGCACCAGGCGCACGGCATCGAGCTGCAGCTGGCATTGATCCAAATAGCCGCGTAGTTCGGCTATCTGATTTTGCAGATACTCAAGCTCGGCATCGCGGATATTGGGGTTCACCGCCTTGAGGGCTTCCAGACGTTCCAGCTCGGCGCCTAATTGGCGCTCCATCTGCTGCTGCGCTTCGGCCTGCAGGTTGGACATAGCCTCCATAGCGTGGGCTTCGCCCTTGGCCAGCAGTGGATGCAATATCGCCTGCGAGGCATTGACCAGCTTGCTGCCGATATGGCGGTTAACCGCGCTGAGCTGGCGATCAAAATGCTCGTAACTCACCTTGTCAGACAGATTGTTGCCATCCTTATCCAGCAGAATGCGCAGCGGTGTCGGCGGCAGATAGCGATACAGCTGGCTGGACTTGGGTGCCGAGGCCTGTGCCAGGTAGATAAGCTCCAGGAATACGGTACCTGCCGGTAGCGCCTTGTTCTTGAGGATGGCAACACTTGTGGTGCCAGTCTCAGAACCTGTGATCAGATCCAACCCGGTTTGCACCAGCGGATGTTCCTGGGTTATCAGGGCGATATCGTCGCGGGACAGGGCTGTATCCCGGTCGAAAGTCACGGTAATGCCATCTTCCGGCAGACCGGGATAAGTGGGGAACATCATGTGCTCACTCGGACGCAGCACTATGGTGTTTTCACCTCTGTCGTCCTGATCCAGACCTATGATGTCCCACAGACGGATCACTGAGCCGATAAGCTGGGTGTCGTTATCCATCTGCGCCAGTCTCTCGGCCAATGCCAATGACCTGTCACCGCCGTGGGAATTGAGTTCCAGCAGCTTGTCGCGGCCCTGCTCCATTGCCTGCTTGAGCTCTTTATAACGGCTACGGGTGTCGCGCAGCAGCTTGGCCATCTCTTCTTCGTTTTCTTCCACCAGCAGTGGCAGCAACTGGGCGCCAAACTCCTTGAACAGAATATGGCCGCCGGGGCAGGTGAGTTCGAAGGCATTGAGGCCTTCATGGTACCAGGCCAACAGACGCTCCTGCGCTGTGTCGGTGAGGAAGGGCAGGTGGATCTCTACATCATGGTTCTGACCTATGCGATCCAGGCGACCTATGCGCTGCTCCAGCAGATCCGGGTTCAGCGGCAGATCGAACAGCACCAACTGGCTGGCGAACTGGAAGTTACGCCCTTCGGAACCGATTTCCGAGCAGATCAGCGCCTGGGCACCACCTTCTTCCTGGGCGAAGAAGGCACCGGCCTTGTCCCGCTCTATGATGGACATGCCCTCATGGAACACAGTGGCGAGGATCCCTTCACGGGTGCGCAGCGCTTCTTCCAGACTCAGCGCCGTGGCGGCCTGACTGGCGATGATCAGCACTTTCTTGCTGCGGTTTTGCTTGAGGAAATCGATGAGCCAGTCGACTCTGGGGTCGAACTTCCACCAGGCGGCGGAGTTTTCATCAAACTCCTGATACATTTTTTCCGGCGCCAGCGCATAGGCGGCCTTCATTTCCAGGGTGCGGTGACCATTCATCATGGCACTGACTCGGGCCGCGGTGAGGTACTGCTCCGGCATGGCCTGTGGATAGGCGTTGAAAATGCGTTTCGGGAAGCCTTCGACCGAGGCGCGGCTGTTACGGTACAGCACTCGACCCGTGCCGTGCCTATCGAGCAGCTCCTGCAGCAGCTCGTCACGGGCGGCTTGCTGCTGCTCAGAATCGACGCCGTCAGCCTGGATAAGGCGAATGGCGGGGGCGATATCTTTCTCGGACAAGAGTTCGGTCAGGCTGTTGATGGCATTGTCGGGCAGCTTGTTGCCACTGGCCAGCGCCTCGGCGGCGAGGGCCACCTCTTTGTAGCCTTCTTCCTCTTTGATAAAGGCTTGATAGTCGTAGAAACGATCCGGATCCAGCAGTCGCAGTCGGGCAAAGTGGCTCTCATGGCCCAGTTGATCCGGGGTCGCGGTCAGCAGCAGTACGCCGGGCACCACTTCCGCCAGAGCTTCAACCACTTGATAGGCGCGGCTCGGAGCTTCTTCGGTCCACTCCAGGTGATGGGCCTCGTCGACCACCATAAGATCCCAGTCGGCATCCAGCGCCTGATCGAGACGGCGCTTCTTGCGCAGCAATTCCAGCGAGCAGATCACCAACTGTTCTGTGTAGAAGGGGTTGTCGTGGTCGGCAAAGGCCTCGATGCAGCGGTCTTCATCGAATACGGCAAACCGCAGGTTAAAGCGGCGCAGCATCTCCACCAGCCATTGGTGGCGCAGGGTATCGGGCACTATCACAAGTACCCGCTCGGCGCGGCCTGTCATCAACTGTTGATGAATGATGAGGCCGGCTTCTATGGTCTTGCCCAGGCCCACTTCATCGGCCAGCAGCACCCGTGGCGCATAGCGGCGCCCAACTTCATGGGCAATCCACAGCTGATGTGGAATAAGGCCGACTCTGGGACCCTGCAGCCCCAGTAGATCTGAGGTGGCCAGATTGTGGCGTAGCTGCTGGGCGGCGTAGCGCACCCCGAATCTGTCCAGTCTGTCTATTTGGCCGGCGAAGAGTCTGTCCTGCGGCTTGTTGAAGCGAATATTGTGGTCCAGCAGGGTTTCCCGGAGCTGCACTTCTTCACCGGTTTCGCTGTGAATGCCGCTGTAGATCACCAGCCCGTCTTTTTCATCCAAAGAGTTGATGGTCAGTGTCCAGTCTTCATGGCTCTTGACCTGATCACCTGGGTTATAAATCACCCGGGTTAACGGGGCGTCGTTGCGGGAGAACATGCGGTTCTCTCCGGTGGCGGGGAACAGCAGTGAGACCATGCGGCCTTCCAGTTGTACTACTGTACCCAAACCAAGCTCTGATTCGGTATCACTGATCCAGCGTTGACCTAAGGCGAAGGGCATCTTTAACTCTCATCTCCGGGCGGATTCTCAAAGGGCGCGTATGTTATACCAATCCGAGTATAATACCAATCCTGCCCCCCTTATGACGCAGGCCTTTTCGCTCGCTTGTCATCCAATCGTCATCTTTAGCATCCTACACTCAAAAACGGATACCGCGCAGTGGCCATTGAACAGACTGCAAAGGGTATTTGTCATCCGCTGCTAAAGGTGCCAGTATTAGTTTAAGCCATGTCACAGTGGTGAAACCTACCCGCCATCTGTCAGAAACAGGAGTGCCATATACCCCAACCCCAGGCCTGCGCTGGCCCATGACAACAAAGCTGTGAGTAGCTCATTGACGCAAATGGAGGCGCCATGGAACAAGACGACAGAAAGTTGTTTGTACTTGATACCAATGTGTTATTACATGAACCCTTAGCGATTTACTCCTTTAAAGAACATGATGTTGTGGTCCCAATGACGGTACTGGAGGAATTGGACCAGATAAAAGACAGAAAGCGGGATGTCAGCCGCGATGCCAGGGTCGCCATTCGGGCACTGGAAGATATCCTCGGCGGCAAGACCACACCGGAACAGATAATCAAAGGGGTTCCCCTTCCAAGCCGCGAAGGGCACACAGATGCCACAGGTACTCTGGCCATCTTCCCCGACCACCAGATTGAATTCACCATAGGCTCGCTGCCCGGCGACAACAACGACAACCGCATCATCAACACAGCCCTGCATCTGCAAAATCAATATGAGCCCCGTACCGTAGTGCTGGTCACCAAAGACATCAATATGCGTCTCAAGGCCAAAGGTGCCGGGATACTCCTGGTAGAAGACTACCGCACAGATCAACTGATCGATGACATACGTTTTCTATCCAAGGGTTTTCATCAATTTGAAGGCAACTTCTGGGAGCATCTGCACAAGGTGGCCACCGAGCGTCATGGCCGTCATACTGTGCATGATGTGCCGCTCAAGGACCTGGGCGACGATCTCTTTTACATCAACCAATATCTGCTGGATGAGGAATCCGAGTTTTGTGGCCGGGTGGTCGGCCGCAGCGAAACCAGTCTCAACGTGCTGGATCTCGGTCGCGAGCGCCTGATGAATATGGAGGCCTGGGGCGTGAGGCCGAAGAACATCTATCAGGGCATGGCGCTGCAGGCCTTGATGGACCCAGATATCGATCTGGTTATTCTCACCGGCCCAGCAGGGTGCGGCAAGACCTTGCTGGCGATGGCGGCGGCACTGGAGCTGGTGGTGGAGCGTAATCTCTACGACAAGGTGATAGTCACCCGGAATACTCCGGAAATCGCCGAATCGATAGGCTTCCTGCCGGGCACGGAAGAGGAGAAGATGGCCCCTTGGTTGGCGGCAATTACCGATACCCTGGAGGTGTTGCACAAGCATGACGTTAATCCCAGTGGTTCACTCAACTACATAATGGAAAAGGCCAATATCCAGTTTAAGTCGATCAATTTCATGCGTGGGCGTTCGATCCAGAACTCAGTGGTATTGCTGGATGAGTGTCAAAACCTGACCGCCTCACAGCTGAAAACCATGATCACCCGTATGGGAGAAGGCACCAAGCTTATCTGCTGTGGCAACCTGGCGCAGATAGACTCCAACTATCTGACCGCGGTCACCTCGGGTTTGACCTATATGGTTGAACGCTTTAAAAATTTTGAAGGCAGCGCCAACATCTACCTCAACGGCGTAGTGCGCTCACGGCTGGCGGAGTTTGCCGAAGAGCAGCTCTGATAACCCCTGCTACTGAAAAAGGCCCCATTTCGGGGCCTTTGCTTTGTGCGGGGTACTGCATATTCGACCAAATTAAGTATATGATATTGGCTTTGTTCTTCTTCCTTCCCGCCGCTTGGGGATGGGACGTGATGCAAGGGTAATGGATGAAATCGAGTGAGCCGGATCTGCAGCTGAAATCTCCGATCCAGAAAAATTACAATCGCGCAGTGTTTTACACCTATATGGGGGTAATTGTACTGGCGTTGCTCACCGCCTGGGTGTTTTTTGAGCGCCAGAAGACCCAACAGATGGAGCTCAGAGAAGAACAGGTCGATCGCCATGTGATGCAGATTGACCTCTTGCTGGAATCCAGTATCCGTGCGGTCAAGAGCCTGCGCAATGTGGCCGTGGACCACTTGCGCCTGGCCGAGCAGGTACGCAAGGACAGACTGCCCCAGTACGAGAAATTCAACGAAAGCGGTCAGTTCTTTACCCTGGAGCCCAATTACGCCAAGAGTGGTGAGCCATTCACCAACATGGGGCGGATAACCGGTTCCGGTTCTCTCGATGGCCGCAGCGACAAGTTCTATCAGGAACTGGAGATGCTGTTCGAGCTGTCGTTGTCGTTCCCGGTCGCCAAGGAAGCCGCACCCAAGGCCTCGGCCATCTATTACCTGTCCAAGCGGCGAATGATGTCCTATTACCCTTGGCCTTCGGACGAGCAGCGTTTTCGCGATGAACTGCTGAACAAGAAACAGTTTCAACTGGCGACGCCGGCGATGAACCCCCAGCGCAGTGTGTTCTGGAGTGAGGCCTATGTGGACTCGGCCGGCAATGGTCTTTTGACCACGCTCGGGGTGCCCATCTATCTCGAAGATGAGTTTATCGGCTCCATTAATCTGGACATGACACTGGCATCGCTCGCCAAACAGATACGTCTCTATTTCAAGATGCCGGGCACAGTGATTTTGCTGGATCAAGGCAACAATATTCTCTCCCACAGCGATTTTGATACCTCCAGCATTAACCGGGTCTACCACATCAGTCAGCGGATCCCATCCGAGCTGCATTCACTGCCGGAGTCCGAGCTGTTCGATGCCCACGAGGGGATGATCCGTAACGGCTATTACATCCACTCAGTGGCGCTGCACAACGCCCCCTGGCGCCTGCTCTATCTGCAGGATGTCGATGACCTGTTTCTGGACTCGTTCGAGAAGCTGCAGCTGACCTTTATTCTTGTGGTACTGGCGCTGTCCGTGCTGGTGACCATAGTGCACTGGCAGACTCGTCGCTCTTTCGTCAGCCCTGCCTCGCGCCTGCTTTCGCACCTGGAAGACTGTTCCCGTGAGCCGATTCGGCCGCCGGAGAAGATCACCCAGGGCTGGGAGCCCTGGTTCCAGTTGGTCAGCCGCATTTTTGAAGAGAACCAGCAATATACCCGTCACCTGGCGGAGCAGAACAAGCGGCTGGATAAACTGGTGGCCCGGCGCACCGAACGGCTGAAAGAAACCACAGAGCGACGTGAGCGGGAATATGCCCTGCTGCGCTCTCTGCTGGACTCTATTCCGGAAGCCATTGTCTTCAAAGATAAAGAAGGCAAGTACCTCGGCTGCAACAAGTCGGCCGAGCGGGTGCTTGGCTACACAGAAGCCGAGATGATAGGCCTGAATTCAGACACACTTACCAGCCCGGAACAGGCCGCCAGAATTCGCGCCGAGGATGAACAGGTACTCAAAGACAGGGCGCCGCTGCGTTATCAGGAAAAGGTCGAGCTGGCCGGCAAGCCCGTGCTGCTCGACACCCTCAAGCTGCCGTTTTATAACCGCCGCGGCGAGATGCTGGGCTTGATTGCCGTTTGGCGTGATGTGACCCGCGAATATGAATCGGCCGAACAGCTGCGATTGTCGGAAGAACGTTATCACCTGGCGATGGACGCGGTGGAAGATGGCCTGTGGGACTGGTATCTGGATTCGGAGCAGATCATCTGCAACCCGGCTTACTACACCATGCTGGGTTACAAGACCAATGAGTTTCCGGCGCTGCTGTCGACCATAGACGAGTTGATCCATCCGGATGACAGGATCCGGGTCGAAGAGTATCGCGAGCAGTATCTGGCCGATCCTATTGGAGCCTACGAGATAGAGTTCAGGATGCGCGGCAAGAGTGGTCAGTATCACTGGGTGCTGTCCCGTGGCCGGGTGGTGGAATTTACCGCCAACAATGAGCCCAGGCGTATGCTGGGTACCCACAAAGACATTACCCGCAGCAAGAGCAATGAAGTGGCCTTGCTGGAGGCCAAGAAAGATGCCGAACTGGCCAACCTCTACAAGAGTGAATTCCTGGCCAATATGAGTCATGAGATCCGTACGCCGATGAATGCCATCATAGGCATGCTGCAGCTGGCGCAGCGCACCAACCTGACGGTGCAGCAGAAAGATTATCTGGAGAAGGCCGGCTTCTCGGCTCAGTCACTGCTGCGGATCATCAACGATATTCTCGACTTCTCCAAGATTGAAGCCGGTAAGCTGGAACTGGAGCGTGTCTCCTTCCCGCTGGATAAGGTGCTGGAGCACGCCCTGGATATCAACTCACTCAAGGCACAGGAGAAAGGGGTCGAGCTGTTGTTGTATGCCCCTGTGACCGCCGGGCTGATCCTCAAGGGCGATCCGCTGCGTCTCGGCCAGGTGCTGGTGAATCTGCTGTCCAATGCGGTTAAGTTTACCTCCCAGGGGGAGATTGAACTCGGTTGTGAAGATGTCGGCGAACGCGATCATCGCATCACCCTCAAATTCTGGGTTCGGGACACCGGCATAGGTATCAGCAAGGAGCAACAGGAGATACTGTTTGACGCCTTTGCCCAGGCGGATGGCTCCACCACCCGCAAATATGGCGGCACCGGCCTTGGCTTGTCCATCAGTAAGCATCTGGTGTCCATGATGGGCGGCAAGATGCAAGTGCAGAGCGAGCCGGGTGTCGGTAGTGTGTTCAGCTTTACCATCAGCTTTGAGATCGCCGAAGAGGCCAAGATTGAACCTCTTGTGATGCCGGAGCAGCTCAACAGCCTGCGGGCGCTGGTGGTGGATGATAACTCCACGGCGCTGCAGATTTACTCCACCCTGATGCGCGACTTCCACTTCGAGGTGGACACCGCCGCCAGCGGTGCCGAAGCCCTCTATAAGCTGGGCAAACAGGAAACCGACCTGCTGCTTATCGACTGGATGATGCCGGAAATGGATGGCCGCGAGGTGATCCGTAC
Organism: Shewanella algae; assembly: GCF_009183365.2. Classification (NCBI taxonomy): domain Bacteria; kingdom Pseudomonadati; phylum Pseudomonadota; class Gammaproteobacteria; order Alteromonadales; family Shewanellaceae; genus Shewanella; species Shewanella algae. Next base: position 814,938 of record NZ_CP068230.1, read on the forward strand.
CCTGGATGAGATGGTGGCCGATGGCAGAATAAGCAAGCGCCCCGTGGTGATCATGATGACGGCCTATGCCGCCGAACCGCTGGCACAGGAGGTGGAAGACGCCAATGTGTTTGCGTTGCTGCAAAAGCCCTTCAAGGCCTCGACTCTGTTTGATGAGATAATCTCTGCCTTCGCCGAGAAACCCCATCCGGCGACCGTGGCTGAAATTACCGACAATCAGAGCGGTGGTCATAAAGGCTTGGTGCTGCTGGTGGAAGATAACCTGATCAACCAGCAGGTGGCCTCTGAACTGCTGCGCAGCGCCGGTTATGAGGTAGATCTGGCCGACAATGGTCAAATTGCCCTCGAGATGGTGGAGCAGCGTCAATACGACGCGGTATTGATGGATATTCAGATGCCCGTGATGGATGGCCTGACGGCGACCCGGGAACTGCGCAAGAAATACGACAGGGAGACCTTGCCGATTATCGCCATGACGGCCCACGCCATGTCAGGCGATCGTGAGAAGAGCCTGGCGGCGGGAATGAACGCCCATATCACCAAGCCCATTATGCTCAATGAACTCTTTGATACCTTGAGTGAATGGGTGGGCAGGACTTGAGATAAACCGGCCGATCCCTTAACTTGAATGGCAACTTACAGATAACAATCAGGAGATGGGATGAAACCTCAAAGTTGGACCTTGTTGCTGGCGCTGATCGCGGTACCCGGATTGGCGCAGGCGGCACAGGAGAGGGAGGCCGCCGACGTCATCAGCGAAAGCACTCAGGCCGAAGGTTTTATCAATCTCTTTTATGATGCCAAAGCCGGGCAGCTGTATCTGGAACCGAGCAAACTCAACCAGCCTATGCTACTGCTATCCAGCTTGCCCCACGGCGCCGGTTCCAATGATATTGGGCTTGACCGTGGGCAACTGGGATATACCCGCATGGTGCAGTTTGAGCGTCAGGGGCCCTATATTCTGCTCAAACAGCTCAATACCCGTTTTCGTGCCGATACCGACGACCAAGCCGAGCAAAGAGCCGTGCATGAAGCCTTTGCCGAATCTGTGCTCTGGCGCGGTAAACTCCTGCCAGGAAAACGTCTGCTGGTGCCGGTCAATGACTTGATGTTGCAGGACCTGCACGGCATCAGCCAACAGTTGGTGGCCAGGGGCCAAGGGCATTATCGTCTGGACACCAGCCGCTCTGTGGTGTTGCCAGCCTCGGTCAAGTCGTTCGAGCGTAACTCGGATGTGGATGTGCAGCTGACCTTTGCCAGTGATAAGGCCGGCGCCAGAGTCGCCGAGGTGACCCCGGATGGCCAGGCCCTGTCTCTGAGACTGCGCTATTCCTTTATCGCCTTGCCCGAGCCGGGTTATCAGGCGCGTCGTTATCATCCCATGAGTGGTTATCTGTCCGATGAATACAAGGACTATGCCACCGCCATAGATCAGGATATCAACCAGCGCTTCTTGCTGCGCCACCGGTTGCAGAAGGTTAATCCCGGCCCTGAGCCAAGCGAAGTGGTTGAGCCCATTACCTATTATCTGGATCCCGGTGTACCCGAGCCTATCCGTGGTGCCTTGCTTGAAGGCGGCCGCTGGTGGGAGCAGGCCTTCAATGAGGCGGGGTTTATCAACGGTTTTAAGTTGGAGCTATTGCCGGAAGGCGCCGACCCTCAGGATGTGCGCTACAACGTGATCCAGTGGGTGCACAGGGCCAGCCGTGGCTGGTCCTACGGTGCGGCGGTGACAGATCCCCGCAGTGGTGAAATCATCAAGGGCCAGGTCACTCTGGGGAGTCTGCGGGTGCGTCAGGATCACCTGATTGCCCGTGGCCTTACCGCAGGTTGGGAAGACAGGCAAGCGGCCGATGAAGCCGCCATGGCCTTGTCTCTGGCGCGTATTCGCCAGTTATCGGCTCATGAAATCGGTCACACCCTGGGGCTGGACCATAACTTTGCCGCTTCCACCAATAACAACGCTTCTGTGATGGATTATCCCCATCCCTATGTGCGCCTTGATGGCAAGCGGGTGGATATCAGCCAGCCTTACGCCGAAGGGCTGGGGGCCTGGGATAAGTTCGCCATCAAGTACGGTTATGGTGACTTTGGTGATGAAGCCCAAACCCAGGCCGCGCTCAAGTCGCTGCTCAAAGAGGTGCAGCAGCAGGGGCTGAGATACATAGGCGAGGGCGACTCGAGAGCTGCTTCAGCTGCCCATGCCTATGCCAGTCTCTGGGACAGAGGCGAGGATCCTGTCAAGGAGCTGGCCAGAATGCAGCTGGTCAGGCGCCAGGCGTTGGAGACCTTCTCCGCCAAGGCGCTGTTGCCGGGGCAACCCTTGGGTGAACTCAGCGATGCTCTGGTGCCCATCTATCTGCTGAATCGTTACCAGATCAGCGCCGCGGCCAAGTTTGTCGGCGGCATTGACTATAATTATCTGGCCGATGCCGATAGCGGTAATTGGCATTTTATTGCGCCGGAATTGCAGAAGCGGGCGCTCGATACCCTGTTGGCGACTCTGGATCCCAGAGAGCTTTATCTGCCAACCGAACTCCTGGAGCAACTGGTGCCCAAGGCCGGCAACTATTACCGCAGCCGCGAGAGTTTCGGCTCATCTCTGGGGGTTGCCGTGGATCAGCTGTCCATGGCAGAAGTGCTCAGTCGCCACACAGTGTCGGCGCTGTTGAACCCTGAGCGGCTCAACCGTGTGGATCAGGCCTTTGCCAGAGACACAGAGCAGCTTTCGGTAGAGGATTTGCTGGACAGATTGCTGGGTAAGACACTGTTGAAATCCCTGCCTTCGGGAGATCAGACCAGTATTGCGATGCGGGTAAATGCGGTGGTTTTGGACGGCATGTTGCAGAGTCTGGAGAGTGACGCCAGCGCCCCGGAAGTCAAAGCCATGGTGAGAATGAAGCTGGATTATCTGCTTAAGCAGTTGCCCAGAAAGGAAAAAAGAAGTTCAGGTTACAAGGCTGCCCACTATGGACAACTGCAAGCTGTGCTTGAACAGGCACTGAAACAAGCCGGAGTCAGAGTGATCAGCAAACCTGCGGAAATACCACCGGGATCGCCGATTTAGTACGTCGTAAGGTATTGATTATGTGACATAATTAATGCCATATCTTATATTGGCATCTTTCATATTCCAGAGGTTCGGGCCCGTTTTGCACCGAACCTCTGTTTTTTGGGGGAATTCTTTTGCCAAAAATCCTGTTTCTCAGAGCCTGGCTCGGCAGCTTATTGCTGCTTCTCTGCTTCGTTGCCAAGGCCGATGGGCTCAGCGTCAGCCCTCGCATTCATCAGGGCCAACTGGACAACGGTCTTAAATATCAATTGGTGGACAACAAGACGCCGGCCAATACCGTCATAATGCGGATGCGGATCGCCTCCGGCTCGCTGCTTGAGGCGGAAAATGAGCAGGGGCTGATGCACCTGCTGGAACATATGGCGTTCAAAGGCTCGGCCGCTGTGCCTGAAGGGGATATGATCCCAAGGTTGCAGCGTCTCGGCTTGAGCTTTGGCGCCGATACCAATGCCGTGACTGAATTTACGCAAACAGTCTATAAGTTCAACATCACCCAAGGGGATGAGCAGAAGCTGGATACCGGGTTGATGTTGATGCGGGAGATTGCCGACAGACTCACTCTGGATCCCAAGGCGCTTGCCCAGGAAAAAGCCGTAGTGCTGGCCGAGCTCAAGGAGCGCACATCGGCCGGGCTGGAAAACTATCGCAACCAGTTGCATTTCTGGTACCCCTCCAGCCTGCTGCCCAGACGTTTCCCTATCGGTGAAGTCGCCAGCATCAAGGCGGCAGATGTCGCCAAGCTGCGCTCTTTGTACCAACGTTTCTATACCCCGGAGCGGACAACGCTGATCTTGGTCGGCGACCTGGACATCGCCCGTACCGAGGCTCAAATCAAGCAGTTGTTTGCCGATTGGAAGCCGCACCCTCAGGCGGTTGCCGCAGCTCAGGTGAAGCTTTCTCCGCCTGTAGTCAGAAAGCAGCCTCAGGCGGACGCTTTCTTCGACCCCAGTTTGCCGACTCAAGTCTCTCTTGGAGTGCTGACGCCCATAAAGCCAAAGCCTGATGGTATTGAACGGCGTCGTCAGTTGATGCTTGAGTCGCTGCTGAGTAACATGCTCTATCAGAGGTTGCAACCGCACCTGTTTGCCGAAGAAGGTTTCACCGATGCCTCCGTTGAGATAGGGGAAGAGTTTGGCACTGCGGGAAGGGTGCAATTGGCTCTGGCGACCCTGGAAGACAACTGGCAGGATGGCGTGGTACTGCTGGAGCAGACCATACGCCAGGCCTTGCAATACGGTTTCAGCAATGAAGAGTTGCAGCAGGCGCTGAAACGCCAACATAAGCAGTATCTGCTCAATCTGGCCGGCAGTAACACCATTCACAGCCTGAATATGGCCGAGGCTTTGGTATCAATGGATGCCGAGGACTTGATACCGATAGAACCAGCAGATGAGCTGGCCATTTTTGAGGCTTTGGCGCCGCAAATTACCCCGGCGCTTATCCAACAGACACTGACTGAGCTTTGGCAGGGGCAACCCTGGATCTATCTCTCCGGTGCCAAGGCGCCGGCCGCGGCGGAACAACAACTGCTGACGGCATATGAGAACAGCTTGCTGCAATCTGTTACCCCCTATAAGGCCAAACAAGCCAGCGAGTTTGCCTATCAAAGCTTTGGTGAACCCGGGAAGATAGTGGCCGATAAACGGGATCCCGATACCGGAATACGCCAGTTACGTTTTGCCAATGGGACTCTACTCAATCTCAAACCTACCGAGCTTGAGCAGGGCAATGTGGCCGTCAGCTTGTCATTGGGATTCGGTGATTTACCATTTCCGCGCCAAGAAGGTTTGGGCACTCTGTTCAATAATGCCTTTATTTACGGCGGGCTGGAGCAGCACTCCTGGCAACAGCTGGCGGATATCTTTGCCGGGCAGAACATCTCGGCAAATATTGGCGTCAGTACTGAAGGCTTTGGCGGCGTGACCAATACCAATGCCGATGAACTCAGAACCCAACTTGGGCTACAGGCCGCCTTTCTAACCGCCCCGGGTTGGCGACAGGAAGCCATCAACCTCTTCCGGCAACAAGTCAAGGCAGAGAGCCAGAGCCGTAATGCCAATCCGGAAGAGGCCTTCTGGGATGGTCTGAGCGGACTCTTGTTCCCCGGCGATCCCCGATATGGTTACGGCCGGGAAGAACAGGTATTACAGCGGGACTTTGCTGAAATTGCCAAGGTGTTGGCGTCGGCGCTGGATAAGGGAATGCTGGAAATCGCGCTGGTAGGTGATTTCGATGAGGCTCAGGGGATAAAAGCGGTCGCTGAGACATTCGCCGCCATCAAGCGGCATCCGGCCAAGGCTCCGGCCTTCGAACGGCCGGTATTCCCCAAGGTGCCGGCACAGAGCCAAATCTTGCACCGGGGCGCAGAGAACTCGGCGGCACTGGCCTGGCTGTGGCCGACCACCGACATGCAGAATGTTCGACGCCACAGCGAACTGATGTTACTTGAGCAGGTGATGGGCATTCTGTTGAATGAAGAGGTCAGGGAAAAAGCCGGCGCCGGATATTCGCCTTATACCTTTAATCATTTCGATTGGCATCCAACAGGTTACGGTTATCTGGGGCTCTTTACTGTCACAGATGCCGCCAAGCTGAAGGCTGCCGAACAGGGCTTTGCCGCGGTCGTGGCCAGAGTCAAGGCCAAGGGTGGCATAGATGCCGATCTGCTGGAGCGGGCGCGCCAGCCCTTGTTGCAGTGGTTTGAAAGTGCCCCGGGAAGTAACGGTTTCTGGTTGGATCTGGCGGCAACGGCCCAAAGTCGGCCGGGCCGCTGGCAGGGATGGCAGCAGCGCAGGCAGATACTGGGGCAACTGGATGGAGAAGCCCTGGAAGCCGTGGCCCGTGAGTATCTTGAGAATGATCGCCGCTTGAGTGTGACCAGCAGTTACGGCGGCTAACCTCCGCTCTTGGGGTTTCTCGGATAGAAGCGTTCCGGCTTGCGCTGCAGGTGTTCGAACCTGCGGGTATTTTTATAGGGCAGCTTCATAAACCCCGAAACCCCCTGGCCCTGGATCTTGTCGACATGACGGAGGATCCTGTCCAGACAGGCGCGAAACTGCGCCTGTTTTCTCGGGTTGAGCAGTCTCAGATAACTGTGGATCTTCATATGGGTTGGCAGGGCTTCGAAGATGATACAGCCTGTGTGGTGTATCTGGTTGAGCCAGCCCAGCTCTGTCATGATTTCCGCAGGCAGCTCCAGGTTTTCATCCGGATCCCGGCCATCTTCAAAGTAAGAGTGCAGCCTGGATTGATCTTCGAGTGTCGGCACATCGCCCACCTCAAAGGGCAGCAGCTGATCCGCCTTGGCCTTGAACGGCTCTGAAGGGGCGCTGCGTTCCAGGTGCAGGGTATCTTTGGCGTTGAAGAAACAGGCCTTGAAGATACCTATGCGATGAATGCCCCGGGCCAGGGTCACCATGTTGTTGACCGCCTGAATCAATGCCGGCCTGAGCTCTTCATCATAAAGCGCCAGGTTGGAGTCGATATAGACGCCTGTCTCCTGCCAATGAATCGCCAAACCGCCCACTATAGGATACTGACCCAGGCGGCCTACGGCAGCGATAAAGCCCTTCTCTGTGTCTCCCATACCGGCGAGGAAGTTGCGGTAGTACTTCTCCAGTTGAATATCTTCGGCGCGAATAGCCTCGGCATCGGCGTCCGGATGATGGCTGCGCAGAAACGACTTACGCGAACTGTAGCTGACTGTTTCCACATCCCGGGCTCGCTTCTGTACCCAGACGGGGATCTCGGCATTCAGCTCCTGTGGCAGCGGTGGCAGTAAAAGATGCTGGCTGTATCTCATACTGCGCAGGAAGTAGTCGCCGGCCTTGAGGCGGGTGAGAGGATCTGAGCCCAACATCCCCTCGAGGATCCTGGCCAGTTCCATCGGTAGACCTATGCTGGTAGGCGGGATAACCTGGGAACCGAAGCGGCTGGCCTGACCGGACGCCAGCGCATAGAGGGTGGCGGCAACCCCCTGTTCATCAAACCTGGGGCTGGAAAGCGCCCCCGAGAGTTGCTCATCGCCGATAAAGTAAACATCGCCCATGCGGGCGTTGGTATGCTGCTGATCGCTCGACATTAACTCCATCACATTGCCGCCAACCGGGCGGTTGTCGGCATCGCGCTGGGCAAATACCGCCGAGCCCCAGTCAATCAAAGACAACTTGTCTTCCTCTGGGTCATAAACCAGGTTGGAAGGTTTGATATCCCCGTGTACCAAGGGTCTGCCGCTGCGAAGATATTGCAATAGATCCGCCAACTGCCTGGCAATGCTCATGATTTCTGCCACCGGCAAGGCGCCTTGGCGGCGGCAGCGCTGATCCAGATCCTGGCCCTGAGCTCTGGCCATCACCAGGATCCCCTGGCGCCCGACTCTGTCGAACTTTATCAGTGGCGGCACATTGGGATGATTGACCTGAGACAGCATGAAAGCCTCTTCTTCCAATCTGTCCTGTACCTGCTGAGGCAGGGTGATGCGAGAGAACTTGAATACATGTTCCTGACCATGGCTGTTTCGTCCGGCGAACACAAAACCATAGGCGCCTTTGCCTATCAGTTGCGGGTCATCATAGCCCAACTTGATCAGTTGCTGGCGGCAGAGGCGGATCCAGGCCCTGTGTTTGCGGGCATCATCGGCCTTAAGCAGATAGACGGACTGCTCTTCAGAAATATAAAAGTGCTGCAGTTCAGGTGTTTGCAAGCGATTTCTCCATTGGCACAGGCAAGGATACAAAATAACAACAAGCAGAAGCTCATTAAAACAGCAAGGGATAACAGCGGCAAGTTGTGACTCTGGGATCCAGCTCAGAACCAGGCTTCCTAGCGTATCCTTTTGGGCGGCACTTTGACCTATATCAATTTCATTGCGCCCTCCCCAGAGTAACCTGTTTGCAACAAGCCGCAGTGGCAGAAGAGATTTGGAGGCCTTATGTCAGTGCCAGATAAGCAGGAGCTGATCGAACTGTTCGAGTATGCTCGTCCCAGGGTGATACAGTCGATGGAATTGCGTCATTGTCCCCATGCGGGTTTCTACAATCCGGTGGACGACCGCTGTAACTTTTGTCATCAGGGATTGGAGTGTATCTGGATGAACCAGAATGATGAACTGGTGGATCTGGAACAGAAATCACTCGAAGAGTTGAAGCAGCAGTTATTGATTGCCGTCGACTTTGTCGACTCCAGCCTGAGCCCGCACCATTTGTCACGACGCAAGTGCCAGTGTGATAACTGTAATTGGTTGCGCAAGGTGCAGGAGACCCTGGCCAGACTGCCCTGAATAGCTTGAAAACTGATGCTGCCCGCCCCGGAGTCATTGCACGCTCCGCGGCGGGCTTTTTTGTCTGTTGCTGTTGGGCTCTTTGCAATCGGCGTCCAAGTCGATAGAGTATCAAGGTTTTCTGATACACAGGATGGATAGATGGAACCCGGATTCTGGCATGAACGCTGGCACAAGCAGCAGATAGGTTTTCACCAGCAGGATATTAACCCTTTTTTGGTGAAGTACTGGTCCACACTCGCACTCAGGGGGAATGAGCAGGTCTTTGTCCCGCTTTGCGGCAAGTCTTTGGACATGTGTTATCTGGCCGAGAAGGGCCATGATCTGCTTGGTTGCGAACTGAGCGAATTGGCTGTCAGGCAGTTTTTTGAAGAGAACGGCCTTGAGTATCAACAGAATGCCTTTGGCGAATTGCAGGCGTTTTCCAGCGAACAGATGACCTTGTTGCAGGGTGACTTGTTTGCGATCAAGGCTGAGCAATTGGCGTCGGTTGGCGCCTTCTACGACAGGGCGGCGCTAATCGCCTGGCCTGAGGAGATGCGTTTGCAATATGCCGCCAAGCTGGCCGCCTTGCTGCCAAGGGGTTGTTGCGGTTTGTTGGTTACTCTGGAATATCCGCAGGATATGCTCAAGGGGCCGCCATTCAGCGTGACTCAGGAGTGGATAACGGAGCGTATGAGCCAGTGGTTTGAGGTCACTTTGCTGGAGCAAGCCGATGTATTGGCCGACAACCCCAGGTTCATTGCCAAAGAGGTGCCTTGGCTCAATGAGAGTGCCTATCTGCTGAAACGTAAATAAGTTACCCAGGAAATTATAATAATCCAAGGCGGAACAATCGGTTAGTAGAAATTTTGGCAAACAAAAAGGCGACCCAGAGGTCGCCTTTAGTGTCTATAACCACTATCTCAACAGAGATTAGAAGTCGTAACGTACACCCACGGTGAATACGTTGTCGTCTTCCAGGTCAACTTTCAGGCCGCCAACATCTTTGAACTCGCCTTGGTAGTTTGCGTAGTGAGCAAACAGCAGAGTAGACTTGGCTACACGGTAGTCTGCACCCACGATGAAGCTTTGTACTTCGATGTCATTGGCTGTTTTAACACCAACGCCATCAACTGGAACGTTTTTGAAGTACTTACCGAAACCGGCTTCGTCATAGCCGTATTCGGCTTTCAGGTTAACGCCGTTCAGGTTGTAAACCACGTTGATGAAGTAAGTGTTGTTGTCGTCAGAACCGTCAACGATGCTTTCAGAGTTCTGGAACAGACCGCCCAGTTTGAAGTCACCCAGCTTAACTTGACCAACGGCGCGGTATGCATCGATACCACCGATAGCCTTGTTGTAGGCGATGGCAGCATAGTAGTTCTGAGCTTTCAGCTTCTTGTCACCGATAGTGGCGCTCAGAGCGTACATGTTGTCTTTGTCGATTTCTTTACCGCTCGCGTCGTAAGTCGCGTAGTTGTCTTCCATCAGGTAAGTGGCGTTCAGAGTGATCAGGTCAGCGATCTTTGGTGAGTAGTACCAAACACCGTCACCGCTACGAACTTGGCCACCAACCAAACGGTCGATATCCGCGTTGGTGTTACCGAATACGTCTACACCGCCTTCAGCTTGCTTGAATACTGTGTCGTTACGACCAGCCAGTACAGTACCGAAGTTGGTTTTTACACCCAGGTAAGTGTTACGGGCTTTGAAAGTGTCGCCAGAACCTGAAGTGTTCTCTACCTGGAATTCCATTTGGTAGAGCATTTCTACGCCATCAGCAATCTTCTCGGAACCTTTTACACCCAGGTGTGAGAAGTTGTTTTCGATGTAAGTACCGCTTTCACCGTACTCAACACCGCTAGTACCAGTTTGCAGTGTGGCACCTGTGTCAGAGTTGGTGATAGACAGATCCAGACGGCCATACAGAGTTGGGCCATCAGCCAGCGCACCGAAAGAGGCTGCGGCCAGAACTGTTGCTACTGACGCAGAGATAAGGGTCTTCTTCATGTGTTGTGCTCCCTAGAACCTGAGTTCTATTCCATGTATTTATGGTTATTTAACAAACGAGTGTTCCTGGATTTGTAGCGGACATCCTGTCCGTCACAAAGCTGCGCTGATTCTTACAGTTTTGTTTGCTCAAGATTGTGGCCTAGATCAAACTTTTTGCCCCATTCTTGTGGGAAAAGCCTTAATCTGTGACCAAAATGTCCATTTCGGTTAAAAACTATTCAACCGCCATTGTTCACAAAATCAGCATAATCATCTTTTCGCTATAAAAAGATAACTTTGCAGTATGAGGGACTGTATCAGCTGGTTATTTTTAATAGATCAAATTGTAAATTAGTGATAGATGAAGTTTTAATAAAAGTGAAATTTTTCATCATAAAAATGATATTTATGTGCTCTGGTTCTCATTTAGGCACCCAATCCGGCCAGTGGCAAACTCTACCTTATATAGCCAAGTAGCTGTCCTGGTTCACTCCATGGTGCCCTATCTATCCCTAAAAGAAGCTCTGTATTTACTAAGCCGTTTATATCCATAAGCCCAAGCAAAACATACCCGGGATATACACACTCTCTTACTCGGCTTGGGGATAGCCGGGTATTCGGCTAAAATGCCACCGAAGATAATTGGGAACCAAGTTATGCAAGATACAGACACAGAACTACTGGAGTCCGAAGCCTATCAACAGCGCTTTGGCGGCATTGCCCGTTTATATGGTGTTGCTGCACTGGCAGCCTTTTCCAAGGCTCATGTAATGGTGATAGGTATAGGTGGCGTCGGCACTTGGGTTGCAGAGGCTTTGGCCCGCAGTGGAATAGGGCACATCAGCCTGATGGACCTAGACGATGTGTGTGTGACCAATACCAACCGTCAGATCCATGCTTTGGCAGACACCATAGGCGAGTCCAAGGTCGCCGTGATGGCGCAGCGGATTAAGGCGATTAATCCTCTATGCCGGGTGGATGAAATAGAAGACTTTATTGCAGCAGATAATCTGAGTCAGTATCTGGCACAGGACAAGGGCATAGACTTTGTGGTGGACTGCATAGATGCGGTAAAGCCCAAGGCGGCCTTAATTGCCTGGTGCAAACGCAATAAGATTAAGTTGGTGACTATTGGCGGTGCCGGCGGTCAGACAGATCCAACCCAGATCCAGCAAACGGATCTGGCCAAGACTTTTCAGGATCCATTGCTGGCCAAGGTACGCAACTTGCTGCGTAAAGAGTATGGTTTCAGCAAGAATCCACAGCGGCGGTTTGCCGTTGATGCCGTGTTTTCCAGTGAACACCTCAAGTATCCCCAGACGGATGGCAGTGTCTGTTCCACCAAGGTTGGTGTCGAAGGCAGCATGAGAATGGATTGTTCCTCGGGATTTGGTGCCGTGACCATGGTGACCGGCAGCTTTGGCTTTGTGGCAGCCAGCCGGGTGTTGGCGCGCTTGGCGCAGGAAGCCAATAATCCCAAGCCTGAATAAACAGCACAAAACATGATCTGAGTCTAATGCAGCAGGTGTCTGGATTGTTAGAATCCAGACACTTTTTCGCTACAGATATTCAGCTTATGCGACAAGCGCTGCTCAATCGTTTCCTGCGGTATGTCAAACAGGATACACAAGCCGATCCGAACTCCCAGTCTATTCCCAGTTCCCAAGGTCAGGTGGCCTTTGCCAGGCAGTTACAGCAAGAACTGCTCGAGTTGGGATTTGATGATGTCTTCCTCAGTGAATCATGCTGCCTTTATGCCAAATTAGCGGCGAATACTGCCAAGGTGCCGGCAATCGGCTTTTTGGCTCATATGGATACGGCGGCAGATTACTCCGGCGCCGGGGTAAAACCTCGGGTGATAGATGACTACCAAGGGCAGATCATTGAACTGGAGCAGGGGGAAGCGCTTAGTCCTGAGCAGTTTCCTTCTTTGCTGAACTACCTCAATAAAACATTGATCACTGCCGATGGCACTACGCTATTGGGCGCGGATGATAAGGCAGGCATAGCCGAAATCATCACGGCGCTGCACTATTTATTGCAACACCCTGAAATTCCCCATGGAGAGATCAACCTCTGTTTTACGCCCGATGAGGAGATAGGCCGAGGTACTGATGGCTTGGAGCTCGAGCGTTTCGGCGCCGATTGGGCCTATACAGTCGATGGTGGCGCAGTTGGCGAACTTCAATATGAAAACTTCAATGCCGCCACAGCGGTGATCACCGCCAAAGGCAATAATTGTCATCCAGGCAGTGCCTATGGGGTGATGGTCAATGCCTTGACCATGGCTGCCAGATTTCACGCCAGAATGCCACTCAATGATGCACCCGAGACCAGCGAAGGTTATCAGGGCTTTTTCCATCTGTTATCCATGGAAGGCCAAACAGAAGAAGCCAGGTTGGTATACCTGATAAGGGACTTTGATAGGGCCCAGTTTGAGCAGCGCAAGGCCTGGCTGCAGGAATCAGTGGCCAAATGTAATGCCGAGCTGCAGGCCGGTAGCCTGGAGATTAACATCAGCGACAGTTATTACAATATGAAGGACTGCATCTTGCCAGTGCCTCATGTGACAGATATTGCCTGTCAGGCGATGGAGATGGCCGGCATCACACCGGATATCAAACCTATCCGCGGCGGCACTGACGGTGCGCAACTGTCCTGGAAGGGGCTGCCTTGTCCCAACATCTTTGCCGGCGGCCACAATTTCCATGGCAAACATGAGTATGTTTGTCTTGAGTCAATGGAAAAGGCGGTAGAGGTGATCATCAATATCGCCAGGTTAACCACTCAAAGATACGCCGAGTAATCTAAATAAAGAGTTCTACCCTGTCGTCATCGGCGGGGCGGGACTCTATCACAGCCGGGAAGCGAACCCGAAAGTGTGCGCCGCCGAGGCTGGAGTCATTGAGAAGGGTGATATTGCCCTTCAGTAGTGTGACGGCATTGAAGGCCGCCGCCAATCCAAGCCCGGTGGCGCCGGTTCGTCTGCTGGTGGTAAAGAAGGGCTCAAAGATCTGGCCGGCAATCTCGGGGGCGATTCCCTTGCCATTGTCTTCGATATCCAGCTGTAGTTCTTGACCCTGCTGTTGTGCGCTGATGCTGATCTTATGGCCGGTATCACCCTCAAAGGCGTGAGCATAAGCGTTGGAAAGTATGTTGGTCACTATCTGCTTCAGCAGGCTGTGGCTGCTGGTAAGCCAAAGATCGGCTTCGACCTGGATCTCCACATCTACCTGTAATTGCTTGAAAGATAGCGCTACAGCATCGGCAAATTCCTGCAATACCTGGGGTAGCAGCATCTGTTCGTGCACGTCATTGCCTTGCTCGGCAGCAATCGCCTTGAACTTCTGGATCAGGTTACTGGCGCGGGTAATATTACTGATGATCAGTTCACAGCTCTGTTGATACTCGTTGAGAATGGCATTGAGCTCTTCCAGCGTAGCGCCATCGTTTTGCAACAGCTCAACCAATTCATTGATATGCTGCAGCTGACTACTGGCAGCGGTGAGGCAGATACCTATCGGGGTGTTTATCTCATGGGCGATGCCGGATACCAGACCGCCGAGCGCGGCCATTTTCTGCTGTTCGACCATCACCTGTTGAGCCCGTTCCAACACCAACAGCGACTGTTCAAGTTCTTTGGTTTGTTCTTTGACCTGTCTTGCCAGCTCATCTTTATAACTGCGTTCCAGTTCCAACAGTCTTTCCCTGTCACTCAGAGCTTCTTGCAGTTCGTAGCGGGAGCGGTTCAATTGTGTGAAGGAGGTGCGCAGCTGTTGCTGCATCAAATTGATGGCCAGGGCAACCTGGGTAAATTCATCCTGTTTGTCCCGGCGCTTAAACTGCAGTGGTTGATAATCCTGCTCCAAATCGAGCTCTGAGCAGTACTCACTCAGTTGCAACAGGTGCCGGGTAATGGTGGCCCAAACCAGATAGAGAATGAAACCGGCCACCAGAAAGGTCTTGATACCATTGGCCAGTAGTATCAGTAAGGCCTTGTTCACCAATCTGTCGTAGATTTTGGAGAGATCGGCTTGAACTCTCAGCTCACCGACATTGAAATTCTGGCTGCTGGTCTTGTGCACCAGCGGAAAGCGCTTCTCTATTACACCTTGGTCTCTGTACTCGCCGGCGGTCCATTCTTTACCACTGTCATCTTCTATGACCACATAGCTGGTATCCGGCAGTTGGTTGAGACCGTTGAGTTGGGTCTTGATAAGCCTTTCATCTATTACCCAGATACTTGCCGCCAGCACATCCAGGTTGGCTTTTTCAATATTGGCAAACTCATCGTTGATTCGGCCAATGTCACCCTTGTAATCGGAAACCAACTGCAAACCTGTGGTCACCAGAGTGATCAGTGAGCTGAACAGGATAATAGCCAGAGTCAGCCTGCGGCCGATGGGACTACTGATGAGCTGCTGCATAAAACCGGGCATTAATTTCAACTATCTTAAGTGCTTGCTGTGGATAGCTTTAAGCATAGCTTCGCATCTGACTTTCGCGGCATTTTTTGTTGCCGCTGATGGCAAAGTTCACTGAGCAATCCTGGCACTGGTTTTGCTTGATTAGCGGTTGGAACAATTTTCTGACGCTGGATAGAGCCATGAAGAGACTGAAACTTGAGGTATTGAAAGAGGGCAAGTTCAAGGCCGCTGCATTGCAACTGACACTGTGGGTGCTGCTGATAACCACATTGCTGCTGTTTATGCCAAAGTCCTTGCTGGCCCTGTTGCATTTGGAATCCTGGGTAGACACCAATGCCCATTATATTGGCCTGACACTGTTGCTGGCCTTGGCCTATATTGGTGCGCTGGCCGTCAATCTGTTGTTGGATGAAGCGATAAGCCGTTTGAGTGAGCGCCGGATCAACGAAATGATTGAAGAGAAAGTCAGGTTACTGGATCCCGCCGAGCGTGCCCTGTTAAGGGAGTTCTTCCTGCAGGGAGCCAGTGTTTTGACTCTGCCGCAAAATGAAACGCCGGTGCAGGCACTGCTCAAGGCTCACATACTCGAGAGCCTGGGAAATGAACGCCATTACGCCATTCAAGGCCCCACAGCCGAGTACAAGATAGCCATGGCTGCCCGTAAGCATCTGAACCGCAAAGTATTGCGTTTACCATCCGGAGAGCCCAGCCAGGAAGAGCTGCAGCATCTTATCAAGGCAAGACCGCAATTTATCAATGGTATTGCCCAAGTGCGGAAACATGCCGCTTGAAGACGGCAAAAAAAGAGGGCAGCCACAGGGCTGCCCAAGCAATACTCAAAAACGTCATTGCATTTAAAAGAACATGGAAATCAAAGCTAAGGCTTTGCTGACTTTACAATAAACATCCACATAATGTAGGAGATGATCCCGATAGTACTGAAGATAACTATCATCGACAGTAAACCTATGGGGTTTCCGAACATTAGATCTAACCAGAATGCCATCACTGAAGTCCTCTTTCTTGTAAAGTCAAAGCTAAACTAACCAAATTTGCTTCGGCCGGAGCTGATCTCGATCAACAAATGTTGTCAGAGTTGTTAATCGGGTAAATCAGCTTGTTAAAACATGAGCTTTATCATGTTTTGCTTAAATTAGCTGGCTAAGGAGCAACGTAAGTGTTCCCTAAAGGGAATAGGATCAAAGGCTAATATTAATTACTACACTAAAGGAGTAGGGTGGCTTGGCCTGCGATTGTTCATTGGCAAGGAGCGTGCGATGCAAACATCCCGAGGTCTTTTAAAACTGATATTAAACCAGTGGCAGTTTTATCCACTGTTGCTCTTGTTGCTTTTCCCCCTGTGGAGCCTGTTACACGGCGCCAGTTATCTCGCCTTTGCTTCTCTATTGGTCGCCTTGATAGTGCTGGCTTGGCTCGGTGCCAGACAGCTGTCCAATCTCAAGCGCCTGGAAAACGCCGCCCGTCATCTGGGAGAAGGCGATCTCAGCTATCAGTTGTCGGAACAGGATGCCGGCATGTTCCATTCTGTGGTCCACGGTATCAACCGTATGGGAGAGGACGTTGGTCGCACCATTCTGTCTTTGGTCAATACCGCAGATGCGATGAAGAGTGTGGCCATGGATATCAAGTCCATCAGCGATGCCGCCCATATCGGAGTGGAGGAGCAGGAAAAACAAGCGGAATTGGCAGCGACCGCCATGACCCAGATGGTTTCTACTGTGCAGGAGGTCAGCCGCAATGCTGCCAGTGCCGCCAATGCCGCAGAAGAAGCCAGGCAGGCGGCCCGCAGTGGCGACCAAACTGTCAGGCAGGTGGTGCGGCAGATAGATGATATGTCGGCTCAGGTTGGGCAAACTCAGCAAGTTATTGCCCGCCTGGCGGAAGACAGCAACAACATAAGTACCATCATAGACACCATTTCCCAAGTGGCAGAGCAAACCAATCTGCTGGCGCTCAACGCCGCTATCGAGAGTGCCCGCGCCGGCGAGCATGGCCGAGGTTTTGCTGTGGTTGCCGATGAAGTCCGTAGCCTGGCACAGCGGACGTCTGCGGCTACAGTTGAGATCCAACAACAGATATTGCAATTGCAACAGGGCGCCGATGAAGGCGTGAAAGTGATGACCACCAGTGTCGAGCAGGCCGGTGCCACCCATGCGATGGCTCACCAGGCGCAGCAAGCATTGGGGCAAATTGTGGCTCAGATTGAAAGCATTACAGATATGTCGCATCAAATAGCGGCGGCTTCGGAACAACAGCAGGCAGTTGCCGAAGAGATCAGCAGCAATATCTCCTCCATGGCACAAGTGGCGGTGGAGAATGCCAAAGAGACCCACAGTACCAACCTCTCCAGTCTGAAGGTATTCAATATGTCGCAGGAGATCAGTTCCCTGCTTGGGCGCTTCCATGTCGACAAACGGGCGATGGAACAGTTGGAGAAACGCCATCGCTTTGTTGAGTGGGGGCCGCAGTTGGATCTCGGCATGGAAGAGATCAATCGTCAGCACCAACGTCTGGTATCCCTGATCAATGAACTGCACCGCACCTTGGAAGAAGCTTATGGCCTGGAAGCGATTAAACGCATAGTACAGGGCCTGGTGGATTACACCGCTAATCATTTCGCCTATGAAGAGGAGTTGTTTGCCCGTTTCGGTTATCCGCAGACCGAGCAGCACAAGCTTAAACACCAGCAATTAGTGGCTAAGGTACTGGATTTCCAGAAACGAGTGGCCAATGGTGAAGATGTTGCCGATGAATTGATGGCCTTCCTCAAATCCTGGCTTATCAACCATATTCAGGGCAGTGACAAGGAGTACACTGGCTTCCTAATTGCCCGCGGAGCCCTGTAGTCAGACTGAATTTTGTCCAACCGATCAGGATTTTGGCAAACAGGCTCGTAAAGCGCTTGCCATTGAAGTGAGCACAGGTATAATGCCGTTCACTCGCCGATGAGACTTCGTCGCGAAACAATCTATATGTGCCAGAGTGGTGAAATTGGTAGACACAGGGGATTCAAAATCCCCCGCCCTTAAAAGCGTGTCGGTTCGAGTCCGACCTCTGGTACCATCTCTCTAAGAGATAACAGAAACCGACCCTGAGTCGGTTTTTTTGTTTTCAGGTCAGAGTCAGCCCCGAGTCAGCCCCGAGTCAGGTCTGAGTAAGTCATTGCGTCGGTTTTTTTGTTTTCAGGTGGATATATCATCCGGCCCACAACCTTGACCCCATAGTTCTGCTTTAATTTCCTACAACCAAACGCTCACATTAGTAGGCTTTATCACTTCACTATGCCGGCATTTTATTGGTCAACTAGCCTGTTAATCTGGCGCTGGAGGATCCCCTCATAACTCGGGTCTCCCAGAAGTATTAACCCGTTTAAGAAATTCACCCTAGGGCCTACGGAAATGTGATTGAGTATTCCGGATGTTGTCGCGCCTCCTTATCAAGCCAGAGCGATACATCAAAGCCTATCAACAGCAACACATCATAACGGTTTGGACAATGGTTGCAGTTTCGTCTGAGTCCATGTCGTTTGAGGTCGCGAAAGATTTCTTCTCCTTGCATCCGTCTGGCATAAAGCTTGATCACCTGGGTTGAAGAGAAAACCTCCATAGGTAAGTTGGTTGCCAGTAACCAAGGCTCTTTACTGCCAATACGGTAACTTTGTTGTGCTGTATGATTGCGTCCTTCGTTCGATAACCCTATGGTGTTATAACTGATATTTCAGCCGACGCGATAGAGCACGAACAGCTTAGTCTATTGTTTCCCCTTAAAGCATCATTGGTGACAGACGAAATTAATGTTGATGGCAAGTGGGTTAAGTTAAAGCCTGGCATGTCAGTCATGGTAGAGGTTAAAACGGGTACCCGCCGACTGATGGAGTTTTTGTATGCACCATTAATTCGAGGAGTAAGTAAAGGGGTGAACTGACTTAGTTTTTTGTAAAAATATCATTAATGTATGCTTTCTACGATTGAGATTCACAATAGAACCAGTTTTCATATTCTAACTTTTGGCAGAAATGATAAAACTCTTCGGTTTCATCTTTCACTGATTGTCTAACAGACTTAACTTGATACTCTTCAGTGTATCCGTCGGAGCTAAATAAGTAATAACGATAGGGCATTAACCAACTCGCCCATCCGCCAAAAGAATACCGTATAGATATCCTTTGGTTAATTTTACTAAAAGTAATTCGTTTAATGCTGTGTTTTTTCATCAAAATCCTTATGTAAGGTTCAGATGAGTTTCTTATATCAAAAAATATATCGCCATTAACTTTGTTTGAATCGATCAATTCATTGTTAATTTTGACAAGATCTTGCGAAACCGCATAAGTGTTGATGCCGGACTCTCTAATGAATAGGCATGATAATAGTATGATAAAAAACAAAAAGTACTTCCTTCATAGTCTTTTGAACAATTTGTGCATTTTGGCGACAGCTCAACTTTGCAGTGCCACACCCGCATATCCAGCATGACGATACTCCTGAAACACCATTTCAGGACGTCGACTGGAATATTAACATATAAACAGGGAAATCTTATCGATGGAAATGTACAGTCTTGAGTTTATTAGTGCTATCAAAATGTGGTGGTTTCAGTGCTATCGCCCCTGTAGGGCCTTGCTTCTAAAACTTCCAGGGGTAATGCCTATCACCTGTTTGAATTCTCGAATGAAATGGGCTTGGTCATAAAAGCCGGCGTGATAGCCTATCTCTGTAAGAGACTTATCTGTTTCCTGCTTGAGTAGTTCCCGGGCGAAGGCTGTGCGCTGCAAGATACTGTAATTCTTGGGAGACATGCCTAAGTTTTGCTGGAACAAACGTTCGAGTTGGCGTTGGCTGATATCTATCTTGGTCAATAAGTTGCGGATCTCTCCCAGGCCGTTTTGGGCCGTTATCCAGTGCAGTGCATATTTCATCCTCGGCTCCATTGCCTTGGCCAATGATTCATGACCTGCCAGATATTGCATCAGCCTGGTTTCCAGAAGCGCAATGCGTTCCGGCGCTGTCGGCAGTAAGGCCAAGCGCTGCGCCAGTTCATCGCTGAGCAGCGCCAAAGACAGGTCGGCCGGTGTCAGGGTTTGCCCCAAGATTTCCGAAAGGGGGGATTTTAAAAATGCGCGTCCGCTGCCAGGCCAGAAGCGGATCCCCAAGGCATCTACCTGACCTGACAACTCCAATCTGGTGCTTTGCCTTGTGGGCCCCGTCACCAGGCACAGCGATTTATGCAGCAAGCCATCAAGGTGCATCGGGGCGCCAAAATTGAAGATGATGCCTGTGCCTCCTTCGGGATGCATAAATTCTGTCGATAGTGACTCAGGGCCGGCTGGTCTAAAAATCTGCCAGTAACAACTGATATAAGGCCGCAGTAGAGCACAGGGCTGATAACGCTGAAAACCAAGATGTGGCAATGTCGACATATTACTGTGCTCCATCAACTGGGGGCGGGTATATCAAAGCTCGGCTGGGCAAAAACACGGTACCCCTCACTGCATCTTAATGAAATGTCGAAAATCTACAATTCGCATTTCCCATCATTAGCTAATATTCCAGCAGCCGTGATACCTGGCATTTCATTGCGTAACCAATTCAAGGCGACTTTGTATCTCAGTCAGGTAAACCTCCTTGGTCCCCACGGCCTTCATTTAGCCATTACCTGATATGGGAATACAGCATGACGCATTTACCCCCTAAGCTATCCAAGTTATTGATTGTGGGTCTTTTAACCCAGCTTCTGTCTGTTGTGTTTGGAGGGCAGGCCTTGGCGGAGGATGATTTTGCCGCCGAAGGGGAAAGAAGGGCCAAACTCGCCGGTAGCGAACTCATTGGCACACCGGCGCCGCAGCGAGTGCTGACCACTCTGACCGGAGAAACGCTCAATCTACAACAGCTGTATGGCAGCAAGCCTGTATACATCAAGTTTTGGGCAACTTGGTGTATTCCATGTCGCCAGCAAATGCCGGGGTTTGAAAAAATTTATCAGCAGTACGGTGAGAAGTTGCAAGTGATCGCCGTGAATACCGGTATCAGTGATGACATCAATTCCGTCGGGGCTTTTGTGAAACAGGCCGGTTTGAACATGCCGGTGACCATAGACGATGGCACTCTGGCCAGGGCGTTTAAGCTAAGGGTAACCCCGCAGCACTTTTTGGTTGATAGGAGTGGTCGTATTGCGTATGTGGGGCATCAGGATGACGAGGCGTTTCATCAGGCGTTGGAAGCGGTTATCGCAGACAAAGGTGAAAACAAGGCGCCGCTCAGCGGCACTGTTGCCGAAAAAGCTTCAGGCTACGAAGTTGGCGATAAGCTTGCCTCTTTGAGATTGAAGTCGATTGACAGCATTGACTACCCGTTGCCGTCCACAACCCGGCAGGGTAAAGCTACCGGGCTAGTGTTCTTTGCCCCCTGGTGTGAGTGGTACCTGGCTGAATCAGAGCCGGATACCGCCAAATCGTGTCGATTGGTGCGGGAAATGGTTGAGCAGTCCGCCTCCAATGGCAAGTCTCAATGGCTGCTTATTTCCACTAACCTCTGGTCATCCCGGACAGATTTGGTCGAATACCAAACCAATTATCACACTCGTTTGCCAATTGTTTTCGATGAGGAAGGCAGCCTGTTTGGGCAATTCGGTGTTACCCAGTTGCCGACCATAGTCTTTATCGATGAGAGCGGCAAAGTCACTGAAAAGGTTAGCCATCAGGCGCATGACTTTGCCGAACGCCTCCAGGTGTTACTCAGTGGTAAGTAAAGCGGTTGGAGCGCAGAACATACTATGAAAACCACCTCGTTATGGATGCGAATCATTACTGCTTGCCTGCTCATGGTGTGTTCTGCAATGTCAGCGCAAGCCTATGAAGATGAAGGCCAAAAGATAGCGGCATCACTTTTACTTGAGTCCCGCATGCCAGCGGCCGGAACCGAAACCACCTTGGCAATACGTATGTCTCCCAAGGCGGGCTGGCATGGCTACTGGTTAAACCCAGGGGACGCCGGGTTCCCGCAGCAGCTGCAATGGCATCTGCCTGAAGGGGTAACGGTTGGCGAGCTGCAATATCCCGCTCCCGAGCAGTTGCTGGCAAGTGACCTGATGAATTATATCTATCACGGCGACTATGCCTTATTGGCACCATTGGTTATTGCTGATGATATTGCGGCGGGCACACCTATCACCCTCGCCGTGGATATTCGCTATCTGGTGTGCAGTCCCAAGTTGTGCGTGCCCGAGCAGCAGCGGTTACAAACCCGGTTCAAAGTTGGGGAAAAGGGAGCGTCCAAGAAATATCTTGAGACCTTTAATACATGGCGACAGTTGATACCAAGGCCTGCCGCGGCGTCGGCAGATTTTACTGTTCACAAGGATCAGTTTGTATTGTCGCTGCCGTTACCTGAATCTACCACTCTGGCCGAGGAGCTGCACTTTTACCCCGAGGTGAACGGGGTGCTATCCAATACGGCATCACAATCCTTTGTTCGAAACGGCGATCGCCTCTTTATGCAAACCGTTGCCACTGAGGGCAATGTCAGCGACTTTTACGGGGTGCTTTCCTTGAATGAGACGCTGGCAATCAGAATCAAGGCTGTCCGGCAACCGGAGGGCGACTTGGTGTTTCCAACCCAGGTGAGTTTGCCGCCCGAGCAACCCGGCAATTTGCTTGTCACCTCTCTGATTGCCGTGCTCGGGGCGGTACTGGGCGGATTCTTGCTGAATTTGATGCCCTGCGTATTTCCTATTCTCAGTTTGAAAGTGCTGAGTCTTGCCAATTTGAGTGATGAGCGTGTGGCCAGAACCGGGGCTGTGGCTTACACCCTTGGTGCTGTGCTGGCGTGCCTTCTCCTCGGTGCCTTCATCTTAATGTTGCGGGAGTTTGGTCATCAAGTGGGCTGGGCGTTTCAATTGCAGCGACCGGAAATCATAGTAGCGCTTATTCTGTTGATGATGGCCATAGGGCTGAATTTGGCCGGTTTGTTTGAACTGGGTACCCTGAGTTCGGGTAGTCGGTTGCAGCATAAGCCTGGGGCGGCGGGAGATTTTTGGACCGGAGTACTGGCTGCTTTTGTAGCAACCCCTTGCACCGGGCCCTTTATGGCCACCGCGCTGGGCGCCGCCCTGGTGTTGCCGACGAGCATAGGGTTGATGGTGTTTGCTGGATTGGGGTTGGGCATGGCTTTGCCCTTTTTACTGGTGGGGTTTGTTCCGGCATTGCGTCAACGTATGCCCAGACCCGGTGCCTGGATGGTGACGGCAAAACGTTTTTTTGCTGTGCCCATGTTCTTAACGGCTCTGGGATTGGTTTGGGTATTGATGCAACAGTCTGACAGCCAATATGTGTTTACTGCGTTGCTGTTGGTGTTGTTACTGAGTTTGGGACTATGGCTTACTGGATTGTTCCAACAGGCCGGGCGTCAAAAACCTTGGTGGCCACTGGTTTTGGTGTTAGTCATTAGCGGCGGCTCCCTGACAACAGTTGCTCCCGGAAGTGGCACCAAGGCAACAGTCACAGATGCAGAGAGCACCATGGCGTTCAATGAAGAGACTCTCTCGGCCTTGGTAAAAGATCAGGATGTCTTTGTCTATTTCAGTGCCGACTGGTGTTTAACCTGTAAAGTGAATGAGAAGACAGCCATTGAGCGGCAGGAAACCCAAGCGGCTTTTTCCCGAGCCAATACGGCGGTGATGTTGGGGGACTGGACAAATGGTGACCCAGAGATCACTGGCTTTCTGGCCAAACATCAACGCTCTGGTGTGCCATTATATCTTTGGTATCAAAGAGGGAACCTGCAGCCGCAAGTATTGCCGCAAGTGTTAACTTCCTCAATGCTGATTGAAAAAGCCGCAGGAAGGGCAACAAATTAGTGACGGTAAGTCATAGCCGTCTGCCTTTTGGCAAAGTCGCCAGCTCAAACATAAGCGCCGAGCTGGCGATAACTCGAATACCCTGACTGAGATAGAATGAATCCGGGGCTTCAGTATGGCTTACTGAGCCACTAGGCAAGGTTCAGTCAGTAACTTGAAATAACCGCTTAATCAGCTTCCAGAATGTCGTTATCGTAAAGAGCACAGGCTTGCTTCAGGGCGTCAATATCATTTGCGCAAAGATATTGTTTAAGGTGATTGAACTTGTCTTCGGGCCAGTCATAAATCTTAAGAGCCAGAAGCTCTTCAATAATGGCTTTATCAAAGCGATATTTCACCGTTTTGGCAGGCGAGCCAGCCACAAAGCTGTACGGCTCAACGTCATGAGTGACAACACTGTTTGCGGCAACAATGGCACCTTCGCCAATGGTGACCCCAGGCATGATCATGGATCTCATGCCCAGCCATACCCCATCATGAATATGCGTATCACCTTTGCCGACATAGGCATCTTCGATAAAGTCCATAAATGGGTATAAACAAAACCAATCGGCTCTGTGAGTGCTGTTTCCACCCATCAAGATAACCACTTCCGGGGCGATGCAAACATAGTCACCGATATGGAGTTTATCGATTGTCCATGCCAGCTCCCAATCGCGGCTGACCTCATCCCCTTGAAGATATCGTACGACGGATTGTTCAAAGCCCGAGTCCCAGCAGTCACTGTAATAACTGTGTTTACCCTTGATAGTGATGTTGGGGTTGGTGACAGCTTCATGCAGTAAGGTCACTTTTGACCAATGTTTGTTACTCATAATAGATACTCTGGAATTCTGTTTAACTGAATGAAAGCCCGCTGATTTCAAATCTCCATTTACCTTGGAGTTACATTTGCATCTAACAAGCCATATATTTTTTAATGTCGATTCTGGATTTGTAATAACAATATTTATTCAATGGTTAATACTGTCTTGTGTTAAATTTAATGGCGCATCTTTGGCTTTTTGTTGCCTGCGAAAGCAAGTGCCAGCTTGGAAATTAATAATTTTTACGCTTCATAGCCGCCGGCATGAGATACGAACCTTCTCTGTATGGAAATATTAAAATGCTCATCATTCCTGTGCTGCTGCAAGTATTCTATAGGCAGCTTCAACCCGTGCGCTAATGGGATAACTCTTATTTGCCAACATCACTATGGCCAGTTTTTTGGCCGGAATAAAAGCTACATAAGCACCAAAACCGCCGGTGGAGCCGGTTTTGTTTATCCAGACTTCCCCCGTTTTTTCAACGATATCGTCGCTGGCCTTCACTTTTGTTGGTTGCGATGCCATTTCTCTTGAGTTTCCTTCAAGTAATTTACTCAAGGTCAGTGGATATTCGTATATCTCCCAGCCCAACGCCTGGGTAAAGCTGGCTGTATCATAATAGCCCTTGTGAGTCTCTTTGATGGCTGCAGCTATTTGAGGTGACAAAGGCTTGAGTCCCATGTTGGCCTCGAGGTAGTGCAGCATATCGACACTGGTGGATTTGACGCCATAAGCCTCGGCATCGAGCATGCCTGGTGACACTCGTACGGGCTCATTTTTTGCATTATAACCAAAGGCATATTGCGCCACTCTGTTATCGGGTACCTTGACGAAGGTGTTGTTCATTGCCAACTGAGGCAAGACAGTTTGCTCCATCAACTCAGAAAACTCACGTTTCATGCTCAGCGCTGCAAGATAGCCATACAAACCTATGCTGGGGTTTGAATACAGTCTATGGGTTCCGGCGGCAAATTCAGGTTGCCAGGCCTTGTAGTAAGCCAGCATCCCATCATTGGTGGTGACTTCATTGGGAAACTGCAGCGGCAACCCTCCCGCTGTATAAGTGGCGAGATTGATAAGTTTGGTATTACCAATCGGAGTCCCTTCCCATAGTTTCACATACCTGGCTGCATTATCTTCCAGGTTAAATGCTCCCAGGCTTTGTGCATAGCTGCCCAATATGGCGGTAAAGGTTTTGCTGATAGAGCCCAATTCAAATAAGGTGTGCCGAGATACCTTAATGCCGGCATTCACATCGGCCATGCCATAGTGATAAAAATGCTGCTCCCCACCAATACTAATGGCGATAGCCATGCCAGGGATATGGTACTTTTCCATCAGCATACCGGCTTGTTGGTCTACTTCATCCGTTATCGACTGGATATTTGCAGCAGGTGTTTCTGCCATAGCAAAATGAACGGAGAATCCGAGTACCATAGCCAGAAGTTTTGTCACTCTATTTATCATTCTATCTCCGTGCATTAATGACTTGAATTGTCTGTTGATACCAAAGCCGCTTGCTGTTTATGCCGCCAGTATCCTATGGAAATCACACTAACACAATTTTGGTGATATCTATCCGTTATTAGTTTCTTTCTTCACTCATAGGAAAAGCTTTGTTGATATTTGAAACCGGACCCTATTCAGAGGTGTATGGCCCAAAATAAAAAATACCAGTCAGTTAAAAGCTGACTGGTATTAGCCAAATGGCCATTGGGTTGATGAATTAAGGATGAGAATAAATTTGCTGGGTTAACTAGCTATCGGCAATCATGCCAATTCAGTTCAGAACTTGTAATCCAGAGTCAGGTACACCTGCTGGCTGTTATTAATCTCTATGCCATTCTCTTCATAGTCTTGGGCCAGGTAACGATAGCCGAGGTCTGAGGAAAAGTGTTCGCTCCACTTGTACTGCACGCCAACCTGGCCGCCCCAGACGAAATCAGTGGAAGATTCACCGGCGACTTTGTTGTCATTTGCACCCAAGCTGACACCGGCAAACAGATTGACATCTTGATGTACCGGCAGCAGGTAGTCATAGGAGACCAACCAGCTGTATTGTTCCTGTTTATAGTCATTGGCGGCATAGCTGAACTTGTCTTCCATATAACCGAATGTGCCGGTAATTCGGTGTTGCTGCCCTATCAGCATGCCTATTCGGGCCTGATAGTTCAGATCTTCGCTATCTTTATTGATAGCGCCCTCTATCTCATCTGTTTGATACCCCAGGCCTACCCCGGCGAAGTAATCGATTTCGACGGCCTGAGCACTGCTACAAACCAATGCTGCACCCGCAGCCATCATCATTATTTTGTTCAGATTCATCATGGACTCCTAAGACTGCTAAGTCGTTGTATTAAAATATCGATTGGATTGACGAGTCCTACTTTACGCCAGGGAATCGTTTGGAATAAGTCCTCACAAACGAACCTCTTTGTCTTGAAAATTGAAACAATTTTGAGATTATTACGCTTATTGATCTTAAATTTGTTCTGTAAATCAAGGTGATTGCCGCTATCGATTTTGACAGTAAATCTCTATTACACGCTCCCTGCGCCAGTCGAAGTGATGTTTTTGCCGTCTTATCTTCATCTATCTTGACTCTGGAGGTGAATAACTTTGAGAGGACATGGCTTTCGATACTGCGTCACTCGCAGTTATTGGCGAATAACCAGTGTGCTTGAGGAATTGCGCCTCCGCATACTGGTATACTCAGTGGCATAGTTTGTAAGTGGCAATGGTGTGAGAAAAGCACAGTGAAAATTGATGATCTCAGGTTATTTCTGTCGGTTGTGGATCTGGGTAGCTTCGCGGCTGCGGCCAGCTCTATTGGGGTTCCAAGGGCTTTTGTCAGCCGCCGTATCGGTGAGCTGGAGGCCGATTTAGGCAGCAAACTCTTTACCAGAACCACGCGTAAACTGACTCTGACGCCAACCGGTGAAATCTACTACCAGCAGCTGCTGGAGATTATTCCCAGGCTGGAGTCGTTGAACGAGTCGATAAAGAACCAGAGGAACATGCCTACAGGTTCGGTCAAGCTGGGCTTGGTCGGGGATGCGGATGTTATTGCGCACAACTTGCTGCAGGAGTTTCTCAGAACCTACCCTCTTATTACGCTGGAAACCCATGTCAGCAACCTCGGATACCACGATATTTTGACTTATGGCTTGGATGCCAGCATGCATATAGGCGAGATGAAAGACAGCTCGTTTATTGCCAGACCCTTGATGAGAGTACTACGTAAGCTTTATGCCAGCCCGGAGTATATTGCGCAGCATGGGATGCCGACATCGATTGATGATCTCGGTAATCACGCCTTGATTATCCACCGCTTGGCCAACGGCGAACTGGAAGATAACTGGAACTTTAATCTGGGCGAGTATCGGGTTCACAGCCGTTTGATATCCAACAGCAGTCACTATATTAAACATGCTGTCTTGAACGGTGCCGGCATCAGTTTGTTGGCGGAGTTGAGCGCTATAGAGCATGTGAAGTCGGGTGAGTTGCTGGAAGTGCTGCCGGAGCTTGAGGTTTATGTGGATGACGCCTGGCTGGTGTATCCCAGCCGCAAGGGGATGACTCACGCCGCCAGACTGTTGATCGACAGCCTGCTGGAAGAAGCCCAGAAAATTCACCCCTGAATACATTGTCACGGAAAACGTGACATTGTTGTATAAACATACGTTATTGTTTTAGATTAGTGCTACTACTACTCTGTGCCGCAATTGATTCAAGTAGTTAGGAAATTGCAGTGACAAGAGTAAAACCGACCGGGCTAAAGGTGAGCCTGCTTTGCAGTAGCGTGGTATTCATGCTGTGGGGTTGCGGTAACAGTGAGCAACCACAGGCGGCCTCGGCCGCGCTTCCTCTGGTGCAGGTGATGGAGCTTCCGGCTCCTGTCAGTGACAGAGTGCATCAGTTCAGTGGCATTCTGGAGTCGGACAAGACGGCCGAGCTGTCTTTTCGGGTGCCGGGCACACTGGAGCAGATCTTGGCCGATGAAGGTAGTGAGGTCAAAAAGGGCCAGGTCATCGCCCGTTTGGATCCCCATGACTTCCGGGTCAGTGTGATGGAGCTTGAGGCCAGGCTCCGCGAGGCCGAGGCTGCACATCGCTTGGCAGCCATTGAGCTTAAGCGGGTTCGCGCCGCCATGAATGACAAGGCGATAGCCGGGGTCAAGCTGGATCGGGCGATCAGCGCCGAAGCCCGCGCCAATGCCGGTGTGGATCTGCTGAAGCAATCTTTGAAAAAGGCCCAGGATTCCCTGGCCTATACCTCTCTCAAGGCCCCCTATGACGGCGTCATAGGTAAGCGCTTCGTCGACCGATATGAGCTGGTGGATGTCGGCACCCAGATAGTGACCATACATCAACCCACCACACTTAATGCCGTGGTCGATGTCTCTGAAAGCCAAATTTGGAATCTGCGCCAGGGCGCCAGTGGTGAGGTTTCCTGGTTCAATGCCGAAGGCTCGGTTGCGGCCGAGATCACCCAGATTGCCAGTGTTCCCGATAGGCTCAAACGCACCTATGAAGTGACCTTTGCCCTGAAACAAGCGCCCAGGCAGCTGGTTGCCGGAAAGGCGGTCAATGTGGCGGTAAGCTTGCCTTACGCCAGCCAAAAGACTCAGCTGTATGTCAATCGGGTGGTTGATGAGCATGCCAGGGCGGTAGCGGTCAAAGCCGTGAGCCAAACCGATGACTCTATCTGTGTTTCCGGTGAACTCCAGCAGGGCGAGCGCATTATTTTGGCCGGTGGCGCCTTTGTGGAGGAAGGGCAGAAGGTGGTGGTATTGGGCGAGGCGCAGGTTGAGTCATGAGTCTGTCTACCTTTGCACTGAGACAAAAAACCTTTGTCATTTTTTTCACTGTCCTGGGGATGATTGCCGGGATCTATTCCTATTTCGATCTGGGGAAGTTGGAAGACCCTTCATTTACGGTTAAAAGCGCGGTTATCGTGACTCTCTATCCGGGGGCCGATGCCAAGGAAGTGGAACAGTTGGTGACCGACAAGGTCGAGACCAAGCTGGAGGAGATGGAGTCGCTGTGGAAGCTGCGCTCGCTGTCCCGTCCCGGCAGCTCGATGATCTTTGTCGATCTCAAAGAGAAGGTGAACTCTGACGAATTGCCGCAGCAGTGGGACTTACTGCGCCGCAAGGTGGAAGATGTGAAGCTGGAGCTGCCGATGCAGGCGCAGATCAGCATAGTTCAGGATGAGTTTTCCGAAGTCTACGGCATGTTGTTTGCGGTCTATGGCGACAACATGAGTATGGCGGAGATGAAAGACCACGCCAGGGAGTTGCAGCGGCGGATCAAGGCGGTCGAGGGCGTGAAAAAAGTGCAGCTGCACGGCATTCACGAGCAGGTGGTCAATATCCGCATCTC
Organism: Shewanella algae; assembly: GCF_009183365.2. NCBI lineage: Bacteria > Pseudomonadati > Pseudomonadota > Gammaproteobacteria > Alteromonadales > Shewanellaceae > Shewanella > Shewanella algae. The sequence continues at coordinate 844,754 of NZ_CP068230.1, forward strand.
GGAAGAACGTCTGAGCGAAACCGGCCTGACCATGCTGCAACTGATCGATCAGTTGCAAAGCCAGAATATGCCAGTGACCACAGGTGATTTTGATCTCGGGATTGAAAACCTGCGGGTAGAGCAGGGCGGCAGTTTCCAAACCGTGGATGATATTCGTAACGTCAGTATTCAAACCGGGATCAATGGTTTGAACTCGGCGGTGATCCGCCTGGGCGATATCGCCGATATCAGCATGGATTATCAGGATCCTGCCACTACTTTGAGCCGCTTCAATGGCCAACAAGCGGTTACTCTGGCTGTGAGCCCGGTCAACGGTATCAATGTGGTCAGCATAGGCGACACCCTCAAACAAGTGCTGGCGGATTACCAGGCCGAATTGCCTGCGGGTGCCGGTATCGGGGTTATCGCTTATCAGCCGGAAGAGGTGCAGAAGTCGGTCAATAACTTCATCAGCAATCTTATTGAAAGTATTGTGATTGTTGTGGTTGTGCTGCTGATCTTTATGGGCTGGCGCAGCGCTTCGATTGTCGGCGCCAGTTTGCTGCTGACGATTCTCTTTACCCTGGTCTATATGAATTTGACCAATGTGGATCTGCAGCGGGTTTCCCTGGGTTCATTTGTGTTGGCCTTGGGAATGCTGGTGGATAACGCCATTGTGATAGTGGATCTGTTCCAGGCCAAGATTAAACAAGGGATAGAGCGCACTCAGGCGGTTGTCGACAGCATCAAGGAGATGGCTGTCCCGCTGCTGGCGGCGACTGTGATTGCCGCCATGGGCACGGCGCCGGTATTGCTGTCACAAACCGATTCGGCCGAGTTTTCCCTGTCTATTGTCCAGGTGCTGTGCAGTTCACTGCTGCTTTCCTGGGTGATCGCCATGATAGTCACGCCGCTGATGTGCTGGTTCTTCCTCGGTAAGGTCGCTGATGAAGATAAGGCGAAAGCTCCTTCACGCTATTGGCTGATGTATCAAAATGCAGTTGATTGGGTCGTGGAAAACCCCAAGAAAACCTTGTTGTATGTCATCCCTTTACTGGTCGGCACCCTGTTGGCCGCACCGCTGCTGAAGGTGAACTTCATGCCGTCTTCGGACCGGGCGATAGTGTTTCTGGATTACTGGTTGCCCAATGGTGGTCGCATAGAGCAGACCTCTGCCGATATGCGCAAGGTGGAAGCCTGGTTATTGCAGCAGCCAGAGGTGGAAAGTATCTCCAGCTCGGTCGGCGAGAGTGCGCCGCGCTTTTCGGTGACGGTTGAACCCGAGCCGCTGGACTCCAGCTATGGCCAGATACTGATCAACACCCGCAGCTATGAGGATATTGAGCCCCTGGTCAGTCGTGGTGATGCCTGGTTAAAGGCGCAATTCCCCTATGCCGAGCCGAGATTCAGGGATCTCAAGCTGGCGACCAAGGATAAGTATTCGATTGAAGCGCGCTTTATCGGCCCGGAGCCCGAGGTGCTGCATCGCCTGGCCGATGAGGCAAAGGCTGTGATGGCTTCACACCCCAATCTCAAATATGTTCGCGACGATTGGCGCCAGGAAAGCAAGGTGATGACGCCTATGGTCGACCTGCATGCGGCGCGCCTCGCCGGCGTAACCCGAACCGATATTGCCAATGCCATCAATCGGGTGACCGAAGGCAGCCAGGTGGGCACCATGAGGCATGGGGATGACCTTATTCCCATTAAGCTGCGCAGCGCCAACGCGACTCTGGAGCACTTTGAGAATATTCCGGTGCGCTCTTTGTTGGGGACTCACAGTGTGCCTATGGGGCAACTGGTTGAGAGCATAGAGATTAAGGGTGAAGAAAGCATGATCTGGCGTCGCAACCGGCTGCCGGCTATCACGGTTCAGGCCGGAGTTAGCGGCGACACCGCATCCAATGTTCGTCAGCAGATTGCCGCCCAGATTGAAGCCATTGCCTTGCCGGCCGGCTACAAGATGGAGTGGGGTGGTGAATACTATGACGAGCAGCGCTCCATTGATGACTTGCTGGAACAAAATCCCAAGGCCACCTTGTTGATGCTGATCATTCTGGTCGCCATGTTCAATGCCTTCCGCCAGCCTCTGATCATCATGATCACCTTGCCGCTGGCCTCCATCGGCATTGTCTGGAGCCTGTTGTTGCTGGATAAACCCTTCGGCTTTATGGCGATAGTCGGCATGATCTGCCTCTCGGGCATGATCATCAAAAACGGCATTGTCCTGATGGATCAGATAGAGCTTGAGCGTCGTAACGGTTTGGGCATTGCCGAGGCGATCAAGGCTGCGACCTTGAATCGAACCATGGCGATCTCAATGGCGGCGTTGACTACGGCGCTGGGGATGATCCCTCTGCTTACCGATCGCCTGTTCGATCAGATGGCGGCCACCATTATTGGCGGTCTCACTGCGGCATCCGTGCTGTCACTGTTTGTAATGCCGGCCCTTTATCGCTTGTTTTATCACAGGGATGAACAAAGAGAAGCCGAACAACTTGAGTTGGCGGCCCCATCACAGCCTGTATTGACAGCCAAAGAGGTGAAGTAATGAAGAAGCATATTTTGGCTGCCATTGTCGCTGTAACCCTGGTCAGTGGTTGCAGTATGGCACCTGACTATCAGTTGCCAAGCGTGAAGGTCAGTGAGCTGTATTTCAATGCCGATACCCAAGGCGTGGCGGCTCAGGCCCTTGACTATCAAGAGTGGTGGCGGCAGTTCAATGATCCGCAATTGGATGCCTTGGTAGCCAAGGCGCAGCAGCAAAACATCAACCTGAAAATCGCCGCCGAGCGGATCCGTTCGGCTCAGGCCTATGAAACGGCAGTGTCATCTTTGAAGTTGCCTTCGGTTTCTCTGGGTGGTGGGTATATGGATCTGCGGATCAGCGAGAACGATCCCATGATGGGGGGCGCCGTTTCCGGTGTTGCCTTGCCCGATGCCCTCGGTGGCGGCAGCGTCAAACTGATGGACAGAGACCCCAATAGCAGCTTTCTCGGGGCGACGATAGCCTGGGAGGCCGATCTGTTTGGTCGCATAGATAGCCTGAGCCGGGCCGCCGAAATTCGGGTTGAGCAGGCAAGAATACTGAGAGCCAACCTCACCACCCTGATGACGGCCGAAGTCATAGATAACTATCTGCAATATCGCGGCGCCGAGGAGCGGATGCTGATCGCGGCCAAGAATATCAAGGAGCAGATAGAGGTGCTGGCACTGGTGGAGTCGCTGGAGCGCCATGGTTATGGCTCCAGCCTGGATGTAGCCAATACCAAGGCGGCACTGGCGACGACCAAGGCGATGCTGCCCATGCTGGACTCGGCCAAGCAGGCGCATCTGCATCGGCTGGCGTTGCTGCTTGGGGAGAATATCAACCAAACCCAGGCGCGTTTGACTGATGCCGCATTGCCGCAGATGCAGCAGTTGATCCCGACCGGGGTGCCTTCTGAATTGTTGACCCGGCGTTTGGATATCGCCTTGGCCGAGCGGGAAATTGCCGCCAAGAACCAGGAGTTGGGGGCCGCCATTGCCGCCAAGTACCCTAGCTTTTATCTGACCGGCGCCCCGGGATTATCGGCAGATCACTTTGACGATCTCTTCTCCTCAGGCTCCACCACTTGGGCGCTGGCGGCGGGGTTTAACTGGAATATTTTCGATGCCGGTCGGACTCAAGCCATGGTTGATATCCAGGAGAGTGGTTTTAAGACCGCCGTGATGAGTTACCAACAAACAGTCAATAACGCCATCAATGAGGTGGAAACTGTGCTTAGGCTATACGGCAATAGCCTGGAATATCATAAGCATATAGCCAAGGCTGAGGCCCAGGCCGAGACGGCGGTGACCAAGGCCACCTCCCTGTATCGAGCCGGGCTTGAGAACCACTTGAGTGTGTTGAATGCCCAGAACGTTAAAAACAACATTCAGGATGCCGAAGTGGTGGCTAGGCTCAATACCGCCTCTACTGTTGTCACTCTGTATAAGGCGCTTGGGGGCGACTGGAGCTTGAAGCAAACCCAGTCGCAACGATAAGGCATTGATCTTAGGTGCAGGGGCTTTGTATGAGTCTATCCCTGCACCCGCTTTTTCCAGGGTGAACCGCTGAGTCTGGTCACACTGAAAATCACAGGAGTTATTGTGGAGTCGTTAAATACCCCGCCGGAAGATGCTGGCCGCCAAGGGCAAAATACCCAGCTGCAGGCCTGTGAAGAGTGCGGTTTGGTGAGTGCTTTTAGCGAGCCCAAACCCGGCAATAAGGTGAGCTGTCCTCGCTGTCATCACGGCTTACAGTCAGCCTTGAAGGCACCGTTTCAGCAGGTTTGGGCCTATGGTTTGGCGACCCTTATCCTGTTGGCCTTGAGCCTGGGTTTCCCCTTCCTGTCTTTCAGTGTCCAGGGCTTGTCGCAAAAGGTCAGCCTCTGGGGCGCCTTGGTCAGCATGCATTACGCCAGCAACAGCATATTGGCGTTGGTGATCTTACTGTGCGTGGTGATCTTGCCGCTGATCTATATCCTTTTTGCCATGTGCATCTATCGCCTGGGTTATCTGGCGAGCCAGGGGAGAGCTGTATCTTTAGGTTGGGCCAGAACCGGCAGCAAGCTTATTTTCAAGTTTGAATCCTGGTTGATGGCCGATGTGTTTCTGGTGGGGATCTTGGTGGCCATGGTGAAGATCATCGCCTTGGCAGATGTCGGTTTTGGGCCATCTTTCTGGGCTTTTTGCCTCTACAGCCTGCTATTGGTGAAGTTTGTCTCCGTCATCGACAGCTCATGGATCTGGGATCGCTTGTCACCCAGAGAAGAGATTGCCCAGGTCCATAGCGGTGACAGCCATCTAAATCACAACCATGATTCCTGCCATATCTGTGGCCAATTGAATCTGGTGTCGAGTAAAAACTGCTGCCGCTGCGGCGCTGGGGTTCAGCCCTATATTCCACTGCAAAGTATGCAGACGGCCTGGGCTTTTTTGCTGGCCGCCGTGGTGTTTTATATACCGGCCAACTTCTATCCCATCATGTATACCACCAGCGTCGGGCAGACCGAAGCATCGACCATTATCAGCGGTGTGGTATTGCTTTGGCATCTAGGTTCCTATCCCGTGGCCTCGGTGATTTTTCTGGCCAGCATAGTGATCCCTACCGCCAAGATCCTGTCTCTGGCTTATCTGTTTCGCCAGGCGGGTAAAGGGCGGGTTAAGGGCAAAGAGAGTCGCAATCAATCGCTGTACCGGGTAACCGAATTCATCGGCCGCTGGTCCATGATAGATATCTTTGTGGTGGCTTTGCTGACCGCTCTGGTTCAGTTGGATGAGCTTATGGCCATCAAGCCGGGACCTGCGGCACTCTCCTTCGCCATGGTGGTGATCCTGACCATGCTGTCTGCCATTAGTTTTGACTCCAGGGTGCTCTGGAGTCAGTCAGGGCTCAAAAAGCGGGCCCATGAATAATATGAGTGAATCTATGTTAAATGACGAATTTGTCCGGGCCGAAGAGTCCCCCAGCGCCAAGGTGTCTGCCGTTTGGCTGATACCTATAGTTGCATTACTCATCGGTTGCTGGATGCTTTACGACTACTTCAATCAGCTCGGCAGTGAGATCAAGCTACACCTCAAGACCGCCGAAGGCATAGAGGTAGGCAAAACCTTTATCAAGTCGCGTAATGTCAATGTTGGTGTGATTGAGAGCATCAAGCTGAGCGATGATTACAGCGCGATTATCGCGACGGCAAGAGTGTCGCCGGACGCCGAGAGAATGCTCACCACAGACGCCCGCTTCTGGGTGGTGAAGCCCAGAATCGGCAAAGAGGGGATAACAGGGCTGGATACCTTGTTGTCCGGTGCCTACATAGAGCTGGAGCCGGGAAGAACGGCCGTCGGCCACTATGAATTCAATGTGCTGGAGCATCCTCCGGTGGCCTCGGCCGATGAACAGGGCATCAGGGTAGTGCTCAATAGCCGCCAGGCGGGCAAGCTCGGTGTCGGCGACCCTGTACTCTACGAAGGCTTCACTGTCGGCAGAGTGGAAAGCACCGGCTTTGATACCGATAAACGCCAGGCGTTTTACCAGTTGTTTATCAATAAACCCTATGATGAGTTGGTACGCAGCAACAGCCAATTTTGGCTGGTCTCGGGGCTGAATATGCAGCTGTCTGCCAAGGGGCTGGATCTGCAGGTGGGTTCCCTGGAGTCATTGCTCAGAGGAGGTGTCAGCTTTGGCCTGCCGGAGGGGCGTTTGGCCGGGGAAAAGGTTGAGGATGGTGAGGACCATTTCCGTCTCTATGACTCGCGGGAGTTGGCCAGTCAGAGCCTCTACAGCCAGTATTTGGAATATGTCATGTTGTTTGATGAGTCGGTGCGGGGGCTGCATGAAGGCGCCGGCGTCGAATTCCGCGGTATTACTATAGGTAAAGTGGTCAAGGCACCGCTGACGTTGCAGCAGTATGGTGTTCATGGCGCAGGATTCAGCAATGGCACCATTCCGGTATTGGTCAGAATTGAGCTGGCGCGGGTATTTGAAAACGCCGAGTCGGCGGGGCTTGAGCAGCTGCGCGCAGAAATAGACAGAGATTTGGGGGCCGGCCTGAGAGCGAGTCTCAAGACAGGGAGTCTGTTAACCGGCGCGCTGTTCATCGACTTGGATCTGTATCCGGATGCCGAGCCATACCGGGCCGGGACTTTTATGGAGTATCCACTGTTTCCCACCAAGCGTGCCGGAGTGGCCGAAATACAAAAACAGGTGGGGCAACTGATCAGCAAATTAAATAACTTACCACTGGAGAGCACTTTCCAGGGGGTCAACCATACCCTGGAAAACACCAGTGCCGCCTTGGCGCAATGGGACAAGGTGGGGCAAAAATTGGAGCAGTTGCTTAAGCAACAGGAGATGCAGGCCTTACCGGGTGAGCTGCAAAACACGCTGCGGGAATTTCAAGGGATGGCGCAGGACTATGGCCAGGACTCGGCCATGTACGCCGAATTGCAATCCAGTCTGAAACAGCTCAAGGCTGTGATGCGGGAGTTGCAGCCTTTGTCACGGCAACTGAATGAAAAACCCAACCTCTTGATCATGGGGGCAGATATTGCCGCCGATCCGGCACCGAAAAAGGCCGATTGATATGCGAATTATCCTGTTTTCTCTACTGCTGGTATTGGCCGGCTGCTCCAGCCAACCCCAGGTGGCCACTTACTTCTTGGGTAAAGCGCCGCAGGTAACTCCTGAAGCGAGAGCAACATCCCCTCTGTGCCAGTGCCAATGGCGCCTCGCCGGGGTGGAAATGGCCGACTTTCTGGCGGGTAATGGTTTGGTTTATCAGGTTTCAAACCATGAATTGGCTATCGCCCGTCAGCATCTGTGGGCCGGTGATATCACTGGGCAGATAAAGGTCAAGATGGCATCTTTGTTGGCCAATGAATGCCCACGTGAGGCCTGGGTCAATATACCGGCGCAGCAGCCATTAACCCTGAGTTTAAGTTTCAACGAGTTTCACGGACGATACAGCGGCGATGCCTTGATTGGGGGCCATTGGCGTCTCAGTAAGTCTTCCGGCGAACAAGTGTTGCAGGCCGACTTTCATTATGACGTGCCCCTGGCTTCAGACGGATACCCGGCGCTGGTGGAGAGCCTCTCCCTGGGGCTTGAAAAGCTGGCGCGGGATATTAATCCCGGGATTGCGAGCCTGAATCTCACTAGCGAACAGAATTTGGCTTCTTATCGCTAAGGTTTCGCCCAATTTAGCCACTGCTGCGGCTGCATCATGCGGTCGCAGCAGTGTGCTTCTTTTAGAGAGTCTACTGCAATGGGAATGGCGTCAGAACTTGGCTCTGAATCCCACTGCGGCGCTTCTTCCCGGTAATGGTGCCAGGTAACGCAGGAAACTATTGTGTGGGCGGGCATCTTCATCAGTGAGGTTATCCAAGCGGATAAACCACTCGCTGTCGAGGCCAAACAGGTTTTGCTCTATTCCCAGGTAAGCCCCCAACAGGCCATAGCTGCGGGAAGGATTTTCCAGATAAGCCACCTTGTCCTGCTTGTCGTAGTGGATATAGTTGATGCTGGCGCGCAGATCGCCATATTGCCAGCGCAGTTCCGCCCCTTGGCGGGAGGCGGGCATTCTCGGCATGCTGCTGCCCTCCATGGTACGGCGCCAGTATTCCTTCTCTTCTCCGGGGCGGGGTTCTCGCGGATTTTGGAAATCAAAGGGGTTATAACTGCCATCGTAGCGGTATACAGGTTGGTTTTTGACCCTGTCTATGAAGGCGCTCAGTTCTATGTCGCCAAAGCGTTGCCAGGGCAAACGATAGCTGACTTCAGCCTCCATACCTTCGTTATCTGTATCGGCCTGACGCCATTCTCTGACGTAAACACCACCGCGACTGACACCTGTGTTCCCCAGATAGATGAAGTCCTGATATTTGTTTTGATACCAACTGGCACTGGCGCTGAAGCCGCCATAGCTGAAGCCGGTACTGAGACTCAAAGAGTCGCTCTGCTCGGCCTTGAGGTCGCTGTTGCCTTGCTCTTCTATGAGTAAGGAAAAATGGGGATTACTGGCGTAAAGCTCATTCGCCGCAGGAGCCCGTTCTGCATGGACAAAGGCGGTGCGTAACCACCAGAGGGAGGAAATATCCCAACGCAGGGTGGCGGAATAGTTTTTCAGATGAAAATCACGGGCCTTGATATTGGCTCCCGCGCCTCTCCCCGGCTGGTAATCTCCCAATTCGGGTTGATAGTCGACTTTTTCCAAGCGGCCACCGAGTTGCACACTGACAGGCCCCAGCAGAATGTCCTGCAGCAAAAAAGCGGCCTGGCGCTTGGTGTCTATTTCCGGCAGGTAATTGTCCACACCCGAGCCTTGGTGTTGGCTTTGTTCCCATTGCAGCCCCAGCGCTCCGGGAAGACGTGGATGGAGCTGGTAGCTCAGCTTGGGGTTGAGTTGCCAGTTATTGAGTTCAAAGCCGTTGACGTCCAGAGCTGACATCTGCTCGTCATCCTCCTGTTTGGAGTAGACCGTGGCGAGATTGAAGTCCTGCAACCATGTCTGGTCGCTGAATCTGTATTGGTAGAGACTGTCGAATCTTAGTTGTTTGCTGTGAATGCGAATATCGCCGGTTTGCTCCAGCGTGTCAGTGGCCCTTGAGCCAAGATGCATGAATCCGGGAATGCCGCGATTACTCTCTGTATATCCTACAGAGGCGCCCAGCAGGCTGTTGTCACCCAGCAAGCTGGCCCCCAGACTGCCGCTGGTCATATAGAGGCTGCTGTTGTCGACGCGACCAAAGCTGTCTATGGAGCGGTCGCGTATTTGTTGCCGCTCAACAGGGGTTGCATCAACCCAACGACTGCCGTTCCACTCCCAATCTGGCTGACTGCGTACGACCTGGCACTGATCCGCCAAGCGTGAGTCGCCCACAATCTGGCTCCAATCCTTGCAATCGCGGTCTTTACTGAAGCCGGGGATATGATAATCACTGCGTTCCCTGTGCAGTAAGTTCAAGTTAAATACCAGGCGTTCATTGCCGCCCTGAAGTCGGCTCATCAGGCTCTGATCGGCATTGTAGCCGGTTTGCAGCTCCAGCTTTCCTTGGAGGGGGCTAGTGGCTTGCTCTAATGGAATACGACCATCCTGAAGCTCTACCAGGCCGGCTATCGCCTCACCACCGTAGAGAATGGTGGCCGCTGGTCCCTTGATGACACTAATGCTGTCGGCAAGAAAGGGTTCCACCGGGATCAGTTGATCATCGCTTATTGAGGACATGTCTCTTACCCCCAGGCCATTGAGGCCTATCAGAACCCGCTGGCCGCCAAGACCGCGGATTTGAGGGCGACCGGCTGAAGTGCCAAAAAAGCTGCTGTTGAGTCCGGGTTGTAATTTCAGAGTATCTCCCAGAGTGGCGGCTTTCTGTTCCTCAAGCTTGGGCCCCTCCATAACCAGTTTATCGGCATCGAGGCGATAGCTGAGTGAAGTTTCAGGACGTTGACCACTGACTTGCAGGTGTTCTATCTGCTCAGCTGCGACCGGCAGCACGCTGCCAAGCAAGAGCAAAGGAATTGAGTATTTCATTGGTTTATTTTGTAATGTTATAACGTTTCATTATTTTGTTGTTGTCATGACTTTGGAGCAAGTTCATTTACTTTTGTTTGGTTTTTGTTTTGATTGTTTTGTTTTTGATCTTTTATGCGGCAGTGCAGGGGGTCGGGGTGCGCCAGCTAACACAGACATTGAAGTCACAGTCGAGGGAAGGGCCGTGGCAATAGACAAGCCCAAAACAATCGCTTGATGCAGTGAAGCTGGATAGGCTTTCTCTCCCGGCTTGGACGACTGCTAGCCATTGCAGGTACAATGCTATGAGCCGGGAGCCAGAGCTTAAAGCACAGGGATTCGAAGCTCAGAGATTCGAAACATAGAGACTCGAAGCATAGAGTCCGAGCCGATGCAGACCGCTTACATTGGCAACAGACATGGCCAAAACGCTCAGCCCAGATCATTTAATTAAACTCAAACGCCACTATGAATCAAAATGAACAGTTCCAAGCACAACTCCAGCAGTCGCAAGCCCGTTGCCAGGCCAATGGTGGCCGGTTGACGGCAAAGCGCAGCCAGGTGTTGAGTGTACTGCTGATGAGCGATACGCCGCTGTCTGCCTATGAGATAGCCGATAGGGTCAAGAGTGAGTTTCACCAGCAACTTCCCATAGTGTCTGTCTATCGCATGCTGGAGTTTCTCGCTGAACAGCAACTGGTACATAAGCTACTGACGCTTAATAAGTTTGTTAGCTGCGGTGCCCTCGACTGCCAATGTCATAGTCAGGCACAGTTTCTCATCTGCCAAGAGTGTCATCAGGTGGAGGAAGTGCTGCTGGAACCCGGGATCAGTAAAGCGCTGCAACAGAGTGCCGATGCCAATCAGTTCAGCCTGGCATCGCCTCAGCTTGAGCTGCTGGGGTGCTGCAAACAATGCAGCCATAAGAGCTGAGTTGCCTGACCTGAAGTGAAAAAGCGGCAAAAATGAAAAGACAGTTTGTGAAAAGAAAAGCCTGCAATTGATGCAGGCTTTTTATCATCCTTAAACCCCCGCCTCTGGCGATATTGATGGTTTCGGTTTTAAGGTTTCATCGCCCAGGCGCGGAACGACTTGCCTTTGAGCTTGCGTTCACTCAGTAATTTGACCGCGGTACTGGCACACTCACTGCGCACCGCCACATAAGACCAGATATCCTGAATTTGTATCTTGCCCACATCGGCGCCGGTCAGGCGGTTGTCGGCTGTGATGGCGCCGAGAATATCTCCTGGGCGCAGCTTATGCTTCTTGCCGCCTTCAATGCGGATGCAGCGCATGGCCGCTCTTATCGGCGCAGAGGAAAAACTGCCGGGCTGTGGCAGTTCGCTCATGGTTTGCGGGCCGAAGATATCCTCCAGCAGCGCCATTCGCATGCCATCCTTGGGGCCTACCAGACTGACTGCCTGGCCCGAGGCACCGGCGCGGCCGGTACGACCTACCCTGTGCACATGCACTTCGGGATCGAACGCCAGTTGATAATTGATCACCAGATCCAGGGCTTCGATATCCAGCCCTCTAGCGGCAACATCTGTGGCCACCAACACCACCACGCTCTTGAGGGCAAACTGCACCAGCGCCTGATCGCGCTCGCGCTGATCCAGATCGCCATGGAGTGCACGCACGCTGAAGCCCTGCTGCTCCAGGCTGTCGGCCAGCTCCTGGGTTTCTTTTTTGGTATTGCAAAATACCACGGCACTCTCCGGCCTGTGGGCCAGTAGCAATGCTTCCACCGCTTGCAGCCTGGAGGCGGTGTCCGTCACTTCGATAAACTGCTGCGCTATGCTGAGTTGATCATGTTGCTGCTCCAACTTAATGCTTAGCGGCTTATCCATCATGGCGCGGGCCAGTTCGGCAATCGGCTCCGGGAAGGTGGCGCTGAACAGTAAACTCTGGCGCTTGTCCGGCATATAGGCGCTTATCTGCTCCAGCGCATCGCCAAAGCCCATCTCCAGCATGCGGTCGGCTTCATCCAACACAAGTTGCTGCAATTCGCCCAGATCCAGACGCCCCTTCTGCAGGTGGTCCAGTACTCGCCCCGGGGTGCCAACTATAATGTGCGCGCCATGTTCCAACGAGCCTATCTGTGGCCCCACAGGCACACCACCACACAGGGTCAGGATCTTGATGTTGTGAATGCCGCGGGCAAAACGGCGCAGCTCCTTGGCCACTTGATCGGCCAGCTCCCGGGTAGGGCAGAGCACCAGGGACTGCACCCGAAAACGTTTCACATTGAGTCGATTCAACAGCCCAAGACCGAAGGCCGCCGTTTTGCCCGAGCCGGTTTTCGCCTGAGCCAACACGTCGCGGCCCTCAATAATGGCCGGTAGGCTGGCGGCTTGAACCTGGGTCATGGCAGTGAAACCAAGATCGTTCAGGGTGGCCAGCAGGGCGGGTTTCAACGGCAGGCTGGAAAAGGGTAAATCACTCAAGCTGTGTCCTATGGGCTCGCAAATGGAGCAAAAATGGTAAAGGGGTATTGTAACAGGCGGGGATGGTTTTTAGGCAGACTAATCTAGCAGCATTGAAAAAGCCCACTCGGGTGGGCTTTCAATCTCAGGCTTGATTGAGCTTAGCGCTCATTTCTTTGCCGGGAGCCGCGCGCTTGTGAGTCGCGTTGCTGTGATGTTCGGCCCTGGTTATTGCGCTGCTGACCTGAGCTGTTATTGCCCTTGCCGGCGCCTTGCGGCTTACTCTCCTGAGAGCGACCGCCCTGAGGCTTGGCGTTTGTGGGCTTACGTCTGGCACTTGAACCCTCGGTCTTGGCGCCCTGGGCCGGACGACGATGGCGGTTTTCAGCATTGGCCGGCTTGTTGCCATTACCTTTGTCCAGGTTGCCGCTGCGCTGGCCATCCTGATGTCCCTCTTTGGGCTTTTTCGGCTTCTTGGGCTTTTTCGGGCCTATCTTGTTCGGGTTGAGCCGCGATTCCGGCAAGGCTTCCTGAGGTTCGAAGCCATTGACGATTTCACGCTCGATAGTCTTGCCGATCAGCTGCTCTATGTCTTTGAGCTGCTTGAATTCTTCCGCACTTACCAGAGACACTGCCTGACCACTGGCACCGGCGCGGCCGGTACGGCCGATGCGGTGTACATAGTCTTCGGCCACATTGGGCAGATCGAAGTTAACCACTTGCGGCAACTGATCTATATCCAGGCCGCGGGCGGCAATATCTGTGGCAACCAACACCTTAACCTTGCCACTCTTGAAATCGGCCAGTGCCTTGGTCCTGGCACCCTGGCTCTTGTTGCCGTGGATGGCGGCCGCGCCAATCCCTTTGCTATCCAGGTGCTTGGCCAGACGGTTGGCACCGTGTTTGGTGCGGGTAAACACCAGTACCTGTTGCCACTTGTACTCTTTGATAAGCGAGGTCAGCAGCGCCGATTTCTTTGACTTGTCTACCGGGTGCAACTTCTGGCTCACCCGCTCGGCGGTGCTATTGGCCGGAGCCACTGAGATCTCGGCGGGATCGTGCACCAAGCCCTTTGCCAGGCGGCGAATGTCGTCAGAGAAGGTGGCACTGAACATCAGGTTTTGTCGCTTGGCCGGCAGCAAAGCCAGAATTTTTTTGATGTCGTGAATAAAGCCCATATCCAGCATGCGGTCGGCCTCGTCCAGCACCAGCACTTCCAACTGGCCGAATTTGACGGCATTTTGTTGGTACAGATCCAACAGGCGTCCAGGTGTGGCCACCAGGATATCGACCCCTTTTCTCAAGGTCTGCATCTGTGGGTTAATGGAAACACCGCCAAAGACCACTGAGCTACGCAGATCCAGATGCTTGCCATAGAGACTGACGCTTTCGGCCACCTGAGCGGCCAGCTCACGGGTGGGTGTCAGCACCAAAGCGCGGATATGGTTGCCCCGCGGACGAATGCCACCATTGAGACGCTCCAGCAAAGGCAAGGTGAAGCCGGCGGTTTTGCCTGTCCCTGTCTGGGCGGCAGCCATCACATCCCGGCCCTGCAATACTGCGGGAATGGCCTGGGCTTGAATGGGGGATGGAGTGGAGTAACCTTGTTCGGCGACAGCGTTCAAAATCGGGGCCGACAGGCCCAGGGAGGCAAAACTCATGCAATCTTCTCAATTGACAGCGCGGAGCTGAGATATGGGAGCCGCAGTGCACAGCGTTGCGGCGAAGGCGGCAAGCTTACAGCATTTGCGGCTAAAGTGCTAATTGCAGCCAACTTGAACCCTTTTATTTTACGCTTGTCTTAACTTTTACTGTTGCAAAGCAGCCGCTTAACCTATCTTGGAAAAGCAAGAGCCAAATTCAGGCCTCAACTCGGTGAGGTGTATGGGGGCAATAGAGCATATACAGGCACAGGCCCTGCATCGCAGGGAGTATGCCCTGAGCGTGATCAAGAATGTGCAGTCGATGTCCGCCATCGACACGGCACGGCTTGCGCTCGGGTTGAATATGCTGGCTCAACATGGCCGTATCGCCTTTCATTTCCACCCGGACAGAATCGACTCCCGCGGTTGGCCCGTGTTGGCTGGTATGCTGGCCGACGGTATTTACAAGACCCAGTTTGAAACTCGTGTATCCAACGGCAAACTCTCACCTCAGGTTGGTGGTCCGCGAGATCATTGGGAAAACCAGCTGTTCGGCGACTGTTATCGTGGCGCCAGAGGGCGCCCCAAATACGGCGCCCTGGATCTGGGCATGCACCAAAACGGCCCCTCGGCCCGTTTCGGCAGTTGTTATCTGTTGTCATCACCTGCGTTGTTGCACCGCTGCACATTCAGCTATCTGGACTCCTGCCGTGAGCCCAGGGAAAAAGGCACTGCGGCCTGCTTTGAAGATATTTTTGCCGCACTGTTCAATGAGTGCTTTGAACGTAGTTCGGCATTGGGCGTAGGTCAGTTGCGCCCGGCGGCCTTGGTCGATTATCTAGTTGATGCCTTGCCTTTGGGGGTGGCAGCCAGGTTTGAGCGCCCCATGAGCGGTGACCTGGATCATTACATTGAGGCTCAATGCCATGGTGAGCTGGTGATAGGTGAAGACCTGACTCACTTGGTGGCCGACCCGGCATTCAAAGGCACAGAGATGGAGATTCTGATTCAGCGCTTGTGTGACAAGTACCGACTGCAGCTGTGTTGGCATCAGGGCTATCAAATGCCGGTTGATGAGGTGCCGCCAGATTTTCGCGGTGCCGCCATGCCCAAGCTCGCCTCCTTGGTGGCACCGGATGGCCTGCTCGATGCCCGTCTGATAGGGGAGGCGGCGCTGGCACTGCATAAAGATCCGCAGCAGTGGCGCATGCATGGCAATGAAACCGAGCTCAAGCAGCAGCTCAAGTTGCTGTGGCATGTGCTGGTGCGTTTTGGTCACAGCCGTTGAGGGCACTCCATCTCTGGTCGGTAGTCTCGATTGAGCTGGTATTACCCCGTGAGTATGCACCGTGTGCTCACTGCGGTAGCTGTGCCATCGAAGTGAACCTCTAGCATTAGTAGATCTAGCGTTAAGTAGATTGTGGGGATGGCGTTAACCTGGGCTTAATCCGTTCGGCGTAAGATACGATTATTTGATCTGGCGCAAATTTTGTGAGTCCGGTAACAGTTCCTTGGCGGCGGGTTTCTTCCCTTGGCAATGCCTGCGATACTGCTTTCCTACCGAACGATTCGCCTTAGGTCAAGCTATTGCCTTGCGGCTTTGGCAGCAATAGAGTCATTAGCTGATTTTGCAGTAGGATCCCATGGACAAATCCTTAGAGAAACAACTCGGTCGCT
This sequence comes from Shewanella algae, assembly GCF_009183365.2. NCBI lineage: Bacteria > Pseudomonadati > Pseudomonadota > Gammaproteobacteria > Alteromonadales > Shewanellaceae > Shewanella > Shewanella algae. Next base: position 860,510 of record NZ_CP068230.1, read on the forward strand.
GGCTCAAAGCGCAGCAATCTGCCTGTGGCCCCTTCCTTAAACTCTCTGTGTTGTTGGGCGTGCTCAACGGCTTGGCGCTGGTGGGCCAGGCCTGGGTGCTGGCCACTGTGTTGCAGGGGCTAATCATCAACGAGCTAGAGAGGCAGGCATTTATTCCGCATATGTTGGCCTTTGCCACTCTGGTGTTGCTGCGAGCGGTTATCGCTTGGCTCAGGGAGCGAGTCAGCTTTGAGGCTGGCAGACGCCTTAGAGAGCAGATGCGTGCCGCCGTGCTCAATAAGCTTGAGCGTCTGGGGCCGGCCTTTGTCAATGGCAAGCCTGTCGGCAGCTGGGCCAGTATAGTGCTGGAACAGATAGAAGACTTGCAGGATTTCTACGGCCGTTACCTGCCGCAGATGAGCCTGGCGGCCTTTATTCCGCTGATCATCTTGGTATGTGTTTTCCCCATCAACTGGGCCGGTGGCCTGATTTTGCTCGGCACTGCTCCCCTTATTCCACTGTTTATGGTTTTGGTCGGCATGGGCGCCGCCGATGCCAACCGCAAGCATTTCAGTGCATTGCAGCAATTGAGCGGCCACTTTATGGATCGCCTCAAGGCTTTGCCGACACTCAAGCTTTTCTATCGCGCTGAAGCGGAGCAGCGCGCCATAGGCAAGGCCTCGGAAGACTTTCGTGAGCGTACCATGGCAGTGCTCAGAATGGCGTTTCTCAGCTCCGCCGTGCTGGAGTTTTTCGCCGCGGTATCCATCGCCATTTTGGCGGTGTATTTCGGCTTCAGTTATCTGGGGCACCTGGACTTTGGCCATTACGGCATGGGTATCAGCCTGTTTACCGGGATGTTTGTACTGATTTTGGCACCAGAGTTTTATCAGCCGCTGCGCGACATGGGCACTCACTACCATGCCAAGGCCCAGGCGGTAGGCGCCGCCGAATCCTTGATGGCACTGCTGGAATTGCCTGAGCCACTCAAGCGTGGCGAACAGCCCCTCTCCGGTGAGAGCATTGAACTGCAGGCCAGGGATCTCAAGGTGTTGAGCATAGACGGCGTGCCTTTACTGGGGCCGCTGAGTTTTAGCTTAGCGGCGGGCGAGAAGTTGGCCTTGGTGGGCCCGAGTGGCGCCGGTAAAACCAGCCTGCTCAACGCTCTGCTGGGGTTTCTGCCCTATGAGGGCAGCTTAAAGCTCAATGGTATTGAACTGGCCGAGCTGGATCCTGCCGCCTGGCGCAGCCGTATCGCCTGGCTTGGCCAGAATCCTCAGCTGTTCCACGGCACCATCGCCGATAATCTGCGCCTCGGCCAGCCCGAGCTGACCGAGGCGCAATTGTGGGATTATCTGCAACAGGCCAAGGTGGCCGACTATGTTCGCGCCTTGCCGGATGGGCTGGCGCATCAATTGGATGAATACAGCGGAGGCCTGTCTGTGGGGCAAGCGCAGCGGCTGGCTTTGGCCCGTGCCCTTGGGCGTCAGGCGCAGCTGTTTATGCTCGATGAGCCCAGCGCCAGCCTCGATAGCCAGAGTGAACAACTGGTGCTTAGTGCGCTGTGGCAGGCGATGGCAGGCAAGAGCTGCATGATGGTGACCCACAGATTGGATCAACTGGATCGGATGGACAGAGTCCTGGTGCTGGATCAGGGAAAACTGGTGCAGCAGGGCACCTTTGCCGAGCTCAAAGCGCAGCCGGGCTTACTGGCACAGATGTTGGATGAGCTGCCGCTGGCGGTCTCCCTCGATGATACGTCAAAGGCATCGGCGCCGCCGATTGCCGCGGCCACTGAGGCGGAAGCCGGGGCAGACTCAAAACCCGCGTCTGAGTCAAAACCAGAGTCAGGGGAGGAGCGCTGAGATGAAGCTGTTACTGCCCTTTATCCGGCTGTTCCGCCGCCAGTCGTTGATGATGTTTGTCGGCCTGCTGCTGACAGTAACGACCCTAATGGCCGGTATTGGCCTGTTGTCGCTCTCCGGCTGGTTCTTATCTGCTACGGCAGTGGCCGGTCTGGCTCTGGCAACGGCGGAAACCTTCAACTACTTTACTCCGGCGGGCGGGGTGCGTTTCCTCTCCATTGCCCGCACGGCAAGCCGCTACGGTGAAAGGCTGGCTACCCATGAGGCCACTTTCAGGATCCTGACCGATCTCAGGCTGTGGGCCTGGCGCTCTTTGCTGCCTTTGAGTGAACGCAATCTATCCGGGATGCGCCGCGGCGATCTGCTCAACCGTTTGGTGGCCGATATCGACACGCTAGATCACCTGTATCTGAGGTTGTTGACGCCGCTGACTGCCTTCTTGCTGATGTTGTTGGCATTGACCACCTTTATCGGTTGGTTTGATCTCAACTTGGCCATCCTGCTTTGTACTGGCCTCTTGCTCAGTTGGTTGTTGTTGCCGAGTGTGTTTTATCTGCTTGGCAGGCAGCCCGGGCGCGAGTTGATTGAAGCGCGGCGCAGCTACCGGGTACGGCTGCTGGAGTGGTTGTCCGGCCAGGCAGAGCTGAGTTTGTTTTCCGATGCCAAAGACGGCGCTGCTGAAAGCTTTCGGGCGGAACTCGACCGCGCCGAGCAGAGCTGGTTTGCCAGTCAGAAGGCGATGGCGGCGATCACCGGCCTGAGCCAGGCCATGTTGATCCTCTGTCACGGCTTGTTGGTGTTGCTGTTGCTTTGGTTTGCCGCCGCTGGTGTTGGGCCGGCCGTGCCTCCCGGGCCTTTGCTGGCCATGGTTTTGTTTGCCACTCTGGCCTGTATCGAGATGATGATGCCGCTGGCCGGCGCCTTTCAACATCTGTCTTCTGTGCTCTTGGCCGCCAAGCGGGTGTCCGAGCTGACAGAGCAGCGCTCTGACATTGAATTCCCTGCCGTCTCGGCAGCCATGCCCGAGAGCGGCGCCCTTATCATCAAAGATGTGCATTTCGGTTACACAGATACCCAGCCAGTGCTGCAGGGCTTGTCGCTGCAGGTCTCGGCGGGCAGCAAGGTGGCGCTCCTTGGGAAAACCGGCTCGGGTAAGTCCAGCCTGCTGGCCTTGATAACCCGTCAGTGGCAGCCGCAGCAGGGGGAGATACTGCTGGGCGGCGTGCCTGTGGCCTCCTTGGATGAAAAGACCTTGCGGGCTTCCATGACAGTGGTCAGTCAGCGGGTACAATTGCTCAGCGCCAGTCTCAGAGATAACCTGCAGCTGGCCTTGCCGGAAAAAGTCACTGATGACACGCTAGCCGAGGTGCTGCGCCAGGTTGGGCTGGAGGGGCTGCTTGAGGGCGAGGGGCTCAATGCCTGGATAGGTGAGGGCGGGCGTCAGCTATCCGGTGGTGAGCAGCGCCGGATCGGCGTGGCTCGTGCATTGCTGCGGGATGCGCCATTGCTGCTGCTTGATGAGCCCACAGAGGGGCTTGATCGGCGTACCGAGCAGGAGATCCTCAAGTTGCTGCTGCAGTTTGCCAAAGATAAGACGCTGGTGATGATAAGCCATCGCTTAACCGGTATGGCGCAGATGGATGCCATTCACCTGTTGGATGAAGGCAAGATAGTGTCCAGTGGCAGCCATGAGCAACTGCTGCAGGAGTCGACCGCCTACAGCGCCCTGTATCAGAGGTTACATTGAGCCGCAGAGGTTCAAAAAAAGACTCAAGAAGATACTCAAAAAGAGGCTCAAGTTAGCTTATTCAAAGGGATGCATCGGCATCCCTTTTTCTTTGAAAGCGCTAAATTCTCGCCTGGATCACAGATCCCATAAGGGTTCAAAGTCAGAATAGAGTTATTGGCATATGCCAATAACCAATAAGGATACTCCCATGCCCAGACCCAGAAAATGCCGTCGCCTGCAGCATGGCACGCCCTGCCGCTTCTACAAACCCAACGGCATTCCGGCCTCAGCCCTGGAGGCGGTCGCCTTGGCAGCCGATGAGTTTGAGGCCCTGGCGCTAGCCGACTTTCGCGGTCTGGCGCAACAAGAGGCCGCCGAGCAGATGGGGATATCCAGACAGACCTTTGGCAACTTGATTAAGCAGGCACGCCATAAGCTGGCCAAGGCCCTGATAGAGGGACAGATGCTGGAGTTGCCCCACACTGAGGAGCAGAGATGATAGTGATACCCTTGAGCCGGGGCCGCTTGGCCGGGCATTTTACCAAGGCCAAAGAACTGGCCTTTTATGATAACCACCATAACCACTGTTTTACCCTGGATAACCCGGCAGCCGCAGGCGGTAACTGCGCCGCCAAAAAGGCGATGCTGCAACTTATCAAGGACAAAGGTGGCCGCATTGTGTTGGTGGATCAAATCGGCGAGCGAATGTTGGGTAAGCTGCTCGATGGCGGCATCAGCGTTTGTCGGCCCGCTAAAGAGAACAGCGATATCGCCGCTTTGCTGGTTGCGGCCAGCGATATTCAGTTACGGCTGACCAATGCCGCGGCTGGACGTCCGTCACTCAAACATCAAGCCAAAGGAGGTTGTGGTGGCGGCTGTGGTTGCCATGGTCATAATGAAACCGGCGCAGCTTGTCATGGTGATGATCATGGCCATGAAGCGGAAGCGAAAGGCGGTTGTGGCGGCTGTGGCTGTAAGAGCCGCTCCGACGCCAAACTAAAACCTCTTGGTGACCCGTTAAACCAACAAGGCAAGTTGAGTTACGCAGGCTTCAGGCCTTTGCGATAAAGCCATCTACAAAAATAGAAACAAGAGTGCCGGCAGTAAGCCGGCACTCTTCTGCCCAAAACCTTGGGTTAGCAAAGTCTTGCGCTATCAATCATCCAGGCGGCACTGGCTCAGCAGTTCGCCACTTAAGCGGCATTCCAGGTCGACCCTCTTGCCGATATGGGGCTTGAGGCTGTCGTCGCTGGCCTTATAACCCCAGAGGCTGGCGCCTTGGCCGTCATCATTGACCAAGCCCTTGAGCTCTATGTCCGCTTCCTGCACCTCAGGTTCAATTTCCATTACCAGGAATTGGCCATTTTGCTCTGATCCTTCAACCTGTACCCAGGTGCCGTTGATGCTGGCTTGGTTCAAACCATCTTCAAAGCGGGTCTGAGGCGTCAGTGTCAACACTATGCCGTTGATGCTGAATACACCGGCCTCATACACTGCCTTGCCTTCAACCTCGAAGCCGTGGCCCGCAATTACAGGAGGCTGACTCTGTTTCTCAAATTCAATTTCGGTGGCCTTCAGCTCTTGAGTATCGTCTTGCCACAGGCCTTCCACATCGACCAAGGCACCGGGTTTGAGATCGGCAACAGTGCCATCTTCAAAGAGAGTCTTGCCATCCAGTGTCACTTGCCATTTTTGGTTCAGGGTAAAGCGGGTTTGCAACTCGTTGACCCAGGTAACCTGACCTTCGAGTTCCACCTCAGTGCCGTTGTCCAAATCCGGGGCGCGTTCGACTTCCACTTCAGAAGCCAGTAATACTTCACCCTGATATTGACCTTCAACTTCTACCCAGGAACCATTGGCCAGTGTGCCTTCTACCTGCACGGCATTGGCACCATAGTCCACCTGCATGCTACCGATATAGAACTGCTTCAGATGGGTGTCCAGCTTGCTTACCCGGCCTTCAACTTCCATCTCTTGCCTGTCATTGTCGATAGCAAAATAGGTGGCCTTGAACTGGTTATCACTCAGGTTATAACCACTGATCTCAACTATGTCGCCGGCCTTAATTTTACTTATGTCCAGCCCTGTCACCCGGTAGCCGGCCACAACAGCCTGCTCGCCATCAATAGCGCTCACCGGGGAAACCAGCACAGGGTCATAATCCACGCTGGTGGCACTGCTGCCATCTGTGTTGATGTTGAGCTGCATACCGGGTTTCAGCTCGGCGACACTGGCCTTGGTTTCATTGATTTCAACACTGGCCCGGGCCGCCGGGATTGCTACACCATTGACCCAGAGCTTATCCGTATCGACCTTTTGCAGGGTACCTTGGATAGTCTTGGCCAAAGTGGAAACCGGCGGTTGGGGATCGGGATTGTTCGGCTCATTGGAGTCTGAACCGCCACAGGCGCTCAGTCCGGCAACGAGAGGAACCAGCCATATGCTTCTTTGCATTCTGTTCTCCTTAGGGTCATGGATTTCAAAAACGGCGGCAGAATAAACAACTGCAGATGAGGCCAAGATGAGGAGGGAATTAAACTTTGTTAATAATCGGGTGTTGCCGTTAATAAATAGCGGGTTACTGTGAAAATCCCCGTGCTGTAGTGGTTTTTTTTCTGAAGCGGTTATGGGAATAAATCTCCCATATTGGCCGCAATTGAGGCACAAACATGCGGTTGCAGCGCAATCAATGCGCTTTGATGTTTTTTGCCTTGTAGGAGCCAGGCTTTTATCCCGTAGGAAAACATTAATAGCTAAAAAAGAGAACAAGTTACTACTTGGCTCAACACCTTTTTATGGCTAAAGTTATCTGTATTAGGAAAGTCGTGACAATGATGTCCACCCTCAATCAGGAAGATACTATGAACCCTACCAAAGAAAGCTCCTTGGATTTGGAAGTGATCAGTTTGCTGGAAGACAAGCAAAAGATTCTTGCAATTAAACACCTGCGTGAACGTGAGAACTTGAGCCTAAAAGAGGCAAAGAGGAAGGTGGAAGACTATTTGCAGGGGCATCCGGAACTGGAATTGGCCGACCAAGAGCCGGGGAGCGGCAATGCAATGGTCTGGATAGTGCTGGTGGCATTGGCCGCAGCGGCAGCCTTGGCAGTTTCTACTCAGCTGTAGGCTTTGAAATATCTCTACTTCTGGCCGCTAAAATCCAAGTTTTTTTAAACTTTCCTCATTTCTAGGCAAAGAGAATTGAATTTTTCCAATTCTCTTTGCATCTTTTGCCATTTTTGACTAATTGTTGAGCCTGAGTCGAGAAAACTCACGGAAGCGATTGGCTTGAATGTGGTACCTTTGCCCGCTTTGATTTTGACAAGATGACGCCCTTGTGCGGCGGGGACATAACAATGAATAACAAACACTGGATTGGCAATATCGGCGTGCAAGTCGTGATTGCCATGTTTTTGGGGGCGGCTGTCGGCTGGTGGTTGGGCAAAGATGCCAGCATGTTTGCTCCACTGGGGACTATTTTTATCCATCTAATCAAGATGCTGGTCATTCCTCTGGTATTGGTGGCCATCATCTCCGGTGCCGCCAGCCTGGGGGATACGCCATCGGCGGGGAAAATCGGTCTCGGAACATTCGGCTTCTTTATTGTGACTTCGGGCATTGCCGTGGCGATGGCATTGGCGCTGGGAAACCTTTTTGAACCGGGCAAGGGTGTTGATTTTACCGCTCACAGTATGACGGATCTGATGGAGGTCACCAAGGAGCAGGGCGATCTCCCCGGGGTGATGGATACCTTCATCGGCATGATACCGACCAATGTGTTTGAGTCGCTGACAGGCGGCAATATTCTGCAGATCCTGGTGTTCAGTATCTTCTTCGGCATAGCACTGACCAAGGTCAAGGGCGATGGTGCCAAGCCGATCCTCGGCGCGCTCAACGCCATCACGGAGGCCATGGTATGGATGATCAACTGTGTGATGCTGGTGGCCCCCATAGGCGTATTCGGTCTGATGGCTGACTCAGTCGGCACCTTTGGTTTTGAAGCCCTGGAGGTGGTATTTAAACTGTTCATCGTCTTCGTTGGGGCAATTTTGATTTATGGTTTCATCTTCTTCCCCTTGGTGGTGCAACTGTTTTCCAAGGTGTCGGCGGCACGCTTTATCAGTGCAATGAAAAAGCCCCAGGTCATGGCGCTGTCCACAGCTTCCTCCATGGCAACCTTGCCGGTGAATATGGAAACCTGTGAGCAGGAGTTGAAAGTCTCAAAAGCCACGGCTTCTTTCGTATTGCCGTTGGGCGCCACCATCAATATGAGCGGCAACGCCATCTATTATGGTTTGGTCGCCATGTTTTTTGCCCAAATGTATAACATTGATCTGAGCCTTGCCGCCTATGCGGCTATCATCTTCACCTCTACCTTGGGCGCTATTGGCCAGGCCGGGGTGCCGGGACCTTCTTTCCTGGTGGTGGCCGTATTACTGGCGGCCAAGATCCCTATTGATGGACTGCCACTGCTGTTTGCCCTCGACCGGGTATTTGACATGATACGTACATCGCTGAATATTACCGGCGATGCAGCCTGCGCTCTGGTGATGGACAACTTTTGTCCCGAGGAAGCCAAGAGCTGATAGCGTGAGTTTGTTTGCCGCGAGCAGGTAATAAAAAGCCAGGAAACTATTCCTGGCTTTTTTCATGGGTGGAGATTATTCCGCATCACCCAGTGACAGCAGAGTGGCATTGCCACCTATGGCTGTGATGTTGTTGGTACGGGTCTTTTCCGTCATAAAGCGGGTCAGGTAGTGTGGCCCGCCAGCCTTGGGGCCTGTGCCGGAAAGCCCCTGACCACCGAAGGGCTGTACACCCACCACAGCGCCAATCTGGTTACGGTTGATATAGACGTTACCTACATTGACTCGGTCGGCAACGCTCAGGGCGTGGCCTTCATTGCGGCTGTGGATCCCCAGAGTCAGACCAAAGCCTGTGCTGTTGATATCGGCAATCACCTTGTCCAGCTCTGAGGCTTTGAAACGGATAACGTGCAGTATCGGGCCGAAATGTTCTTTCTCCAGCACCTTGATGGAATCGATTTCAACCGCGGTTGGAGCAACGAAATGGCCATCTTTGCAGTCAGCGGGCAGCTCCACCTGTTTGATAAGCTTGCCTACCTGTTTGATATGCTCGATATGGGCATTGAGATTGGCCTTGGCTGTGGCATCGATCACAGGGCCGACATCTGTCTTCACTGAACCAGGATAGCCAATACTGAGTTCATCCATGGCACCCTTGAGGATCTCCAGTACCCGATCGGCGATATCTTCCTGCAGATAGAGTACCCGCAGCGCCGAGCAGCGCTGGCCAGCGCTGGTAAAGGAAGAGGCAACCACATCGTTGACCACTTGCTCCGGCTGGGAGGTGGAGTCTACCACCATGGCATTTTGACCACCGGTTTCGGCGATAAGCGGAATGATGGCGCCTTCGCGGGCAGCCAGAGCACGGTTGATCACCTTGGCCGTGCCGGTCGAACCTGTGAAGCATACGCCGCCGATACGTTCGTCGCTGGTCAGTGCAGCGCCGACACTGGCGCCTGTGCCCGGCAGGAATTGCAGCGCTTCTTTGGGGATCCCGGCTTCATGGGCCAGTTGTACGGCGCGGTAACCCACCAGGCAGGTTTGCTCGGCAGGTTTGGCGATAACTGTGTTGCCGGCAGCCAGGGCAGCAGTCACCTGACCGAGGAAAATCGCCAATGGGAAGTTCCAGGGGCTGATACAGACAAAGACACCGCGGCCTTGAACAAACAGCTCGTTCAATTCACCGGTTGGTCCAGGGAGCAGTTCGGGCTTGCTCATCATCTTCTTGGCCTGCACCGCATAGTAGCGGCAGAAGTCGATGGCTTCACGGACTTCATCTATGCCGTCCTGCAGACTCTTGCCTGCTTCGCGGGTACAGAGCACGATCAGCTCTTCGCGATTTTCTTCCAGCAGGTCGGCCAGTTTTTGCAGCGCGCTGGCGCGCTTTTCCACCGGTGTGCGACACCAGGCTGGGAAGGCGGCGACGGCTGAACTTATGGCCTGCTCGACGGCTTGGTTGTCGGCAAAAACCACCTGACCGACGGTTTGTGTCGTGTCATAGGGGCTGACAACCGCCTTTGACTCGCCGCTCAGGGTTTCACCATTGATCAGCGGGCCGCCATGCCATTGATGAGTCTTGAACTGATCCAGTGCTGCGAAGAAGGGTTCGGCTTCAGAGAGAATGTTCATATTGAGTCCCTTGGAGTTTTTGCGTTCACTGCCAAAGATGTCGGCAGGCTTCACTATCTTGTTATTGGCCAGGGTTTTGTATTGTTTGACTGTCACCAGAGGGTGGGTGATCAGTGAATCGATAGGCGTTTTGGGATCCACCAGCTTATGCACAAATGAAGTGTTGGCACCGTTTTCCAGCAGACGGCGCACCAGATAGGGCAGCAGATCTTTATGGGCACCTATCGGGGCATAAATTCGGACGGTGCGAGCTCGGCTTTCCGCCAAAATAGTGTCGTACAGTTCCTGTCCCATGCCATGAAGACGCTGGAATTCAAACTCACGATCGCCGGCCATATCGCTGATGGCAGCGACCGTCTGGGCGTTATGGCTGGCAAATTGTGGATAGATGGCACCACGGGTCTTGTCCGACAGCAGGAAACGGGCACAGGCCAAATAGGAGAGATCCGTCCCCACCTTGCGGGTGTAGAGAGGGTAACCGGCTTCACCTGCCTGCTGAGCCCACTTGAGTTCGCTGTCCCAATAAGCGCCTTTCACCAGTCGCAGCGGGATTTCATCGCCTTGCTCTTTGGCAAGCTTGGTCAGCCACAGGAGCACAGGCAGTGCCCGTTTGGAGTAAGCCTGCACCACTATGCCCAAAAGGCCCCAGCCCTTGGCGGCTTCTGAGTTGTATAGCTTGCGGAACAACTTGAGCGACAACTCGAGACGGTCTACCTCTTCGGCATCGATAGAGATACCGACATTCAGGCTGCGAGCTTGCTCAATCAGCTTGATCACTGTGGCATACAACTCGGACATGACTCTGTCTTCATTGGCCACTTCATAGCGGGGATGCAGCGCCGACAGTTTGATGGAAATCGTCGGTCTGGGCGCCTGGGATTCATCGTACTGCTGGGCTCCCAATTCGCTGATGGCGTGGGAGTAATCCTGGAAGTATTTCTGGGCGTCTCTCTGGGTCAGTGCGGCTTCACCCAGCATGTCGTAAGAGTGGGTATAGCCCTGCTTGCGCTTGTCTTCACTGTTTTTCAGCGCTTCTTTAACTGTGCGGCCGAGTACGAACTGCTTGCCCATGATCTTCATGGCGGCATACATGGCTTGACGGATCACCGGCTCACCCAAGCGATTAACCAAGCGCTTCAATAAGTTGCTTGGACTGCCATCCAGGTTGCGATCCAGTTTGACGATTTTGCCCGTCAGCATCAGGCCCCATGTCGAGGCGTTGACCAATACAGAATCACTCTTTGACAGATGCTCGTCCCATTTGGCACCTGATAGCTTGTCTTCAATCAGGGCATCGGCCGTTTCCGGATCCGGGATCCGCAGCAGGGCTTCGGCCAGGCACATGAGTATGATGCCTTCCTGAGTCTCAAGGCTGTATTGCTGTAAAAAAGCGTCTATACCTACCATCAGACCTTTTTTGTCATATTGACGAACCTTGCTGACCAAGTCGTGGGCGCGACGGGTCACACGCTCTATGGTTTCGTCACTCGACGGGACTAGCTTGATCAGATCGGACAGATATTGCTCTTCGTCGACAATATAGTTGTCACTGATGGCTTTAAAGAGTTCGTCGAGATTGGCGCTATCATAGTGGCCTGCCAGAACTTCACTCGCTTTGAACATAGTTATCGCTTCCATCTAAGCCGGTTGGGGGGCAGTTAAGGACTGCTCGAATTACCTGGAATATGTCTGACGCAAAAGACGCTTTATTATTTTTGTATACAATATTGGCGCTTGCGCGCGCCGATTATACAATCAAAATGTGATCTGTGACACCAATCTTGGCGGGAATGTGAAAATTGTTTAATTGGCTTTACGTAGCCCAGCTGTAAAGTCACATAAACAAAAGGCCAGTGGTTTTAAACACTGGCCTTTGAGAAGGGAAAAATGCTATTACATCCAACGATCTTTCTTGCGTCGCTGTGGTCTTGGCATGTAAACCAGAATGACCCCGAGGATCAAACCCAGGGCGGCGATGAGCCCGCCTTCCTGCCACATACGGAAACGTTCATTGTCTTTCATCGACTTGAGCTTGGCTATGGCTTCATCGCGTTCTGTGCTGGCTTCAGCCAGTTCCGCCTGAGCCTTGCTCAGCTGAGACTTGAGGCTGCCAAGCTCGCCCTTGAAGTCACCATTTTCGCTCTGAAGTCCTGTGAGCTGGCCTTTGGCTTCGGCCAACTGGCTTTCCAGTTCTGAGACGCGAAAACGCAGCGACTTGTCCTTGGAGATCATGCTGGTCAATACCCAGCCTTCACGATCCTTATGGTCGATAATCTTGGTGTAATCGCCTTGGCGCTCAGGCAACACGCTTATCTGCTGACCGGCTTCGACACTACCCAGGATCCGGTATTGAGTGCCGGGTCCACCATGAATGTAGATGAAGACATCGTCCGAAATATAGCGCGTCTGGCCTTGGGCCAATAGGGTGGGAGACAGGAGCATCATCCCTATGAGAGTCAGGAGTCTTAACACTTAGTCATTCTCTGTCGCAAAATACTGCCCACATGCTAGGGATTTGAGGGCGCCAATGCAAGAGGGAAGTCATTCGACTTCCCTCTTATAATCATGATATTTACCGTGATTTCTACAGCTATTTCTGTTAGCCGAACACACCTTTAATGGTGAAGAAGAACAGAATAGACAAGCCGGCACCGGCTGGCAGGGTGACGACCCAAGAGACCACAATGTTGCGAACCACACCGATATTGATGGCGGCAATACCCCTGGCCATGCCCACACCCAGTACCGCACCCACCAGAGTTTGAGTGGTGGAGATAGGCAAACCTGTACCCGAGGCGATAACCACGGTTGACGCAGCAGCCAGCTCGGCGGCAAAGCCGCGACTTGGGGTCAGGTGAGTAATATTTTTGCCTATGGTGGTCATTACGCGCTTACCGAATATGGCCAGTCCCATAACGATACCGACGGCGCCTAGAGGCAGAATCCACCAAACCAAAGCTGACTTAGAGCCGATTTCTCCGCCACTGCTGACTACAGAGACTACCGCGGCCAATGGGCCGATGGCGTTGGCCACGTCATTGGAACCATGGGCAAAAGCCATACAACAGGCAGTCACTACCATCAGGATAGCGAAGACTCTTTCCACGTTACCAAATTGAGTTTGGCGGTCATTTTTGCTGCTCATTTTCAGGCGGCTGATGGCAATTTTACCTGCGATACCCACCAGAATGGCAATCGCCAGTGCCAGCAGATAGGCTTCGACAGTGCTGAACTTGAGACCAACGTGTTTCAATCCTTTGGTGATGGTGACCAAAGACATTACAAAGCCGGCAAAGGCCATGTAGAAAGGCACATAACGTTTGGCGTTACCCAGAGGATCTTCGGTGTTGAAAATCAGTTTTTGTACGCTCTGGAAAATCATAAAGGCGATAAAGCCGGAAATCGCAGGGGTGATGACCCAAGAGCCAACGATACCAACGACTTTGCCCCAGGCAACGGCTTCAGTGCCCACGCCCACGGCGGCAAAACCTATGATGGCACCCACGATAGAGTGAGTGGTGGAAACCGGCCAGCCCAGAGCTGATGCGGCGACCAGCCAAATGCCTGCGGCCAGTAGCGAAGCTATCATGCCGTAGACCAGGAGTTCCGGCACTTCGGTAAAGTAGCTGGAATCTATGATCCCATTGCGAATGGTGCTGGTGACTTCGCCACCGGCCAGATAGGCCCCGGCGAATTCAAAGATCATTGCGATAATGATCGCTTGCTTAATGGTAATTGCGTTTGAACCAACAGACGTACCCATTGCATTCGCCACGTCGTTGGCTCCAATGCCCCAGGCCATAAGAAACCCGAAAACAGCCGCGATACCTATGAGCCAGGGGCCATAGGTGACTAATACATCAACCATGTTGTTACCTTGATAACCTTTTGTTTGTTAGACGCGAGCCAGCATCAGCTCAAGGCGGGAACCGACACGTTCGGCAAGATCTGCCAGGTCACCAACCCACTCAATTATCTTATAGAGAAACATGACATCGATAGGATTCAGTTCAGCTTCCATAGCGAACAGCTGTCGACGCACCTGAATTTGCAGATCATCAGTGTCTTCTTCGATGGCATCGAGTTCACTGATCATTTTGGCAACCAAATCCACTTCACGGCCACGGAAGCCTGCTTCCAGCAGATCATCGAGCTCGTTGATCGCTTCTTTGGCCAGGGCGACTGCATCCAGGCAGCGCTGCAAATAAGCGATGAAAGGGGTTTGGATGGTTTGAGGGACAAGCAGTTGGCGGCCGATGATTCGACCTGAAATATCTTTGGCTTTATTGGCGATTTTGTCCTGTTGAGTCAGGAGCTCCAGCAAGTCAGTCCTTTCTACTGGCATAAACAAACCACCTGGCAGTGTCAGGCGGATTTCGCGTTTCAGTGAGTCAGCTTCTTTTTCCTCTTGGCTGATCTTCTTGCGAATAGTGACCGCATTGTCCCAATCTTCAGCTATGGTTGCTTCGAAGAAGGGCACAAGTAACGAAGCGCAATCGTATACTTTGTCTATATGCTCTTGCAGAGGTTTTATCGGCGATTTTGCAAACACGCCTAAAATAGAGTTTACTGGCATAGCCGTTTACCTATTTAGGTTATTCCACTATTGGAAAAGCGGGCGAATGTTAACCCAAGCGTCCGCTTATTGAAACTGTGTTTTTACAGAAAACACGTCAGTTCTTATTCTATCGGGTTATATATCACCCGACAGGATAATCCTAGGTCATTTTTGTGACAACAATATGACATTGTGACCTCGAAATGACGAGATGATGAATTTTTGATGACAAAATGAGCAGTAGTGCACCATGGATGCCGACAATCAACAAAATGAGATAGAACTTAAGCTCTTTTTCCCCGCCACGGAAGTCAGTCGCCTGACCACATTTCTGAACTCCTTACCCGCCGCCACATCCCAAGGGTGCCAGCAGCTAAGTAATGGCTATTATGATACGCCCGAGCTGGCACTGCGTCAGCTGGATATGGGCCTTAGAGTCCGCGGATGTGATGGCAAGCGGGAGCAAACTATAAAAACGGCCGGTCGTGTTAGCGGTGGGATCCATAGTCGGCCGGAATACAATGTCGATATAGACGCCAATAGCCCGGTTTTGTCGCTATTTCCCGCCGAAATTTGGCCTGAGAATTCCGACATCGATGCGTTGCAGGCCCGGCTTACCTGCCTGTTTCATACCGATTTTCAGCGTTGCCGCTGGTTGGTGGTTCAGGGGGAGAGCCTGATAGAACTGGCTCTGGATACCGGCACTATCGCCGCCGGGGGCCAGAGCGAATCGCTTTGTGAGTTGGAGTTTGAACTCAAGCGTGGCCGGGCGGCCGATCTCTTGCCGTTGGCACAGCAGGTTGCTGCCAATCTGCCCATGCGTCTTGGGAAGGCTAGCAAGGCGCAGCGAGGTTATCGTCTGGCGCAGCAGGCCAGTCCGCTGGCGTTGGAGGCGCTGCAATATATCAGCCTGCCCTGCGACAGTGATATCAAAGCTACCCTCCTGGTGGTGCTGGAAACGGCGCTGGAGCGTTGGCAGCTGTTGGAGGGCATGATTGCCGAGAGTTTGGATGACCCGGCAGGGCAAGCGTTATTGTGGCAGCGTCTGCGCTCCTGTGTGCGCCTGCTGCGCTTGACCCTGGGCCAGTTTACTCTGGGCAACAGCCAGACAGATGCGGGATTTTCCTGGCTGGAGCAGCAACTCGCCTTTGTAACAGAAGCCAACTCTCTCACGCGTCTGGCCCAGGATAAATTGTTGCTTGGTAAGTTGGCCAATGCCGAGAGCGTGCGCGAGCGAGCCGTGCAACAGTTGCAAAAGATGGATTTCCGCAGCCGCTTGCAAGCGCTATGGCAGGATTGCCGTTATGGTCAGCTGCAGTTGCAACTGGTGAATATGTTGCTTGAGCTGGCCAGTGGCGAGATGCAGATAGCCGTGGCAGGGGGCTTGAAGGGAACCTGTGACGGTCTGCAGGAGGCTTCCTGGCAAAAACTGCTGGCGGCCATGCCGGGAGACGAACTCAGCCGTGATGATTATCTCAAGCTGGCAGCTCCCTTGGATGAAGGCATTCTGGTGGGGCTGGCCTATGGCAGTCTCTACTCATCCAAGGCTCGCGATAGTTTCCGCGCGCCCTGGCAGGACTTGAGTCAGGGGATCATCAGTCTTGGCGCTTATGCCATGGCCGAGCAGTTGGCGCCAGAGCTTGCCGAGGCTTTGGCAGACAAACAGCAGAGTCTGATTTTTGCCATGGAACAATCCCGCAAGATGGCACTGCAGCAGCAACCCTACTGGCGCTGATGCCTGGTAAGAGTTCCGGACGAATCGCCTGGGAGTAAGCACTAAAAAGGACGCCTCGGCGTCCTTTTTAGTCGATTGATTAGTCCCGTTGTTGCTGCGCCAGCTTCTGTTTCAAGTCGGCGATTTCCGTCAGCATCTGTTGTTGGTTGGCTTCCATGCGTTCGAGTACCAAATCTAACTCGCTCTTGATGACCTTGCTTTGGTTTTCCAGGCTCTCCTGCTCATCGGGAGCGACAAATAGTGATGCCATATAACCGGAAATAACCCCGAAGAAACTGACCCCGCAGACGATGACCACCCCACCTATCACATGACCCACTGTAGTCACAGGGTAAAAGTCACCGTAACCTACGGTGGAAATGGTCACTATTGCCCACCAGATGGCGTTTTCGGCGGTTTGAATATTGGCGCCTTCGGCGCCGCTTTCCACCAGCAACATCAATACCGAGGCTATGGTGATGATGGTGACCATGGATACCAGCAAGCTGGCGATGGTGGCCTGACGCCTTTGCTTCAGCAGTGGCCCTATCAGGGAGCGACTCATGCGAATGAGCCTCAATACCCTGAGGATCTGAAATAAACGGGCAAAGCGCAGTGCTTCAATCGCCGGAATACTGGCGACAAAGTCGACCCAGTGAGACTTGATATAGGTGAGTTTATTCTCTGCCCGGAACAGACCCACCAGGAAATAACTCATAAAGATAAAGCAGATACCCGTATCAATATAAAACAACAACTTGTGGGTTTCAGGATCGACAGGGACAAAGGTCATGATAAGGATCACAACCACAGAGATCAGCGACAACATCATCATCGCCAATTCGAAAGGGGAGACCTGAACAGGCGGTTTCAGGAACCAGCGAGATTTATCCGGCATTGGTTCTTCCATTGAGAAACTTTGTATCCTTTCAGGGTAAAAGACTTGCCGTTAGCTGTAAACGCGCTTGTTTATTGCTCGTCTACGAATTGTACCAGGTCTTCCAATACCCGTTTTTTGATTTCCAATTGCGCATCCGGAGCCAGGCCGTATTTTTCGGCGAGCTGGACATAATCGGTGGGGCTGAGCGAAACGGTTAACCGTGGCCGCTTGGGACGCTTGGCCACGGATAAACCCAATATCATGCGTATCTGATCTGAAGGGCTGACACCTGTATCCAGGGCCGCCTTGCGGATGGAGTATTGAAACCTTTCATCCAGATCAAAAGCTACCTGAGTCGCCTTGGCAGCCTTTTGGTTTTGTAACCATTTTTCCGGATAAGGGTGGTTCTTGCTCATGCCGCATTATTCTCCTGGCCAGTAGTCACGAATATCGCTGAGGGGGCGGTAAAGGGTCAGCGCAACGTCGGTTTCGCCGCCTTCATAGACTTCGATATCCAGAGCGCGAGACTCATCGTCATCCAGCAACTGATAGCTTTCGAAGGCATCACCTGTTGCACCGTCAGCATCCTGAGGCGGCCTGAGTCCACGGTAATCTTCCCGGTGGAAATAGCCAAACTCAGCAAAACTGACCTGATGGTAGTGTTTCCCGAGCCATTGCTCAAGCATCTCAGTCTCGGCAGTGAGTGCCTTGGTACTCAGCTCTGCTTTCCCCGGCTCATCGAAGATCGCGGAGAAATCATCCAGATCGAATAAGGCATCGACCTGAGCGCGGCTTATCTTCAGCGAGAAAGCCAGCCAGGTTTCGTCGTCTTCATCCAGCCCCAGATAGATGGCTTCGCCGCTGTGCCCCTTGAGTACCCATTCAGTCGACTGACTGCGCTGATACTCATAGGTATTGACGGCTTCGACCCTAAGCTGCTGCCCGCGCAGATGCGCGGGCAGGGCAAAGCTGTCATCAAGGGAGATCATATCGCCCTTTTGCAGCTCTGATGGGTGCTTAAGCTGACGCACTGGAGTTTCTTTTTTGCCAAACAGGCTGCCAAAGAATCCCATAGGTTATCAGCCTTTCTTAGCTTTCAAACGCTCGAGCACATCGCTGGCGTTGCTCTTCTGCTCGCCGATACCTGCTTCAGCCAGCTTGGCTTTCAGCGATTGGTCGCTGTTCTCGGCTTCCAGGTTTTCGGCAGCCTTCAAGCGGTCGTCAAACTGTTGCTGACGTGCCTTGATACGCTCCAGTGAGTCTTTGGCGTTGAGCAGCTTGGAGTTGCTTGACGCGAAAGAGTCGGTAATGGAAGCCGTGGCCTTTTGCACGCTTTCAGTGGTCTTGACCATGCTCAACTGACGCTGATAGTCGGCCAACTGACGTTCGGTCTTCTTCACCAGATCTTTCAGGCGGGCAGCATGGGCGCTGAAGCTGTCGTTGGCAGTTTGTTGCTCGGCCAGTTCCATTTCCAGCTGGGCAATCTTCTCGGCCACTTCCAGTGCCAGAGTTTCATTGCCTTTTTCCAGTGCCTGAGTGGCATAGCCTTCATGCTCGGCGACAGCACGCTTAATGCGATCGATTTCACGGCTGGCTTGCATCTCTTTGGCCATCACATCTGTCAGTTCACGCTTGGCCTTGGTGAGGTGTTTCTCGGCGTCACGGATCTCCTGTTCGAAGATGCGGGTTGAGTTGGCATCCACTATGCTTTGGCCGACTTCGTTGGCCCCACCGCGGAATGCTGTAAGAATTTTGTTCAGTATGCCCATGATTTGGCTCCTTATTTCAAAAAGTCGACCAGTTCGTCAATGACTTCGAGACAGTTGTCAGACAGGACAGAGAGTTCCTGCTCTATTTCCAGCATGCTCGATTGCAGGGAGAGTGCACCGTAAACCACATACTTATCGTCAATCTTGGCGAATGAAGACAGTGGCATAGGGATGTTGAGTTCCAACATGGTTTCAAACATCTCGGCACGGCGTTCCTGCTTGAGTTCATCCTCTCCCCAGAGATAACTGATGCAGAGGATTTGGTTTTCCGTTACCGAAACAAATACGGGGATCTCTTCACGGCCAACCACATTGACCTGCAACACTTCTACATCCCCTTCAATGGGGTAACAGTCAAACTGGAACCCAGTAGAGCTGTTGTCGCCAAGTCCATTTAAATGATTGGCAATAGTGTGAATATTCATATTTGTCCTCTTTGACATATTATGTCTGCGTTTAAAGATAACACCGAGACATAATATGTCAAGCGTTATCTTTGCCTGTTTAAAAGGTTGCTACACCCTGTTCATCTGTCCATGCCTGCAGGTGGTAGTAATACAGCTGCAGCGAGCCTATGGTGTTGGGCTGAACCTGGTCCATCTTAGTGTAAAACTGTTTCGGAAACTCGAAGGCTCCGCGAATAAGCCCGGGCGTCAACCAGTCATCCTCTACCGGCAGTTGCTGCATCTGCTGCAGCCGGCTCTTGGCGTCCTGGCCATTGAGTGTCCCTATGGTCCAGCCCCATTCGCCAAAGCTGGGCACATTGTGGTGATACTGATTCACCTTGAATCCCGCCAGTGCCAGGGTCTTGCCTACAGAGATAAAGGCCTTGGTCGCATGGTAAGGCGAGGTGGACTGTATACTGATGGCCCCATCTGCGCTCAAAAGTTCCCTGAGTTTTTTATAAAACAGGTCTGAATAGAGCTTATTGAGATCCGGATGTGAGGGATCAGGCAGATCCACTATGATGGCATCGTACTTATCGCCGCGGGCCAGCAAGCGGTCGACACCGTTAAAGGCATCGTCGAAAACCATTTCCACCCTGGGATCGGCAAAGGCGTTGCCGTTGAGGCCGAGCAATGCTGTCCTGAGATCTTCCGGTACTTCAGCCCCGGGTTCTTTGAACAGTTTGACCATCTCGGCATCGAGATCCACCAGAGTGACCTGCTTGGGTTGCCATTTCAGTAGCTGTTTCAAGCCCAATCCATCACCGCCGCCTATGATCAACACCTTGTCGTGACGGGCACTGGCAGCCAGAGTCGGATGTACCAGAAAGGCGTGATAGATATGCTCATCGCTGGAGGAGAACTGCAGCCGGCCATTGATATAGAGGGAGTAAACAGGCGGCAGATGGTTACCCATCAGGCGCTTGGTCAGTGTCAGTTGCTGAAACCGGGTAGCCTTGGCATAGACCACCTTGTCTTGATACAGGAGGTTGTTGAATCCTTGCTCCCAGGTCGGCCCCTTGATGGCCAGCATCAGCAGCACTCCTGTGGCCAGTACGTGTGCCGCCAGTAACCAGTTGGCGGCGCGGATCCTGTCCCTGAAGCGGATGATAAAGATAAACCCGGCCAGGAGGTTAAAGGCGGCGGTCATGGCTGCAGCCAGCTGGATATCCAGCGCCAGCATAAAGCCGACCCAGAGCGCCGCACCCACACCAGCACCTATATAGTCGGCGCCATAAATGGTGCCGGCATTGTGCAGCAGGTGTTCATCGGACAGTGCCTGACGCACCCTGGCAATGAGCGGGATCTCCATGCCTATCATCAAACCGAGCAACACACCCCAGAAATAGGGCAGGTAGCGGGACAACTCCTGAAAACGGCCGATAAAGCCACCCTGAGGCAGATGATCCGGCGGTAGCCCCAGAGTTCGTCCTATCAGTTCCGGTAGCTCGTGGCCAAAGCCGATGACGGCCGCGGTGATCAGAATCGCCAGTGAGCCCAGCAAGGCGACAGTTAATTCCAATACTGCAAAGCCGCTGAAGGCGCACTTTATCTTGCGGGCGGCAAAGGCCCCCAAGCCCATGGAGACTATCATCAAGCCTATCATGGTGTAGATGGCCGCCTCGAGGGCGCCCAAAATGCGCCCGGCATAATGGGAAAGCAGGTATTCGTATATCAGACCACAGGCCGCCAGTACCCCCATGATCCCCAGAAGCAAGGCATCATCGAGGGCACCTAAGTGACGTCTGTTGGGCTCTTGGGTGTTGGTGTGACTACTTAATGCCACGGGATCAGGCCATCAAAGCGGTGAGGATCAGCGCAACCGCTATGCTGATCGCCATTTCAACTGCGGCCAAGCCTATGTTGTGCTGCTTCTCCACCTCATCGGCGAGGTCAATTTTTGCCAGCACCAGGAGTTTGACCAGGGGCAGCAACAGGCTCAGTACCACCAACATAATGAAGGAGAACACCAGCCAGCCAAGGGCGTTGGTGACATAGGCTTCAGGGCTGAAGACGATAAAGTGACTGGCGGCATTGAAGCTCAGTGCCATGGCGATCATCGCCCCGGCATGACGTATCGCCAGGGCGGTATTTCCCTGCGCCAGCGCCTGCTGCATTGAGCTGTCCTGGTTGCGGGCGGCGTAGCGATTCTCTCTGAGGCGGGTCAGCAACACCAGCATCAATTGAGAAATAGCGAAGGCGCTGAGGATGGCAATAAAGGTATCCAGGGTCAGATCTTCGGCCCACAGCAGTACGGCGCGGATAATAATCGCAGTGGCGATAGCGGCCGAGGCATCGACTATGGCAACCGACACATTGCCTTTGAGCACCAGGGCGTTCTTGTCGATATTATTCAAGGCGATTTTATCGTGCAAAAAGCGCCCCAGTTTGATCAGCACTAGCCCAAACAGGCCATAGGCGCTCATGCCGATGGCTTCCTGCAGATAACTGTGAGCGGCGGCGCCGGTAATGGCGCCGGTCAGCACGATACCCAGTGCCGCCACAGCGCCGGCGGTGCTGATGCCGAAGGCGAAGTTGTCTCTGACCGCCAGCTCTTCACTGCTGTTTACCCGAACACTCCATCCCTGCAGGTAGCGGGTCAGAGTGAGCAGTACCACGGCGATAGAAAGGTCGATGGCGAGTATGACGGCCAGTTCCTGAGTGATGCCGAATTCCTGAAATAGAGTCATGTTCATTCCTTAAGTTGTGATCCTGGCTGAGTTATTTGCCCCGGCTGACACCACGGCTGGTGCGACTGCCAGAATTACGGAAACTGCTGTCTTTAGAGTAATTAGAGCGAAACTTGCTGGCCGTTTGCCCACTGCTGGATGGCTTGGGTGCGGCGCTGCTCTGACGAGAGAGGGCGCTTGAGCCGGAGCGGGACTTGGCATAAGGGCTGTCAAAGCGTTTGCCTTGAGAGTCGAAACGTTTTTTGGTGCGCTCATAGACCTGGGTTTGGGCTTTAGCCTGCTTGGGGGAGGTATAGCGATAGCGCCCCACATCATTGTAGTAGCTGTAATCCCTGCCTCTGGACCAGTTGTCATAATAAACAGGCCTGTGGAACAGGTTGGAAAACATGGAGTACATGCCATACCAGGCCCAAAAGGACATGCCGTTGGAATCGGTTTGCCACTGGCCATAGGCGGGGTTACCCACTAACTGGCTGCCGGCACCAAAGTCTTCCGAGCCATTGGCCAGGGTTGAAGCCTCGCGGCTGATGGCGTTGACCCTGGCGAGTTTGCCCTCTGACATATCGGCAATCACATTGACGGGATCTGAAAGCATGTCGTTGAACAGGCTGGAGTCCAGCGCTTGATAGAGGTTGTTTCCCTCTTCCAACTGTTGGTCAAGATTGACAAAGTTGCTCGCCACCTTGGCGTCTTTCACCCTGCTTTCCAGTGACTTGTACAGTGGTCCCTTACTGGTGGCATCCAGTGTCAGTTGTTCCACCAGCGGCTGTAGCTCCGGCCGCTGCTGCGCCAGAATTTGACCATACTGTTTGAGTAAGATGCCATTGCGCAGCTGGTCTTTGTCCAGCATCTGGCCGAGTTTTTCCAGACGTTGGTCATTCAGCTGTTGCAACTGGGCAATCTGCTCGGGTCTGTCGTCACCGCAGGCTGTCAGTGATAACAGCATCAGCAGACTGAGAATACGGATCAGCATTCCTGCCATGTTTTCTCCATTATGATAAGCACTTGAGCCCGGCAAACGCTGCTAAAACCTCTGGTCCCCGTAGGCCGTCAGTGCAAGTTGGTGTAATCTGTGCACAGAGTATCACCCACAAGAATTGGGGTGAAGTCAGAATCATCTGCATCGGCCGGTTAAAATCCATGTCGAGCGGACGTTTGTGCGGCAAAGATGACATAATATGTCTAAATGGTCTTGAATACAATCGAACAGGGATAACTATGGAATTGGGGTGTGACAGTCAAAAGCCGTTTTCCGAGTTGCTGTGCAAACAGGCCGGTAAGCATTGGCATCTGCTGGTGGAGCGCTGGCCTGAGGTGGTTACCGAGCTCAGCCTCATAGAGCAGCAGGAGCTGCAACGGGTTATGGGCTTGAGTGATTATGTTGCCACTCAGCTGTGCCGCCACCCTGAATGGATTGCCCCCTTCTTTAGCGGCCAGCTCACTCGCCTGGATAGACAAGACTTTGCCGACGAAATCCAATCCCTGCTCGACCCTGTCACCCAGGAAGAAACCGCCAAGTCAGTGCTGCGAAACTATCGCAACCGGCAAATGGTGCGCCTCGCCTGGCGCGACTTCATGGGTTATAGCCCGCTGCAGGAGTCACTGCTCGATCTCTCTGTATTGGCAGAGGCACTGATAATTGGCGCCAGAGACTGGCTCTATCGCGAAATGTGCCAGAGTCTGGGAACCCCTTGTGACTGCGACGGCAAGCCACAACCTTTGATGATCCTGGGGATGGGTAAGCTGGGCGGCCGTGAGCTGAACTTCTCATCTGATATCGACTTGATCTTTACCTTTCCGGAACACGGTGAGACCCAGGGCGGTCGGCGCAGCCTGGATAACCAGCAGTTCTTTATCCGCATGGGGCAACGCCTGGTCAATCTGCTGGGGCAGGTCACAGTTGACGGCTTTGTGTTTCGGGTCGACATGCGTTTGCGCCCCTATGGCGAGAGTGGCCCGCTGGTGGTCAGCTATAGCGCCCTTGAGGATTATTATCAGGAACAGGGGCGTGATTGGGAGCGTTACGCCATGGTCAAAGCCCGCGCGCTTGGTCCCTGGACTCAATACTCGGATGAGCTTCACGACCTGCTACGTCCCTTTGTTTACCGGCGTTATATCGACTTTTCCGCCATAGATTCCTTAAGGCGGATGAAGCGCCTGATTGCCCAGGAAGTGCGGCGGCGCCAGCTCAAGGACAACATCAAACTCGGTGCCGGCGGTATCCGCGAAGTGGAGTTCGTGGTGCAGAGTTTTCAACTTATCCGCGGCGGCCGGGAGCCGGCGCTGCGCAGTCAAAGCTTGTTCGATGCCATAGATACCCTCTTTAGTTTGGGGCAACTTGAGTACCTGGCGGTAGATGAACTCAAGCAGAGTTATCTGCTGCTGCGCCGGGTAGAAAACCTGTTGCAGGCCATAGGGGATAAACAGACCCAGACCCTGCCGGATAACGGCCTGGATTGGCATCGTCTCTGCTACGCATTGGGGATGGCCAATGAGGCAGAGCTGCGCAGTGAGGTTGAGGCCGCCATGTTCAAGATTCATCGCCATTTTCGCGATACCGTCGGCGGTGATGAAGACAATGAGGAGCAAAGTGATAGCTGGGCCTGCCAGCTCTGGGTCTGTGACAGCGAGGAAGACATACAATCGCTGCTGGCCGAGCGAGGCATAGAAGACAATGAACTCTGGAGCAGTCTGGCTCATTGGCGCGAGACGGTATCACGCCGGGCCATAGGGCCAAGAGGGCGGGATACCCTGGATAAGCTGATGCCGAAAATGCTTGAGGAGCTGACGCTGCAGCCCAATCCCGGCAAGGCATTCAAGCCGGTAACCGGCGTACTGGAGCAGATCCTGACCCGTACCACTTATCTTGAACTTCTGTGTGAAAACCCTGGCGCCCGCCAACAATTGGTGAGCCTGTGTTGTGCCAGTCCCTGGATTGCCCAGCAGCTGGCGAAATTCCCCATGTTGCTGGATGAACTGATCGATCCGGCGCAGCTTTATGACACCACTTCTCTGGATGACTACGGCAGTGAACTGCGCCAATACCTGCTGCGGGTTCCGGAAGAGGATATGGAGCAGCAGATGGAGGCGCTCAGGCAGTTCAAACTGTCGCAACAGTTGAAAATTGCCGCCGCGGATGTCACCGGGGTCTTACCTATCATGCAGGTCAGCGATCACCTGACCTTTCTTGCCGAGGCCATTATAGAGCAAGTGGTGCAACAGGCCTGGCAGCAAATGACAGAGCGCCACGGCGTGCCGCCTGGCCTGGCTGACGGGGAGATAGGTTTTGCCGTCGTCGGCTATGGCAAGCTGGGGGGCATTGAGCTGGGCTACGGCTCGGATCTCGACCTGGTGTTTCTGCACAATGCCAAGGGCGGCTCGACTGACGGTGACAAGCCGTTGGATGTAGGGCACTTCTATCTCAAACTGGCGCAGCGGATATTACACCTGTTTTCCACCCGCACCATGTCGGGCGAGCTTTACGAGGTAGACATGCGCCTACGACCATCGGGCGCCTCCGGGCTCTTGGTCAGTGAAATTGGGCATTTCGGCGAGTATCAGCAGCAGGAGGCCTGGACTTGGGAACATCAGGCTTTGGTTCGTGCCCGCTTTGTCTTCGGTGATAACGCCTTGGCGCAGGAATTTCAGGCGGTGCGTGACAGCGTGCTGCGCCAAGCAAGAGACAGGAAACAGCTGGCCAGCGAAGTGCGTGAGATGCGCCTTAAGATGCGCGACCATCTGCTCAAAGCGCCGCAGGGAATGTTCGATCTTAAACAAAGCGTTGGCGGTATCGCCGATATTGAGTTTATCGCTCAGTATTTGGTGCTGGCCCATGCCCATAAGCACCCCGAGCTGTGTATCTGGTCTGATAATGTGCGGATTTTTGAGGTGTTGGCCGAGCTTGAACTGCTGCCCTTGATGTCGGCGCAGCATCTGACCCAGGCCTATTGCATGCTGAGGGATGAAAACCACAGGTTGACTCTGGCCGGTTTGCCTGGGCTGGTGGCACAGGAAAAAGTGGCGGAGCAGGCCGAACGGGTTAGTAACATCTATGAGCTTATCCTGGGGCAATAGTTTACCGGTGCGCTCAGGCTATCTATAGTTAACGGAGAAGTTTTGTCGATTGCTTTGCCTGAAGCCACTGTTGAGGAATGCCTATGCCAAGACCCCCAAAGCCCTTGGATGAGCCACTAAGGCTGGCTACCCTGCAAGGACTCGGGGTGTTGGATACCGAAGCAGAGGAGCGCTTTGATCGCATCAGCCGCATGGCGCAGCGACTGTTTGAAGTGCCCATCTGTTTGGTTAGTCTGGTTGATGCCAAACGACAATGGTTCAAGTCCAGCTTAGGTATCTCCCTCAGGGAGACACCCAGAGATCAGTCGTTTTGTGGTCATGCCATCCTGTCGCCTGAATCCATGCTGATCCCGGATACTCTCAAGGACCCTCGTTTTGCCGACAACCCTCTGGTTACCGGCGCTCCCCATATCCGCTTTTATGCCGGTTATCCTTTGACTATGCGCAATGGTTGTCGGGTTGGCACCTTCTGCATCATAGATGTACGCCCAAGAGAACTGTCCCAGGAAGATAAGCTGTGTCTGGAAGATCTCGGCCATATGGTGGAAAACGAACTGCAGCATATGGAAGAGGTCTGTCAGGATGAACTCACCGGCGTGGCCAACCGCCGGGGCTTTGAGTTACTGGGGGAGATGGCACTGTCTTCCTGTTGTCGTGAAAGTTTCTACGGCGCCTTACTGTATCTGGATCTCAACGAATTCAAGCCCATTAATGATACCTATGGTCACAGTGAAGGTGATGCCGTGTTGCAGGCCTTTGCCGCCATGCTGGTGAGCTGTTTCCGCGAGTCGGATGTGGTAGCCAGGCTTGGAGGTGATGAGTTTGCCGTACTGCTGACCCATTTGCGACCATTGGATGTCAGGGCCATCAAGTTGAGGTTCCGTAAAGCCTTGGCCGAACTCAACTTCCGCTTGGCAAAACCCTATCAGATCCGTGCCAGCCTCGGAGAAGCCCTATACGATCCGGCCCAACCCAGGAGCTTGGCCGAGTTGATGGCTCAGGCCGACTGCTTGATGTACCGCAGAAAGCCGGGGCGCGATTAGCTGGGTTGGCGTTTTGTTTTCTTAAGTAACCATCAAGTCATTACAACGGGCGACCAAGTCCTGAATTAGCCGCTTGCCCATATGGTTCAGGCTGGGCGCAGCATGCAGTACCAGTTCCATCGGTAATGGCGGTGGCAGAGTCTCTTGCTGAATATGGGCGTCTGTGAGCAGGCGTTTGGGCAACAGGCTCACTCCTATGCCTGCGGCTACAGCGGCTTTCACCTGTGACAGTGAATTACTGACTTGCACCATTTGCCACTCTATCCCGGTTTCATCAAGCAGCTGGATCATCTCACTTCGATATAAACCACCATTGGGAAAGGCCACCAAAGGTAGCGGGCGCTTTTCTGCCAGCGAGTGGCTGCGACTGTCGAACCAGCAAACAGGTTCTGGCCAGCAGGCGACGCCGCGACTGGCGCCGAGGCGTTGTTTCACCAGCACTATATCCAGTTTGCCATCACGAAATGCTTCATAAAGGCCTTGGCTCAGCCCAGATGTCAGTTCCAGTTGTAATGTCGGCTCCTGGCGTTGCAGCTTGGCCAACACCAGGGTCAGTACCTCACCGGCAAAATCTTCCGGCACTCCCAATCGAAGTGGGGTAAACGCCTCTTGTGTTCGACCTCCGGCTTCCCGCATCAGCGCCAGTATCTGTCTGGCATAAGTAAGCAGTCGCTCACCTTCAGGTGTGGTTTGGGCATAACGGCCACTGCGATCCAGTAAAGGATAACCCAATTGTTGCTCCAGACGGCGAAGCTGCTGGCTAACTGTTGACTGGGTCAGGTGAGTGGCGGCCGCGGCGCGGGTGAAACTGCCACTGTCGGCGACGGCGACAAAGGCCCGCAGTAATACAGGATCGAGCAGTGCCAGGTTGGCGGGAGAATGAGGTGTTTTCATCAGTACCGGATTAGTGAGAATTCCACTGATGAATATTTCATTATTTAATTTCCAAATCAAATAGGCAGTTTTTAGACTGGATGGAAAATTTGCCTGGAAGCCACAGAATGAAAGCAACACTCACAAGCATGCCGCTGACAGAAGCCGAGCTAATAGAACGCTTGGTGATCAAGGCCAAAGATAATCTGCTGTCCGGCGCCAGACCCTTTGCCGCCCTGTTGCTGAAAGACGGGGAGATTATTGCACAAGGTGTCAACAGGGTCGCAGCCGACTGCGACCCTTCGGCTCACGCCGAAATGCAGGCCATACGTGCGGCGGCCAAGTCATTAGAGACGACACAACTCGATGGTGCCGTGCTCTACGCCAGTGGTCACCCTTGCCCCATGTGTTTGGCTGCCGCCTTGATGGCAGGCATACGTGAGATACGCTATGTATTCGATAATCACGATGCCGAATTCTGGGGATTCTCCAGTGAAGCCAGCTATGGTTTGCTGGGTTTGGAGAGCCAAAAGCTTGCACAGAGCCCGGGGTTTACCATTCGTCGTTGTCACAGCGCCTTTGAACCTGCCTGGCTCTATGGCGCTTTGGCACATGATGCTCAGGCAAATCCAGCTGGGGATAGCGAAGAGCAATGACACTCCAACAGCCGTATTTGACCAGGCTGAAAGCAGTGGCTCTGCTGCTGTTATTGTTTGGTGGTGCACTGGCGTTGAGGCCTTTTCTGACATCGCCCGGGCCTTTGCTGGCACAGCTCAGTAGCGAGCTTGGTATTGAGGTGCAGGCTTTGGGATGGCTGACCTCAATGCCCATGTTGCTGATGGGGGTTGGAGCGCTGACTGCCCCTTGGTTACCTAAAAGGCTCTCCAGCTTGCCCGGTGTGGCTCTTAGCCTCGGCTTGCTGACTTTGGCGCTGGTACTCAGAGCAAGAGTTACCATGCCACTGCTTTGGCTCTCCACCTTGCTGGCCGGGCTTGCCGTAGCTTGGATGCAACTGCAGTTACCAGGGCTTATCAAACAGCATTTCGCCGGACACTTGCCGGTATTAATGGGGGGATACTCGGCGCTGTTGATGGGCGGCGGCGCTCTGGGCGCTGGAGTCACTCCTTGGTTGATAACGCTGTTTTCAGAGGGGGCTTCGGTGTTGGCATTATGGGCGCTGCCTTGCATACCTGTGTTGTTACTCGCACTTTGGTTGGCCAGGCGTGACTCTCAACCGGCTGTTTCCAGAGTTGCACCTCTGACTGAAGGCTCTATTGTGAGTACATCAGGGGAGGATAATCCCGCGCCCACTAAACCAAGCTTGCCATGGCGCCGGGCAAAGGCCTGGTCTTTGTTGCTGAGTTTCGGGCTTATCAATGGAGGCTATGCCAGCCTGGTGGCTTGGTTACCGCTCAGCTATCAGAAACTGGGCATGTCTCAGCTTGCAAGTGGGCGGCTGGTGGCCCTGATGGCGCTGGCACAGATGTTTTCAGCCCTGACGTTACCGCTGCTGGCAGGTCGTTTCGCCGGCAAGCAAGCAAAAGCCGACCGCCGTCCCTGGTTGTGGTTGGCTCTTATCGCGCAATTAGTAGGCTTTATGGCCTTGGCTTTGTGGCCTCAGGGCGCCCCTGTGCTTTGGAGTCTGCTGCTTGGCGTGGGGCTTGGCGGCAGCTTTTCACTTACCTTGCTCCTGGTGCATGAAGAATACCGCGGCGCCGAGCAGACGGCCGGCCTCAGTGCCATGGTGCAGGGCGGCGGCTTCCTGCTGGCGGCGCTGCCTCCCTTGATCTTACCGCCCTTGTTGCTTGACGGCGCAGCGCCTGTGATGCAGAGCAGTACCGATTTTGCTCCACTGTGGTTGTTGCATTGGTTGTTTGTCTTGGTGGTGACCGTGCTTTGTTTTGGTTTTGGTCCATCAGGTTTGCCTGCGCGCCGGGTGACAGATGAGCAGCAACGAGTCTCCAAGGTTCATGCTCAATAAGGCCGAAATCATTCCTCGGCAGGAGAGGTTTGCGTTGTAACTCTCCAGATACCTGGAACTGTTGATAACAATTTGTTTATTAGACCTAAAATAATAATTAAGGAAGCCGGAATGTCATTGAAAAAACTGTCGCTGTTATGTCTCTTGGCCACATCATTTACCCCGCCGCTGCAGGCCAAACCCCATGAGTGGCTGCTGACCAATTTCAGTTTGCTGGATGTGGAGCAGGGGCGTTTGCTATCAGGTAAACAACTGACGATCGATGAGGGGCGGATCAGCGCCATTGAAGACAGCTCTGCCAAGTTAACGGCTGAGCGCACTGTGGATCTTCAGGGCGGCATTTTGATGCCATCTTTGTGGGACATGCATGTGCACTTCGAAGGCCGGGAACTGGTGGAGGACAATGCCCTGTTACTGCCGCTTTACTTAAGTTACGGCATTACCGCGGTGCGTGAAGCGGCCAGCGATCTGGCGCCGGAAGTGCTGTTATGGCGTAAACAGATTGAGTCCGGTAACCGTTTGGGGCCGAAAATTTTCAGCGCCGGGCAGAAGTTTGAAGGTCCGGACTCTGTCTGGAATGGCGATCTGGAAGTGGCCGATGGCGCCGAAATGCGTCAAGGCATGGACAAGCTTGAGAGTATGGCGGTCGACTTTATCAAGATCACTGAAAATACCATGCCGGCGGCTCTCTATCTGGAAACACTCAAAGAGGCCCGTGCCCGTGGACATCTGGTATCCAGCCATATTCCCTATGGGGTCAGCATTTTCGAAGCCGCCAAGAGCGGGCTGTCCAGCATAGAACATGCTTCATATGTACTTAGGCTGGGAAATGCCCAAGAGCCTCAAATTGCTGCTGCGGTTGCGGCCGGACGTATGAGCACTAAGCAGGCGAGTCAGGCGTATCGTGATGGGTTCGACCCGGAGCAGGCGCAGCTGGGTTACCGCATGTTGGCAGCCAAAGGCGTTGCCGTGACACCAACCTTGATTGGCGGCCACCAGTTGGCCTGGCTCGATACTCAAGATCACAGCCAAGATCCTTTCATGGCGTTTCTGACCCGAGCTTTTACCGAAAAATATCGTTGGCGAATTGAGCGTATGGGAGCGCAAACACCTCAGCAGTGGCAGACACGTAAGCAGCATTATCAAGCGCTGGCTGCCGAGTTGCCAAAACTGTTGCAGGCCGGGGTTACCCTGCTGGCGGGCAGCGATTCTGCTGCGCTCAACACTTATGTTTACCCCGCCGAAGGGCTGCACACTGAGCTGCAACTCTGGCAACAGGCCGGGGTGAACAATGCCGATATTCTGCGCTCGGCTACCATTAATGGCGCCCGCTTCATGGGCCAGAGCAAGGACTATGGCAGCATTGAAGTCGGCAAAAAGGCAGAACTGCTATGGCTGCAGGACAATCCGCTGCAGGACATAGGTGCCACTCAATCGATAAGAGGGCTCTTCTATCGCGGTACCTTGTTTGATAGCAAAGCGCTGGACGCTATGCGTACCGAGGCGGCCGAGTCAGTGCGGCTATTGGATAACGCCAGGCGCCAGCTCTGAGCTGCCCAGCATCTCGGTTAAGCGACTGTAGGTGCGGCGAAACTCGAAGCTGAGGGCGCCGCCCTGATACAGCTGTTCCAGTGGTACTTGGGCATGCAGCACCAGTTGTTTACCCCTGTCATAAAACTCATCTATCAGGGCGATAAAGCGCCGGGCGGCATCATCCTCCGGCGCGTAACTGAGCTTTCTATCGCCTGTGCTGACGGCTTCGGCAGCATCTTCGGTGCCACGGGCGCGGATCCAGCCGCGGCGCTCACCGCCAAGCCTGGGTACATGGCTCAGCAGCAGAGTATCCAGTGTTTCGGCCAGCTCCATATAATCCAGAGTGGATCTCGGCCCTTCGCAGAGCTGATCGAAGCGAAACCAGGCCAGGGATTGTGTGGCTTCCATAGCTTGGAAAAAAAGCGGTCTGCCCATGATGCAGAGTTGCCCTGGACCCGAGGCGTTTTTTGAAAACCACTGGCTGAAGTCAGGTTCATTGCCAAGCTGCAGCAGGGGAAGTGCCGCCTGGGCATGGAGCGCGCCTTTGGTGAGGCGATGGTCCTGCTCGCCATTGAGGTGCAGCGATTCCATCTTCTGTTGCAACAAGTCGATAGTCGGCAAAAAGCGCTCTCGCTGCAGGCCGTTTTCATAGAGGCGCTCTATTGGCGTATTGGAAGTGCTGACCAGCATAACGCCACGGTTAAACAGGCCTTCGAGTAAACGTCCAAGAATAATGGCATCGCCGATATCCGAGACGAAAAACTCATCGAAGCATAACAGGCGGCATTCTTTGGCCAGTGTGGCGGCAATCTGATCCAAAGGCTCACGGGTGCCGCTGATGCGGTTCAGATCTCTGTGAACCCTGGCCATAAAGTGATGAAAATGCAGTCTGAGCTTGGGTTGCCCCTCGACGGCATTGAAAAAGAGATCCATCAACATGGTCTTGCCGCGGCCGACATCCCCCCACAGGTAGAGCCCGGGGGCTTTGTTTCCCTGACCGAGCGACTGAAAGCGCTTATCAAGCGCTGCCAGCGCAGGCAACTGGGCGGGGTCTTGCTGCCAAGGGCCTTGGGCATAGCGTTCAGAGGGTGAAATTGTGTGCTTCATTCTGGACGTCTCATCCTGTGACTGTTATTTAAGTGCCATATAAGTGCCGCGGGCGGC
Organism: Shewanella algae; assembly: GCF_009183365.2. Taxonomy (NCBI): domain Bacteria; kingdom Pseudomonadati; phylum Pseudomonadota; class Gammaproteobacteria; order Alteromonadales; family Shewanellaceae; genus Shewanella; species Shewanella algae. The sequence continues at coordinate 893,022 of NZ_CP068230.1, forward strand.
CAGTATAGCAAGGGCTTGAGCCTGAAGGAAAAGTGCCTGCCATGCCGCTTCATCTATCCATGGAATAGTGTTCAGTTCCTTTTACGGATAAGATGCGCCTTTTGAACCATAGGTTGAGGAACAAGCCATGACGGCAGAATTGGCAATCATAGATATTGAGGAAGGTCAGGGCAAAGCTGCGGTGAAAGGAGCGCTTATCACGGCTCACTACCGAGGTTGGTTGAGTGACGGTACTCAATTTGATTCTTCCTGGGATAAGGGGAGTCCCTTTCAGTGTGTCATTGGCACAGGGCGGGTGATCAAGGGCTGGGATCTGGGTTTGATGGGGATGAAGGTCGGTGGCAAACGCCGACTCAAGGTTCCGGCACATCTGGCTTATGGCGAATGCCAGGTTGGGACGCTGATCAAGCCGAATTCGGATCTTGAATTTGAAATTGAACTGCTGGAAGTCCTGACCCGCGACGATTGAGTCCAGGGCTTTTGAGCGCTATTGGCTCAGATGGATTTTGTTTTTATATAAAGCTGATATTATAGCTTTGCCCTTCATTCATCTGAGTCATAAAAGCACTATGAGCCGTTCCCCCTTCGCATCTTTTCAATGGCATTCAGACATTTTTGCCTGCGACAGTACGGATATCGAACATTTCTATGCCCAATTGCAACAGGAAGTTGACCGTCTGCAGTTGGGGCGCAAGAAGCTGGGCGAAATAGGTGATTATCCACTGGAGCTGTATCAGTCGCCCTCAGCGACGGCGGAGCTGCCCTCTGTGTTGATCAGTGCCGGATTCCACGGTGAAGAGGCTGCAGGCCCTTGGGGTATGCTGCATTTCCTCAGTGAACTGCAACAGGATATTTTCGAGCGAATTAATCTAAGCTTGTTACCTTTGGTCAACCCCACTGGCTTTGCCAAGGGGCACAGATTCAATAAGTTCGGTGAAAACCCCAACCGGGGGTTTTTACAGCCCAAAGAGGGCGAAGCCAGTTCACCTTCGGTTGAAGGCAAGCTGCTGCTGGAATATGGCCAACTGCTGCAGGGCGCCAGCCGCGAAGGCATATTGACCTGTCATGAGGATGTGTTGCAGCAGCACACCTATATCTATTCTTTTGAGCCCAGACAATCACCCGGCCAGTTCAGTTTGCAGCTGCGTGATACTCTGGGGCGTTTCTTTGATATTGCCGCCGATGGCGATATCGATGGCTGTCCGGTGCAAGACGGGGTCATCTTCAACCACTTTGATACTTCGTTCGAGGCCTGGCTGGTTCGCACCGGTGCCAAGGTGGGTGTTTGCAGTGAAACGCCGGCAACCCAGAATCTGGATCAGCGAATTCTGGCCAACAGCGCCGTGATGCACGCCTTTGTGCAGCAGCAGTTGGCTCCCATCAAGGGGTAACAGCCAAAAGCGATACCGCTCAAAAGCAAGACCCCAGCCTAGGCTGGGGTCTTGCTTTTGAAAGGCTTTCAGGGATTGAGGCGGGTCGGAATACCACTTCTGTCATCCAACAGGCGTTTTAGCACGGTGGAGTCGGTGTCGGCATGGGCGATAAAGCGGCTGATGGCCGGGGTCATCTTCAATACCACAGGTGCGGTGGATTCAAACTCGGCCTCGGTGCGCGACAGCGGCTGATGCACTTCCAGATAGCGACCGCCATCCGGCTCCAGGCTGGCCTTTATCGGCTGATTGACAAACTGTACCCGGGTGCCGTTGGGCACAGTATTGAACAGATGCTCGATATCCTGATTGCGCAGGCGGACACAACCCTGGCTGACACGCAGGCCAATACCGAAGCTGGCATTGGTGCCGTGAATGGCATACAGGTTACCGATATAAAGCGCATACAAGCCCATGGGGTTATCCGGGCCTGCGGGCCAGACCTTGGGCAGGGTGATACCGTTGGCGGCATATTCCTTGCGGATCCTGGCCGTTGGGGTCCAGGTGGGGTTGGCGCGTTTGCGATAAACCTTGGTCACCCAGTTTTCCGGGGTATCCCGACCTATCTGGCCTATGCCTATGGGTAAGACCTGTACCGTATTGCTGTCTTTGGGATAGTAGTAGAGGCGCATTTCGGCCACGTTGATCACTATCCCTTTACGGGGGGCATCCGGCAGGATCAGCTTGTGAGGGATCAGCAATGTGCTGCGGGGCTTGGGAAGAAAAGGGTCGACCCCTGGGTTGGCCTCGGTCATGTTGGTCAGCCCCAGTTGATATTCGTCGGCAACACTCTCCAGTGTGCGCTTGTCATCGGGCACCACATAATACTGGTTGTCACCGACGATACTGCTGCCCTCTGGCGGCAGAGGATATTCAACAGCCTGCGACAGGCAGGCGGGAAGCAACAGGCCCAGTAACAGGGCGAGGCGGGGAATTCTTGTCATAGGATATTATTCTTCATTAAACGCTGTCAGTCGCCATGGTTTCAGGCATCAGAGTCGAGCAGGCATCCTTACCTTTTCCGGCGCAGATTTCAACAGATTGCGGCAAAAAAACTATTTCAGTTGCAGGCGTTTCGCCAGTCGATGCAGGTTGCCCGGGTCGACACCCAACTCGCGGGCACTGGCGGCCCAGTTGTATTGGTGCCGTTCCAGCACACTGCGCAGCAGCTGTCTTTGGAACTCCGCTGTGGCTTGCTTGAGTGTAATGGCTTCTGCAGGCACTGTTGTGTCCAACTGGCGCGGCAGTGCACTTGGAGAGGGGCTCTTTGACTGCAACTCACCCAGTTGCAACTGGCATTGGTTATGGTCACTGGCGGCGCGCGCCAACACGCTGGCGCGGTGCAACAGGTGTTCCAGTTCCCTGACGTTGCCGGGCCAGTCGTTGGCCAGCAGCCAGGCTTCCGATTCGGCGGACAGACTGAGGCGCTCCAGCCCCAGCTTGCTGCGGCAACGTTCAAGAAAATGCCCGGCAAGCAGCAGTATGTCGCGGCCCCTTTCTCTCAGTGGCGGCACAAGTAGCGGGAAAACACTCAGCCTGTGGTAGAGATCGGCGCGAAAGCGGCCTTCAACCACCTCGGTTTTGAGATCCTTATTGGTGGCGGCGATAACCCGTACATCCACTGTCAGGCTTCTGTCTTCGCCAACCCGTTGCAGATCGCCGTATTGCAGCACCCTGAGTAACTTGGCCTGCAGCGGTAGGCTGAGCTCGCCTATCTCGTCGAGGAACAAAGTCCCCTTGTCGGCCAATTCAAACTTACCGGCGCGATTGCTGATGGCGCCGGTAAAGGCGCCTTTGACATGACCGAAGAGTTCACTCTCGGCGACCGACTCGGGCAGTGCAGCGCAGTTGAGGTACACCAGAGCCTTGTTGCCTCTGGGCGAGGCGGCGTGTACTGCCTTGGCAACCAGCTCCTTACCCGTGCCGGTTTCACCGAGGATCAACACGTTCAGGTCGCTGGGAGCGACCACGGCAATTTCCCGCTTCAGCGCCAACATCTGCGGGCTTTCCCCCAGAAGTTCACTGTGGCCGGTTTCCGGCAGCGGTCGACTCTGGCTCTGTAACGACAGGCTTTCCAACTTATCCAGCAGCAGGGCATTGCCGAGGGAGGCGGCGGCGATGGCGCTCAGGCTTCGCAGCTCTTCATCGCTGAAATCATCGAACTGGCAAGGGTCCAGACCATCTATGGTCAAGGCGCCTATCAGTTGTTCCTTGTCCAGCAGCGGCAGGCCGATACAGGCATGCACCTTGAGCTTATCTGTGTGGGCGGCTATCAGGCCATCGTAGGGATCCGGCAATTGGCTGTCTGCCGGAAAGCGCACCAGATCGCCGGCGCGGGCGATGGCCTCCAGTCTCGGGTGCTCTGTGATGTTGAAGCTGCGACCGAGTACATCGGCCCTGAGGCCGTCGATTGCCAGTGGGATAAAGCTATTGCCCTGAAATCGCAGCAGAGCGGCGGCATCACAATGGAGATTGTCCCGTACCGTCGCCAGCAGACGGCTGAATCTGTCGCTGTTTGGCAAACCTGAGGTGATATCCAGCGCGATACGGGTGAGATCGGAATGGCTGAGTGGCATAAGCTGACCTGAATAAAATCCCTGGGGTGAGTCTACCCCAGGGACAGTGGAATGTCATTTTGACATTATTTTTCAGTGTGAGTGGCTAGTGACTGGTAGCAATGGCCAAGCGTTTGGCCTTGACCGCCTGTCGCAACAATCCCAGCAGGAAGGCGCCCAGCAATAAACCGCCGACGGAGAAGATGATGTCACCGAACATCCGCATCCATACCAGGCGTTCTACCAGCGGGCTGTGGATCACCTCTGCCGAGCGGGCAAACCAGTAGCCATGATCCAGCACGGCAAAGAACTGCACTATGCCCACCGGCAGCAATGACAGGAACAGCATGGCGGCCAGTCCCAGATTCAGGCTCCAGAATGCCCCCTTGAGCCACTTGTCTTCCCAGCGCAGTTTACCGGCAAGTCCTGACAGGCAGAACAACATCAGGCCTATCCCCAACATGCCGTAGACTCCCATAAAGGCGCCGTGGGCGTGGGTGGCAGTGGTATTCAGTCCTTGAATGTAATAGAGGGCAATCGGTGGATTGATCAGGAAGCCCAGTACACCGGCGCCCACCAGATTCCAGAAAGCGGTGGCAACAAAGAACATGATGGCCCAGTGATAGCGTTGCATCCAGGGAGCGGCCCGGCGCAGGCGATAGCTTTCCACCGCTTCAAAACCGATAAGGGCCAGAGGCACCACTTCCAGCGCCGAGAAGATAGCGCCCCAGGCGATGACCGAAGTGGGTGTGCCGGTGAAATAGAGGTGATGCAGTGTGCCTATCAGGCCTCCGGTCAGGAAGATCAGGGTAGAGAAGAGTACCGCACCATTGGCACTGCGGGCACGGATAAGGCCAAGACGCACAAACATCAGGGCGATAACCGAGGTGGCAAAGGTTTCAAAGAAGCCTTCAACCCACAGATGTACTACCCACCAACGCCAATATTCGGCGATGGCAAGGTTAGTGTGTTTACCCATAAACAGCCCGGCACCATAGAAGAGGCCGATAGCAACACAAGAGGCGTAGAGTACCCAGAGCACAGGCTTTAGCTCAGATTCCTGTTTCAGGGCGGGCAACATAGCGCGGCTCACCAGCGCCAGCCAGATCATCAATCCGGCCAACAGCAGCAATTGCCAAACCCGGCCGAGATCTATGTATTCATATCCCTGGTGACCGAAGAGGAAGTTGTTGTCCAGTGAGAAGTATTGTTGTACCCCCAGCCATTCACCGGCCATGGAGCCCAGCACCACTACCAGCAGAGCGACCCACAATAGGTTGACACCGAAGCGTTGATATTTGGGCTCGTGGCCGGAAAGCGCCGGTGCGATATAGAGCCCGGTACCGAGCCAGGCCGTCGCTATCCAGAATACTGCCAGTTGAGTATGCCAGGTGCGGGTCACTGAATAAGGCAGGACCTCACTCAAGGGAATACCGTAAAACTCCTGGCCCTCAACCGCATAGTGCGCCGTGACGCCACCGAGCAGTATTTGCAGCAGAAATAGGCCGATAGCGGTAATGAAGTATTTACCCGTGGCCTTTTGTGAAGGGGTGGGTTTGTGTCTGAACAGGGGATCTTCAGTGGCAGGAGCTGGCAGGGCTTCATGTTTGCCGGCGGCATGATACCAAACCAGGGCACCGATACCGGCCAGCAGAGTCACTATGCTCAGAATCGACCAGACGATATTGTCTGATGTCGGTGTATTGCCCAGTTGTGGATCGTAGGGCCAATTATTGGTGTAGCTGTAATTGGCATCCGGGCGCTCGGTCACTGCGGCCCAAGCGCCCCAAAACAGGAAGGCATTGAGCTGTTGACGGCGCTCGGCAGAACCTATGGTATTGGTTTTCATCGCATAGGCTTCCCGAAGCTCATTCAGCGCGGGATCGTCACCAAACAAAGATTGATAGTGCTGACTCACTTGCGCCATGGCGGCGATACGGGTATCGGAAAGCACCACCCGGGTGTGACCTCTCTCGTCTGTAGTGACTGTGTTATGGCGCAAATCGTCCCTTAAGGCCTGCTCCAATGCGGCCTGAGTACTCTTGTCCAGGCTATTGAAAGGCTTGTTGTATGTCTCCTTGGCGCGAATATCCAGCCAGGCTTCGGCCTCACGGTGTAGCCAGTCTGCGGTCCAATCCGGAGCCACATAGGCGCCATGGCCCCAGACTGAGCCAAGTTGATGTCCGCCCATGGAGCGCCAAACCAGCTGCCCTTGTTCTATGTCCTTGCCGCTGAAAACCACTTGGCCCTGGATGTCGCTATAGACATCGGCAATCGGTGGTTTTTCCCGATAGATTTCACTGCCGATACTGAGAAGTACAGTGAAAGAAGCGACCAACACAAGTAACAGTGCGATCAGGGTGAATTTTTGTCTGCTCATTGGCATCCCTCTGACAAAGTCTATTTGATAGGTTTTCCTACATAGAGCAGCCAACGTGCCAACTTTTATTCTTGTATTTAATCAGTATGTTACTTGTTTATGTGTTTTTGATGGTGTCATTTTGATTGTATTTAAAGTGTCTTTTTAACATTGGCAGCTGTCATTATGACACTGACTGTTTGCCAGAAAGCTATAGCTGATATCTTGACGAGAATTCTTGGATTTCAAATTCTTTAGTTATTTGAAAAAATAAAGTTTTTTTCATTAATTTGAGTTTATGTTTCTTTGGGTCAAGATTTGATGTTTTATAGGTAAATTTTCCATTTTTTAAGGGTTTACCTGGCTTCTTTTACTGGTCTTTTTCGCTGGAAGTAAAAATAAGTCAACTGTTTCTACTGAAAAATAACCCGAATTAATGATATAATCCCGTCTGTAACCCACGTGTTTTCCGGAGTCTCGTTAGAGTCAGGTTTCTCTTTTATTAGCTTCCCCGCATTTTCAACTGGAGGGTCATTTGAACGCAGATATCATCAACAGCTTTTTCCTTGTCGGGGCCTTGCTTATTGCAGTCAGCGTGCTGCTTAGCCCATTGTCTTCGCGACTCGGTATTCCTATTTTGGTGGTATTTCTGGCGGTGGGTATCTTTGCCGGTGAAGATGGCCCAGGCGGCATAGTATTCAATGACTATTCAGTTGCTTATTTGGTCAGTAACCTGGCTCTGGCGGTTATTCTGCTCGATGGTGGCATGCGTACCCGGGTTGCCAGTTTCAGGGTGGCATTGTGGCCGGCTCTGTCATTGGCCACTTTTGGGGTGGCGTTAACCACCACACTGACAGGTTTGTTGGCTGCCTGGTTATTCGATCTCAACTTACTCCAGGGCATGTTGGTGGGAGCCATTGTCGGTTCGACCGATGCCGCGGCGGTATTTAGCCTGCTCAAGGGCAAAAACGTGAATGAGCGTGTCGGTTCGACACTGGAAATCGAATCCGGTTGTAACGACCCCATGGCTGTGTTTTTGACCGTGACTCTGATTGCCATTCTCGGCAGCAGTGGCGATGAACTCTCGGGTAGCTATCTGGCACTGAGCTTTATCAAACAGTTTGGCCTGGGCGGGATCCTCGGTGTCGGCGGCGGTTGGCTGTTGTGGCAGGTTATCAATCGCAATCAATTGCCGGAAGGCCTCTACTCCATTTTGGTGCTGAGTGGCGGACTGATGATCTTCGCCATCTCCAATGCCCTGGGAGGCAGTGGTATTCTGTCTATTTATCTGGTGGGTCTATTTCTCGGTAACAAGGCGACCCGTGGCAAACACTCGATTCTCAACGTGCTCGATGGTATGACCTGGCTCAGTCAGATAGGCATGTTCCTGGTACTGGGACTCTTGCTGACGCCATCGGATCTGAAAGATATCGCCTTACCGGGTTTGGCACTGGCGTTCGGGATGATCTTTCTGGCGCGGCCGATTGCGGTTTGGCTCAGTTTGCTACCGTTTCGCAGTTTCCATGACAGAGACAGATGGTTTATCTCCTGGGTCGGGCTGCGCGGCGCTGTGCCCATTATTCTGGCGGTATTTCCCATGATGGCGGGGCTGCCACAAGCGCAGCTTTACTTCAACCTGGCCTTCTTCGTGGTGATGGTTTCCTTGCTGCTGCAGGGCAGTACCTTGTCCAAGGCGGCGCAGCTGGCCAAGGTGGAGTTGCCACCCAAACCGGCACCTATTTCCCGCGCTGGTGTGGAAATTTATCCCACCAGTGAATGGGAGATATTTGTCTATCGCCTCAGTGAAAACAAATGGTGTATCGGTGAGCCTCTGAGGCGTCTTGCCATGCCGGCGGGAACCCGGATTGCCGCCGTATTTCGCAATAACGAACTGTTGCACCCTTCGGGGAGTACCAGGCTGATGGCCGATGACATTCTTTGTGTGCTGGGGCAAGAGGACGATTTAGAGCCTCTGAGTCAGCTTTTCAGTGAGGCGCCAGAAAAACGCGAGGCGCCCCGCTTCTTTGGTGATTTCTTTATTTCAGTGGATGTGATGCTGGCCGATATGGCACCGATTTACGGCATGCAGCTGGAACCCGAATATGAGCAGATGCGAGTTGCCGACTTACTGCTACAGCAACTCGGCAGTCACCCTGTAGTGGGGGATCAATTCCTCTGGCAAGGGCTGGACTGGATTGTCGCCGAGGTGCAGGAAGGGACAGTCAGCCGGGTTGGTTTGAGATTGCCCTCTGAAGACTGAAAAAAGCGAAGAACGAAGAAATGCCGACCTTGAGTCGGCATTTTTACGGCTACTTTCTCAATAGAGCGAGGGATCACTCTCATTGGGGCGGGTCTTGAACCTGCGGTGCAGCCACATGTACTGCGCCGGGTTACGGCTGATCAACTGTTCGACAATGCCGTTACCGCGTTTGGCGTCTTCCACCTCATTTTCGCCGGGGAAGTTATCCAGCGGCGCCTGGATCTCTATGTTGTAACCCGTATCGTCGGCGTTGCGCTCAACAAAGAAGGGCAGCACTTTGGCTTTACCCAGCTTGGCCAAGGTGGTGCCGCCGGTGATGGTGGCAGCATCGGGAACGGCGAAGAAGGGGATAAAGATGGCGCTGGAGCGGCCAAAGTCCTGATCTGCTGTGTACCAAATGACATCAGGGTTACGCAGGCAACGCACCATCTGCCTAAGATCCCGCTTGGGAACCAGCGCCTTGTTTGAACGCAAACGGCCCTTCACCTGCAGATATTCCATTACAGGGTTGTTGTGGGGGCGGTACACACCAACCCCGGGCTGAAATTGGCCAAATATTCTTGCACCCATTTCCAGCGGCAAGCAGTGAACCGCAAACAGAATAACCCCCTGACCGGCGGCCAGTGTCTGCTCAACATGCTCCTGGCCCTTTATCTGCATGTGCTTCTGCACTTTGTCGTTGCTCCACCACCAGGCATTGATGGTGTCGAAAATTGCCTTGCCGGTTTCCTGGAAATTACGTCTGAGCAGCGTCTCTCGCTCGGCCTCACTCATTTGTGGAAAACACAACTCCAGGTTGCGTTTGGCGGTGTTAACCCGGCTTCCGGCCAGCTTCATTGCCAGCAGACCTATGCCACTGCCAAGCTTCATCTGCCACTTGAGAGGCAGCAGGAGGGTCAGTCTGGCCAGACCGACAGCCAGCCACAGCAACCAGAATTTAGGGTGATACAAGTGAGCGGAAAATTGTGCTTTCTCTACCAAAACGATAAACCCGTTTACAGGAAAAATTACCGCATATTCTAACCCAATTCAGTGTGAAAATTAGGTACAATCGGGGTTTATTTTGCCTAATAAGACAAGTCCGTTATGAAGGTAACTCTGCCCCCATTTGAAAAAGCCAAGGTTCTGGTGGTTGGTGATGTGATGCTCGACCGTTACTGGGTTGGCCCAACCGGCCGTATTTCACCCGAGGCGCCTGTACCTGTGGTACGTATCAATCAGATAGAGGATAGGCCCGGCGGAGCAGCCAACGTGGCGCTGAATATCGCAGCGCTGGGCGGCTCGGTGCAACTGGCCGGTATTGTCGGAGCCGATGAAGCCGCATCGGCCCTGAATACAGGTGTCAGTACTCTAGGTGTGGAGCCTAAGTGGCTGACGGTTGAAGATAAACCCACAATCACCAAATTGCGGGTACTGAGTCGTAACCAACAGCTTATCCGCTTGGATTTCGAAGAGACCTTTGCCCAGGAGCAGAGTCAGGCGCTATTGGCGCAGAGTGAAGCTCTACTGGACGATTGCAAGGTGCTGGTGCTGTCTGACTATGCCAAGGGTGCCATCTTTGAGCCTCAGGCCTTTATCGCCAAGGCCAGAGCCAAGGGGATCAGTGTCTTGGTGGACCCCAAGGGCAGCGATTTCGGCCGTTATGCCGGTGCCAGTTTAATTACTCCCAACATGAGTGAGTTTGAGGCTGTGGTGGGTACTGTCAGCTCGGAAGCCGATCTGGCGGCCAAGGCCCAGGCTTTGATTAGCAAGCATCAACTGGGAGCGATTCTGGTTACCCGCTCTGAAAAGGGCATGACACTGATCACCAGCGAAGGGGATGAGCTGCATATCCCTACAGTGGCACGGGAAGTCTATGATGTGACCGGCGCCGGAGATACTGTGATCTCGGCACTCGCCACAGCTTTGGCGGCCGGCAGCGACCTGCCGCAAGCCTGTGCCATTGCCAATACCGCCGCCGGTGTGGTGGTTGGTAAACTGGGCACTTCCACCATCAGCCGCATTGAACTCATCGAGGCCCTGGCTCAACATCAGGGAGAGTCAGGCTTTGGTGTGGTCAGCGAAGATCAACTGCTGTACGCCATGCAGCAAGCCAAGCTCAGAGGTGAGCGGGTGGTGATGACCAATGGTTGCTTTGACATACTCCATGCCGGGCACGTCAGTTACCTCAAAGAAGCCCGTGCCTTGGGCGATAGATTGATTGTGGCGGTCAATGATGACGCTTCGGTTAAACGGCTCAAAGGCGAGGGGCGTCCGGTCAATAGTCTTGAGCGGCGAATGACAGTACTGGCGGGGCTGGCCGCTGTCGATTGGGTGGTGCCTTTCAGTGAAGATACACCGCAGCGAGTGATCTCTAGATTGCTGCCGGATCTCCTGGTCAAGGGGGGCGACTACCGGGTGGAGGAGATAGCCGGAGGTGAAGAGGTGATCGCCGCCGGTGGCAGTGTCAAGGTGCTGGGATTCGAAGATGGTATCTCCACCACCGCCATTATTCAGAATATTATGGCCAAGCCCTGATGTTGATGGCGGCGCTGCTATCGGGAAGCGTGTTTTGGGCTGATGTAGGTCCAAAACAAGCCTTGATATGCCCGCCATCGGAACTGCCACTGTGTCTGCAACAACTCCCCGATAGAGTCAAACAACAACTGCCCCTGTCTCAAAAGGCTTTCTTCGATGCACTGGGAATGAGAGGCGCCATGTCTCTGCCCGTCGAAGATGATAGCGTTGCCGGTATGGTTCTCTGGGTGCCGCACTATCTCCCACAAAGTCAAACTGCTATCTGGAACGGCCAAAACCATGAAATGCTGTTGCAGCATCAGCCGCAACTAACCCTGTGGCATGAATTGGGGCATCTGGAAGTAAAGCGCTTGCAGGGAAACATTCTGCCTACTGAGTTGTCTGAATTGGACCACGAGTGGTTGGCTGATACTTATCTCGCTTGGCGTTGTGCTAAAGAATGGAACAGTCTGGAACTTGTGTGGCAACAATACCACCGTCGTAACCTGGCAGTATTTTCCGATATCGGCAATTTGTCACATTGGAGCCCACTTTATCTGATACAAGTGTTAAATAAGTATGATCTGAAACAAATCGCGGAATTTGCTGATTTTGCTACATTTGTGCTCAGTTTTTATCCAGAGATCCGCCATTATTCTCCAGGTGAAGTGGCAGAGTTTTCCAGCTTGCTGCAGCATCTCTTTAACCGGGCTGGTCGGCAAACCCTTCCTGGCTATATGTTTTGGCGTCGTGAGCAACTGGGCAAAGTGCTGCAACCCACTCTGAAACAGTTGGTGGGAACTGAAATGGCCAATCGTTGGTTGGTTAAAGAAAAAATGTTGCAATAATGTGACAAATAAGGCTTTTTTTCAGCTGTCCTAGCTGAACCCTTGCTGAACAAAAGTGAAAAACGCTGTTAACACCCCTCTTTTTGGCAGTATTCTCTCTATGCCTTTGATAAGCTCGTTGGCAATAAAAACAACGGGGATAAGAGGCAGACAAGAATGGCCAAGCGTTCAAAGGCTCAGACTGAGCTGACTATCAATCAGATTATGGACGAAGCTCTCAAACAAATCTTAACTATTGGTTTTGAGGCTATGTCTTACACAACTCTTTCAGAAGCAACGGGGATTAGCCGCACGGGGATCAGTCACCATTTTCCGCGCAAAATCGATTTTCTTGCCAGGTTGGATGTGCGCATTGGTCGGCTGTTTTTGGCCGCTCTGGATTTTTCCAGTGTTGAAGCACTCGAAAAATCCTGGATGCAAGCGCTGCAACAAGCAGAGCACAGGGCAGTATTGAGACTCTTCTTTAGTCTCTGCGGACACAACAATCCTGAGATAACCCTGTTTCGCGCCGTGGCCATGGCCAGGGAAAATGCCCAGATAGAGCTGGGTGAAAAGGGCGAGCAGATGATCAACGATCTCCTGGGGCGCAGCGCCGTTATGTTGCTTTCCGATCCCGGTATCGCCTGCGCCGCTTGAAATTCCGTTTAAGCGACTCTCATTCAAGCGATTCATAGGGATAAAAAAACAGCAAGCTAAGGCTTGCTGTTTTTTTATCCATTCATTTCTTTTTAATGTACACAAAATCCAATCGACTTCAGCTTATTCCTTGGGCCACTCTTTCAGGCCACTCTTTCGGGCAAGAATTTGCCCGGCGAGCAAAAAATTGCCCGGGTTCGGGCAAGAAATTGCCCGGAGAGTGGGGGTGGGTTTGGATGTCGTTGTAAAACAGTGGCTTACGATTTGGCATGCTTCTGGCATTGGGTGATGAGGTTTTATCACTCATTCAACAGTAAAAGGAATTAACCATGCCAACACCATGTTATATCTCCATCGAAGGTCAAACCCAGGGCAACATCACCGCAGGCGCGTTTACAGCCGAGTCAGTGGGCGACATCTTTGTGGAAGGTCATGAAGACGAGATGCTGGTTCAGGAATTCAACCATGTGGTGACAGTGCCGACCGACCCACAGTCAGGTATGCCTTCGGGTCAGCGGGTGCACAAGCCGTTCAAGTTCACCGTGGCGCTGAACAAGGCAGTGCCTTTGATGTACAACTCGCTGTCATCCGGTGAGAAGCTGAACAAGGTTGAGTTGAAGTGGTACCGCACCTCTATCGAGGGCAAGCAGGAGCACTTCTTCACTACCAAGCTTGAAGGTGCGACGATAGTGGACATCAACTGCCACATGCCACACTGCCAGGACCCGAACAAGGCGGATTTCACTCAATTGGTTGAGGTGTCAATGGCCTATCGCAAGATAGACTGGGACCACGTGAGTGCCGGTACTTCAGGTGCGGATGACTGGCGCAAGCCCATCGAAGCCTGATAGTGTGTGTCAGCCACCGCCTTGCGGTGGCTGTTTGCCATTGGGGTGTTTTCTGGCGGGGACGTCAACTGACAGTGTAAACGGTTGATTGAGAGCCAGAGAGCAGGCCAATGGCTTTTGGTGCAATTCGGCTAAACGGACATTCAACAGACATTCGAGTCAATCGCATTTAAACCAAGAGCAAAACGGCACTCAGCGAGCGGAGCTCAACGCCTTCCCCTAAAACAAGGGAAGCCGGGGCTCAGACAGCAAGAGCTCAGACAGCAAGAGTACCGCGAAAGGACAGGGACAATAAGGACAGCGAAGATGAGTCATCAAGGGAGCGGCATGCGTTTTGGATTCAAGGCGGGCAGTTTGGCAGAGGATAGCCTGTCGGTGCTGTCGTTCAAGCTGAAAGAATCGCTGTCGAGTCCTTATGTGGTAGAGCTTGAGTTGCTGAGTCGCCGGGACGATATAAAGGCGAGCGACTTGGTGGACCAGAGCGGGGTACTGAGTTGGTGGCAGGACGGCGAATGCCAGCGAGAATTGCACGGCATAGTAAGCCGCTTTGGCCGCGGCGACAGCGGCCATAGACAGACCCGCTACCGGCTGAGACTGGAGCCGGCCCTGAGCCGCCTGCAACTGCGGCGCAACAGCCGCATCTTCCAGGAAAAGAGCCTGACCGACATCATCGCGGTACTGTTCGGTGAAATGGGCATTACCGATTACGCCTTTCGCTGTGACCCGCGCCATGAAAGCCGCAAACGGGAATACTGCGTGCAGTATGGCGAGAGCGACTTTGACTTCTTCGAACGCCTGACCCGCGAAGCGGGACTGTTCTACTACTTCGAGCACAGCAGCGACAAACATACCCTGGTGCTGTGCGATGCACTGGACAAACTGAGCCTGAGCCCCCACAGCTACCCTTACAACGCCCTGGCGGGAGGACGCGCCGAGCAGGCGAGTGTCCGCAGCGCCGAATACCGCCACCGCCGTGCCGAGAGCGGGGCCACCCTCAAGGACTACAGCTTCCGCAAACCGGCCTACAGCTTCCTGCAACCGAGCACAGAGGATGCAGACTGGCAACAGAGCGGCTATGAACACTTCGACTACCCGGGGCGCTACAAGGACGATGCCGACGGCAAACTGTTCAGCAAGGTGCGCCTGGCGGGACTGAGACGGGAGAGCGAACAGCTGCTGCTCAAGAGTGACCAACTGCAGGCGTTGAGCGGGCAGAAGTTTGCCCTGAGCGAACACCCGGATGCGAGCCTTAATCGCGAATGGGTAATAGTGGCTGTCAGCCACACAGGCGAGCAGGGCAATGCGGCGGAAGAGGACAACAACAGCCGCGGCACGACTTACAGTAACGAGATAGTGGCGGTGCCATCCTCCATGCAATGGCAGGCGGAGCCGAAAGCCAAACCACAGATGGCGGGGCCGCAGATAGCGACCGTGGTGGGGCCGAAGGATGAAGAGATATTTTGTGACGAATACGGCCGGGTGAAGGTGCAGTTCCCCTGGGACAGATATGCCAGGGGTGACGAGCACGGCAGTTGCTGGATACGGGTCAGCCAGGGCTGGGCCGGTGGTCAGTATGGCTTTATGGCACTGCCGCGGATAGGGCATGAAGTGATAGTGTCGTTTCTGGACGGCGACCCGGACCAACCCATCATCACCGGCCGGGCCTTCCATGCGGTGAACCAGGTGCCTTACGCGCTGCCGGCCCACAAGACCCGCACTGTGCTGAAGACCCAGAGCCACAAGGGCGAGGGCAGCAATGAGCTGAGGTTTGAGGATGAAGCGGGGGAAGAGGAGATTTACCTGCATGCGCAGAAAGACCTGAACTTACTGACCGAGAATGACAGGCACGAGCATATCAAGCACGACAACCACCTGGATGTGGACAATGAAAGGCGCAGCCGCATCGGCGGCAACGACCACCTGACGGTGTTGGGCGAGTCCCGTCAGCAGGTCACGGGCGACAAGAGCCTGATAGTGGATGGCAGCTTACATCTAAAAGCCGGCTCCGTGTGGGTCAATGAAACCGGTGATGAAATTCATATCAAGGCGGGGCAAAAGGTGGTGTTGGAGTCTTCCTCTGAAATCACAGTCAAAGCCGGTGGCAGTTTTGTCAAAGTGGACCCGGCCGGGGTGCATCTTTCCGGCCCAGGGATCAACCTTAATGCCGGCGGCGGCGCAGCATCAGGCAGTGGTTATAGCGGCAAAGCGCCGGAGCTTCCGGGAGAAGTGGCCGCTGCCGAGCTTCCTAATCCCTTACCTCTGCAATTGGCTCCCGCCAGCATGGAAATGCTCTCCTACAACAATGTCGCCGTGGCTCGCTTGTGCCAAAAGCAAACCGATGGCAGTTGTCCTCTGGAAGATTGCCCTTGCTTGAAGCACAAGGGGTAATGGGCCATGAGTGAGTTACTGCCTGAATTGGCCGGTGTCGAGTATTGGATGCTGACCGACAAAATTCGTTATCCCAAGGTGATGCAGCTGGCTTATCAACATGAAGCGGCTCCCGAATTGGCCGATCTCTTCATCAATAGTCCATTTGCCTACCTGATGCCACAGAGCCCGGTCATCTTTCGTTTGCGCCACGACAGCAGCCTGTTGTCCATATGGCAAAATGACTCCCTCTGGCGCAGCTCGGCGGTGATTTTTGCCAGCCAGACCGGGGCGTTCGACACACTGAAACAACACTTGCTGGCCCTGTTACAGCCCAGGATCCTGGGGCGCCAGACCATCTTCAGATATTACAGCAATCAAACGCTGGACCCCTTGTACTCTGAACTGGATGCCGATGATAGGGACACCCTTCTGGGGCCGGTCTCGGCGCTTTGGTGGGTCTCCCAGCAGGGCGAAATCAGGTCTCTGAAACACACACCCAAAGCCGTTGAAAGCTATAGCTTTAATTCAGCGGTTTTTAGTAAATGGATTTAGTTAAATGAATCATAAAGATAACTTGGCACTTAGGGCCTGCCAAAACGTCCAGGATGAATGCCTGAGAATGTTGGCCGACTATCACAAAATGGATTATGCCGAATTGGCGAACATGAATACTCTGGAGCTGCAGAATAAATTCATCAGTTGGAAGTATGAAGTCGTACCAATTGACGTCAACAAGCATCTGCCTACCGTTACGCCTCCAGAGGATGGGGCCTGTGGAAAAGGAATTACAACCTGTGAAGGTGCCTATGTGGAGTATGAAGACGTACTCTATGTGCCAAATCATCCAAAGGATGGGAAGCGCTATTGGTATGCTCTGACCTCTGAAGCGTTAGAAAGACTCAAGCAAGAAAGACAGCATTTGCAACTCAGTGACATGGATATCAATGCGCCCGACTTTAATGAAAAGATGCTGCAAAAGCTCAATGAGCTTGGGTTGCTCTCTCGTTATGACTATTTACCGTATGAGATATTTCTTTCTGATGCGGCAGATAAAGAAAGGTACAAAACATTATGGTTGCTCAAATGGACCCAAGGGCTGGGACTCTGGGTAAAAGCTGAACTTAATGAGTTGGATGATTATGCTCGCAGCGTAGGCTTTGAGTTGCTGGCTAAACATTCCTTTATCAAGAGTGAGGTTGAGCTGCGCGTAAGAGCGGCTAATCATTACCCATCAGGCTCTTTGGATAGCTTGAATATCCAATATGTCTTGGGCGAGGCCAGAAAGAAAATTGAATTAGAACTGAAAGAATATGTGTTGGCTGAATGCAAAAAGCTGGAAGATAAAGCCAAAAAACAGGCCAATGGTTGGGAAACCGATGATGGCACTAAGTTTATTTATGATGAAAATTTGGATTATTTTACCAGTGATAAAGAGAAGAATGTAGGTCTCTATGTTAGCAGTCTGAAACGCACTTTGGGATTTGAGTATAAGTCATTAACTTCTCAAAGTGATAGTGAGGCTGCTAAAACAGTTAATTATTTCTGGGGAGAAGAGTTTTTTCAGTATGATGATATTTTTAATGAGTCAGAAACTTCCTGGTCTAAATTAAGTAATCTTAGTGGTTCTTTAGGCTATGATACTAGGAAATATGGTTTTTACTGGAATCTTTTGATGTT
Source organism: Shewanella algae (assembly GCF_009183365.2). Lineage (NCBI taxonomy): Bacteria > Pseudomonadati > Pseudomonadota > Gammaproteobacteria > Alteromonadales > Shewanellaceae > Shewanella > Shewanella algae. The sequence goes on from NZ_CP068230.1 coordinate 910,501, forward strand.
TAATCTTTCCGGTATGGTCCTCAAGGAACAATGTCTTACATTAGAAGAGCTGAATAATAATAATCTATATAAAGAGATGTTTTCTTCATATAGGCAGTATTCAAAAAAATATAATGCTGTTGTGAATGTTCGGCGTTCATCATTTTTTGGCGATGATGAACTGAATAATGAACAGGTAGAACTTCTTTTTGAGCTGTTACAGAAGGATCGAAAACAAAAGCATTTTGAGCAATCGGATGACTATGTCTGGCTCAAGGCTTTCATGGAGAGTGGCGGTTTTCAGTGGGGCTATTGGGATACGGTAGCTCTGGATATTAAGCTGGATGCTTTTTGGGAGAAGCAAGTTAAAGACCTACGGCAGATAAAACTGGAATCCATTCCGGATTTCTTTGAAAAACCCTTGTTAATCAAGAAGGCCTGTAAAGTTCGAATGGATTACTGGAAGACGCTTGCAAACTCCAGAGCTCAAAAGGGCGATGTGAGCAATATCAGTAAGAAAGTCAACAAGAAATCCTATTCAGTGCTTTGGAATTTTGAAGACTGGAGACCTGCCGTAAAACACCCGGGCATGATAATGAATCTGCCTGATAACAATGATCTCAGGGTTGTTGAATGTTATCTGCTCTCAGAAGGAGATGAAGGTACCCCTTTCTACCTCAGAACCCCATCTTGGTTGCTACCCGCATCCTCGGAAAAGCACCTGGTTAGTTCAGGTAAGGGGCATGTTAAAGACATTTCTCAGCGGGTGGCCTTATCAGCCTCAACCAAAGCGGTTGAATCCAAGGAGGAGCGTGACGAATTAAATGCGGTTGAAGCGCAGCAGAAAGAACCTACGCTGAACCAATTTCCCAAGGATGTGGTCGAGACAGTCAAACAGACAAAAGTCCGACTGCCTAAAGATGCATACAAGAAGTTTATGAATCAAATTTCTGAGAATAAACAACTTTCTCTCGATATGTCCTTGATTCATTTTCAAAATGAGCATTCTTTACTGGGCAAGGATTGGGCCTACCAATCCAACACCAGTATGGATGGCTATACTGTTTCCGCTGATGCCCAACTTATGCGTTTCACCTCATCGGCAAGCAGTTCTTTAACGGCTCCGGGGTTGGCTATCCAAGGTTCTGAAGTAGCCAAAAGACTCAGTGGAGACACTGCGCTTAATCTATCTCTGGATCTGGCCAGAGCACAATTGGGTTTCAGTGCCTGGTTCCCCTTGGGAAATAAGGCTCCCGGGAACGCTTATGTGCCTTATAACCCCATGCCAGTGAAAGGGTTACAGCTTGATTTTCCCTATATTGCACGCAAGTCAGGTAATGAAGTCAAGCAACTGTATCAAGCCGGTGAAATTTGTTTTTGGCTACAGGTAACCACATACGGCCTTATAGCAGCCAGTTTGAATTTGGCTACAAACATCAGCATAGGTCCCAGTGCAGATGGAAATGATGTAGGTGTTAAAGGCTCGGCGTTTCGGCCATCGGGTTATAATCGTTCGAAAATAAAGGCCGAGGGGCCTGAGAATGTTATAGAAGGGGCCGCCCAGGCCGGAGCCACTGCGGAACTGTTTGCCGGTGCAGAAGTCGGCGGCACGGTAACAGGAGAAGTTCATTGGAAACCCCCAATGTCTTCCGATGTTCTTGATAAGACGCAAGAGAAGGAAGCGAAAGAGACGAAGCAAGATAAGGGGCAATTAAACACCAATCAGTGGCGAAAGCTCGGTTCAATAACTGCCGGCGGCGCTGCAGGGATAGGTATTGGTGTTGAAGGGACATTTCGTTTGGGCTATGACGCGGGTTGTTTCTTCTTGGTCGTCGGCGCCAAGGTCGTTTGTGGCCCTGGGGTAAAGGGCAGCTTGAATATTGCAATCGACCCTTTCAGTACAGATCTTTTTGTTGGCTGTTTGTTGAACATGCTAAAGCAGAGTGGCTTTAGTCGCCTGGCCGTCTTTGACGATGAAGACTCCAAGCTTTTTTATATACTCAACCAAAGATTGACCTTGGCAATCGCCACAGGGCTCAGTCTGGCCGATATATTACTATTCCCTCCAAGGGTTTACGCAGATTGGCTGCATAAGTCGACTCAGGAAGATTATGCGCCTATCATCGCTAAAAATATTTTGAAGGTGGACAAGCAGAAAAAAATGCAGAGTTGGTTGCTTAATCTACCTCCAGAATCTTTGGCGCCGCTCTTTGATGCCTTGATTGCAATGCCTGGGGGCAAGAGTAGTGGCACTCAAGCTGAAGCATTGTTGTTTATTATGCAGCAACTGCAACCGGGAGACGATACAAGGGAGGTTGTATTGCGCCGCCGCCAATTTACCAAGGCGCTGGAGTTAATGGGAGTGAAGGAGGGCCAGGAGGCGGCCTCTTATCTCAGGCGTTGGCAAAGAGTACTAGATAACTGGTTAAAGTTAGCTCACTTTTTCTCCAAGATTGATGGCCAAATAGACGAACAGGATATAAAGGTCGTTCAAGGTGAGTTTAATAAATATATTGGTCTGCTGTGTAGTGGGATGTGTTGGTATTCCAACGAATGGGATGAGCCAGGGATTGGTCGTGATGGCAAACCAAAGCGTAAGAGTGCCTATGGCTGTTATTTAACCCCCGAAGGGTTACAGGCCATGGTCGATGCCAAAATAGTCGATCCCGATAGCCAAAAATACCAGACTCTGCAAGAATCCGTCATCGAGGCAGAAAACTTGGCCAGGCTTGAACGCGGGCGAGATGGCAAGTTCAAGCAAAGAACTTGGAGTCTGACTGAGTTGGATACCCTACCTGCCCCTTCCAGAACAAAGAAAATAGAGGGCTTGCTTTGATGGTGCAGATTCAAAGATCAAAATTTAATAAAACCCATAAATTAATCATTGCAGCATTGGTGTTATTGATATGCTTGCTCGGGTTATCGCTATATGGCGGCCAGAGTACACAACCCAGCCAACATGCTGCGATTATTGAAAATGATGAGTTACTGGCTTTGGCTGCCGAGAGCCAGCCCAATCCGGACATCTATGCCAGTAGTTTGGTCAAACCCGGTGATTCTTTGTTTGCCGGTTTAAAGGCGTTGCAGGAGGGTAAGGATGATATTGCCGTTGAGGTTTTCGGTAAGATGGCTGAGGAAGGGAACATAGGTGCCATGTTATGGTATGGACTGACCAATATGGGCGCCGGTGTATACGGTACTGCTTCAGCTGTAGAGTGGATTAACAAAGCGGCTCAGCAAGGAAATCCCTATGCGATGCGGCGCTTGGTACCGGCGGGAGAAACCCTGCAAAATTGTGAGTGGTATTTAGGCCAATACTGCGACGACGCCTGGGCAGACAAGGCGCGGGAAGCTTTCCTACAGCGCTTGCAAGCCAACCCCGATGATGTACTGAGTCGTTATGCAGCCTCCATGAATGCCGACAGGGCGGCAGAAGCGGCCAAGCAGAAGTATTATGCCCCTATGGTTAGCCAGGCGCATAAATATGGCCGGGCTTATGAGGCTGGTGAACTCAACGAAGCCGATGCAGCCAAGGTGGTGACTCTACTCAAAATGGCGGCCAATGATAACTTTGCACCGGCAATGGACATACTGGCAGGTATTTTCTATAAAGTTATCGGCTTTGAGATGGCTAATTATTATGCCAAAAGAGCATTTCATTTAGGTTTTAACTCCTTAAATGCCATTATCCACGTGAATACTAAAGAGTGGCTTAAAGGAACGAATCGGGATGAAATGCTGGTTGCTTTATCCTATATATATGCTGCTGAAAAGTATTACAGGAAAAGAAATATAGACTTTATCATTATAGATGATATCAATAAGGGGGGGACGCCAGTGACCGATGAGGAAATTTCAGTTGCCAAAAAAAAGGCTGAAAAGATCATCTCAGAAATAACGCCGGTTATTTATATCGATGCAATTTACGATGTGGAAGTCTATCACTAGCAGAGGTAAGCATGGATGCGACTGTGGGCACAATTATAGAAAGGTTCGAAAAAATCTCTGAAAAGAAGAAGCGGGCCGGGTTACTGTTGCTGGCGGTAGCCACGTTTTCTGCTCTCTTGGCCGTTGTTATCTACTTATATATCAACAGAGATCTTAGCTATTCGCATCAACCCATTCTTGAAAATAAGGAGCTCTTGGCACTTGCAGCCAAGAGTCAGCCTAATCCGGACATTTACGCCAGCAGCGTGATTAAACCCGACAACCCCTTATTTTCAGGACTCTATAAGTTGCAACGACTTCAGTATCAGGCGGCCAGTAGTGAGCTGGCCGCCTTTGCCAGTAGCGATAATTCAAAGGGAATGTATTGGTATGGTTTGGCATCTTTGGGGTTGAATATACTCAGTTCTGATGCGCCGAGTATGATAGAGCGGTCAGCTAAGCTGGGTAATCCCTATGCGATGAAAAAACTTGTTCCCACTAAAGATGAAGAGAATATCTGTCACTTTTACTTGGTGGGTTTCTGTGACCGGAGTTGGGCAGATAAAGCGCAGCAAGCCTTTGAAGAAAGAGTAAAAAATAATCCGACAGATGTGCAGGCTCGTTATGCTGCCTCAAAGGCATTGGATAGAGCTGCTGAGGCAGCTAGGAATAAGTATTATGCACCGTTAACGGATTTGGTAGTCGAGTATATGGACACCCATAGAAGTAATGTCCGTACAGTTGAAGAAAATAGAAAGTTAGCACAGCTATTAACCTTGGCAGCAAACAATAACTTTGTCCCTGCTATGAATATGCTTGCTATGCGTGCTTTTGTTGATACGATTGGTTATGGTAAATCAATATTCTGGGCTGAAAAGGCTATGCTGCTCGGAAGTGATTCTACTAGCTCAATATATTTTAGAAATAAGGAGATGTTTAATAAGACATCTGATCGAGAATATCTTGTACGTGCACTTCCTTATGCATATGTTGCGAATGATTATTTTGGTGATGATGCGATTTTACGATTTTTAAAAGATGATGTCAGTAAAATCGAAAAGCCATTTGTGAAAGCTGAATTGTTTAATGCCAAGGAAGAAGCGAAAAAAATTATTGAGAAAATAACCCCTGTTGTATATATTGATGAGTTATTCGATCATCGTTATTATAATTATTATTAATCCTATTATCTGTAGATGAGACAACAAACGGTTAAGTTTAAATTAGTTGCTTTTAGTGTTTCATTGCGAACAATCGGAACACTGGTGTTATCGATATGCTTGCTCGGGCTGTGGCTATATGGCGGCCAGAGTACACAACCCAGCCCCCATGCTGCGATTATTGATAATGACGAGTTACTGGCCTTGGCAGCCGAGAGTCAGCCCAATCCGGATATCTATGCCAGTAGCTTGGTCAAGCCCGGTGATCCTTTATTCAAAGGTCTATATGAGTTGCAGTCGCTGAGAAAGGATTTGGCCGCAGAGGCACTCTTGCCGCTGGCTGAGGCAGGCAACAGTGATGCCATGTTATGGTATGGCATGACAGTCTTACGACTCAGTGTTCTGTCTGGTGGAGACAAATGGATCCATGAGGCTGCTATGGCTGGAAACCCCTATGCGATGCGGCGTTTGGTACCGGCGGGAGAAACCCTGCAAAACTGTGAGTGGTATTTAGATCAATACTGCGACGATGCCTGGGTGGACAAGGCGCGGGAAGCTTTCCGGCAGCGCTTGCAAGCCAATCCCGATGATGTACTGAGTCGCTATGCAGCCTCCATGGATGCCGACAGGGCGGCAGAAGCGGCTAAGCAGAAGTATTATGCCCCTATGGTAAGTCTGGCATTCGATTATGGTCTAGCTTACGAGGCTGGTAAACTCAGTGAAGCCGATACAGCTAAGGTAGTGACTCTACTCAAAATGGCGGCTAACGATAACTTTGCACCGGCAATGGATATGCTGGCGGGTATTTTTTATAAAGTTATCGGCTTTGAAATGGCCAATTATTATGCTAAAAGAGCATTTCATTTAGGTTTTAACTCCTCACGTTCAATTATTCACGTGAATAGGAAAGAGTGGCCGAAAGGAACGAATCGAGATGAAATGCTGGTCGCTTTATCCTATATATATGCCGCTGAAAAGTATTATAGAGAAAGTAATGTCGACTTTATGATTATAAAAAGCCTTGATAAGGGGGGCGCACCTGTAAGTGAAGCTGAAGTTTCAGCTGCTAAAGAACAAGCCGAAAAAATCATCTCAGAAATAACGCCGGTTATTTATATCGATGCAATTTACGATGTGGAAGCCTATCACTAGCAAGAGCATGGATACGACCAGACCAGGCAAGACAAGATCTCTGCTGATGTAGTTATATCTCAGCAGGGATCTTCGCAACCCATATATGGACCCATCCCGTTTGCAAGACATTTGATTTCAATTTGAGAAGAGTTCATTGCACCCATATATTCGGCCTGTTACTGAGTTAAATCTCTGGCCCTGATGGATATGTGCTTCTACTTTCCTCATCATCCCTGCGGCTTCACGATGAGCCTATGGATTCAACAGGTTTTAAGTAGAACAGTCTGACTGTCTCATCATCAAATCAATTGTCACCGCAACTTGGTGATAGGTTGGCATTATCTTACTTCACAACCTGATTTATAAGCTTCATGTCGCCGGCCGATACGTTTCTTCTTTGGCCGCTATGACCCAGGCAATTCTGGCAAGCTTGTTGGCTACTGCAACGCAGGCGCGATTAAAGCCTCGACGCTCCACGAGGGCCTTCGCCCATAGGCTGAGCTTATCGGTTTTGTGCTCGCAGTGACGCAAAATGGACCTGGCACCATGAATGAACAAGGTTCGTAGATAGGCATTGCCTCGCTTACTGATCCCCTGCAGATTATCCTTGCCGCCACTGCTGTGCTGCCTGGGCACCAGACCGCACCAAGCTGAAAAATGGCGGCCATTGTGAAATGCCTTCCCCTCCCCAACAGCGGCATAAAATGCCGTCGCAGTGACAGGACCAACCCCCAAGACGGTGCCTAATCGTTGGCAGATAGGATTATCAGCATTTTCCTGCAATACCTGCTTTTCACACCCTTTCAGCCTGTTCTCAAGTTCGACAAACTCATTATACAGTCCATGGAAAATCGCTCGACCTTTGGCTGTGAGTGCATTCTCACCGTCTTCCAAAATGTCGGGCAATTGACTGCGAAAGGCCGTTTTTCCCTTTGCCAGCACGATGCCATATTCGGCCAACATGCCTCGAACCTGATTCACCAAGGCGGTGGTTTGCTGTGTGAGTCGCTCACGAACCCTGTGCAACATCTGCACATCTTGTTGTTCGATAGATTTGGCGGGCACGAAGCGCATGTTTGGTCGCTGAGCCGCCTCCGCTATGGCAAGGGCATCGTTGTAGTCATTTTTATTTCCCTGCCGATAGGGAATGACATATTGAGGAGGGATCAACTTAACCTGATGACCAAGGGCAGTAATTTCCCTGTTCCAATAGTGAGCGCCACCACAGGCTTCAATCGCGACCAGGCAAGGTTCCAACTTAGCGAAAAAACCGAGTACTTCTTTTCGTTTAAGCATTTTCTTGCGCACCAGCTTACCTGCTTTGTTGACCGCAACAGCGTGGAACACCAACTTTGCGATATCCAAACCGATGGTTGTAATCTTCATAGTGGACCCATCCTCTTTCCAGATGACTTTCAACAACTTCATCGTGGCCCATTGCGAGGCCGGTTAAAAGGGGATGGGTCCATTCCATTATCCCTGCAAATAAGGAACTCTTGGCCTTGAAGGAGTCCCTAACCATTCGGGCCTTCCTGCAGCATTTACCTGTTTAAAGAAGTCACTCCAGATCCAGCGAAAAGGTGCTGATTTTTTGGGGATCCCTGGCACCACTCACTTCCTTGTCGAGGATGCTTAGAGATAACACTTTTCTAGCTTGTATCGAATAGGTTTGGAACCTCTGCCGCCATCCAAGATGCCGGGCAGCTAGAATGATGTGCCAAAGCAGGAAACAATGGGCAAAGAAAAGTGGTCACTGTTTGTAGCATTCGCGGCGAGCTCGCCTCGCACACACTTCTGTTTACCTATATAGAGCGCGTATGGGACCCATAGGTAGCTTCCTTAATGGTCCTTTGCTTCCTTGGTGACTCTCTGCTCTCTAGTCTCTGGTCTCTGGCTTGGTTTTTGACCGGTTACTGTAATTTAACAAACGCTAATACTTAGGTCTTGGTTTTTTCCCGCTTTTGCAGAATAGGCCAAGGATCTTTCTTTATTCACTGTAAGAGATCTCTTACTTTTTGCATTTGAAACTGACTTTTTAATGGCATGCCATCTCTATAAAAAAGTAGTTTTGATTATCTAATGTTCTTAAATTTAGCCTTTTGGGATAATATGCACCCTACTAAAGTATTATGTGTTTTAATATTATTGTTTCCTTTGTTAAATAAATGTAGTTGCGCCTATTATACTAAGGTCTGAAACGCCGATTGACTATAACTTGTTGGGCTTGTAAGTTAGGTCTGCTTTTGAAATGGACTTACCAGTCGTAAAAGATCTTATATGGAGATAATCTCATGGCGAAAGATGGTTCAGTCGCTCCGAAGGAACGTATTAACATCAAATATGTTCCCTCTACGGGTGATCAACAGAGTGAAATGGAACTTCCTCTTAAGTTGTTGGTTTTAGGTGATTTTAAGGGTCATCCTGAAGACTCTCAATTGGAAGAGCGTAAGACGGTTCAAGTTGATAAATCTAATTTTGAATCCGTTATGAAAGAAGCCAATCTGTCAATTTCTGCGACAGTTGACAATAAATTGACAGATGAAGATGGTGCTGAGTTGTCTGTTGATCTTAAATTCGATTCCCTCAAAGATTTCTCACCTGATTCTATCGGTGAGCAGGTTCCTGAAATTCAAAAGTTAATCGAACTTCGTGAAGCTTTGGTTGCACTTAAGGGACCATTGGGAAATATTCCTGCCTTCAGAGCCAAGTTGCAGGAATTAATTGCAACGGAAGAGTCTAGAGAAAAGCTGCTGAGTGAATTGCAGCAGATGGAACAATAATTCAAGCCAATATAAGCCGTTATGGAGATAGGCTGTGGATTATGTCTCGGATATAGACACAAGTGTAATTGAGGAATCAAAATTCATGGATGTTCAAAATCAAACATCAGGCGCTTCCCAAAGTGCCAATGCAACTCTGCTCGATCAGATAATGGCACAAACCCGGATGGCGCCGGTGGATGAAGGCTATGACATTGCTCGCCGTGGTGTTGCTGCTTTCATCGGTAACATTCTGGAGACAGACAACACTGCCGAGCCGGTCAACAAGGCTCTGGTCGATAAGATGTTGGTTGAGCTGGACAAGAAGATCAGCCAGCAGATGGATGCCATTCTGCACAATGAAAAGGTGCAGCAGATAGAATCAGCCTGGCGCAGCCTCAAGCTGTTGGTTGACAGAACCGATTTCCGTGAGAATATCAAAATTGAATTGCTGCACGTCACCAAAGACGAGCTGCTGGATGATTTTGAATTTTCACCGGAAACTGCTCAGTCTGGTCTGTACAAGCATGTTTATTCTGCCGGTTACGGCCAATTCGGTGGTGAGCCTGTTGGCGCTATCGTCGGTAACTATGCCTTCACCCCTTCGACTCAGGATATGAAGCTGCTGCAGTACGTTGGTGCTGTTGGGGCCATGGCTCATGCGCCATTCCTGTCTTCAGTTGCGCCTGAATTCTTCGGTGTCGACTCGTTTGAAGAACTGCCGAATCTCAAGGATCTCAAGTCTACTTTCGAAAGCCCCAAGTACACCAAGTGGCGTGGGCTGCGTGAGTCTGAAGATGCTCGCTACATAGGTCTGACGGCGCCTCGCTTCCTGCTGCGTGTGCCTTATGACCCAATCGATAACCCGGTTCGCAGCTTTAACTATCGTGAAAATGTCAGCGCCAGCCACGAAGATTACCTCTGGGGTAATACAGCGTTTGCTCTGGCTACCCGTTTGACCGAGAGCTTCGCCAAGTATCGCTGGTGTCCTAACATCATTGGCCCACAGAGTGGTGGTGCGGTGGAAGATCTGCCGGTACACGTGTTTGAATCCATGGGCGCTTTGCAGTCCAAGATCCCGACTGAAGTCTTGATCACCGACCGTAAGGAATTTGAACTGGCCGATGAAGGCTTTATCAGCCTGACTATGCGTAAGGGCAGTGACAATGCGGCCTTCTTCTCTGCCAACTCGATTCAAAAGCCCAAGGTGTTCCCCAACACCAAGGAAGGCAAGGAAGCCGAGACCAACTATAAGTTGGGTACCCAGATCCCTTACATGATGATCATCAACCGCCTGGCACACTACATCAAGGTGTTGCAGCGTGAGCAGATAGGTTCCTGGAAAGAGCGTCAGGATCTGGAGCGCGAGCTGAACAACTGGATCAAACAGTATGTCGCCGATCAGGAAAACCCACCGGCAGATGTTCGTAGCCGTCGTCCTTTGCGTGCCGCCAAGGTTGAGGTGATGGATGTTCAGGGCGATCCAGGTTGGTATCAGGTTTCCATGGCTGTGCGTCCGCACTTCAAGTACATGGGTGCCAACTTTGAACTGTCGCTGGTAGGACGTTTGGATCAGGAGTAATCACGTTGTTGAACGATGATTTCTCCGGAACTTTTGGTGTTGGCTTCTTTGAACGCTTGGGAGCCGAACGCCAAAGTGGATATGGCGACAGCAGCTTGGATGCTGTCGTCGATTCCATCAAACGTAATGTTTCACATATTCTCAATACCCGCATTGGAGAAAGCCAGAGCTGTCCTGAACTGGGACTGTTCGATTTCAATGATGCCAGTTCCGGCAGTGTGGATCTTGGCCTGAGGATGCGTAACGGAATCAAGGCTTGCCTGAGCCGCTTTGAACCCAGGCTGACAGATATTGATGTCAGTGTGTTGTTCGATGAGGGCAATCCGATGAACCTCAGGTTCCACATCTACGGCAGCATCAGAGTGGCTTCCAACAAGGATAAGTTGAAGATCGATTTGTTATTGGATAACAGTCGCAGATACAGAGTGGTTTAGCAGTGCCTCAGGACAAATACTTCAGGGATGAACTTGCTTTCTTGAGAGAGCAGGGGCGGGAATTTTCGGATATCCATCCGCAGTTGGCGCGTTATCTTCACGGTAACCACACTGATCCCGATATCGAGCGTTTGCTCGAGGGCTTTGCTTTTCTGACCGGTCGACTCAGGGAAAAGATTGACGATGAATTCCCCGAGTTTACTCACTCGATGATCAGCATGCTGTGGCCCAACTATCTCAGGCCGATTCCCAGTCATACCATCATGCGCTTCTATCCGCATGAGAAGGGGATCACCCACAGGCAGGAGATTGCGGCCGGTTGTATGCTGGACAGTCATCCGGTCGAAGGGCAGATCTGCCATTTTCGTACCTGTCGTCCTGTTGATGTTTATCCGGTGCAAATCCGTCATATAGATGCTTCCCATTCCCGGGAAGCCTCTATTATTCAATTGGATTTTGATAACAACAGCGACCTTTCCCTGCTTGAAATGGGGCTGGAAAGCCTCAGGTTTTATCTGGGAGGCCAAAGCTACAGTGCCCAGATGCTGTATCTTTGGTTGAATCATTATCTGGACTCTATCGAAATTGTCGGCGCCCATGGCAGTTATCGCTTGCCGCACAGCAGCTTTGCGTCAGTAGGATTTGAGGCCGGCAGCGGTATCTTGCCCTATCCGAAAAACGTCTATGAAGGGTATCGGATCCTGCAGGAGTACCTGACATTCCCCGAGGCGTTTCATTTCTTCGATATCAAGGGAATCGCCAAGTGTATCCCCGAATATCTCAAGGGTGACTTCAGCCTCAAACTCACTTTTTCCAAGACGTTGCCTGCCGACGTGCATGTGCGTCAGGATACTTTCCTGCTTTACTGTGTCCCGGCTATCAACCTGTTTGAGCACGACGCCGATCCTATCGATCTCAACGGCAAGCGGGTCGAATACCCGATTGTGCCCTCCAGTCGCCATCCATCTCACTTTGAAATCTTCAGTGTCGACAAGGTGCAGGGTTGGCTGGATTCCAATGAGGGCAGAATGCGCGGCCAACAGCGGATCTATTCGCCGTTTGAGAGTTTCCAACATGAAGTGGAGCGCGCCCGTAATCGCACCGCGCTTTATTACCGGATGCGGGTGCGCGACAGCATGCGCAACGACGGCCTGGATCATTGCCTCTCATTTGTGCGCAGCGACGAAACCCAGTGCCTGGACATGACAGAAGCCGTGTCGGTGACACTGACCTGCTCCAACCGGCAACTGCCGACCAAGTTGGGCAAGGGCGACATCTGCGTCGCCACAGATACATCGCCAAGCTTTGCCCGTTTCAGCAATATCACCGAGCCCAGCCACCCTTTGCGACCTGTGCTCGATGGCAGTTTGCTGTGGACCCTGATCTCCAACTTGTCGCTCAACTATCTGTCACTGCTGTCCCGTGATGCCATCTGTTCCATCATCCGCGCCTATGACTTCAAGGCGTTGGTCGACAGACAAGCCGAGCGGGTCACCCGGATGCGACTCGACGGCATCAGCAGTATTCAGTCCGGGCCGACCGAAAGAATTGTCAGGGGATTGCCGGTTCGCGGCCTCAAGACAGAGCTGGTACTCGACCAACAGTATTTCGGCTCCGAGGGTGACCTTTACCTGTTCGGCACTGTGCTGAACCACTTTTTTGCCCTCTACGCCAGCATCAACTCGTTTCATGAGTTGGTGGTTATCAATGCTCATAACAAGGAAAGGTACACATGGGATATCCAGAGCGGTCAACAACCGCTGATATAACCTTTCCGGAGCCGGGTGGCAGCAGGCTGCCGCAGGACTACCGTGAGTACAGTTTTTTCCAGTTGGTGGAGTTATTGCACCAACTGGAAGACAGAGATCCGGAAGATGCCCAGTGGGAACTGGCCGGTGAGTTGCAGTTTAGCGCCAATCCAAGCCTTGGATTTGCGCCGGCGGATATCTCCATGCTCGAGTCTCTGGGGGATGGGCGCCTGCGGCTGGAGACCTGTTTTCTCGGTCTCAATGGCGCCCAGTCGCCGCTGCCCAGTTACCTGCTGGATATGCTGCTCGACGATGAAGACGGCATTCGGCGCAACTTTCTGGATTTCTTTAATAACAGATTGATTTCCTTGTTGTATCGCCTGTGGCGCAAATACCGTTATTACGTGCGTTTTCAGGACGATGCCAGCGACAGCTTTTCAGCCCAGGTCTACGCCCTGGTGGGACTGGCCAACGAGGATATCCGCGGCGACACGCCAATCAACTGGTGCAAGATGCTGGCCTACGCCGGCATGCTCGCCGGTCGCAGCCGCTCGCCCCAGGCGGTTGCCGGCATAGTGGCGCACTGTTTCGACCTGCCCCAGGTGAGCATTCGCCAATGGCAACTGCGACAGGTGGAGATCCCCGAGTCCCAGCGTTGCCGTTTGGGGATGGCCAATTCCAGGCTGGGGGAAGACACCATGCTCGGGGAGCGGGTCGGCGATCTTTGCGGCAAGTTTGTGCTCTGTATGGAAGAGCTGTCGTTAGAGCGTTTTCGCGATTTTCTGCCATCCGGGCGGGAGTTCCAGCCACTTTGCAAGGTGATAGAAGTGATCCTGCGGGAACAGATGGCCTATGACCTTGAGCTGACGCTCAGGGAAGATGAAGCCCCGCTGCTGCAACTGGGGGAAGAAAAGGGCGGCCAATTGGGATGGTCCTCTTTCCTCGGCAAGGGCGATAGCACGCGCAAGAGCGTATTGATTCAAATCAGGCAATAAAGGGAGGTTGGCCTCTTGAGTAATTTGATTGCGTTGAATGTGGTGAACTCCCAGTTGTTGGAGTCAGGCCTGGTGCCCCACACAAGAATGAACAAGGACGGCGGCCTGATAGGCGCCGGCCCAGGTTGCGAATGGGTGCTCAGGGACAGGGAGCGCACCATAGGCGACTACTTCTGTCGCATCCTCTGGTTGGACGGTCATTTCTGTATTGAAGATCTCTGCGGTCGGGTGTTTCTCAACGGCTCCACCGTGGAGCTTGGGCGGGATCGCAAAGCCCGGCTGAATGAGAACGATCATATCGCCATTGGCCCCTACAAAGTACGGGTGACGCTGCTCGACAGCGAGCAGGCAGACGACCCGGTAACCGGCCAGCTTTCTGAATGGTTCAAGTCTGAGAACGGTTCACTTATTCAGGCGGAAACCGCCGAAGAAGAGGAAGAAACCGATGCCAGCCTGGATGACCCTTTACTGGCACTGGACAGGCAACAACAGGCCGCGGTCAAAAGCGTTGAATTTGACCAGGAATCTGTGACCAAAGAGCAGGAAAACGCCGAATCCCTGCTGGCCAAGGAACTCTACTGGCAAGGCAAGAATTTTACTGCCCAGGCCGACACGGACTTCGATACCGGTTCGGCTATTCATCTGAACAAACGAGCGAAAATGGACAATATTATGGACGAGAATGCACTGGACTTACTGGAATCTGAAGTCAAAAACGGCCTGGGCAATGATTGGCCCGCCGATGAAGGCACCCATATCGCCACCGGCCCTATGCTGCGCGGCTTAGGGGTACAGTTGGGTGATATGAACGACACAGGCACCCAGCAGGCACTGGCCATTGAAATGGGCGCTGCTTTGCAGGCCGCCATTAAAGGCCTGCTGTCACTGCATCAGGATGCGCAAAGCAGCCGTTATGATCTGATCAACAAGAACCTGCAGCCCATCGAAGATAACCCGCTGCGTCTGGGGCTGGATTATCAGGAAACCGTCCGCACTCTGTTTGATGACAACAAGAGCCCGGTGCATCTGTCTCCGGCGGCCGCCATCAGCGAGAGTCTGAATTCCATTGGGCACCACAATGAAGCGGTACAGCACGCCATCACAGAGGCGCTCAACTACATCCTCAAGTCTTTCTCACCCGACACCTTGCTGAGGCGCTTCAGCCAATACCGCAAGGTGAGCGAGTCGGCGCTCAACCCAGGTGATAACTGGGCCTGGGAAATGTATGAGAACTACTACCAGGAGCTGACGTCATCCCGTCAACAGGGCTTCCGTAAACTCTTCTGGGAAGTGTTTGAACAGGCCTATGACAAGAAACTCAGGGAACTGCAAAGGGAATTCTGATGGGACTGATAAGGCTGGGTTTAATCGCAACGTAGATCAGATAAGGATCGGTTGACCGATCCTCCTGATGAGAGACAATCGGAAACCTGTTTGTAGGTTTCCGATTTTTTATGTCTATTCAAAACTGCTTTGCCGACTTTCTTGAAGAGAGTCCTGTTGATGTCGCTCAGCTAACCACCTTCTCCGAGCATATTCCTGACGAGTGGATTGCTAAAGCGGTAACACTTTCCGATAAAGCGACGATTCGTCGACGTCGCTTACCGAGTGATATGGTTCTTTGGCTTATTGTTGGAATGGCGTTTTTCCGCAACGAACCGATTGCCGAAGTTGCACGGCGAATGAATGTCTGTGCCGAGGGGTTGGCTAATGAGGAGCTGTTAGCAAAAAGTGCTTTAACGCAAGCGAGGCAACGCCTTGGCAAAGCAGCCCCAGAATGGTTGTTTAGGCAATGCAGCCATAGGTGGGGGTTAGAGCGTTACCCTGAGGATACATGGCAAGGTTTGCAAGTCTTTGCTGTGGATGGTGCGCTTTTTCGAACCGCTGACACACCGGAGCTAAGAGACCATTTTGGATCGGGTAATACATCCAGCGACAGACAGACGCCTCATCCAGTATTAAGGGTGGTGACCATGATGAATGTTCGCTCTCATGTCATTGTCGATGCCGCTATAAGCCCTTATCGTCGAGGCGAAATTCCTCTTGCTATGCCCTTTATTGACTCCTTACCGGATAATTCCGTGACCTTATTGGATAAGGGTTTTTATGGAGCAGACTTGCTTCTTTCTCTCCAAAATAGTGGTGCTAACAGACATTGGTTGTTACCGGCGAAGAAAGGGGTGAAATACACCCTGCTGGACGATGAAGAGAGTGACGACATGCGAGTCGAAATGAAAGTCTCTCCACAAGCACGCAAGAAAAATCCTAACCTACCTGAAACATGGCAAGTGAGAGCCGTGACTTATCAGGTACAAGGTAAGCCAAAAACCGTATTTACGTCTCTTCCCAGAGAGCAGTACGATGCGGGAGCCGTCGCGGCGCTTTACCACGAGCGATGGGAAATTGAATTAGGGTATCGAGACATAAAAAGTTCGATGCAACACAATGCGTTAGTGCTGAGGAGTAAGACAGTCGAACTTGTCTATCAAGAGTTATGGGGGCTGCTGCTTGGTTATAACTTGGTGAGACGAGAAGCGAGCCAAGCGGCAGTAGAGCATGGTCGAATGCCCAATGAAATTAGCTTTAAGTACGCTTGTCAGTTCATCGCAAGTCAGCTCAAAGTCATGAGCAAAGCGGTGTCACCAGGTAATACGCCGAAGCGTCTAAACAGTCTGCGAGGAGACTTGTCCATCCTTTTTATAGACAAACGCCCTAAGCCAAATCGGCCCAGGGCGGTAAAAATATCAAAGACCCGATATCCTGTTAATCACAAGGCAGCTCCGCTTAAGTGAACTACGTTGGGGTTTAATCGGGCTTTGTTTGCTTCAGCTGGCCGCTTGCAGCTCGGCATGGAATGCCACCAAGAAAACGGCGCAGGTACTGTGGGACCCTTCCATTCCAGTGGGAGAGGCCAAAGACCTGCCGACACAACTGACCTACAGCATGTATGCGCTCGATAAGGTCAACCCCAATGCGGCCGGCGATGCCACGCCGCTGGAGCTGGTGGTGTACGAGCTGGAAGATGACTCCAAGTTTCTGGCCGCCGACTTTGACTCGCTTAAGGCGGATTACAAAGAGGCGCTCGGCTCCAATTATATCGACCACAGTGACTACACCCTGCTGCCGGGACAGTTCAAGTTTATCGACCATTTCGCTGTCGATGAGGACACCAGATACATAGGCATCATGGCGCATTTCAGTGATCCCGAGGTCGCCCAATGGAAGAAGGTCGTCAAGATCAAACCCATGGGCCGTGAATATCACCTGCTGATGTTTTTCAGTGAGCAGGACATAGTACTGGATAAAGTGGAATAACAATGTCTTCAAGAAACAGAGTGATATGGAGTGAAGGGCTGTTTATCAAGCCTCAGCACTTCCAACAGCAGCAGCGTTATCAGGAATACCTCACTGACGCCAGGCTCAATGCGGTCAGCGGTTATCTCTATGGGATCACCGAGCTTGAACTCAACCCCGAGTATCTCAGCTTTGGTCGCATTGCGATTCAGCGTGCCCGTGGCGTAATGCCGGATGGCACTGTGTTCAACATCCCTCAGGAAGATGTATTGCCGGACGCACTGGAAGTGGCCGACAGCTCACTGGCCAACCAGATTGTTTACCTGGCGCTGTCGCTGCGCAGTGATTCAATTACCGAAGTGGCCCAGGACGAGCAGGGCGCCGGACGTTATCTCAATCGGCGTCACGAGGTGCGGGACATTCACACCCATCAGGGCGACTTTACCGCCATTGATGTCAGCCCGGTCAGGCTCAGATTGATGCTGGAGAAGGAAGATCGCAGCGCCTACAGCTCGCTGGCCATCGCCCGCATTCTGGAAAAGCGTCCAGATGGCAGTGTGGTGCTGGATCCCAACTTTATTCCCTGCCATTACAATGTCAGCGCCGTGCCGATTTTGCACCGTTTCCTCGGAGAGATGGCCGGTCTGATGCGCGAGCGGGCCCGCAATATCGCCCAGCGCCTGGGCTCGCCGAGCCAGGGCGGGGTGGCAGATGTGGCCGATTTCATGTTGCTGCAATCTCTCAACCGCATGCAGCCTGTGTTGCAGCACCAGTCCCTGTCGCGGACCCTGCATCCGGAAACCCTGTATCAGGCTCTGGTCAGTGTTTGTGGTGAGCTGTTCACCTTTACCGATGACAGCCGCATGGCACCGGCGTTTGCCGCCTATGACCACGATATGCCGGTATCGGCCTTCACTCAGGTAATGTCGACTCTGCGTCAGTCTCTCAGCATAGTGCTCGAGCCCAAGGCGGTATCGCTGCAGCTGCACAAACGCAAGTATGGCCTCATGGTGGCGCCGGTGCAGGATCCGGATCTGTTGAAACAGGCCGACTTCATTCTGGCAGTGCGCGCCAGAATGCCGCTGGACGAACTCAAGAAACTGTTTATCCAGCAGACCAAGATCGCCTCGGTGGAGAAGATCCGCGAGCTCATTTCGCTGCAGCTGCCGGGTGTGCCTCTGTCTCCGCTGCCGGTGGCCCCAAGGCAGTTGCCTTACCACGCGGGTTACACCTACTTCCAGCTGGAGCGTTCCAGCCGGGCTTGGGAGATGCTGGTGAATTCCAGCGGTTTTGCCTTCCACGTGGCGGGGGACTTCCCGGAACTCGAACTGCAATTCTGGGCTATCAGGAGCTAAGAAATGGATATCAAAGCAGAAAAACAGCCTATATCGCCTGAGCAGGTCGAAGAGCTGCTCTATGACGAAGCGCAGAACATGAATGCCGATAAAGAGTATTGGTTTCAACTGCGTGGTGACAGCCTCAATGCACTTATCGATGCGGCATCTCCTCTTATCGGCATGGTGTTGCGGGTACGCAAGCTGGCCATCTTGGATGATGTGGAAAAGCTCTATCACAACACTGTGGATGACATCATGGCCATCGAGGCCGAGCTCACCGAGGCGGGCTATGATCGCGCCGAAGTGCTGGCCTATCGCTATGTGCTTTGTTCCTTTATCGATGAAGCCGTGATGAATACCCCCTGGGGCGCCGACAGTGCCTGGGCCGAACATTCGCTGCTGACCCGTTTTCACAATGAAACCTGGGGCGGGGAGAAGGTGTTTGGCATCCTGCAGCGTCTGGAAACCGAACCGAGCAAATATCGTGAACTGCTGGAGTTTATCTACCTGTGTTTCTGCCTGGGTTTCGAAGGGCGCTACAAGGTGGTGGCCAACGGCCGTGAGGAGTTCGACAAGATAGTCAATCGCCTCTATGAAACCCTGCGCCACCTCCGGGAAGAAGAACCGGAACTGCTGACCGGGGCCACAGAGCATGTGGTCAACACCCGTTATCGCCTTGGGCGCCAGATGCCTATTTGGACAGTCTTTGCCGGTTTCGGCCTGATGCTGACCATAGTCTTTCTGTTTTATTCCCTGTCCCTGGCGAACAAGTCCTCGGGCGTGCTCAAGCAACTGTATCAGATCCTGAATTGAGGAAGCTGTGATGATCCGAATTGAACTCACTACCTTGATCGGCAAGCTCAATGCCGTGACCAAACTCGCCATGGAAGAGGCGGCATCACTCTGTATTGCCCGTCAGAACCCGGAAGTGACCTTTATGCACCTGCTGACTTGTCTGCTGGACAATCCGCTGGGTGATGTGCGTCTGCTGCTCAAGGCCGCCGAAGTCGATGCCGAGCAGGTAAGGCAAATTGCCGGTGAAACCCTGCCAAGGGAAGAGAGCCTGGAAACCTATCCGGCATTTTCACCGCTGCTGGTCGAGCTGCTGCAGGATGCCTGGCTGCTTTCAAGCACCGAACTTGGCCAGACGGAACTGAGATCCGGCGCCATCTTCGCCGCCGCACTGATGCAGGCCGAGCGTTACCTGCCAAGGGATCTCGCCACTCTGCTTGGCAGCATTAATCGCGAAACCCTGAGACGGGAATTCAATACCCTGACCCAGGCTTCATCCGAATCGCAAACGGTCAAGGCCGAACGCGGCGCACCGGTACTGAATGAGGCCCAATCGTCGCTGGCCAAATACACCAGCAACTTTACCGAGTTGGCCCGCAAAGGCGAGCTGGATCCTGTATTGTGCCGGGATGATGAGATCAACCTGATGATCGACATCTTAAGTCGCCGCCGCAAGAACAACCCGATAGTGGTTGGTGATGCCGGTGTGGGCAAGAGTGCGGTGGTGGAAGGTTTGGCGCTGCGTATTTGTGACGGCCGGGTGCCGGATGCGCTCAAGGGGGTGCAGCTGTTGTCGCTGGATCTTGGTCTGTTGCAGGCCGGCGCCGCGGTTAAGGGCGAGTTTGAAAAGCGCCTGAAGTCGATTATTGAAGAGGTCAAACAGTCGGCCGACCCCATCATACTCTTTATCGATGAAGCCCATACCATGATAGGCGCCGGTAATCAGGAAGGCGGCGGTGATGCGGCCAACCTGCTTAAACCGGCTCTGGCCCGCGGTGAGCTGCGCACCATAGGCGCCACCACCTGGAAAGAGTACAAGAAGTATTTCGAGAAAGACCCGGCGCTGAGTCGCCGTTTCCAACTGGTGAAACTCGATGAGCCCAGTGTCGAACAGGCGGTGAATATTCTCCGTGGCCTGCACGGGGTCTATGAGTCTTCCCACAATGTATTGATCCAGGACTGCGCCCTGCGCTCGGCGGCTTATCTGTCGGCGCGCTATATCTCCGGCCGTCAGTTGCCCGACAAGGCCATCGATGTGCTGGATACCGCCTGTGCCCGAATCGCCATTAATCTCAGCAGTACCCCCAAGCGTTTGGCGGCATTGGATAACTTGCGCCATCAGCGCCATATGGAAACCGAACTGCTGGAGCGCCAGAAAAAACTCGGTCATCCGGTTGATGAAGAGCGCCTGAATCATCTGCACCAAGCCCAGGAAGAAGCCGACAGTGAGTATGCCGAGCTGGAATCCCTGTGGCAGCAGCAACAGGCGGGAGTCACTCAAGTAGTGGCCCTGAGACGCGCCATTCTTGATTGTGACGATGAAGCAGAGCTCGAAGGGCTGCGGCTGGAGCTGCAACAGGCCGAAGAATCACTCGAAGCCATCAGTGGCGATCAACGCCTCATATACCCTCAGGTGGATGAGGCCCAGATAGCGGCAGTCATCTCCGACTGGACCGGCGTGCCGGTATCGCAAATGAGTGGCGATGAGCTGCACAAGATAACCCATCTGCCTGAGCTCTTGGGGCATAGCCTCAAAGGGCAGGATGTGGCCATTGCACGCCTGCACAAGAATATGCTCACCGCCAGGGCAGACCTGCGCCGCGCCGGACGTCCCAAGGGCGCCTTCCTGCTGGTGGGCCCAAGTGGCGTCGGCAAGACAGAAACCGTGGTACAGATTGCCGAGCAGCTCTACGGCGGCAAGCAATTCCTGACCACTATCAATATGTCCGAATATCAGGAGAAGCACACTGTCTCCAGGCTGATAGGCTCGCCTCCCGGGTATGTCGGTTTCGGTGAGGGCGGTATTCTGACCGAGTCCATCCGCAAGATGCCTTACTCCATAGTGCTGCTCGATGAGGTGGAAAAGGCGCATCCGGATGTGCTGAACCTCTTTTATCAGGCGTTCGATAAGGGCGAATTGGCCGATGGCGAAGGCCGGTTGATTGACTGCCAGAATGTGCTGTTTTTCCTGACCTCCAACCTGGGCTATCAGACGATAGTGGACTACAGCGCCCAGCCAGAGCTGCTGGACGACAAGCTTTACCCTGAGCTGGCGGCCTTCTTCAAGCCTGCGCTGCTGGCGCGAATGGAGATAGTGCCCTATCTGCCGCTGGGTGAAGAGGTGCTCAAGGAGATCATTCACTACAAGCTGGCGTCGCTGGAGCAGCGTTTGCTGGAGCGTTACAAGGCCAAGGTGCATTGTGACGAGACTCTGGTGGATGAAATCATGCGCCGCGCGACCCGCAGTGAAAACGGCGCCCGTATGCTGGAAGCCATCATAGACGGCCAGGTACTGCCGCCCTTATCGCTGTCGCTGCTCAACAAGCTGGCGGCCAAAGAGGAGGTCAGTGAGATCCATCTGGGCTGCCGTGACGGTGAGTTCTTCGGAGAGGCGCGATAGTGGTGACTGAGCAGTGGTTGGAACAGGCGGCAAAATTGCTGGAATGCCAGCAGTTTGATGGGCTGTTGCAGCAGTTTCTCGATACTTTGGCATTGGAGCTGGGGCTGGATAACCATCTGTTTCTGGCGCCGGGCTTCGATGGTCGGGAACTCAAGCCACTGTCCTGCCTTGGCCTGTGTGAAGGGATCTCATTGCAGGCGCTTTGTTTGGCGGTTACCGACTTTCGTCATCCGTTTGCCCATGTGTTGCAGACAGGCGAAGCCATGCTGCTGAACAAGGCCCGGCTCGCCTACTGGCAGGAGCACAGCGGCTTTGTCAGCCTGTGCGATCGGGTCGGCAAGGAGCAGGCACTGCTGCTTTTCCCGCTGAGCCATGAGGGTCATGTGCGGGCTATCCTCTGTCTGCGTCTGGCCGAGCAACAGGGCAGTGGTCTGCTTGTCCGTCAGGACTGGCAGCAATATGCCGCCGTGTTTATGCGCCACTGGCAGTTGCTGGATAAGTTGTTGCGGCAGAATTCAGATCAGTCTCAGCTGTCGAGCTCGCTCGATGAACTGCGTCGCCAGCAGCAACAACATGATGCCATGCAACAACTTGGCAAGAACCTGGTGGGCGACAGTCAGGCCATGAGTCAGCTCAGGCAGGAGATAGTGCGCGGCGCGGCCTCACAGTTGTCTGTGTTGGTGCAGGGCGAAACGGGGACGGGCAAAGAACTGGTGGCCCGGGCGATACACGACTTTTCTGAGCGCAGCGGCAAACCTTTCGTGGCGATCAACTGCGCCGCAATACCGGAAAACCTGCTGGAGTCCGAGCTGTTCGGTTATGCCAAGGGGGCTTTTTCCGGTGCCGACAAGGATAAGCAGGGGCTGATAGCCCAGGCGCACCAGGGCACGCTGTTTTTAGATGAAATCGGTGATATGCCTTTGAATCTGCAGTCCAAGTTACTGCGGGTACTGGAAACTGGGCACTACCGGGCACTGGGAGGCAACAAGGAGATCTACGCCGATTTTCGCTTGGTGGCCGCTACCCATGTGAACCTCAAGGAGCAGATCCACAGTGGTGAGTTCCGTCGCGATCTCTTCTACCGCTTGTGCCAGTTTCCACTGCAGCTACCGGCGCTCAGGGAGCGGCTCGAGGATATCCCCGATTTGGCGGCGCACTTTATTGCACTGTTCAATCAGAGTCAGCAGCGACAGATCCCCGGCATCCGCTTTAGCGCCCTCAATCGGCTGAAGAACCACGGCTACCCGGGCAATGTCCGCGAGCTGCGCAATATGCTGGATTATGCCTGCGCCCTCACTGCCGACGGTGTCGAGATAGATACTGCGTCTTTGCCGGCGACGGATTCGGAAATGCCCAAGCCGCAATTACCCAGCGAAGAGGGGCAGGAGTTTGAGGCCATTTCCGATCTCAGGCTGGCGGTAGCTCAGTTTGAGCGGGCGGTGATCAGCGCCAGATTGAAGGCCTGCAACGGTGACAGAGCCAAGGCGGCTGTCAGTCTGGGAATGCCGAAACGCACCTTTTCCCACAAATGCCAGAAGTTGGAGATTAACGAATAATGTCAAGGATTCAAGGCGTTATATTTTTATGCCTGTGGGGGCTGGCCGCTTCGGCTCAGGCCTCGGACGACACAGTGGCCAAGGCAGAGGCTTGTACCCAAATCCCTTCCAGACTGGAGCGACTGGCTTGTTTCGATGAGCTGTTCAACACTCCGGTGGCAACCGTGGTGCCGCAGCAAACCACTGACAGCAGCCCTTATCCCGAGGCGTTTCAGGTCGCCATGGCGTCCGAGAAAAATCGTCAACAGGGCATGGCCTTTATTGCCGGGCATCAAGCGGATGCCGTAGAAGATCTCTGGTTGACCGCGCCTGCTATAGGCGCCTTGCCACCGCGTCCGGTACTTATGCTCAGCTGCATCGACGATATTAGCCGGGTCGAACTGATGTTGCCCACGGCGCTGGAAGATGGCTGGGCCCAGGTAGGGCTGCAGATCAACGGCGTCGAGCAGCAGTCGCAGCGCTGGCTCAGTGATGATACCGGCTATATCTTCCGCACCGGCCGCGGCCTGCCGGCCATTCAGGTGATGAAAGCCCTGATCCGCGGCGACGATGTGCGCCTGCGTTCGGCCAACAAGGCGATAGACGGCTTGCAGTTTGATACCCGAGAACTTGGCAGTGCGCTCAAGCCACTGCGTCAATCTTGCAGGTGGTGATAGATGGATCTGAATCAATACCTGGATAAAGTCAGCCGCCCCATCAGTGAGGCCAATCCCATAGGAGAGCGCCTCAGCGATGATGTGCTGTTTGACTATGTGGAAGGCCAGATGATGAAGGTGGGGTCGCTTTCGCATTCCGAAGTGCAATGGCACGAGGTGGAGAGTGCGGCCTTAAAGTTGCTGGAAACCAAGAGCAAGGATTTAAAACTGCTCACCTATTTGCTGCAGTGCCTGCAGCATCAGTGCAGTTTGGAGCGTTTCTCCTGTTCGCTGGCACTGCTGGAGCGTTTTATGGCCTCCTTCTGGGAGACTTGCCATCCGGCGCCGGGCCCCAGAGGCGTGTTGCCCAGGCGCAAGTTTTTCGCCCAAATAGTGCAGCGAACCCTGAAAGCAGCCGAAGGGCTGGATACCGATTTTTGCGATCCCGACACCAAGTCGGTATTGCTGCAGTCTCTCAAGGCTCTATGTGATACCGCGGCCGCCAAAGAGTTGCCTGTGGATGAACTGCAGGCCCTGGAGGCCAAGCTCAAGCGCCGTTTCAGCAGTGAGCCTGCCAACAAGCCCAAACCCGCGCAGGAATCCAGCTCCGGTGAAAGCCGCAGCAGTGAAAGCAGGGATATGCCCAGGCTGGAGATAGACAACAGCAGTGACAAGGCTACCAAGCAAGCTCTGCTCAAGGTGGCAGACTTTATCGCCGAGAATCCGGCGGGCATGGCGCTTGGCCTCAGGCTTAGACGCTTTGCCATCTGGTTCAGTGTGACCTCGGCGCCGGAAAATGCCAATGCCAAGGGCGAAACCAGCCTGATGCCTATCTCTGTCGACAGAGTGGCCGAGTATCGCAGCCAGTTGGCCAAGAGTCCGGATCTGGCGCTGCTCAGGCGCATAGAGCAGAGCCTTAGCCTGAGTCCTTTCTGGATTGACGGTCACTGTCTCAGTGCCCAATTGGCACAGACCTTGGGGCAGCCGGCCTGGGCTCAGGCGATTCTGGAAGAGACGGCGGCCTTTGTTGAACGTCTGCCTGCGCTTTTGGATATGTCATTCAAAGGCGGCGTGCCTTTTGTTTCCAAAGAAACCCGCAGTTGGCTCAACGGCAGCGAGCAGCAGGGTTCAGGCTCGGCCGAAGGCAACAGTTACGAGCAGGAAATTTGGGAACTGGCCGCCAGTGGCGGGTTGTCGTTGGCATTTGCGGCGCTCAACGAAAAACTGCACAAGGCCACTGAGCCGAGGGACAAGTTCTATCTGCGGCTGCTGGGGGCCGATTTGAAAGACAAACACCAGTTAGGGGCTATGGCAGAGGTGGAGTACCAAGTGCTGCTTGGCCAGGCCACGGACACCAGTCTGGCGGATTGGGAGCCGGGTCTGATGTCTCGTTTACAACAAAAAGTCAATCTGAGTTAGGTACAGGGAAATGTATATGTGGTCGATGATCAAATCCTTTTTGAGGAAACTGCTGCCGGAACTGAAGTCGGCGCTGCCCATTTTGCTGGTGGCTATCTTCGTTCTGGTCAATGTGGCGATTTGGTGGGCGGGCCCCTGGCTGGAGCTGGACGGTGAGAAACCGTTGGCATCGACAACGGCCCGAATTATAGCCAGCACCATCTTCTCCCTGTCCTGCTTTACTATTTGGGGCTGGGTGCAGTGGCGTCGTCTGCTGCGTATCGGCGCCTTGAAGGTCAGGGAGCAGCAGCTCAAGGAAGACCCGGTGAAGATCCTGGTGGAACGCCAGGAGCAGGAACTCAACGAGGTGATGGTGGGCATGAAAGAAAGCCTCAACACCCGTAACTACCTGTACGCCTTGCCTTGGTTCCTGGTGCTTGGGGTGGAAAACGCCGGTAAGACCAGCCTGATTAACCGCTCCGGGCAGAAGTTTGTTTTCTCTTCCGTTATGCGTGCTTCGGGCAAGAAGTCTGAAAACCCTTTCTCTTTTGACTGGTGGATAGGTGACGATGCCGTACTGATTGACCCGGACGGTGAGCTGTTGACCCAGAAGCCTTCGGTAACCAGCCCGGATGGCGAGACAGAGCGCCGCCTGTGGTTGCACTTTGTCGAGTGGCTGGAGCGCACCCGCAGTCGCCGCCCCCTGAACGGGGTGGTGTTGGCGCTGGATATGGCCAGCCTGGTCAGCGATCCTGTGGCCGAACGCAAGGCCTACGCCCACTTGTTGCGTGCCAGATTGCGCGAGCTGATGGAAACCCTGTCAACTCGTCTGCCCGTGTATATCACCCTGACCAAACTGGATCTGCTGCTGGGATTCGAGCCCTTCTTCCGCCATTTCACCCAGGCGCAGCGGGATGAGATCCTCGGTTTCACCTTCTCCCTGAATTCGGTCAACGATCTCGACAGCTGGCTCAATGAGTTTGATCAGGATTGGCAAGACTTTATTCAGCGCATCAATGCCGGCCTGCCAAGGGCGCTGCTGCAGTGCCGCGACAAGGAAGAACGCTCGGCCATCTACAGCTTCTCACGTCAGATTGCCGGTGCCCACAAGGTGCTGCGTGAGTTTTTCGTCGATGCGTTGGCAAGCGATCAGTTCTCGACCTCGGCACTGGTGCGCGGGGTTTATATGACCTCTGTTTACCAGCAAGGGGTGCCGACAGATGCCTATGTGGATGGCGCTTCCCGCCGTTATGGCCTGAGTGAGTCGGTCAACAGTGCCCAGCGCAGTGAAAACTCTACTCCCTATTTCACCCGTTCGCTTTTTACCCGCATCATATATCCGGAAGCGGGTCTGGCTTCGGACAACTTCAAGGTGGCCAAGCAAAAACGCCGCATCATGGCGCTGTCCTTTGTGGCCTGCTCCATCGCCTCTGTGCTCTTGATTGGCAGCTGGCACAGATACTACCTGCTCAACAGCGCTCAGGCCGATGCCGTGCTGAGTAAGGTGAATGAATACAACGAGCTTATCGATAACACCAACTTTGATCCGCTGGCCCGCAACGTGATCCCGCCACTGAACACCATTCGGGCGGCTACCCTGGAGTTTGGTTTCTTCCGTGACAAGCCGAGGTTAATCTCAGATCTCGGCCTCTACCAGGGGCACACCATAGGACCCAAGGTAGAAGAGACCTATCTGAACCTGCTGTCCTATCGTTATCTGCCGATACTGCTCCGGCAAGTGGCGCGGGATCTGGCCGATGCGCCAGAAGGCAGTGATGAAAAGCTGGCGGTATTGCGGGTATTCAGAATGCTGGCCGATAAGAGTGGCCGCCGCGACAGCTTTGTTCGCGAATACTTTGCCGATGTTTGGCAGAAGGCCTATGAAGGCAATCGTGAACTGCAGACCCAACTGATGGAGCATCTGGATTACGCCTTGTTGCACACAGACTTGCAGCATGCACGGCTGGAGTCCAATCCGGACGCCGAGACTGTGCTCAAGCCATTCGATACCATGGTGGCCCAGGCCCAGAATGAGCTGAGTCTGCTGCCGATAGAACAGCGGGTATACAGATACCTCAAGTCCTCTTCGGTATCTCAGTTGGGGGCACCGCTGGATCTGCGTTTGACCGTTGGCCCGGCCAATGAATTGGTGTTTGACTCCCAGATAGCTGCGCAGGATCCTGAGATCTTCAAGATCCCGAAAATACTCACCAAACAAGGTTTTGAGCGCTTCTTTATCCCGAGATCTGATTCAGTTGCCGAGCTGGCGTTGATTGACAGCTGGGTACTCGGCCAGGCTCACAGCACAGACTTCAGCGATGCCGACAAGACGGCGCTGCGCAACAAGATAGTGGCCCAATATCTGGCCGACTATAACGCCAGCTGGCGCCGGGCGCTGAATGGTTTTGAACTGAAGAATTTCGAAGACATCAACCAGGCGGTGTTGGTACTGGATAATGTGGCCATGAGCAACAAGCCGCTGTCGCGCCTGCTGGAAACGCTGGGCAGCAATACCCAGCTGTTCCCGGATATGCCGGATGATGATCAGGCCCGTCAGGCGCTGCTCAAGTCGCCTCAGTATCGTATCGCCTCGACTATAGACGGTGACTTTGTCGAATTGAACCAGATGCTCAAGTCCCAGGACGGTAAGCCGGCTTATCTGGATGAAGTGATGGAAGCCGTGGTGCGCTTGCACGCTTATCTGCGCGGGATCCAAAACTCCCCGGATGTGGGCAAGGCGGCACTGAAGGCGGCTCAGGAAAGGCTCAAGCTTAACGACGCCGACCCTGTTTACGCGCTGGAACGTATTTCCGATGGCCTGCCCAAGCCGCTGGACTCTATGGTGTCCAAGTTGGCCAAGGAGAGCTGGAAGGTTGTACTGCAGAGTGCTATCAAGCATCTTGAGGTGCGTTGGTACAACGAAGTGTATATGGAGTTCCAGCAGAATCTGGCATCCCGTTATCCCTTCAATCCCAAGGCCACTAAACAGGTGTCGATTGCCGATTTTGAACGTTTCTTCGGCCCGCACGGCACGTTGAATACCTTCTATGATCAGCAGATGCGGATGTTCCTGGAAGAAAACATGGATCAGCTCAACCAGTTGGCAGGCAGTGAAACCGGCCTGATCCGTAAAGAGGTCTTGCAGGCGATAGAGCAGGCAAAACAGATCCAGACCGCCTTCTTCAACCTCAAGGGCAACCTGGACGTACAGTTCACCCTGGAGCCACTGCAGATGAGCCCCAACAAGCGTCGTAGTGTCATCAACGTCGATGGCCAGTACGTGGAATACACCCATGGTCCACGTCGCGCCATCGAATTGGTATGGCCCAACACCTTGCGGGAAACGGCCGAGAGTAAGCTGACTTTGGTGCCAAGCGAAGTGAATATGTCACCGCGTTCCTTGAGCTACGAAGGCCCATGGGCATTCTTCAGGTTGCTCGACAGCGCCAGGATCACCGGCTCCAGCTCGACCAGTGTGGATTACCAGTTCAATGTGGATAAGGGCGATATCTCCTATCGGATCCACACGGCAGACAACAGTAATCCCTTTACCTCAAATCTGCTCAGCAACTATCAGTTGCCTAAAACACTCTACTGAGCCGCCGGGCTTCCACAGCTTGGAAGCCCAATTCCCCTGTGGGACTCAACTTAATGGAATTTGAGGTGTACCAAGTTGATACAGCAAACAACAGTGAATGCCGGATGGTTCAGAATGACCGCAGCACCGGCTCAGCTTCGGGAAGATAACCGCTATCAGCAGATGCGTAGTGAGATCAACCGGCGCCAATCTCCCTTCAGTGGTGGGACGGATTGGGAAAAGGTCTATGATCTTGCTGCCACTCTGGCGATGACAGATGGGGTGGATCTACTGGCGGCCAGCTACTTTTCGGTAGCTGCGGCCAAGACCCGCGGCATTGCCGGTTTGGCATCCGGGCTGGAGTTACTGTTAACCGTGTTGGCGCACTCGAAAGAGATGGGCACTATCAGCCCGGAAAAGTGCGCCGAAATACTGAACTGGGCCATAGGCAAGTTATTGCCGGAGCTCAAGGATATGCAAGCTACTGAAGGCAATATCCGTGAGTGGTATCGGTGTGAATATGCCTGTCAGCAGCTGTTTGAGCTGATGCAGGCGCGTCAACCCAAGCAGATGCCAAACCTGGATGCGCTCGGCTTTCAAATCTTCGACAAGATTGATGGCGTTAAACAACCGGCCAAGCGACCCGCTGTTGCCACAAGTGCTCAGCAGCAGGCTAATTACAAGGGGCTGAGTTGGCCGCTGGGACTAATCCTCTTGCTGCTGGCATTGACGGCGGGACACTTTGCCGAACCTTTGGGGCTGACCATAGGGCAGAAGTTCTGGCCTGAGCGATTTGCGCCCAAGCCACCCGAGCAGGTGACCCAGTTGCCGACTGAAACGGCATTGCCGCTGTGGCAGAAGATAGATCAGCTATTTGGCGCTGCACCTTTGGCCAACGATGAGCCATATGTTTATCCCGAGCAGGTAGATTATCTGTTGGAGCTGGACAAGTATTTCCAGCGTTTTGCCGCCAGTCGCACCCGAGCGGCCAACTTAAGCAAAGAGTTACAGCAATGGCAGGGGCTTGATGCCAACAAACTCAGTGCGCTGCAGCGTCAGTCACGGGATATGGCCGAGTATGCCAGCAGCCTGTCCCCCGTGTTGGCCAGAGCCTACTTCATCGATGAGCTGCTCAAGCAACAGCAAAATGAGCGGGCAGCTCAGGAGCTGACACTGCTGGACAGGCAACTGAAATCCCTGCTGATCAAGCGCACTTTGTTGGCCCAGAGTTTGGGGCTCACTCAGGCTTCTGGCGTTACAAATGACCCGGCAGTCCAAACCGCTCCTGACTCGGATAAGGCGCCAATGGCGGCGGGTTCAGATAGAACTAATGTCCAAGATGCGGCCGATGTTCAAGATGTTGTTATGTAATACAAGAATTCCCCCGTTTGGCCGCCTTTGTGTTCGCTCTTGAACTCTGGCCTTTGGCGGCTTTTGGCCACTCTTTCAGGCAACTCTCTTCGGGCAAGAAGTTGCCCGGCGAGCAAAAAATTGCCCGGGTTGGGGCAAGAAATTGCCCGGTGAGTGGGAGTGGGTTTGGATGTTGTTGTAAAACAGTGGGTTACGATTTGGCATGCTTCTGGCATTGGGTGATGAGGTTTTATCACTCATTCAACAGTAAAAGGAATTAACCATGCCAACACCATGTTATATCTCCATCGAAGGTCAAACCCAGGGCAACATCACCGCAGGCGCGTTTACGGCCGAGTCAGTGGGCGACATCTTTGTGGAAGGTCATGAAGACGAGATGCTGGTTCAGGAATTCAACCATGTGGTGACAGTGCCGACCGACCCACAGTCAGGTATGCCTTCGGGTCAGCGGGTGCACAAGCCGTTCAAGTTCACCGTGGCGCTGAACAAGGCGGTGCCTTTGATGTACAACTCGCTGTCATCCGGTGAGAAGCTGAACAAGGTTGAGCTGAAGTGGTACCGCACCTCTATTGAGGGCAAGCAGGAACACTTCTTCACCACCAAGCTTGAAGGTGCGACGATAGTGGACATCAACTGCCACATGCCACACTGCCAGGACCCGAACAAGGCAGATTTCACTCAATTGGTTGAGGTGTCAATGGCCTATCGCAAGATAGACTGGGACCACGTGAGTGCCGGTACTTCAGGAGCGGATGACTGGCGCAAGCCCATCGAAGCCTGATAGTGTGTGTCAGCCACCGCCTTGCGGTGGCTGTTTGCCATTGGGGTGTTTTCTGGCGGGGACGTCAACTGACAGTGTAAACGGTTGATTGAGAGCCAGTGAGCAGGCCAATGGCTTTTGGTGCAATTCGGCTAAACGAACATTCAACAGACATTCGAGTCAATCGCATTTAGACCAAGAGCAAAACGGCACTCGGCGACAGCGAGCAAGCCCAACAGAAGTTCAGGGCTGAGGCAAGCCAGGCAGTAGCTTAAGTAACAATCCTGAGCAACAAGCCTAAGCAGCAAGAGTACCGCGAAAGGACAGGGACAATAAGGACAGCGAAGATGAGTCATCAAGGGAGCGGCATGCGTTTTGGATTCAAGGCGGGCAGTTTGGCAGAGGATAGCCTGTCGGTGCTGTCGTTCAAGCTGAAAGAATCGCTGTCGAGTCCTTATGTGGTTGAGCTTGAGTTGCTGAGTCGCCGGGACGATATCAAGGCGAGCGACTTGGTGGACCAGAGCGGGGTACTGAGTTGGTGGCAGGACGGCGAATGCCAACGAGAATTACACGGCATAGTAAGCCGCTTTGGCCGCGGCGACAGCGGCCACAGACAGACCCGCTACCGACTGAGGCTGGAGCCGGCCCTGAGCCGCCTGCAGCTGCGGCGCAACAGCCGCATCTTCCAGGAAAAGAGCCTGACCGACATCATCGCGGTACTGTTCGGCGAAATGGGCATTACCGACTACGCCTTTCGCTGTGACCCGCGCCATGAAAGCCGCAAACGGGAATACTGCGTGCAGTATGGCGAGAGCGACTTTGACTTCTTCGAGCGCCTGACCCGCGAAGCGGGGCTGTTCTACTACTTCGAGCACAGCAGCGACAAACACACCCTGGTGCTGTGCGATGCGCTGGACAAACTGAGCCTGAGCCCCCACAGCTATCCTTACAACGCCCTGGCGGGTGGACGCGCCGAGCAGGCGAGTGTCCGCAGCGCCGAATACCGCCACCACCGTGCCGAGAGCGGGGCCACCCTCAAGGACTACAGCTTCCGCAAACCGGCCTACAGCTTCCTGCAACCGAGCACAGAGGATGCAGACTGGCAACAGAGCGGCTATGAACACTTCGACTACCCGGGGCGCTACAAGGACGATGCCGACGGCAAACTGTTCAGCAAGGTGCGCCTGGCGGGACTGCGACGGGAGAGCGAGCAGCTGCTGCTCAAGAGTGACCAACTGCAGGCGTTGAGCGGGCAGAAGTTTGCCCTGAGCGAACACCCGGATGCGAGCCTTAATCGCGAATGGGTAATAGTGGGGGTCAGCCACACAGGCGAGCAGGGCAATGCGGCGGAAGAGGACAACAGCAGCCGCGGCACGACTTACAGTAACGAGATAGTGGCGGTGCCTTCCTCCATGCAATGGCAAGCGGAGCCGAAGGCCAAACCACAGATGGCGGGGCCGCAGATAGCGACCGTGGTGGGGCCGAAGGATGAAGAGATATTTTGTGACGAATACGGCCGGGTGAAGGTGCAGTTCCCCTGGGACAGATATGCCAAGGGTGACGAGCACGGCAGCTGCTGGATACGGGTCAGCCAGGGCTGGGCCGGTGGTCAGTATGGCTTTATGGCACTGCCGCGGATAGGGCATGAAGTGATAGTGTCGTTTCTGGACGGCGACCCGGACCAACCCATCATCACCGGCCGGGCCTACCATGCGGTGAACCAGGTGCCTTACGCGCTGCCGGCCCACAAGACCCGCACTGTGCTGAAGACCCAGAGCCACAAGGGCGAGGGCAGCAACGAGCTGAGGTTTGAGGATGAAGCGGGTGAAGAGGAGATTTACCTGCATGCGCAGAAAGACCTGAACCTACTGACCGAGAATGACAGACACGAGCATATCAAGCACGACAGCCACCTGGATGTGGACAATGAAAGGCGCAGCCGCATCGGCGGCAACGACCACCTGACGGTGTTGGGCGAGTCCCGTCAGCAGGTAACAGGCGACAAGAGCTTGATAGTGGATGGCAGCTATCAGCAGAAAGTCGCCGCCAAAGAAGCGCTCGAAGTGGGCAGTGAAGTTCATCTCAAGTCATTGGGGAAAATTGTGCTCGATGCCGGCGCCGAGATCAGCATCAGTGCCGGTGGCAGCTTCGTCAAGGTCGATCCGGCCGGGGTGCACCTGGGCGGCGCGGCAGTTAATCTCAACTCGGGCGGCAGTCCAGGCTCAGGCAGCGGCTTTGCCGGCAAGGCACCGGAACTTCCGGGTGAAGTGGCCGCTGCCGAGTTGCCCCAAGGCGAAAAAGTGATTTTGCCCAATCCATCCCAGCAGAGTGGCACTCTGCTGCTGGCTGCCAGTACGGCTAAAGGTGTGTGCGAAATTTGTGAGCAGCCGGAGGAAGAAGATGCCCCTACCTGATCTCGCTGGACTCAAGGGGCAGCTGTATCTGCTTTGGGATGCCTGTTTGCACCGAAACCTGGCGCAAACCCTGTATCAGTTGGACAACCGCGTCTTTATGCTACCCCTGTATCAAGGGACTCAGTTCGAGTCTCTCGGCGATATTCAACCCTTGCTGCTGCAATGTCCAGCCGACAGTCAGTTGTTGGATTGGTTGGAGCAACAGCTTTGCTACCGGGACAGTGTCTGGCTGTTTGAGTCAACTTCCTCCAGTGCTGAATTGTTGCGCTATTTTCAGCAACTACCTTTGCAGCAACATCCGCTGGGCCACCAGGTATTATTTCGCTATCAGGATCCCAGAGTGCTGGCGGGCTTTATGGCGGCGCAACTGCCGCTGGAAGCACTGTTCCCGGCGGGTATATTCGGTCGGGTATGGGTGTATGACACTATTGCTGAACACTGGCACTGCCGAGTGCCTCAGTCGGCTCAGTCCAGTGAGGTAACTCAGCGTTTTCAATTGACCGATGACCACCTCAAGGTGATGCAGCAGGTCTGCTGGCAGCAATTTGGTCTTAGGCTGCAGCAGCATTTGAGGTACTTCTTTGCCGATGAGTTCGGTTCGGTTTCCCTGGCGGGAACCTTGGCTATTGCCGAGCGCGCCGCCGCGCAGGGGTGGGAATCGGAGCGGGACATTTTTCTTTACGGCAATATTTTGGGTTACCTCGGTGCCGACTTTGAAAAGAATCTTATCGGCAATCAGGCAAGCAGTGCTTCCGGGGCTTTGCTTGATCAGCACCAGGCTAGCGATGAACCCGTCTCTCAATCAGAGTACGCCGGCATTATTAACCTGATGCAAACCCGGGGAAGTGACAGATCTGCGGCTTTGGCACAAGCCGCAGATTTGGCCAAGCAGTTAAATCAACAAAGAGCCAATGCGTTACAAGGAGTTACTCATGTCGGCGGATAGACAACAACAGGATGCCAACGATAAGGCCACTCAAGAGTCGGATACTAAAGCCGGTTCTTTACTGGCAACTTGCCCACTCAAGGCGCAAACCGTCAAAATCGTGCCTGTGCGTTATGCCTTGGATGAATTCCAGTTGGTGCCGGAGCCTTGCCCCAAGCACAACTTGCCTTCAGAAGGTAACTTCCCCGGTGGCTACTTCAGCAAACAGCTCAAATGTAATAGCTACACCCTGCGTCAGCTTACCGACGGCTGGCTTTATGTCTGGAACCAAACCGAAAAGACCCTGCACGAATATGAAGTCAGGGGACCTCAGCTGATCCGTTACCAGTTTGGCGACAACGAGGCCGACAAACCGCTCAGCGAGCGCGGTACAGCGCTGGAGCCTAAAGTCTATCTGGAATATAACCGCGGCTCTGAGCTGTATCTGATGTTCAGCCAGCTAAGGTGTTCCTGGCCTATGTTGGAGCATTATCGCAGTAATGGCGAAGCCCAGCGTCGCTGGGGGCGCAAGCTGTCATTGCCCGGATTTTGCTGCACTATGGCAGAGCCCCATACTGCCCCAATCAAGGTGTTGAGCCAGGTTGCCGATATTGCCGGCGAGGCCAAGTTCCCTATGGCGGTTCCTTCCCTGCAAGACAGAGGGGAGGGAGATGAAACGCTCAGCGGTAAGCCGGTTCAGCCCCTGACTACCTACCTAGGCCCTATAAGCGATAAAGACTCGGCCCTGATGGTCGCACTGGATGATATTTGGTCGGATATCTGTGATATCGCCTCTCAAACCTTTTATCTATCCGGACAGATGCATGAGTTTAATGAGGATGAAATGTATCGCCGGATGAATGCCAAAGCGGTAGTTCAGATTTGTGGCGGTCTTGATATGCTCGGTGAGGATGGATGGCTACACAATGATAAGTTGCCGCCAAAAGTCAGAGGGAATGAACTGGCAATCAACCGTTATCTGGATAAACTGACTGATTATCGGGAAGCCGTAAACAGATATGAAGATCAGCTTAGGATCTATGCCGCTCAAGGAGCAAAAGGCATTGTATCACCTGATGAATTCTTGAAGCTTGAACAAGAACTTGCTGCCGAATATGGCTCGGCCTGGAATCTGGATTTGCCTCGTTGGGAGGCTGAAAGAGATAGGCGTAAATATGCCAATATGCAGAAAGCGGAAAGTTTTCTGACAAAACACTTGCAGCATGATAGCGCATTAATGGAAGAGATTGGGCCTAGGGTGGATGAGCTGTTTGATTGCCACTTTCATATCCAGGCCGATGCCAGAGTATTAGGAGCAGATTGTCATCATCCCAGCCATCAAGAGGGCTTAACAACTTGGATGAGCGACAGTCTACAGTTGCTGGTGATGTTTCTTGATGATGCAAAAAGAGACATTCTTGCCAGTGCGTTTTCGAGTGCTTCCAAGCCCCAGGCGTTGATTGCCCTGACCACGAGCGGTTTTGACCCCTTATTGCACCAAGAGCTCAACGGACACCTGCAAAAACCGGCGGCTTTGTTGTCGGCAACCGGAGTTTCAGTAAGTAACAACGCAGTATTAAGGATGAACGAGGTTAAAGCGGCATTTAATGAGTTGCCGTTGATAGAGCACAAATGGGCTACCGATTTGCATCAAGATGTCCACAAGACGTTGGATGCAATGCGACAAGCCTTTGCCGATAAAACCTCCCAAGGTTGGTCGCATGTACTGGAAGCCATTTTCCCTCTGTTTCGGGGGGAAAAGGGGATCTCTACCCATTCAACCAGCTTAATGTTGCAATCACTGCTGATTAACTCTTTTGTTGAAGATATTCCACTGAAAACTGAAGAGCTTTCTGACTATGAAAAAGCTTTTCAGGCTTATCAGGAAAAGCTTTCTGTTTTGGAAGGAAAAGTAGGGGGCTTGAAAAAACAAGAAAGCAATCTGAAAAAAGAAATTGGCAATGCTGATAAAAAGACTAAGGACGCCAAAAGGAAACAAAAGAAAAATAAGAAAACTTATAAGCAGGGACGAAAGAAGGCAGTCAGAAGAGCTGCAGGCAAAGGTAAAGAATTTAGAAACAAACTGCAAAAAGTAACCGGTGAAATCTCCGAGGCAGAAGAAGCATTTCAACTGCTTGTAGAAGAGAAGCCCTATTGGGCTGCTGCCAAGCAACAGGCGGTGACACTGGAAAGCCGACGCCAACTCTCTGAAGGGATAAAAGGCTATCTGGATAAAGGCAAAAAGCTGGCAAGTCACATTACCTTGGGCAGAACGGCTATTTTACTTGGGTATATCAACTTACTATATACACCTATGCCAGAGAAGTACTCTTGGGGCTCCTTTAAGTTCGACAGTTCCGATGCTGAAAGTAAAAAGCTTCATACACTGATTTACAATACAGGGTATCTTGTTGCCTTTGGTATCGCGGCTATTTGGTATGATCCTCTGCTTACCAAGATCAAGCAAACAGTGACGGCATCTGGAGAGAAGAGCATCTATAAAGCGACATATTTAGTTAAAGACAGGGTTGTTCCTCTATTTAAACTCTCTTTTAAGCAGGCTACTGGTGTTCATGGCATTGAATTTGCCAAGGTATTGAGTAGTTTCCGTATGGCAGCTCTTTCGTTAGGTGTTGCCTCAGCAGTAGCAAATGCTTATGAAATAGCTCAGATTGGCCAGGAGTTGGGGCTTTGGGGCGAGAATCCGGCAGATTTGAATGCTGTGGAAAGATCGCTGAAATGGGTCCAAGAAGCCTCACTTGCAGTCAGTCTTGGCGGCATGGCGATTCAAGCTCTAGCAGCCTTCGGCTTTGTTGCTGGTTCACCGCTTATCCTTCCAATACTGGCAATTGCCGGTGTGGCTTACCTGTTATCTTCCATTGCATTTATCTTTTTTTCGCGCGACGATATTGACAAATGGTTGGATCATAGTGATTTTGGTTCCTCTCCACTGTGGCAAGATGCCCCCCACGAGGCATTCCAACATCTGCAAGATATATTGCTAAAGCCTGCGGTTTATATGCAGCCCTCTTGCTCATCGAAACTGGCCGCTATCTTGGAAAAATCCAGTATTCCAAACCAGCTATTAAACCGCGAAACGGTATCCGGCTGCTGGCTACTGTTCAATCTGCCAACAGCAGGGACTCATATTGAATTGGCGGAAGTCTATCATGAATATACTCTTTGGGGAGCGACTCAAATTACCAATTCTGGTTGGGACGGAATGGAAGCAATAGCCGTTACCCCAGAGGCAGTCAGAAATCTCATTGAAAATGGCTTTCCTGAGACCTGGGATGAGATGGATGATAGCTATATTGTAGAAAACAATAGTCAATACTGGTTGATGTATGTACCTTTAACTCCGGCTGAATTATTTGAAAATCCATTAAAGTCGCAGTCAGAGCTATGGTTGAATATTAGCCGCCCAAGACAACGTAACATAGATAAAACTTGGCACTACAAGTTACAACCTAAAAGTTTAAGCCAAATTTTAGGTGTTTGGGGTAAGCTACAGGAGGAAGAAGCAAGGTTTACTTTCCCTGAACCAAATGAAGTTACAGGTATTATCTTTTAGGGCTAGTAGCAAGGAGAATTGAGTGGGACAAGGGAATAAAAAGAGTCAACTGGTCGACAGGCCAGATTATATTCAGTATAGTCAGGACGGCTTGGAAAGAGGCTGGTTTACCCAAGCCGATATTACCAAGCTTGAAGACGAACCGGCCATCTTTCAGTGGACTATGCCAAGGGCTTTTTTTCATCGGTTTAGTGGTTCGGCATCGATTTTAATGATCTGGGGGATTTTCGCGGGTATCCCTATGTTGTTTTTTTCATTGATAAATCTAGCATCAGAAAATCCACAACCTGATGATTGGAATTCAGTTATTGGTATTGGCGTTTTCCTTTCTTCGATTTTATTGATAATTTATTATTTCACTCGGCTTCAATATCACCATGTAGCATATAAGATCACCGAGTCGGGTTTTTTAAGGGATGAGGTTAAACTCTGTCCAAGGTGGGGGTATCGCGCCATCAACCCGGAAGGTTTGATGTGGGTTCTGCGAGTTATGACTCTTATCCTTGTACCGATAGCTCTGGTTATACACCCATTTTTATTGGTGGGTGTCGGCGGTCTGGCATTATTGAGCTTTAAAAAGGTAGAGCCTTCTGAGCCTGAAAAGGCCCACTATATTCCAAACTTATGGCATAAATCTGGAGTTGCGAATGAGAAAAAGTTGAGCATAGTTAATCTAAACCCACGAAGAAGAATTATTGATATCACAAGTGCAGATCTTACGAAAGGTGGCGCAATATTTTGCACCAAAAAAAATTATGAGGAAGTTAAAGCATTTGTGTTGAAGAAATTACCTGAGGCTAAGGTGATTGAAGATAAGTCGATTTGAGTTATTACTTAAATTAAGTTGGACGAATGATGAGCTAATTGGCAAAAAGACCCAACTACATTCAGTATAGCCATAATCGATTTTTTAATAGGGTAATAGTTTGAGTCTGTTAATTAAGCGCCCAGATTACATTGAGTACTACCCTTACGTTGAAGAGGGCGCTTTCCCACAGGCAGATATTGATAAACTGGAGCAGGAACCGGCATTGTTTCAATGGACTATGGCACGGACTTTTTTTTGGAAGGATTCCCCATTAGTACATCATTTGAAAGCTGTTGGTCTCTTATGTGGTATACCTGTGGGTTTCTTCCTGTTTATTGGTATAGTTGGCGATAAGGGCGTTGACTATGAATTAATCGAGTCCTTGTTTGTTCTGTTCATGTTTATGTTTTCTATACTGTTATTTTTCTATAACATAACCAGAAGCCAATATCACAGTGTGGCCTATAAAATCACTGAGTCCGGTATTCTAAGGGATAAAGTGAAAACTTACCCTAAGTGGCGCTATAAAAATGAAGTGCCGGAGTCATTTCTCTTTGTCTTAAGAGGCGTCGCACTCTTGGTGATCCCTATCGCCTTGATGGTCAATCCATTGCTGTTGGCTGGGGCGGGAGGGTTAGCCTTGCTAAGTTTTTACCCATTCCCCAAGGGCGAGCCTGAATACGCTCATTACATTCCAGTATTCTGGCATCAGAAAGGTTTAGAGGCTGCTAGCGAGTTAAGTATAATTAATATTTGTGATAGCCGAAGAATTATTCATGTCAGGAGCAAAGATTGGTCTAATGGAGCAGCGATATTATGCACGAAAGAGAATTATAATGATGTGAAAGAATTTGTTTTAGGAAAGTTGCCAAAGGCAAAAATAGTTCAAGAAGAATTATCCATTTAAAGTGAATTTTCAATTGATTTGGACGAATGATGAGCCAATTAGTAAAAAGACCAAACTATATCCAGTATAGCAAGTATGGTCTCGAGAATGGGCTTTTCACACAAGCTGATATTGCCAAGCTTGAAGATGAACCCGCAATCTTTCAGTGGACTATGCCAAGGGCTTTTTTTCATCGATTTAGTGGTTTGGCATCGATTTTAATGATTTGGGGGATTTTCGCAGGTATCCCTATGTTGTTTTTTTCATTGATAAATCTAGCATCAGAAAATCCACAACCTGATGATTGGAATTCAGTTATCGGTATTGGCGTTTTCCTTTCTTCGATTTTATTGATAATTTATTATTTCACTCGGCTTCAATATCACCATGTAGCATATAAGATCACCGAATCGGGCTTTTTAAGGGATGAGGTTAAACTGTGTCCAAGGTGGGGTTATGGCGCCATTAACCCGGAAGTTTTGATGTGGGTTCTGAGAGTTATGACTCTTATCCTTGTGCCGATAGCTCTGGTTATACACCCATTTTTATTGGTGGGTGTCGGCGGCCTGGCGTTATTGAGTTTTAAAAAGGTAGAGCCTTCTGAACCTGAAAAGGCTCACTATATTCCAATTTTTTGGCACGAGAATGGAATTTCTGATGAAGAAAGACTGAGTATAATTAATCTTAGTCCGCGAAGACGCATTATTCATGTCAGAAGTTTAAATTGGCGTAATGGCGGTGCGATATTTTGCACCAAAGAAAACTATGAGGAAGTTAAAGCGTTTGTACTGAAGAAGTTACCAGAGGCCAAGGTGGTTAAAGAGGAGTTGTCGATTTGAGTTATTACTTAAATTAAGTTGGACGAATGATGAGCCAATTAGTAAAAAGACCCAACTACATTCAGCATAGTCATAAGCGATTGGTATTAGAGATTTTTAATAGGGTAATGGTTTGAGTCTGTTAATTAAGCGGCCAGATTATATTAAGTATTATCCTTATGTTGAGGAGGGGGATTTCCCGCAAGCAGAAATTGATAAACTGGAGCAGGAACCGGCACTTTTTCAGTGGACTATGCCGCGAGCTTTTTTTGGAAGGACTCCCCATTAGTGCATCACTTGAAAGTGTTAGGGGTCTTTTGTGGGATTCCTGGGGGCATTTTTCTTTTTGGTAACTTGATGAGCAGTACACCTCCTAGTTATGAATCACTGAAAGCCGTATTTATGATGGTTGCTCTCATGTTTTCAATGGTTATGTTTTTGTATTATGTCTCCAGGAGTCAATACCACAGCGTGGCTTATAAAATCACTGAGTCCGGTATTCTAAGGGACGAAGTAAAAATCTACCCCAGATGGCGTTATAAAAATGAGGTGCCGGAGTCATTTCTCTTTATCTTAAGAGGCATCGCACTCTTGGTGATCCCTATCGCCTTGATGGTCAATCCATTGCTGTTGGCTGGGGCGGGAGGGTTAGCCTTGTTAAGTTTCTATCCCTTTCCCAATGGTGAACCTGAATATGCTCATTACATTCCAGTATTCTGGCATGAGAAAGGCTTAGAGGCTGCTAGCCAATTAAGTATAATTAATATTTGTGAAAGTCGTAGGATAATAGATATATACAGCAAAGATCTTAGTCGAGGTGCGATCGTATTCTGTACAGAAGAAAATTTTGACCAAGTAAAACAATTGATGATAAATAAACTTCCTGAAGCTAAGGTGCTCAATGAACCACTCGAAATTTACTGATGTGAGATTTTTCTTGTGGTTGTTTTGAGTGCCTTCCTTGAACGGTAATCCTCCTATTTTCCATTCGAAAGTGCGTCAATAGGCAAAGAGTCAATTATGAGCCAAACATCAGCCAGCTTAGATCTTAATGCCACTCCCCCTTATGCGGGGGAGCTGCGCCCCTTTCCCCTAGGCGAGGCGCTGTTTTTCTCCCCCAAACCCCTGCCTTCGGCCATGGACTCATCGGCACTTGGTCCCTCGGGCGAGGTACTGGAAATCAATGATGTCTATATGGACATAGGCGGAGCCAGTCATGGCAAGGCCTTTCAGGTGCAGTTGTATACAGGCTGTATAAGCTTTTTTCTTTTTGTGCAAATAGCTACCAGCTTGTTGATAGCGCGTAGGGATTACATTATCTATGACGGGCAGGCTTCGTTATGGCATTACTTTGTTGAATCTGTGATTGAGGGGTTACCATTCACCATTATTATGTCATCAGCAGCCCTCTGTTTAGGCGGCTATGCCATCATCAGCACATCGCTGAAAGCCGCCCGCCAGCGGCCGCTGAGGTTTAACCGCCAGCGGCGTGAGGTGTGCTACTACCCCGAGGGCAGCAAGCAGCCGCAGTTTATTCCCTGGGAGGAGGTGGTGTCCTGGGTCGCCATGCATAAGGGCGCCACCGGCACCAATGTGATGACTAACGTCACTTTTGGGATGGCCTTGCCCCATGGCGACAACTACTGGGTGCTTACCCGGCCGGTTGCCACAGTGGCCTCGGCGCAGCTCTCCTGGGAGACTATGCGCTGTTATATGGATGAAGCACCGGAATATTGGGCCTCAGCGGCGCAACCGGAAGATAGACACAGCTTTGATGAGCATCGCAAGTTGCTGCACGAACACTTTAAGATAGGGCCGAAAAACCTGTTTTGGATGGAGTGGGGTCTGCACAGTACTTCCTATGCGGGCATGGTATGGTTTTATCTGGTGAATGTGTTTTGCCTGTGGAAGTTTCCCTATTGGGTATCAGAGTGGACCCAAAACCTTGCCACCTTTAAACCCACCGAAGCACTGGAGGCCTGGTCTCAGCCGTTGCCTGAAAGTGAATGGGCCCAGCCCAGCGCTGAGCTGGTTCGCTTAAAAGCGGAAATCACCGCGCACTACCAAGCCGGAGGCTCTCTGGGGGATTTTGTCAAACCAGCCGCCTAGGGCTATGACGACGAGCTAATTTACCCCAGAGCTATCCCAAATTGTAAAAGTGAACGCCACCAGGGCTTATTCACACCTTCTCTAAGACTTTTACAGGAATGCTCTTAAAGCCAGTCGACTTCCGCTTATTCCTTGGGACATTCCTTCAGGCCACTCTTTCGGGCAACTCTCTTCGGGCAAAAACTTGCCCGGCGAGCAAAAAATTGCCTGGGTTTGGGCAAGAAATTGCCCGGAGAGTGGGGGTTGGTTTGGATGTTGTTGTAAAACAGCAGCTTACGATTTGGCATGCTTCTGGCATTGGGTGATGAGGTTTTATCACTCATTCAACAGTAAAAGGAATTAACCATGCCAACACCATGTTATATCTCCATCGAAGGTCAAACCCAGGGCAACATCACCGCAGGCGCGTTTACGGCCGAGTCAGTGGGCGACATCTTTGTGGAAGGTCATGAAGACGAGATGCTGGTTCAGGAATTCAA
The DNA here is from genome assembly GCF_009183365.2 of Shewanella algae. Taxonomy (NCBI): domain Bacteria; kingdom Pseudomonadati; phylum Pseudomonadota; class Gammaproteobacteria; order Alteromonadales; family Shewanellaceae; genus Shewanella; species Shewanella algae. Next base: position 953,572 of record NZ_CP068230.1, read on the forward strand.
CCATGTGGTGACAGTGCCGACCGACCCACAGTCAGGTATGCCTTCGGGTCAACGGGTGCACAAGCCGTTCAAGTTCACCGTGGCGCTGAACAAGGCGGTGCCTTTGATGTACAACTCGCTGTCATCCGGTGAGAAGCTGAACAAGGTTGAACTGAAGTGGTACCGCACCTCTATCGAGGGCAAGCAGGAGCACTTCTTCACCACCAAGCTTGAAGGTGCGACGATAGTGGACATCAACTGCCACATGCCACACTGCCAGGACCCGAACAAGGCGGATTTCACCCAATTGGTTGAGGTGTCAATGGCCTATCGCAAGATAGACTGGGACCACGTAAGTGCCGGTACTTCAGGTGCAGATGACTGGCGCAAGCCCATCGAAGCCTGATAGTGTGTGTCAGCCACCGCCTTGCGGTGGCTGTTTGCCATTGGGGTGTTTTCTGGCGGGGACGTCAACTGACAGTGTAAACGGTTGATGGAGAGCCAGAGAGCAGGCCAATGGCTTTTGGTGCCATTCGGCTAAACGGACATTCAACAGACATTCGAGTCAATCGCATTTAAACCAAGAGCATTTAAACCAAGAGCAAAAGGGCACTCAGCGAGCGGAGCTCAACGCCTTCCCCTAAAACAAGGGAAGCCGGGCTCAGACAGCAAGAGCTCAGACAGCAAGAGTACCGCGAAAGGACAGGGACAATAAGGACAGCGAAGATGAGTCATCAAGGGAGCGGCATGCGTTTTGGATTCAAGGCGGGCAGTTTGGCAGAGGATAGCCTGTCGGTGCTGTCGTTTAAGCTGAAAGAATCGGTGTCGAGTCCTTATGTGGTTGAGCTTGAGTTGCTGAGTCGCCGGGACGATATCAAGGCGAGCGACTTGGTTGACCAGAGCGGGGTACTGAGCTGGTGGCAGGACGGCGAATGCCAGCGAGAACTGCACGGCATAGTAAGCCGCTTTGGCCGCGGCGATAGCGGCCATAGACAGACCCGCTACCGGCTGAGACTGGAGCCGGCCCTGAGCCGCCTGCAGCTGCGGCACAACAGCCGCATCTTCCAGGAAAAGAGCCTGACCGACATCATCGCGGTGCTGTTCGGCGAAATGGGCATTACCGACTACGCCTTTCGCTGTGACCCGCGCCATGAAAGCCGCAAACGGGAATACTGCGTGCAGTATGGCGAGAGCGACTTTGACTTCTTCGAACGCCTGACCCGCGAAGCGGGACTGTTCTACTACTTCGAGCACAGCAGCGACAAACATACCCTGGTGCTGTGCGATGCACTGGACAAACTGAGCCTGAGCCCCCACAGCTACCCTTACAACGCCCTGGCGGGAGGACGCGCCGAGCAGGCGAGTGTCCGCAGCGCCGAATACCGCCACAGTCGGGCCGAGAGTGGTGCCACCCTCAAGGACTACAGCTTCCGCAAACCGGCCTACAGCTTCCTGCAACCGAGCACAGAGGATGCAGACTGGCAACAGAGCGGCTATGAACACTTCGACTACCCGGGGCGCTACAAGGACGATGCCGACGGCAAACTGTTCAGCAAGGTGCGCCTGGCGGGACTGAGACGGGAGAGCGAACAGCTGCTGCTCAAGAGTGACCAACTGCAGGCGTTGAGCGGGCAGAAGTTTGCCCTGAGCGAACACCCGGATGCGAGCCTTAACCGCGAATGGGTGATAGTAGGGGTCAGCCACACAGGCGAGCAGGGCAATGCGGCGGAAGAGGACAACAGCAGCCGCGGCACGACTTACAGTAACGAGATAGTGGCGGTGCCATCCTCCATGCAATGGCAAGCGGAGCCGAAGACCAAACCACAGATGGCGGGGCCGCAGATAGCGACCGTGGTGGGGCCGAAGGATGAAGAGATATTTTGTGACGAATACGGCCGGGTGAAGGTGCAATTCCCCTGGGACAGATATGCCAGGGGGGACGAGCACGGCAGTTGTTGGATACGGGTCAGCCAGGGCTGGGCCGGTGGTCAGTATGGCTTTATGGCACTGCCGCGGATAGGGCATGAAGTGATAGTGTCGTTTTTGGACGGCGACCCGGACCAACCCATCATCACCGGCCGGGCCTTCCATGCAGTGAACCAGGTGCCTTACGCGCTGCCGGCCCACAAGACCCGCACGGTGCTGAAGACCCAGAGCCACAAGGGCGAGGGCAGCAACGAGCTGAGGTTTGAGGATGAAGCGGGGGAAGAGGAGATTTACCTGCACGCGCAGAAAGACCTGAACCTACTGACCGAGAATGACAGACACGAGCATATCAAGCACGACAACCACCTGGATGTGGACAATGAAAGGCGCAGCCGCATTGGCGGCAACGAGCACCTGACGGTGTTGGGCGAGTCCCGCCAGCAGGTAACCGGCGACAAGAGCCTGATAGTGGATGGCAGCCAACAGATCAAGGTTGCAGACAAATACCTGCTGCAGGCCGGGCCGGAAATTCAACTGAAAGCCGGTGCCAAGATAGTGATCGAGTCCGGTGCCGAAGTAACGCTTAAGGCCGGTGGCAGTTTTGTCAAGGTCGATCCGGCCGGGGTGCATCTTTCCGGCCCAGGGATCAACCTCAACTCAGGGGGCAGCCCAGGCAGTGCCAGTGGTTTCAGCGGTTTGGCACCTGTGTTACCCGGCGCGGTTGAACAGGCAATATTGCCTCAGGGGGGAAGTGTTCCCCTATCTGCGCTGTTGGTTGCCGAGGAGTTCGCCGCGCCTGCGGTGCAGGTGTGCCCGCTGACCGAAGAGGAGGTTCAATCTCAGCCTCAAGCTCAGGCGCAAAGCGCTGCTGAGACTTCAGCTGAAGCCGATACGGCAGAAACAGCAGACACTGCGGCCAGTGGCGGAGCGGCTTCTGCAGTGGCGCCCGGCGCCGCAGATAGTCAACAAGCTGAGACCCAGCCACAGACAGAAGAAACTGAAGCCGAGCGTTTTCGCCGTGAAGTGATCCGGCCAACGCTGGCAAAACTCGATGTGGTCGATGAAGATGCCGAAATTCTATTGCTGGGGACGGCTGCTCATGAGAGCCATCTGACCATGAGAGATCAGATGGGTAACGGACCCGCCAAGGGGCTGTACCAGATGGAACCGGCGACCCACAATGATATCTGGGACAACTTCCTGAAGTATAAGTCGAAATTGGCGAAGAAGGTTTCGGCACTGCAAGGCTCGGATGACAGACTATCCGAGCTGCGCAACAATGATGAATACGCCACCGCCATGGCTTACGTGCACTATGCCAGAGCCAGATTCAGAACCGGAGAGGCCTTCCCTGATGGTCAGGATATCAAGGCGGTAGCCAAATATTGGAAGCAATACTACAACACTGTGCTTGGCAAAGGCACAGTGGAGAAATTTGAACAGGACTGGTGGCGTATCACCGGTAAGGCAGACAAATAATGAGGCAGTTGGTATTAGCTTGGGTGTTGCTGTGTTGCGGTGCGATTCCGGCTTGGGCAACAACAGCAGAAAACGGTTTTTCCCAGAAGTCAGCGGAGGCGAGTTTAACGTTTGAGTTGCAGACTATCGCCAGAGTGGATGTCTCCGCCCTCTGGTTTGCCGATAGCGAAGGCGATCGCATGCCCACCGCGGAGCTTTATCTGACGCAATATAATCGCCAGGGTTATCCGCGGATCATCGACGGTTTCACAGGCCATACCCCCCAATTGCAAGCGGTTGATCTCGACGGAGATGGACAAGTTGAGATTCTGCTTAGATACAAGGCAGGCGGGCATCAGACCCTGATGAATGTTTATCGGCTCGAGGGCAATCTGCTGCGGCGACTGCCTTCCGATGACTTGGTATCGGATAGAGATGGAATAGAACTGCAGTACACATCCGCCGGAGAGCCAAGGATCAGAGTCATCAGCAGCAGAGATACAAATGCGGATAAGGCTTTGCTGGTTACCACAGATTACCGCTTGCAAGATGGCAAGCTGGTTGAAGCCAAGGATTGATTGCTGCCGGAGTCGCCGCGCGGCTTTGGTTATCAAGGAGTGGAAATGTTTGTGCAACGGAATGACACCCTGAGTGAATTAGGCTATTGGCTGCTTAATTCCCTGGCCAATGAAAAGCTGCTGCCCGCTTATTATCAACAGGGCGGCGTGGATGCCGTGCCTTTGTTTCAGGGCACCTTGCTCGAGTCCCATAAGGATAAGGGGCCATGGTTGGTGCCGGCACGGCCGGAATTGTTGCAGCAAGCGCCATTTGCCGATTGCCCTATTCTGGCGCTGGAGAGTCATTTGCCCAGGCCGCAACTGCTTGCCCACTTGAAGAGTCTGTTGCTGGCGGCATGTGATGGTGAGCGAGTGGTATTCCGCTTCTATGACCCCAGAGTGCTGCAACCTATGCTGCCGCGCTTGAGCCAAGTTGAGTTGGGGGCTTTTCTGGGGCCGATAACCCGTTTGAGCTTTGTCGGCAAGCCGCTGCCAAGCGGCAACAGCGACGACCCTATGGATGAGGCGCAGCATCTTGATCCCGCCAGCCTCGTTAAGGCCCAGCATAGCAGCATTGTAGTGCAGCACCCGGGCGAGCCCGGTTATACCGAGCATGCGGATATCTGGTGGCAGATGAAACCCGAGCATCTGGCCGGACAAAGTGACATCCAGCGCCATATCTATATTGTTGAGCGCCAGTTATGGCGAGAGTTGCATCCCTTGATGAGTCAGCAACCCAAGCGGCGGGAGATCATTAAGGCGGCGATTCTTCGGGGTCGTGAACAAGGGGTGGATGAAGAGGATATCCCTGTGTTTGCTGCCGCGCGTCTGGGGCGCAGTGTCAGCTATCCGATGCCGGCGATCGCCCAAGGAATGAGATTGAATCAACAGGACTTTTTGAATTTGGCTAAATGGATGGAGCATGCATGAGTCAGCACACTATCCCCTGTGAAACCTTAACCGACTGGATTGAAATCGACTTTCGTGATGAAAGCAATCAGCCCTTATCTGGGTTAACAGCCACTGTTACCGATGCCGCCGGCAACAGTCGACAGCTCAAGTTGACGGGGGGGCCGCAACTGATCACCTGCTTGGCGCCGGGGGCGGTGACGCTGACTTTTGATACCGACAGCTGGCTCAAGGCTGTGATGTCCAGGCGTCCCCTGAATGCTGCCGAAACCTCCGCCGTGCCTGAATATGTTAAGGCGGCCAAGGGCTTCAACAATACGGTTAAACAGCATTTGCAGGCAACGGTTGGTGATTTTTGGCAACAGCCGCCTACAGCAGCCGTGGCCGAGCGCCATCAAGCCGGGAAAGGCAAGAGTGGTGCGATAGAGCTGCTCAGCCGCAACGCCTATGTGGTGGAGATCCAGGCATTCAAATGGTTAACCGTGCGTATGGGGCTGTTTTTCGATGGCACAGCCAACAACACCTATAACGTTGATTGGGGCCGGCAACAGCAGGAGCGGGCGGCGCATTACTGTATGAACCGCTTCTCGGTGGAGTCACAGGAGCAGGCCCTTGAACTGGCGGCTCAGTGTCAGGCACCCATGCCCAAGGCGATGGAGAATCTCAGTGCCACCAATGAATACACCAATGTGCAGAAACTTGAGTGGCTTTACGCCAATCAACTCTATGGCGCGGGCCTTTTGCAGTTTGGCTTGTATGTCAAAGGGATAGGTACGTCTCTGGAAGAGCCGGCTAACGGTATAGATGATGATGATGCCTTTGCCGGGGTGGCAGCCGGACGCGGGGATAACGGTGTTGAGTCTCGGGTGGAGCAGGCATTGAATGATGTCTGTCAGAACAAGCTCAAGTCGCAGTGGGGCCGCCTTGCCAACCAGTATGATGGCGTAGGTAAGTTTGAGTTTGATCTCTTTGGTTTCAGTCGTGGTGCAGCGGCGGCACGTCATTGCGCCAACATGGTGCTCAGGGAAAAAGATAACCTGTTCCAGGCCGCGCTGGCGAAGCATTGCAGCGATGTACCGCTGCGCTCGGATATGGACTGGCAAAACAATGAGCATTGTCAGATCCACTTCGTCGGTATTTACGATACCGTCGCCGCAATTGCGACCCTGTGGGACGGCATAGATCCCCATGATGAACATAATGGGGATGTGAAGCTCTGGCTGGATCCCAAGCGGGTGAAGAAGGTGGTGCATCTCACTGCCAATCCAAGGGATGAGTTCAGGTATAACTTCTCGCTCAATAGCCTCAACAACGCCTCTCGAAACCCAACGGCCCCCTTCTTTGAGGCTGTATTGCCCGGGGCACACTCGGATCTTGGCGGTGGCTACTATTCACGCCAGTTTTTCGATGGCAAGGTGCAGTCCTACAACCCGCTGTTTACCGAGACCAAGCTGGTTGCCGCCTATCACAGCCGCTTGCCGAAAAACGCCGTCAGCAGCAATAGCCCGGTGGCCTTTGGTCAAGGGGACGATCCGGCATTGACCGCCAAGGTGATGGCCTCAGATGCAGGTAAAAAGGTGCTGCGGGAAATCGATCGTTTGGTCACCATGAACTGGTGTCAGACCTCGGACTTGAGTATCGATTATGTGGTCAGGCCTGTATTGCAGGGCAACAAGAACAGGGAGCCGGAAGAGAGGGTAACGGTGAAGCTGACCATGACGCGGATTGTTGAAGGGGATCTGTCACGCCTGTATCTAAGATTGATGGCCGGTTTGGCCAAGTTCAGCGGTGTGAACTTTGATGATGGTGCCTTCGAGCAGAAATGGAGTTCGGACAGCAGCTACAAGGTGGAAGATCTCAACAGTCACTTTAACCTGCTTGGCCGTTCATTCGCCGCTATTTGCGAAGAGGTATTGCAGCAGGCGACGCAGGGGCAACTGCACCCGCTGCTTGGCGATGAATCTTTCAGGCGGGCACTGAGGCCACACTTTATTCACCACAGCGCCGATGTGGTATCGGTCGCCGGTGGTTTCATCGTGCCTTATATCCCCAACGACGGCAATGCTCGCGCCGTGCACCCGGCCGTAAAAGGGAAATAGTATGCCTATGGGGTTTGCCACAGTACTTCGCCTGTTGTTATTGCTGATGAGCGGCTTTCTGTTTGCCTGCTCGGGAGGCAGCATGAGCGCCAGAGCCGCATCTCAGAGCGAAGGTATTCCCTGGGATATAGAGATAGTGGCGCCTTTTTATTATGAAGTCATGCCCATGGGCAATCCTGTGCCGACTGTCTATGGCCTCAACAGTAAGCAGGACTGGACTTCGGTGCATACCGGCTTTCGGCGGATCCCGGACCTCAAGACCCATAAGGCCAATGCCTCCGGCGGGCTGGATCCCTGGACACTGGATTTTTGTTTCAACTGCATCAGCAGTTTTTATAACGCCGATGCCTATGTTCAGCCGCCGGAAGAGATATTTATCCGCTATCTGGCGCTCACTGAAGAGCGGGTCTATGAACTGAGTTTCCGCTTGCCTGATGAGTTGCAGCGGCAGATGTTGGCCGCGGCAACCGGCGATAATGACAGTGGTAAAGCTTGTCAAACCGGCATTTTATTTGGCTTGTTGCCGGGCGGCGAAGCCAAGGTGTGGCTCGCGGTTTGCGGCCGTTATCAGTACCTGCGTCAGGCCCAGGCTCAGTTTGGCCCCATGACACTCGATACAAGCGACAGGGATTATCGCCAGTATATGCTGGCCATTGAAGGGCAGAGGCGCAAAAATGCCGCATCCGCAGAGCCTTTGCTGCCTGTCCGCCCTGAGAGGCTGGAGTCGATGCGCCAAAGTGGCCCGGGAATGGAGCAAGAACCGGCGTTGGTGAGCGATAGCCGCTGCTGGGCCGATAAGCCCGAGCGCCCCTTGAGCCCACAAACGCCGCTTAGTCGGCAGCAACAACGCTGGCTCAGCCGTTTATGGCTCGATGCCAAGCCGCTGCTGGATAGCAGTGAACTCTATTACAGCTTGCCGCAGGCGGTAACTCTGGCCTGGGAGGAAGCCGCCGCCAAGGGCCTGAGTCCAAGAGAGTCTGAATTATGGGTGCTGGCCAGAGTGGCTGCATCATCGAGCGGCGAGTTGGCACCCTTGGCAGCCAGGCTGCAGTTGACAGATACAGAGCTTGCCAGGGTGCAGCAATGGGCAGATGAATTTTGCGGACGTTAATCAAGGTATTAAGGAGTCAGTTATGGGTAATGCCGTTAAGTTGGGCGATATAGGGACAGATCATGATGGGTTTCCACCCACGCCGGTGACTTCGGCCTCTTCCACGGTCAAGGTGGATGGTATTCCGCTGGCACGTCAGGGCGATTCATTGGCCCCCCACGACAAGCCCAAACATCCGCCGCACCCTCGTACCATTGCCGCGGGTTCGGGCAGTGTTTTTATCGATGGGACACCCGCCGCCAGAACCGGCGATGCGGTTGACTGCGGCGGTACTCTGGTGGGCGGTGGCACTGTGAATATTGGTTGAGATCTGAGCGGTAAAAATGGCCCATGGGACTGGCTCGTTGCAGTGGCCTTCTGTATGATGGCGGCCTTGAAAATTCAGTCAGTTCCACAGAGGTATCGAAATGGAAGTCAATCAAGAGCAGAGCCAGCGTCGCGGCGCCAAAAAGATCAGATTTGATAATCAGGAGTTGGTAAAAACCAGCTTTTGGGTCAGCCAAATTTTTATGATTATCGCCACTGTTGCCGGGGTTTATTTGGCGGCGCAGGAAGGTCTGTCACAGGCGATTAAGTTTGATAGCCTGACCAATATGCAGAACAACTATCATCTGCAACATTCTCTCTATGAAGAGCTGAAAGACAATGTCACTGTAATGACAGAGTATGCTGAGCGAATAGAGAAAGAAAAACCTTATAATATCAAAGAATATCATCCAGTTATGGCGGACTTTGTCTGGCAAAACATGAAGTATTCTGCCTACACCCTGGAAACCCCCAGCGATATCCTCTCCGGTGCCCGTCGTTTCTACATGGGCTCTGAAGATATTGTCGGCAAAATTGAACGTAAGTTCTATGGCCCAAGCTTTGGTACCAAACAACTGAGAGTGCTGATTGAAGAGGTCGAAACCAAGACCTTGCCCAAGTTGGAGCAGAGCTATAAGAAGATGGCCGACGAACTGAAACGTGCCGGTATGGATGTAAACTGACAACTCCGGTTGTTGCTTGGGAATCGGCCGACGGATAACTGAGTTTCCCGGACTCACAATGACAGGTTAAATACCATCATTGGGAGTTGCTATGGAAAGGAAATCTGAGCCGGTATCAAACGGCCGTAAAATTCATTTTGACAATAGTGAGCTGGTGAAAACCAGCTTCTGGGTGAGCCAGCTGTTGATGGTGCTGGCAACGGTTTTGGGCGTTTATCTGGCGGCGCAGCAGGGGCTGTCACAGGCGATTAAGTTTGATTCTCTGGTCAATACCCAGAACAACTATCATCTACAACGTGCCTTGTATGACGAAGTGCGGGATAACTTGCAGACGCTGGAAGCCTATATGGCGGACATAGATAAACTCAGACCGCTGGACTTGCGGTCATTGCATCCCCAGCTTAGCGATTTTGTCTGGCAAAACATGTATTACTCGGCCAATGCACTGGAAACACCGGCTGAGATCCTGACCGCTATCCGCAGGTTCAGAATTGAATCTGCCCAGCTGATTGAAAAAATGGAAAAGCAAGAGTTGAGCCGCGGTGTCGGTACAACCAAGTTAAGAGCCTTGGTAGGGAAGATTTCGGCCGATACTCTGCCTAAGCTGCAACTGAGTTTCCAGCGTATGGAGCTTGAGTTGCAGCGTAGTGGCATGGATGTGAATATCACAGAGGAATAATCCATGAGTTTAAAATGTCCCGGGTGTCACAGCGAGTCGATGCGCACCTTTGAGCTTTACGGTGAGCAGGTGGACAGCTGCAATCAATGTGAAGGCATCTGGTTTGACAACGGCGAGCTTAACGGTGCGCTGTCAACAGCCGACAATGGCAACGATCATGTGCGCATCGAGGAGTCGCTGGGGCCGCACCTCGGGCTTTCCAAGCGCCAGTGTATGCACTGTGAAGAACAGATGCACAGATACCATCTGATGGACGGCTATCAGATAGAGCTGGATGTCTGCCACAGTTGCAGTGGGGTTTGGGTCGACAAGGATGAAAGGGATAAGGTGGTGCAATCCCCAAGGCTGCAAGGGCTACTGGCCGAGCTGAATGGCAAGATCAGTGTGAAGACCTGGCTGTTTCAGTTTTTGTCGCAAATGCCGGTGGAGTTTAATCTCAAAACCCGTTCACAACCCGCCATCACCTACCTGCTGCTGGCACTCAATATCATGATCTTTGCCGCTTATGGCACAGACTTGGACATAGCTGACACCGTATTTGCCAACTTTGCCCTGCGGGCCGATGAGGTGTTGCACGGCAGCCATGTATGGACCCTGTTCAGCCATATGTTCCTTCACGGCGACTGGATCCACCTGGCGGGCAATATGTACTTCCTCTATGTGGTTGGCGACAATCTGGAAGACGCCTTGGGACGCATGAGATTCCTTGGGCTTTATCTGCTTTGTGGCCTGGCGGCTGCGGCGGTGCAGATTATTGCCGATCCCGGCTCCAATATCCCTATGGTGGGTGCCAGTGGCGCCATTGCCGGCCTGTTCGGCATGTATCTATTGTGGTTCCGTCATGCCAGCCTGACCTTTATGTTTGTTATCTACCAGAAGAAGCTGTCGCCTATGGCTTTCTTTGCCATCTGGCTGGTATTCAACGTGGTTGGTTTGATGATGGCCGGTGAAGGCGTGGCTTACTGGGCTCATATCGGTGGCTTTGCCATGGGACTTATCCTGGGGTTTGGCCTCAAATCCAGAGTGATGCAGCAAAATCCCTTGCTGGCGATGCTTAATGAGCCAGAGGTGAAGATCCGTCGCTGAGTTTCAGTTAGGTTCGTAGGTAAGGTGCGAATAAGCCCTCGTGGCACTCTCTGATGCAGAGAGTGGCTTGCACAGCAATTGGCGTTCAAGGCATCCGACTGAAGGCATGCCGGGGCCTGTCGAAGTCGGCCTTCTCTAATAAACCCCGGTCAGTTCTCTGAGCGGGGTTTATTTTTTACCGCTGAAAAATATTGCGCTTTTTTCCAAGGCAGTGTTATTGTCGGCAAATGGGTGTTTTGAGATCTGGATCACAGATGAGCCGAATCGAGAGGTGGTTTGCATTATTGCTGGTCAGTATTTTGCTGACGGGCACTCTTGCTGCTATCCCTAAGGCCCATTCTCAGCAGGTTTCTCTGGTACCGGTTTCAGCCTCAATACCTCTGGCGGTGCAGGGAGATAATTCCCAAGGCCTGTTCCTCAAGACGCTGACAGATTCTCAGGAGCCGACGCTTCCGAAACAGAAATCTACTCATCTGGCGCCTTCGGCCGAGTTGGTACTGCGCTTGCCGTCGCTGGAGTCATTGCAATCCCATGCACTGCATGTATTTCCTCAGGCACAGACCCGCGCACCGCCATTAGACCTCATTTGAAAACCGTCTTTCGGGTTCGCACTAATGCGAAGCCCGGCAACCCAGTTTCCAAGTGAGGTAACAATATGAAAACACTTCATCCTTTTGCGATTGCCAGCAACGACAGGCTGCAAGCCTCTGCTTTAGCCAATCAACTCAACCCTTATGACAATGCCTTAGAGGCCATGATGGACTTCAGCCACAGTGCGCGTATGGTCATCAGCGCCGATATGCCGGCGCCTGATGCCTCAGCCCTGATGCAGAGTGAACACAGCGCATTGCACTTTGTCATTAATGCCCGTCATGAAATGCTGGGTATTATCACCCAGGAGCTGTTGGCGCCGGACAATCTGCTCAAGCTTGTCGACAAGGCCCATCAACCTTCCTCCTGGACGGTATTTGATTTGATGCTGCCAAGAGAGCAACTGCAGGCACTGGCCTATGATGAGGTTGCCAACGCCAGTGTCGCCGATGTGTTGCAGAGCCTGCGTCACAGCCGCGAGAACTATTTTGCTGTGGTCGATACCCAGACCCATCAGATCCGCGGATTGTTGAGCCTGGCCGATATCAGCCACCGTTTGAATGTCGGCCAGTTGAGGGAAGACAAGGGCGGCAATCTGCTGAATATTCTGCGGCAGATAAACACCAGTCATGGCTTGGTTCAGCAGATAGCCTGATTTCGGCGCTGTTTCCAATATTTTGATCGATAAAGGTCCGGTCGCCTTGGCGCGCCGGGCCTATTACTGCAGTTCCCACCATTCCCAGCTTTCCAGTTGATAGGCTTCGGCCAGCTCCAGCGCCTTGGCATGAGCTGCTTTTGCCCCAAGGCTGTCGCCTTCAGCCGCCAGTGCCAGGCTCAGTTGTTGCTGCCAATCAGCCTGGGTTGCGCCCGCTTTTGAGGTCATCAGCAAGAGTTCCTTGGCCAGCTTAAACTCGCCCCGGTTGTTGAGCACTTTGGCAAAGCCGGCACTCAGCTCTGCAAGATCCTCTGGAAACTGCTTCTTGGCCAGGGCGAGCACTTCGGCCATCTTTGATTTCTGCTCACTGTAATAGAGGTACTTTCCCAAGGTGTAGGCCTGCAGCCAGTCGAAATGAAAGCCGCTCCAAAGTGTTTTCTTGGCCTCAAAGTGCGCCATTACCGCTTCATAATCGCCAAGCTGCAGCAAGAGGCCAACATCGGTAAAGTAACCTGGCGTCAGGCTTTCCAGCCCGGCAAGCAGCGCCGGCATGGCGGTGCTGTAGTGCGTCTCTGAGGGAAAGAAACGGTAGTCGAAGTGCCATTCGGACGCCTGCTCAGCGAGCAGTTTTCTGAATTCATCCACCCCCATGCCTTGCTCGTTGGCCAGAGAGAGAAAAAGCCTGGGGTAGGCCGATGTCTGCCTAGGCTGTTTCAGCCAAGGAGCGGCCCGCTCAAGCAGCGCCATATTGTCGTACCAGATGCTGGGACTCATGGCGAGAAAAGCACTGAAAGGACTCCTGGATTGCAACATCATCTGCAGGCTTAGCAAGCCCCCCAGAGAATAACCGGCAAGGGCATTGTGGCCCGAGGTGCGGTAGTGTTTGTCGATATAGGGCACGAGTTCCTGTTGCAGGTGGGCGAGCATTTTGTCGCTGCCGCCAAAGTCTGCGCCCTCAGCCGATGGCCAGGTGGTGGAGTAGAGGTAGTCTTTTTGCCCCTGCATGGCGATACCCACTACTATCATGGGCGGTATCTTGCCCATTCTGGCGAGGTTATTGACTGCAGCGGAGACATGGCGGAATTGGAAGTCGGCATCGACGATATAGAGCACGGGATAACGGCGACCACTGTCTTGGGTGGCATGGTAGCGCTCCGGCAAGGACAGCATCCAGCGCCGCTCGCTTTGGTAGACCTTGGATGCCAGAGTATCACTGTAGCCATAGAGCAAAGGCTCTGGCTTGGCCAGGGCGACTGAACTTAAAAGAAGTGCCGGCAATAAAGCCAGCAGCGGCAGCCTGAGTTTCATGGTTCATCCTTGGTTGTTTTTTAATTTTGTACCTGAATAAACTCCTGGAGGAAAGTGGCTATAGGCACGACCACTGGCAGAGGCAAGCACAAGACAAAAGAAGAGGGAGCCATCAGGCTCCCTCTGTTAGTCATGCTGTAGCTGCGATAGGCCGCTTAGAGTGATTTCAAAATCGCTTCTACGCTGGCCTTGGCATCGCTAAATGATGGTTGATTACGCTTTTTTAGCTTTTGGTTGAATGACTAGTGGATTTAAAGGCATGCTTCATGGCTATCTATCACTTGCGGTGAACGAGTGAGTAAACATATTGGGCGACACGCGGCTACTCATTAATCTATGTCGCCTTGTTCAGTTGTAATGTTTTTAACTACTAAATACAGTTACTTGTGCTAATGTGGTTAAAAATAAGACTTAGGTATAGATACAAATCATCATAACTATATCCTTATAAGTTCTAACTCGAAATTTCTAAGTTAAGTAAGGGAGAAAGACAGTGTTTCATATAATGGATGAGCCACTTGACAAACTATCAGCCATAGTTGTTGGTGTGGGGAGTGTGGGTTGCAAAATAGTCAATGACATGGGGGAGGAGGTTATACCTCCTGAAGTTAATAAACTATATATTCATTCGTCAAAAGAAGCTTTAAATAGTTATTCAAATGAACACAGTGAATCAATTTTACTAAATGAACATATTCATTTTTTAGAATGTGGAATAAAGGATAGAATTTCTAACATAGATGTCATTTTTTTAGTGGCAGGTTTAGGTGGGGAAACTGGTAGTCTAGTTTCTCAGCACGTAGCTAGGATAGCCAAAAAGCTTGGTGTTTTGTGCGTGGGATTATTTTCATTTCCTTTTACATTTGAAGGTCGTAGCAAGAAACTGAGGTCTCAACAGGCATACCTGTCATTATCAAAGCACATAGATGCTTTAGTATGTATCGAAAACGATCGCTTTTTAGAGTTTAATTTAAAAAATAATTCGTTAAATGATATTAATGAACTGTTTTATGATTCCAATAACCATTTTAGTGCCCTAATTAAAGGATTGGTCAACCTTGTTCTGCGACCAGGTTTAATAAATGTAGACTTCAATGATGTAAAAACTATATTTACTAATATGGGATTAAGCACTGTTGGATATTCATTGCAACGCGGTGAAGAGCGAGCGGAACTAGCAGTTATGAATTTATTAGAATCTCCGGCATTACAGCATTACGAACTTTCAAGTGCTAAAGGAGTCTTGATTAATATTACTGCTGGTATGGATATGTCTATAGAGGAGTTCGAAATTGTTGGGAATACTGCTAAACAGTTTTTTGCGGAAAACGCAACAGTTGTCGTTGGCGCAGTAATAGATCCTGATATGACTGATACAATGGGAGTTACAGCAATTATTACAGGGTTGCCTGAGTTACCAATTGACAAGACTATTCAAGACAATAATTTCGATTTTATTAAACTTTCTAAGTCAATAACATTTACTCCTCATCAAGCTAGTGCTGGGTTGTCTATACTGTCATATTTCAACGAGTTTCTTCATCAAAAGTATTCAGGGATAGAAGCTAAAGTTAGTATTGAGCAAACAGAGAATAAAGTGTGCTTAATTGTAGAAACAGCATCTGGAGATGTCGAAAAAATTGAAAAGTCGCTGTATGAATTCGGTTTGGTAGTTGTTGGTAAAAAAGTTCCGAGTGAAGTTTTAAAATCAAATTTAGATGTGGAAAGATTGCAAATGAAGTTAGATATGGCGGTTATGGAACTTAAGCATAATGAAAGATTATTGACTCTTTATCAGAGTGAAAATAACAGCTATAAAAACAGGGTTATATCATTAGAAGAGCAAATGTATGAACTTCAGCGTGTTATAGGCAGTAGCTTAACGCAATCTCAAGAACACCTTTCATTGCAGTTGTCGAATCAAGATGAATTACCTCGGAATTTAATACATCTATTAGAAATTAACTTGAAAGAAAATATACCTGATGAGGCTCGTCAGCGAATCGAAGATGATGTTAGAAAGTACGTAACTGATAATAGTAAGGCAATGAGCTTAAAAACACTTGCTGAAAATGCCTTTTATGGTGTTGCAGGTAATTCACTATATTCATTAGTTATTTCAATTTTGTCCACATTGCCAAAATAAAGCACTTACTAAGCATACTTGGGATATCGAAGAATCAGAAACTCAAAACAATTGATATTGTTTCAATACAAAAAGCGGGCATTTAGCCCGCTTTTTGTTGCATTTCAATAACCCACTAAAGTTTATCTAGTATCTGTAGGCAAGAGCTCTTTGCATCGGCTGTAGCTGCGATAGGCCGCTTAGAGTGATTTCAAAATCGCTTCTACGCTGGCCTTGGCATCGCCGAACAACATCTGGGTGTTGTCTTTGAAGAACAGTGGGTTCTGCACCCCGGCATAACCTGTGTTCATCGAGCGTTTGAAGCCGATGACATTGCGGGCCTTCCACACTTCCAGTACCGGCATGCCGGCGATTGGGCTGGAAGGATCTTCAGTGGCCGCCGGGTTAACCGTGTCGTTGGCACCTATCACCAGTACTGTATCTGTGTCTTCGAAATCATCATTGATCTCGTCCATCTCCAGCACTATGTCATAAGGCACTTTGGCCTCGGCCAACAGCACGTTCATATGGCCCGGCAGACGTCCGGCAACCGGGTGGATACCGAAGCGCACCTTAACTCCCAGATTACGCAGTTTCTGGGTGATCTCGGCCACGGGATACTGTGCCTGGGCTACCGCCATGCCGTATCCGGGGGTGATGATCACTGAGCTGGAGTTTTTCAGCAGCTCGGCCACATCCTCGGCTGTGGTTTCACGGTATTCGCCCATCTCTTCATCACCGCTGGAAACGGCGCCATCGGTACCGAAACCGCCGGCAATCACAGAGATAAAGGAACGGTTCATCGCCTTACACATGATGTAAGACAGGATGGCACCGGAAGAACCCACCAGGGCACCTGTGACGATCAGCAGGTCGTTGGACAACATAAAGCCCGCCGCTGCGGCCGCCCAGCCAGAGTAGGAGTTGAGCATGGATACCACAACCGGCATGTCGGCGCCGCCTATGCTGGCTACCAGGTGCCAGCCAAAGGCAAAGGCTATCAGTGTCATGATAAGCAGAGGCCAGATGCTGCCACCTACGTTGACGAAGTAAATCATCAGCAGCAGGGATACCACAACCGCCAGCAGGTTGAGCTTGTGGCGATGAGGTAACATCATCGGCTTGGAGGAGATAATGCCTCTGAGCTTGCCGAATGCCACCACAGAGCCGGTGAAGGTCACGGCACCGATGAAGATCCCCAAGAAGACTTCCACCAGGTGGATGTTGAGCATGGCACCCGTCATGGGTTCATGCGCTGCCGAGGCGGCGGCTTGCTCTATGGCTGCCCTGGCGGCTTCCAGAGTGGCATTGAGGTCATTACCGACAGTGACTATTACTTCGTTCATCGCCTGTGGGTGCAGGCCGAGGAAAGAGTTGAAACCCACCAATACGGCGGCCATACCCACAAAGCTGTGGAGAATGGCGACCAGCTCAGGCATTTCTGTCATCTCAACCTTGAGCGCCAGACGAATACCTATGGCACCGCCTATCACCATGGCGAGAATGATCCAGTGAACACCATTGGTTTCGGGATTCAGTATGGTAGCGATCAAAGCGATCGACATCCCTATGATCCCAAACAGGTTTCCATTTTTTGCAGACTCCTGCTTCGATAAGCCGGCGAGGCTTAAGATGAAGAACAGGGCCGCTATGATATAGGCTGCTGTTACCAGTCCTTGAGACACGATATACCCCCTTAATCCTTACGGAACATCTTCAGCATGCGCTGGGTGACGGTAAAGCCACCAAAGATGTTGATACTGGCAATCAGCACGGCGATAAATGCCAGTGCGGTCATCAGGGCTGAGCCCTGGCCAACCTGCAGCAGTGCACCTACCACAATAATGCCGGAAATAGCGTTGGTGACGGACATCAATGGCGTATGCAGCGCATGAGTCACGTTCCAAACCACGTAGTAACCCACCACACAGGCGAGCACGAATACAGTAAAGTGCGACAGGAACTCAGCCGGAGCTACCGAGGCTACGGCACCGAAGGCGGCCACACCCAGAGCGCCCAAAATATACTTGAGCTTGGATGGCGCTTTCTCTTCAGCCTTTTTCGGCTCGACTTTGGCAGCCGGTTTCTTGGGCGCCGCGGTCACAGAGATCTGTGGTGGCGGGAAGGTGACTTCACCGGCCTTGACGACCGTCATGTTGCGCATCACCACGTCTTCGAAGTCTATGTTGGCGTTGCCGTCTTTCTCCTTGCACATCAGCTTCATCAGGTTCACCAGGTTGGTGCCGTAAAGCTGGGAGGACTGTGCCGGCAAACGCCCTGGCAGATCTGTGTAACCTATGACTTTAACGCCATTGTCGGTCACAAAGAGTTCGCCGCTTTGGGTGTATTCGCAGTTGCCTCCGGTGGCGGCTGCCAGGTCCACAATCACTGAGCCCGGCTTCATGGAGTCGACCATCTCTTTGGTGATGAGCTTGGGCGCAGGCTTGCCTGGAATAAGTGCGGTGGTGATGATGATATCCACTTCCTTGGCTTGCTCGGCGAACAGCGCCATTTCAGCCTTGATGAATTCATCAGACATCACTTTGGCATAGCCATCGCTGGAAGAGCCGTCTTCCCCGCCGAAGTCCAGCTTAAGGAACTCACCGCCCATGGACTCGATCTGCTCGGCCACTTCCAGACGGGTATCGAAGGCGCGTACTATGGCGCCCAATGAACCGGCGGCACCAATGGCGGCAAGACCGGCAACCCCGGCACCTATCACCAGCACCTTGGCCGGTGGGACTTTACCTGCGGCAGTGATTTGGCCGGTAAAGAAGCGGCCAAACTCGTGGGCCGCTTCCACCACGGCGCGATAACCGCCGATATTGGCCATGGAGGAGAGGGCGTCGAGGGACTGTGCACGGGAGATCCGCGGCACCATGTCCATCGCCATCACGTTGATGTTGCGTTGTGACAGCTTTTCCACCAATTCAGGATTCTGGGCCGGCCAGATAAAACTTATCAGGGTGGCACCATCTTTGATTTGGCTGATTTCATCTTCGGTTGGCGCGTTGACCTTAAAGATCAAGTCGGCCTGCCATACATTCGGTACCACACTGGCACCGGCGGCTTCGAAGGCGGCATCACTGAAGCTGGACAGCGCACCCGCGTCTGCTTCCACTGTCACTTCAAAGCCGAGTTTTTTAAGTTGCTCTACCGTTGCCGGGGTCGCAGCGACCCGGGTTTCACCGGCGAGACTCTCTCTCGGTATTCCAATCTGCATGACTATTCCCTGATGGTTGATAAACAAAATTCACCCCGCCAAAACTCCGATGGCAGAGTGAAAGAATGCAAGTCTGTTGACCTGGACTCGGGGACTGGTCTTTCCCTTCCATTGGGGACTTCCTGAAATCTTCTCAGGAACCAAGCCCGCTCATGAATGAAATCCTGGGTGTGGGGTACAGATATTCCCTTCATGGCACCTAGCGTGCTTTTGGCATTGTCGCAAGTCTTTCAATGGAAACAAGCTCATATTCTTCATGTGGTGTGTTTCTCCACTGGTCAGAGCAAATTCTTTGCGCCAGGCCACACTTTTGTAGCTTAATTTTTATACCATGCATATTCCTTATTGATATAAAAAATTAAATATTATTCTTTTTTGCTTTTCGATGGCGGGGCTAAGCTTGCTGACATTACTCTGTCACCGGGCCGTCTCAATGTTACTGAAAGAACTCTCTTCACTGGCTTCGCCACTATCAGCGCCACAAGTGGATAAGCTTAAACAACTCACCGCCGAGCTCAGCCCGCTGCAGCTGGCATGGGTCAGTGGTTATCTGGCCGCCAGCGCTCAGGGGCAGGAGGGCGCTCCCCCCCAAAGCCAGAGCGGGCAAACTCTGACCATACTCTATGGCAGTCAGACGGGCAATGGCCGGGGTATCGCCAAGGCGTTGGCCGCCAAGGCTCAGAGTCTGGGCTATGGCGTTAACCTGGCATCTATGGGCGAATACAATGTCCGTAACCTCAAGCAGGAAACCCTGCTGGTGGCCATAGTGAGTACCCATGGTGAAGGTGAAGCCCCCGATGATGCCATTGAGCTGCACAAGTTTCTCGGCTCCAAACGCGCCCCCAAGCTGGATAAGCTTCAGTATGCGGTTCTCTCTCTGGGGGATTCCTCCTATGAGTTTTTCTGCCAGACAGGCAAAGACTTCGATGCCCGCTTGAGTGCCCTCGGGGCCAAGCCTTTACTGCCGAGAGTGGACTGTGATGTGGACTATCAGTCACAGAGCGACAACTGGCAAACCGAACTCCTCGAGCGGGTTAAGCCTCTGTTGCAGGTGGCCGATGGCGCTGCGACCAATGTAGTGTCTATCAATGCCGCCAATGCAGGTATCAATAGCAATACCGGCCTGGAGTATGACAAGCAAAACCCCTACAGCGCCGAAGTGATAGTCAGCCAGAAACTGACGGGCCGCGATTCACTCAAGGATATCCGTCATCTGGAAATCGATTTGGGCGAGTCGGCCATCAGCTATCAGGCGGGTGATGCGCTGGGGGTCTATTTCCATAACGATGAGGCTCTGGTGGCCGAAATTCTCGAGGCGCTGGCGCTGGAGCCGGATACCCGGGTTCAGCTTGGCGCCGAGTCTGTGGGGTTGCGTGATGCCTTGATTGAGCACAAAGAGCTGACCCAACTCTATCCAGGTCTGGTGCAGTTTTGGGCCGAAACCGTACAGAGCGACGAGCTGCTTACTATTAGCCAAGACAAGGAGCAGACCCGGCGGTTTATTCTCAGCCACCAACTGGTGGACCTGGTGAAACGTTATCCTCTCAATGACGCCAAGCTGGATTCGGCCCAGGCTCTGTTGGACAAGCTTCGCCCCATTACCCCAAGGCTTTACTCCATCGCCTCGAGTCAGAGTGAAGTGGAGTCCGAAGTGCATCTCACTGTGGCGCTGGTGGAAGAGGAGCGTGATGGCCAACGCCGTTTCGGCGCCGCTTCTCACTTCCTGGCCCGGGCCGAGGAGGGGGCTCAGGTGCGGGTGTATGTGGAACCCAACAAGCACTTCCGCCTGCCCGAAGACCCACAGACGCCAGTGATCATGATAGGCCCGGGAACCGGTGTCGCGCCATTTCGGGCCTTCATGCAACAAAGAGTGGCCGAGGGCGTGGCCGGCGACAGCTGGCTGTTCTTCGGTAATCCCCATTTCGAGCAGGATTTTCTCTATCAGACCGAGTGGCAACAGTACCTCAAGAGTGGCGCCCTGAGCCGGATCTCGCTGGCCTTCTCCCGGGATCAAGCGGAGAAAGTCTATGTTCAGCACAAGATTAAACAACAGGCCAAAGAGCTGTGGCAGTGGCTTGAGCGCGGGGCTCATATCTACCTGTGCGGCGATGCCGAGCGAATGGCCAAAGATGTGCACCAGGCACTGCTTGAAGTGGCCATGGAGCAAGGCGGTTTGACGAGCGAGGCGGCCGAAGTGTTTCTCGATGAACTGCGCAGCGCCAAGCGTTACCAGAAAGATGTCTACTGAGCTGAAGAACCTAGGAATAAAGAGATAAGGCCATGAGTGAGCAGAAATTATCCGCCAACGAGCATATCAAGACCGACAGTGACTATCTGCGCGGCACCATACGTGAGGGTCTGGGCACGGAAGTGACAGGCGCCTTCAGCGACGACGATCAGCAGTTGATCAAGTTTCACGGTTTCTATCAGCAGGACGACAGGGATCTGCGCAACGAACGTAAGGAGCAGAAGCTCGAGCCGCTGTACAGCTTTATGCTGCGGGCCCGGGTGCCTGGTGGTGTCTGTACTCCAGAGCAGTGGTTGGGCGTGGACAAGATAGCCTCGGAGCTGACCAGCTCCAACAGCATACGTTTGACGACCCGGCAGACATTCCAGTACCACGGTATCCCCAAGCGCAACCTGAAAACCATTATTCAGGGGCTGGACCGGGAAGCGCTGGACTCAATTGCCGCCTGTGGTGATGTGAACCGCAACGTCATGTGTAACCCCAACCCGGTAGAGTCCAAGCTGCATCAGCAGGCTTATTTCTGGGCCAAGAAGTTGTCGGATCATCTGCTGCCGCACACCCGTGCCTATGCCGAAATTTGGCTCGATGAGGAGAAGCTGCTCAGCACAGAGGACGAGCAACCGGCCAAGGTCGAGCCTGTGTACGGCAAGACCTACCTGCCGCGTAAGTTTAAGATGGCGGTAGCTGTGCCACCGGACAACGACGTGGATGTTTACACCAATGACCTGGGTTTTATTGCCGTGGTGCAAGAGGGGGAGCTGGTGGGCTTCAATCTGGTGGCCGGTGGCGGTATGGGGTCGACCCATGGCGAAGTGGAAACCTTCCCGCGGCTGGCCGATGACTTTGGTTTTATCAAGGCCGAGGACACCATTAAGTTTGCCGAGGCCGTGATGACGGTACAGCGCGATTGGGGTAACCGCAGCAATCGTAAACGCTCGCGTCTCAAATACACCATAGTGGATCACGGCTTTGAGGCCTTTAAGGCCGAGGTTGAGAAGCGCGCCGGGGTTAAGTTCGCCCCCAAGCGTGAGGTGGTCATAGGGGATCGCGGCGACAGATACGGTTGGGTTAAAGGCATAGACAACCACTGGCATCTGACCCTGTTTATCGAAGGTGGCCGGGTGAAGGATACCCAGGGTAAATTGTTGCAGACTGGGCTTCGGGAAATCGCCAAGATACATAAGGGCGATTTTCGGATGACTTCCAACCAGAACATCATCATCGCCAAAGTGGCGGATGAGGATAAGGCTGAAATCGAAGCGCTGGCGCGTAAGCATGGCCTGATGGGGCAGGTGATCACCGCAACCCGTGGCCATTCTATCGCCTGTGTGGCGCTGCCGACCTGCGCCCTGGCCATGGCCGAAGCCGAGCGTTATTTCCCTGAGTTTATCGACCATGTGGATGCGCTGCAGGCCAAGCACGCCATAAGCGAGCAGGCGATAGTAGTGCGCATGACGGGCTGCCCCAACGGCTGTGCCCGCCCCTTTGCCGCCGAAATCGGTTTTGTGGGCAAGGCTCCCGGGCGCTACAACATGTATCTGGGCGCCAGCTTCGAAGGCACCCGATTGAACAAGATGTACCGTGAGAATATTCAGGAAGCCGAAATCCTCAGCGAGCTCGATGCCCTGTTTGGTCGCTATGCCGCCGAGCGCGAAACCGGCGAGAGTTTCGGTGATTTCACGGTGCGCACCGGAATAGTAAAACCTGTATTGGACGCAGCGAGGGACTTTCATGGCTGATACCACAAGTTTATTGCACAGCGCCGAGGCGCTGCTGGCCTTGCTGGATGCGCCGGCCGCTGAGCAGCAAAGCGCCCTGGCTGCCATCAATGGCTATCTTGACGGATTGAGTGCCGAGGCGCGGATCCAATGGGCCCTGGCCTATCTGCCCGGGAGCCATGCCTTGTCGTCCAGCTTTGGTATTCAGGCGGCAGTGATGCTGCATCTGGTGAATTCGGTGCAGCAAGACACGCAAGTGATCTTGACCGACACCGGCTACCTGTTTCCCGAGACCTACCGTTTTATCGATCAACTGACAGAGCGGCTCGGACTCAATCTCAAAGTCTATCGGGCCGAGACGAGTACCGCCTGGCAGGAGGCCAGATTCGGTAAGCTTTGGCAGCAGGGGCTTGAGGGGCTGGAGCAATACAACCGCATCAACAAGGTGGAACCGATGCAGCGGGCACTGGCTGAGCTGGAAGTTGGCACCTGGTTTGCCGGTTTGCGCCGTTCCCAGGCATCGACCCGGGAAGGGTTGCCGATTTTGGCCATCCACGGCAAGCGCTACAAGATGCTGCCGATTATTGAGTGGAACAACAAACAGGTGCATGAGTATCTCAAGCGCTATGACTTGCCCTATCACCCCCTCTGGGAGCAGGGTTATGTCTCTGTGGGTGATACCCATTCGAGCAAGCCCCTGGAACTGGGGATGACGGAAGAAGAGACACGTTTCAACGGGCTAAAACGCGAATGTGGATTGCACTACGAGATCTGATTTGTGGCCGCTGTCATCAGTGGCTTTTTTCTGCCTGTGGACAAGTTGGAAGGATTGTCATCTTGTGGTCATCTTGGGGCATTAGCCTTGGCAATTCCGATTGTTAGTGCCTCTGGGTAATCGGAACTCATACTTTAGTACATATTTGTTCACAGGGTTATGCACAGGATGTTTTTCTGGTTTATAATCCAAAGTTCCCGCTGGGGAAAGTGTGATATGCCATTCTGTATCGGGTGTTTTTATGAAACATCGGCTTAGCGGCAGGCAGTGAAGTCGGCAATACACATCAAGACGGCTCGCCCTTATGGCATCGGTTGCCCAGGTTTTTCAGCAGTCGGTCGCGAGTGACCCCGAGCTTTGATTGGCTTGCTGGCGCAGCTTCAAAGCACTCTCCGTGTCCCGGATAGCCCGATCACCCTTTCATGGGGCTATCCGGGAATTGTTTCTTCCTTGCTTCAATCCTCTTTGACTCAATCTCCCGCAGGCTTTTATCCCTGCTGGGCTTGTTACTGCTGATCTTTTTCTGATTGATGGTCCTCTACTTGAGTGCTCTCTGCTTGAGTGTCTTTTGCCTGAGTGTTCTCGGGTTGCCCTTCTGCAGAATGCTGCAGGCTTTGCTCCGGAGAGATGAGAGACAGCAATCCCTGCCATTGCAAGGGTTCATCTGTTGGCAGTTGCAGATCCGGCTCTGTGCCGATGCCGGAAAGCAACTGGCCATAGCCGTCATAGCCAAGCGAGGCGCTGATACTCAGTTGCAGGCCACTGGCTGGCAGGGTGAAATGATGCAAACGCCCCAGATCGCCACGGGTCGGCTCGCCGACCAACAGCGCCCTGCGCCAACGTTTGGCTGCATAGGCAATCCATTCACACTCCTGGCGGCAATCCGGGCCAATAAGCAGTACCAGGCGTCCCGAGTCAGGCACAGGCGCAGCAGCCAGCTTGGGGATAGGGCGGGCATACCAGTTACTCAGGCTGGGCAGGGGCTGGTTGTCCAGCGCGGCCCGCACCGGCGGAAACGGCGCGAATTGGGCGAGCGGCTCAAAGTGCAGTGGCCGCAGAAAGTCGCGCCGTAGCTGCGGTGAGCGGCGGTAGCGGCCATAGCCCAGAGGTTGGCTGCTGAGCCCATTGTGATAGTTGCCGAGAAATTGCAGCAGGCTGTCGCTGAAGCCTCGGGCGTGGCGCAAATCCAGTACCAGGGTGTGATTGCTCATCGCGCGCAGCAGATCTTGTTGCAGCTGAGGATCTGTCTCTATTGCGTTGAGATCCGTCAGGCTAAACAGGGCTGTGTCAGGCGCCAATTGTTGCCAGCTGGCCAGAATGGACAAAGGGGCACTGCGAAACTGCAGCGGTACTTTCATCTCTATATTTTGCGGCTGGAGATCGGCGCCATAGAGAGTCAGCAGCACCTCTTCTTTGACCCTGAGTCCCATCTCCCGCCTTAGCAGATCCAGCTGTTGCAGCCAGGGCATCTGCATCTGCACGCTATTTTGCTGCTCCGGTGGCAGGAAGCGATTGGCAATCTTCTGCCAATGGCTGATGGGTAGGCCGTCGATATGGCTGATAAAAGGCGTGTCACTTTGAAGGGGCTCGTCTCTGTCATTGAGGGCCAGCCACTTGTCTTCCATGGGCCTGAGCCTGAGGGGCAAGACGCCGGAAGGCAGCGCCGCTTGGCTGAGTCGAATGCCCGGGTCTTTCAACTCTCCCAGCAGCTTGTTGACTTCGGCGGTAAAACGGTTGATGGCAATGCTGTCTCGGTATTCCTGTTTCAGCCGTTGCAGCCGTTTCTCGAGCCGGGATTCAATGTCCGGATCCAGCACCATAAAGGCCGAATGCTGCTGCAATTGTTTGAGCAGCACAGTCAGATCGGCCTTCATTTGCCTCTGGCTAAGCTGCTCTTTTTTCGGTGGTTCCGGTAGCAGGAATCGTCCCAACTGCAGACTGGAAATCAGCAGCAGGAGAATAAAACAGCTAACCACTTCACGGAATCCCGGCTTCATATCACTCCCTGATATCAGCCTCTGAACCAAGAGATGGCGCAGAGGCAGTCATCGAGTTTGTTCTTGGCGGCTCAAAGAATATCGTTGATGGCGACACCTATGCCTATACGCTGGTTATGGGCGTTATAGTCGATAAGGCTTTCGCCGTAGCCATTGAAGTATTGTGCATACAGACGCAGGTTACCCAAGATGGGGTAACTCCAGGTAAATTCCACTGCGCCGCGGTTGGGGCTTTGCAGATTGTTACGCAACATCAGGCTGAATCTGTGGTCGTCTATGCCGTAGACACCTGTCAGCTCGAAGTGGCCGAGGTAATCACTGATATCCGGGTTGTCGTCGCCACGGGGATCGCCCTCATATTCTTTTTCACTTTCCGGGATCCGCCACCACACCTTGGCCGCCAGCGCTATAGGGCCCTTGTCGAACACCATGGTGCCGTAAATGCGGTTCCAACTGCGGGAGAGATCGCCTGACTTGCCATTGGATTGATGCACGGCGCCAAAGCCCCAGAAGGAGTTGGTGAAGCCGGCTATTTTCCAGTCGTTGTTGAACAGCATAAAGAGTTCGGGTTCGTGGTTGGTTTCCCGAAACGGCGAGGAGATATCCTTGTTGTATACCTGCCACCAGGATTGGTTGGTATAGGCGAAAAACAGGTAACCATTGTCGCCAAACACGTTGTACATCAGCGGGAATTTAAAGCTTATCTGAAACTTGGCTTCATATTCGTCCAGGGTATAACCCTCTTCAGCCGCTTCCGCCGCAAAGGGAGTCATATTGGGTGACGGGTTATAGGTGACCGGCAGTATATAGTTGACCTTGTGTGGAGTGATCACAAAGGGCCGCTCTGAGGTTTCCAATTCCTCTTTTACCCTCTGATCGACCAGTGAAGGCTTGCTGTCTTCGGCGGCATAGAGTTGGCTGGTCGGCAGTATTGCCAGGGCCAAGGTCAGGCCGCTGAGGCTGGAACGGATTTTGGTATACATATTCTTCCCTGTTGTCTCTGAGGCTTGATGGAGTGCCCGGCAGTTGCTTTGGCTTGAGAGTGTAACATCCCGGCTTTACTGTGCACATTCCCATCCCAAGCCGTTGTCACCGAGATAAAACTATAATTTTTTGCCATAAGTTAGTGCCAAAAGCGGCAGTAGACAATAGGAAATTTCAGCAATCCACTTCCACTTTGATTTTGTAATCTATTGAAAATAAAAAGTAATGTTTTTTATTGACAGATTTCTCAGTCTCCGGGCGCTTTCTTGTTACCGCGATTCCTTTCTATATATCTAAAAGTAATAACAACTAATGATTCTCTATTTATAGTGGAATATAACTAGCCGCTATATTGCTTACATCAGCAAGATGGGGAATAGCGCATGGAATTACTGACACTGCCCGGCAAGCGGGCCAAGGGCAAAGTTTATCTGCTTGGAGCCGGTCCCGGCGATCCTGAGCTATTGACCGTCAAGGCCTGGCACCTGCTGCAGCGCGCCGATGTGGTGCTGTTCGATGCCTTGGTCAGTCCCGAGATCCTGGCGCTGATCCCCGAAGGTGCCGAGCGCATCGCCGTGGGCAAACGGGCCGGTGAGCACAGTGCTTCTCAGAGTGAAATCAACCGTTTGTTGCTGACCAAGGCTTTTACCCGCCAAACCGTGGTCAGGCTCAAAGGGGGCGATCCCTTTATCTTCGGTCGCGGCGGCGAGGAGTTGCAGACTCTGGCACAGGCCGGCGTCGCCTTCGAAGTGGTGCCTGGCATCACGGCCGCCAGCGGTACCGCCGCCTATGCGGGTATTCCCTTGACCCACAGGGATTTTGCCCAAGGGGTCAGCTTTATTACCGGTCATTGCCAGCTGCAAAACCGCCCCATGGATTGGCAAGGCTATGCCAACCCGGCCAACACCCTGGTGGTGTACATGGGGATCCTCAATGCCGGGCTCATTCAGCAACAACTGATTGCCCATGGTCGCAGCCCGCAGACGCCGGTGGCCATAGTATCCAAGGCCACGACCAGACAGCAGCAGCTTGTTATCGGCACTCTGGAGCAGTTGCAAACCCTGGCTCAGGACCCGCGGGTAGTGATGCCGGCGCTGATGATCATAGGCGAAGTCGTCGCTCTGGCAGACAGCCTCAGCTGGTTTGAACCCGAGGCGGCAAATAATGACCTGCAACTACAACATGATGCTGCTACAGCACTTTGAATCAATTGGAGAAATAAGATGTCAGGGCCAGTGTTGAGTCACCTTGAACAGTTGGAAGCCGAGAGCATCCAGATCTTTCGCGAAGTTGCCGCCGAATTCGACAACCCGGTGATGTTGTACTCCATCGGCAAGGATTCTTCCGTGCTGTTGCATCTGGCGCGCAAGGCCTTCTATCCGGGCAAGATCCCATTCCCCTTGCTGCATGTGGATACCGACTGGAAGTTTCGCGAGATGATACGTTTTCGTGATCAGGCGGCCAAGAAGTACGGCTTCGAGCTTCTGGTGCACAAGAACCCGCAAGGCCTGGCGATGGGCATGAATCCCTTTACCTTCGGCTCGGCCAAGCACACAGACGTGATGAAGACCGAAGGCCTGAAACAGGCCCTGGATAAATACGGTTTCGATGCCGCCTTTGGCGGCGCCCGCCGCGACGAGGAGAAGTCCCGCGCCAAGGAGCGTGTCTATTCCTTTCGCGATCGCCATCACCGCTGGGATCCCAAGAACCAGCGCCCCGAGCTGTGGCACACCTATAACGGTCAGGTCAACAAGGGGGAGAGCATCAGGGTCTTCCCGCTTTCCAACTGGACCGAGTTGGATATCTGGCAATACATCTATCAGGAAAACATTGACATAGTACCGCTCTATTTTGCCGAGCAGCGCCCGGTGGTGGAGCGCGATGGCAGCCTGATCATGGTTGATGACGAGCGGATGCCGCTCAATGAAGGCGAAGTGCCCGAGTATCGCCGGGTGCGTTTTCGCACTCTGGGGTGTTATCCCCTGACCGGCGCCATAGAGTCCAGTGCCGCGACGCTGGCAGAGATTATCGAAGAGATGTTGCTGTCCCGCTCCAGTGAGCGTCAGGGACGGGTCATCGACAGGGATTCGTCCGGGTCGATGGAAAAGAAAAAGCGTGAGGGGTATTTCTAATGTCGGTTGCACAACAAGTCAATGAGCTGGGTATAGAGCAATATCTTGAAAATCAGCAGAATAAATCGCTTTTGAAGTTTCTGACCTGTGGTTCCGTGGATGATGGCAAGTCAACACTGATAGGCCGTTTGCTGCACGACAGCGCCCAGATCTATGAAGATCAACTGGCGGCACTGCACAAGGATTCTAAAAGCCATGGCACCACGGGCGAAGCCGTGGATCTGGCTTTGCTGGTGGATGGCCTGCAGGCCGAGCGCGAGCAGGGGATCACCATAGATGTGGCCTATCGTTACTTCTCTACCGAGAAACGCAAGTTCATCATTGCCGACACTCCCGGGCATGAGCAGTACACCCGCAATATGGCGACCGGCGCTTCCAACTGCGATCTGGCGATTATTCTGATCGACGGTCGCTACGGGGTGCAGACCCAGACCCGCAGACACAGCTTTATCTGCTCTCTCTTGGGGATCAAGCAGTTCATCGTGGCCGTCAATAAGATGGATCTGCTGGATTTCAGTGAGGAGCGTTTCGAGGCGATCAAGGCCGACTATCTGGCGTTTGCCGGCCAGTTGCAGTTGGACGATATCCACTTTGTACCGCTGTCGGCCCTCGATGGCGACAACCTGGTGAACCGCTCGGCGCGCACCCCTTGGTATCAGGGCGAAACCTTGCTTGCCATGCTGGAGAGTGCGCCTGTGACCGGCTTTAACCACGCCTTTGATGCCCGCTTCCCGGTGCAGTATGTCAGCCGTCCCAACCTGGACTTCCGCGGTTTTGCCGGTACTTTGGCCTCCGGCAGTCTGCAAGTTGGCCAGAGGGTCAAGGTGCTGCCTTCGGGGAAAGAGTCGACTATCGCCTCGATTGTCACCTTCGATGGTGAGCTCAAGCAGGGCTATGCCGGCCAGGCACTGACCCTGACCCTGAGTGATGAGATTGATATCAGCCGCGGCGATGTGATAGTGCCGGCGGAGAGCCCTGTGGGCGTTTCCAACCGGCTGCTGGCCAAGGTGGTGTGGATGCACGAGCAGCCGCTGACACCCGGCAAGCAGTACAACATCAAGCTGGGAACCAAAAAGGTGCCAGCCAGTGTCAGCCGCATACTGCACAGCATAGATGTGAATACCCTGGCACAGGACAGTGTTGCCGAGCTGAGCCTCAACACCATAGCCCTGGTTGAGCTGGAGCTGAGTGAGGCCGTGGTGTTCGATGCCTATAGTGACAATCGCGATACCGGCGGTTTTATCTTTATCGATCGCATCAGCAATGTCACTGTCGGTGCCGGTATGGTGCAGCAGGCGCTTGAGGAAACTGAAAAAACGACCCATTTCAGTGAGTTTGAATTGGAACTCAATGCCTTGATCCGCAAGCATTTCCCCCATTGGCAGGCGCTGGATATCCGCGCTCGGGGAGACTGAATTGTCTGAAACCTGGATCCTGGGGTTAATACTGCTCGCGCTGGTGGCCGGACTCGTCAGTGGTCTGGCATCACCGGCCATGCTGTTTACCATAGCGGCGCTGCTCAGTTACCTCTTGGGTATGCTGGAGCTTGAGTCGCTGCTGGGCAGTTTTACCAACGCCAGTCTGGTGACTCTGGTGCTTCTGGTGCTGGCAACCACGGCACTGGAGAAGACGCCCTTGCTCGGTAGGCTCAGCCAGGTCATAGGCTCAGGCTCCTTGGGGCTGACCATGGCCAAGCTGGGGTTTTCCACTGCGTTGCTGTCGTCTTTCACCAACAATACTGCAGTGGTGGCCTCGCTGATTGGCGTGGTGCGTCGCAATCAGCAGCATGCACCGGCCAAGTTATTGCTGCCCTTATCCTACGCGGCAATTTTGGGCGGCACCCTGACCCTGATTGGCACCTCGACCAACCTGATAGTGAACTCCTTTGTTGAAAACGCCGGGCTGAAACCCCTGGGCTTTTTTGAGTTTTCCTTGATTGGCCTGGCCGTGGTGGTGGCCGGTATCGCGCTTTTGGTATTGCTGTCACACCTGTTGCCCGATGGCGATGAGCAACACGGCGATGAAAGTCTGCCCTATCTGTTGGAAGCCAAAGTGCTGCCCGGCTCAACCCTGGTGGGCCGCAGCGTGCAGGACAACAGACTCAGGGCCCTGAAAAAGCTCTATCTGGCGGAGCTCGAGCGCAGCGGCATTCGCATCTGCCCTGTGCCGCCGCAACTCGTGCTGGCCGCGGGGGATGTGCTGCGCTTCAGCGGCGCGGTGGAGTCGGTGGAGTTGCTGCATCAATTCGATGGTTTGGAGTGGTTCGGCAAGCAGCAGGCCAGGGGCCAGAATCTGGTGGAAGCCGTGCTGGCGCCGTCTTCGGCTTTGGTGGGCTCTTCGCTCAAGGCCTCGCGATTTCGGGAGCAGTTTGATGCCGCCGTAATGGCGATTCGCCGCGGCCATCATCCACTCAAGGGCGGCTTGGGCGACATAGTGCTGCAGGCCGGAGATGTGTTGCTGTTGACTCCGGGCGATGGCTTTGGCCGTAATCCGCGTCTCAGTACCGACTTTGCCGCCGTCAGCGGCCTGGACTTGAGTGTCAGGCTGGACAGTCGCCGCAGTCAGTGGGTGCTGGCGGGCTTTGTGCTCACCATAGCTGCCAGTCTGCTGGGCTGGCTGCCGCTGGCCAAGGGGCTGGTGCTCTTGTTGCTCAGTTATCTGGCGATAGGTGCGGTGACCCTGGGCGAGCTCAAACGGCGGTTCCCGCTGGAGCTGGTGTTGATTGTCGGCAGCGCCCTGAGTCTGGCCAATCTGATGTTGGATACCGGCTTGGCCAAAGGGATGGCCGATACTCTGCTCGGCGCCTTTTCCGGCTTTGGGGTCTTTGGCGCCTTTGTCGGGGTTTATTTGTTGACCTTGCTGTTGACCGAACTCATAACCAATAACGCGGCGGCGGCCTTGGCTTTTCCCGTGGCCTATGCGATTGCGACCAGCTTCGGGGTCGACAGTCGGCCCTTTATTCTGGCAGTGGTGTTTGGTGCCAGCGCCAGCTTTATTTCGCCCTATGGCTACCAAACCAATCTGATGGTGTTCAACGCCGGTAATTACCGCTTTATTGATTTTGTGCGCTTGGGGCTGCCGCTGTCGCTGCTTTACTCGGCGATAGTTCTGTTTCTGGTGCCCATGCTGTTCCCCTTTGATGCGGGTCTTTAAGGAGTGACGATGAAGAATTCTACCCAGCCCAATGCCGATATCGTTTGGCATCAGCATGCTGTCGATCAGGCGGCCAGGGCAGCCCAGAAGGGCCAACAACCTGTGCTGCTCTGGTTCACCGGGCTGTCCGGCGCCGGCAAGTCGACCCTGGCAGGCGCCCTGGAGCGGGCACTGTTCGAGGCGGGGTTTCATACCTATCTGCTCGATGGCGACAATGTGCGTCATGGTCTTTGCAAAGATCTCGGCTTCAGCGCCGCCGATAGGGATGAAAACCTGCGAAGAGTGGGCGAAGTGGCGCACCTGATGGTGGATGCCGGTTTGCTGGTACTGTCGGCCTTTATCTCGCCGACCCGGGCCGAGCGTGATGCCATTCGCTGCCGGTTTGCCGCGGGGCGTTTTATCGAAGTGCATGTTTCCACGCCACTGGCTGTGTGTGAGGCCCGCGATCCCAAGGGCTTGTATCAGAAGGCGCGTAAGGGGGAAATCCGTGACTTTACCGGAATTTCGGCGCCCTACGAAGAGCCGCTGGCTGCCGAGTTGACCATAGATACCAGCAAGGGCGATCTCAATACCCAGGTGCAGGCATTGCTGGATTACCTTTCTGCCTTGGAAGTGATCCCGTCGACGCGATTACAGGCCAGCGCCTGAGGCTCAGTTGATGCCTAACTGATGCTGAAGTCTTTGGTAAACAAGGCCTTCAGCGCATTGATATAGGCTTCGTCTTCCCTTGGACGCACCAAGAGTGCCAGTTCATCGCCCACTGGGGTAAAGCGGTAGTAGCTGAACAGCAGGTGGCCTGATTTTGGGGTCAGCTTCAGGTGTTGCTGTTGGATCTGCAGTTGCAGCGAGCTCTTGCTGTCCAATATGCCGGTCTCGAACTCGCCCCTGTGCAGTATGCCGCCGTCCACCAGGGTGAGTATGCTTGAGTAGGGCATGCCGAATTGCGACAACCCCAGGTTGACCGCGCTGTGTTTACGAAAATACTGGCCTATGCCGCCGCTGACTCTGTAACCACTGATAAGCTTGAGTCGGCTCTCATTGTTGACCTTGACCGCCATTCCCAGCGCTTTTTCCAGTATGTGTGCCTCTCTCAAGGTCAACTGTTTCAGGGTTGCCAGGGTACGCAGGCTGAAATTGCCTGGATTGATGATTTCACTTGAGAGTATCCGAGCCCATAGATCTTGCATCTTGCGATTGTGGATCTGCTCGGCCATTTGGAAGAATTGATGTACCCAGTCGGGATCCAGCTCCACCCCGGTCACATCGGACGGGGTATAGCTCAGTGCCATGGCGTAGATGTTTTCCAGGTTGCGTTGGTACTGGGCTTGTTGTTTGTCGATGCGAAAGGCCGCCCGTTCGGCGACGCTGGCATTGGCGGGTTTATAGTCCTGCTCAGAGGCGAGTCCCAGCAGGCGCCCGAGGCGCAGTGCCTTCTTGCGGGCCGATGCCTGACCGGGTTCCTCTATTTCTCTGGGGAGTTTTTCCTCTGCCATCTTGATTATCTTCTCGCGAAAACTGTGCTTCTTTATGCATAATTTTCAGTTAGTTGTCCAGTAATTCAGCCGGCTTCCTGCTGTTGGGTTTCTGTAACGAGGGCCTTGTGCCAACTGA
Source organism: Shewanella algae (assembly GCF_009183365.2). Lineage (NCBI taxonomy): Bacteria > Pseudomonadati > Pseudomonadota > Gammaproteobacteria > Alteromonadales > Shewanellaceae > Shewanella > Shewanella algae. The sequence continues at coordinate 986,885 of NZ_CP068230.1, forward strand.
GTTCGCGTCCGGGGGCCGGGTCCTTGGGCACCAGGCGTGCCAGCAACAGCGAACAGGCGGCGAGTCCGGCACCGATATAAAACACTGCCGCCGGTGAACTGAGCCAGAGCACTCCGAGCAATACCGGGATCACCACGGCCGCGATATGATTGATGGTAAAACTGACCGACATGGTGGCGGCAATGTCTTTGGGATCGGCAATTTTTTGGAAATAGGTCTTGATGGCAATCGCCATGGCAAACAGCAGATGGTCTATCACATAGAGCGCCGCTGCCATGTGGCCGTCCTCCACCAGGGCATAACTGATAAACAGCAGCACCAGACCGATATATTCCAGGGTCAGGGCGTGCCTTTCTCCTATGCGGCCGATAAAGCGACCTATGGCCGGGGCAAACAGCAGATTGACTACATAGTTGATCAGAAACAGAGCCGTGATCTCACTGACGCTGTAACCGAACTTCTCCACCATCATAAAGCCGGCGAACACCATGAAGATTTGCCGTCTGGCTCCCGAGAAAAAGGTCAGTAGGTAATAGAGCCAGTAGCGTTTTCTGAGGATGATTTTCTTGTGCTGAACTTCGCCGGTATCGAACCTGGGGAAATAGCAGTAGAGAGTGATCACCATCAAAAGCCCCAAGGCGCCTATGAGGCTGTACATCCAGACATAGTCCAGCTTGAATACTGTCATCACCAACCATATGCTGCCGTAACCTCCCAGGGCGGCCGCGGCGCGCCATGACATGGCCTTTCCCATAAAACCGGCTGTCTGGGACTTGTCGACCCATTGCAGGGTCAGGGATTGATTGATGGTTTCAAAGTAGTGAAAGCCGACCGACATTAAAATGGTCGTCAGATAGAGCCCCAATACCTGGGGAAAGAAACCGGTAATGCCCACCCCGATACATAGCAGCGCCAGCGACAACAGGGCGAAGGCCTGTTCCTTGATCAACAGCAGCACAAAAATGGCGCTAAAGGCCAGAAACCCGGGAACCTCCCTGAGGCTTTGCAGCATGCCTATTTCGGCGCCGGTAAATTGTGCTCTTTCAATAACAAAGTTGTTCAGCAGGGCCTGCCAGACGGCAAATACCAAGGACATGACAAAGGTCATCCACAGTAGCAAGGCCTGGGGATTGCGGGTTGGTTGCTGCATCTTGTTTCGAACATGGCTGGGGAGTATCAGCTTATGCTAATGCCTGAACCTGGAGATAACCAGAAAACTTTGTTGAAAAAGATTATCCGCCTGTAAAGCCACTGTAGCGCCAGGGTTCCACTGCCATAGCGGCTTCTTGAGGGGCGGTTACTCAAAGGTTCCCACAGCGGTTATTTTTTGTGAACTACCCGGTATTTCCGCGGCTTGGACAGCGTTTCGCCCTTTGGCCGTGATCTGTTTCATGTAAATAAGCTAATGGATCACCTAAGATGACACCAGTACTAAGAGATTGAACTACTAGGGGTTAAGGTGAGCAAGACTCTTCTGCTGTATTCCAGCGTGCATGGTCAGACCCGCAAGATCTGTGACGTTATGGCAAAGCAACTTGGCGCTCTGGGGCAGCAAGTGACCATGGCGGCGATTGATGATGCGCCGGATCTGGCCGATTTTGATCGGGTTGCCATTGGAGCCAGTATTCGTCACGGCAAACACAATCCCGCCGTATTCGACTATATCCGCCAACATCAGCAGCAGTTGGAAAGCAAGGCCAATGGTTTCTTTTCCGTGAGTCTGGTGGCGCGCAAGCCGGAAAAAAATACCCCTGAAACCAACCCTTACATGCAGGCGTTTCTTGCCAAGACTGAATGGAAGCCCAAGCAACTGGCTGTGTTCGGCGGCAATCTGGACTACCAGGGCTACGGGGCCATGGACAGAAATATCATACGTTTCATCATGTGGATCACCAAGGGGCCGACCGATCCCAATACCTGCATCGAATACACAGATTGGGGCAAGGTGCAGGAATTTGCCGAGCAATTGGCGGCGCAAACTCTGATCTCCAGGGCGGGTTAAAGCGAGGCTGAAATGGCTCTGTTGCAACGTCTTTGGCGCTTCTATAGTGCCCATCAACACTTGTTGTTAATCCTCTTGTGCCTGTTTCTGGTGCTGGGCAGTGGCAGTCTGATGATGATCCGCAGCATCAGGGCCGGTGCCGGCTTCTGGGATCTGAGCCATGTTTATCTCGGGCTCCTGTGCGTACCTTTGTCGCTGACATTTCTTGTGAGCAACTGCACCTCGGGCCGCTGGCGCCAGTATTTCAGCCTGTTTATCGGTGATTGGCGTCAGATAGGCGCCGATATCGGCGGCTTGTTCAAAGGCAAGTTACCGGTCGCCGGAGGCAAGGGGCTGTTCAGCCTGATAGAAGGGCTGGGGATGTTGCTGCTGCTGGGTGTGGCCCTGACCGGCCTGCTCTGGTATTTGACCCAAGGCTCCAGTGATGCGCTGTTCTGGCGAGGCTGGCACAAACATCTGGCCCACGGTTTTATTGGCTTTTTGGTAGTACACGCCATCTGTGCCCTCAGTCATCTGCTTGACTTCTTTCGTCAGTAGGGCGCTGAAAGTCAAAAGCTTTGACAATAAAAATGCCGCTGTTAAGCGGCATTTTTATCTGACTTATTTGCGCAGTTCACGCCTGAGTATCTTGCCGACCGTGCTCTTGGGCAGTTGGGCGACAAACTCTATCACCTTGGGCACCTTGTAGGCCGCGAGCTCCGCTCGGCAGTGTGCTTCTATGGCTGCTTGAGCCTTGGCGGCATCGACCTCAGGTTTGAGCACTATTACCGCCTTGACGGCTTCACCGCTGCGCTCATCTTCAACACCGATAACCGCGCATTCAAGTACCAACTCACAGCGAGCCAGCACGTTTTCGACTTCGTTGGGGTAAACATTGAAGCCGGAAACGATAATCAGATCTTTCTTGCGATCCACTATGCTGTGATAGCCATCTTCACTCTCAATGGCGATATCTCCTGTCTTGAAGAAGCCATCCTCTGTCATCACAGCCGCAGTTTCATCGGGCTTTTGCCAGTAACCACTCATCACCTGAGGGCCGCGCACCGCCAGTTCACCGGCTTGACCCGGTGGCAGGGGCTGGTCATTGCCATCGAGAATTTGCACTTGAGTCTCGATAACCGGTTTGCCTATGCTGCCCAGACGTTCCAGTCCCGGCGCGTTGAGGGAGATAACCGGCGAGGTTTCACTCAGGCCATAGCCCTCAGATATGGTGCAGCCTGTGGTTTGTTGCCAGAGTTTGGCTGCCGCTTCGGTGAGGGCGGTACCGCCTGAAATAGTGATCTTCAGATGGGAGAAGTCCAGTTCACGGAAGGCTTGCTGGTGGCACAGACCGACAAAAAGGGTGTTAAGCCCGGCAAATCCGGTAAAGGGATATTTGGCCAAGGTCTTGATCAGCGAGGCTATGTCCCTCGGGTTGGGAATAAGTACTGTCAGAGCGCCGCGCTCGAAGTAAAGCACCAGATTCACCAAAAAGGCGTAAATATGGTAGATGGGTAGCGGGGCGACGAAGATCTCTTCCCCCTGTACCAGGTTGGCGCCGATACGGGATTCACATTGCAGGGCGTTGGCAATCAGATTTCTGTGGCTGAGCATGGCCCCCTTGGAAAGGCCTGTGGTACCGCCCGTGTATTGCAGCGCCACCAAATCGTCCAGAGTCAGCTTTACTTCACTGAATTCCAGCTGACGTCCCAGCTCAAGGACCTTGGTGAATTCGATATTTTTCAGGCCGGTTCTGGGCTGAATTTGCGGCTCGATAAGATCCAGCGGGTGGGTGGAAATCACAGTTTCAATCGGGGTGCTGGCAACGACCTTGGCCAGAATGGGCAAGAGATCTGACAGTACCACCAGCGCCTTGGCGCCGGAGTCCTTGAACTGATGGATCAATTCCCGCTCGGTATACAGGGGGTTGGTATTCACCAGCACCAGGCCTGCGCGAATTGCGCCATAGGCAGCAATAACGAACTGGCTGATATTGGGTAGCTGGATGGCGATGCGATCGCCGACTTGCAACTGGGTGTTGTGTTGCAGGAAAGCGGCAAAGGCGCGTGAGTCCCTCTCCAGTTCCCGAAAGCTGATGGCCTTGCCGAGGCAGGCAAAGGCGCTCTTGTCGCCGTAACGCTCACAACTACTGACTATCATATCTGCAAGAGAGTCATAGCGGGAAAAATCCAACTGAGTCTGGCTATCGTATACCTGATTCTGTATCACTCTTGTCATCACCTTTTCCTTTGGGATTTGTTATTGTTATTTGGTTTTGAATGCTTATTTAGCCCTGATATTAACTCTGGCCCCTGTCTCCCCCGAGACTTTCTGCGCTGTGCTGAATGCAGCGCCAAAAAGTTTTGCAACGATCTGGATTCAGGTTAGAGGCAAAGCACGGCCAAGGCAATGGTGGCGAATGAAAAATCCTGTTCAATAAATGGGTTAATCGACTGTAATTAAGGATAAAAACATGCAGCAACTGCGGATAAAGTTTATTTCCGGTAGCCTGAGAAAGGGCTCGTTCAACACCCGTCTAGCCCATTATGCCGCCGCCGTGGCCGCCGAGCTGGGGCTGGAGTCTGAGGTGCTGACACTGAATGCGTTTCCCATGCCCCTGCTCAATCAGGATGACGAGGCCGAATTTGGCGCCCCCGAAGCTGCCGTGGCACTCAAGGGAAAGCTGTTGCAGAGCGATTGTCTGGTGCTGGTGTGCCCCGAGTACAATGGTTCCATAACTGCGGCATTGAAAAATGCCATCGATTGGCTGTCCCGCCCGGCAACTCAGCCCGCGGGCAATGTATTTGCCGGTAAATGGGTGGCCCTGATGGCGGCAAGCCCGGGAGTACTCGGAGGGCTCAGAGGCTTGACCCCGGTCCGCGAGCTGATGTTCAACCTGGGGGCGCAGGTATTGCCCGAGCAGTTGGCGCTTGCCAAGGCTCACGAAGCCTTTACCGAAGATGGTTCTCTGCTGGGAGATTACCAGCAGAGCAAGGTGAAAAGCATACTGCAGGGGCTGATTGCCCAGCAGAGCAAAGGATAAAAAAGCGGGCGGCGAAGCAGGGTGAAACACTTCGCCGCCCTGAGGCAACTCAAGGGGCAAAAAATACCGACTTCTGGCTGACGCTATTATCTGGTGCATCGGCCTCGGTCACTTTAAACAGCAGATTGCTGCGGTTGTTGTCGATTTGCGCCACAGGCACAGTCAGGGTCAGCGGCAATTCATACTGCTCGCCGGCGGCGATGTGAACGCTATTGGTCGACAACTTATAGGGCAGGGCGCCGCTGATCTCTATCTGGTAGTGCTTATCCTGCTGGGTCTTATTGCGTATTTTCAGCAGATAGCTGTTTTCTATGCCGTCATCCAGGGTTTCCCGGTACAGGCTCTGGCGGTCGCGGATCACATTGAGCGTGATAGGATCCCGCGAGTAGATATCCAGCCCCATGGTGCAGAGTATGAGCAACAAGGCGGCGCCATAGCCAATAAAGCGTTTGCGCTGCCATAGTGGCGGAGTTTGCCCGGTCAGCGACTCTTCACTGGTATAGGAGATGAGCCCAGGGCGATAACCAAACTTGCTCATGGTCTGATCGCAGGCATCGACGCAGGCGCCACAGTTGATGCACTCATATTGCAGGCCGTTACGAATATCTATCCCGGTGGGACACACCTCGACGCAGAGATTACAGTCGACACAGTCGCCAAGCTCTGTGGCTTGCTTGCGCTTTCTTGGGCCACGGCTCTCACCCCGCTGGGCATCATAGGTCACTGTCTTGGTGAAGGAATCGAACATAGCTGATTGGAATCTGGCGTAAGGGCAGCAGTGCAGGCACATCTGCTCACGCATCCAACCGGCATTGAGATAGGTACACAGGGCAAAAAAGTACACCCAGGCGCTATCCCAAAAACCGGCGGAGAAGGTAAAAATCTCCGGATACAGCTGCTTGGCCGGTACAAAGTAGGCGATAAAGCCACAGCCGGTGATTAGAGACATTAAAATCCACAGCAGATGTTTGCCGCCGCGCTTGCCGGCCTTACTGACCGTCATGGGCGAGGCATCCAGCTTGATCCTCTGGTTACGGCTGCCTTCCAGCTTCTCTTCTACCCAGGCAAAGCCGAACGTCCAGGCGGTTTGCGGGCAGAGATAACCACACCAGACCCGGCCCCAAAACAGGGTCACAAAAAACAGTGCAAAGGCGGCGGCGATAAAGAACCAGGCCAACAGGGTAAAATCCTGGGGCCAGAGGCTGCTGCCAAAAAAGTAAAACTGTTGATTGGCCAGATCGAACCAGATGGCCTGTCGTCCCTGCCAGTCGATAAAGGGCAGTAACAGAAACAGGGCTATCAACAGGGCGTTGAGGCCGCTGCGCCAACGTTGAAAATAACCGCGTTGGCTACGAAAGTGGATTTTGCCGCCTTTGTGGCTGCTTTTCTTGTCTTGGGGGGAGGGGATAAAAGTGACCGGAATCGCTTCCGATGACTGTCTTGCCTGTTGAACCATGCTACTTCCTGAATGACGACTGACACACGGCTAGGCAATGGCAAGAGGCGTGCCAGTTAAAATTTATGTTTAACTTATTGATTCATATCTAATATTATTTCATTGGGATAAAGAAAAGATCACGACATAGCGTGAGTTGGCGATATATCGTGACTTTTGTGGTTTTTGGTTTTCAGCCTCGGCTTCAACTGCCCTGGCGGCGGATCCCCAGCTTTTGCATCCGCGATCTCAAGGTGCTGGGGGGCACTCCAAGACTGCTCGCCGCGCCCCTTGGGCCGGATATTCGCCATTGGCAGGCGTCCAGTGTCGCCTTGATATGGGCCGCTTCCACTTCGGCCAGAGTCTGACCCACGGCCGGCAGCGGCGTATCGCTGGGCAAGGGAGCGAGATGCAGTATCGGCTCACGGGCAAGAATGGCTTCCCGTTCCAGCAGGTTTTGCAATTCACGCACATTCCCCGGCCATTGATATTGCATCATCCGCCGCAGACTATCGCCATCAACGCCCGCCAGCGGTTTACCCAGTTTCAATGACAGGCTCTTGAGCAGTTGTTGTACCAGCTCGGGAATATCTTCCCGCCGCTGTCTCAGTGCCGGAACCTTGAGCGGAAAGACATTGAGCCGGTAGAAGAGATCCATCCGGAACAGGCCTTGCTCCACCCGCTGCTGCAGATCGTGATGAGTGGCGGCGATCAGCCGAATGTCCACCTTGATACTGTCACTGCCGCCGACGCGTTCAAACTCCTGCTCCTGAATAACCCGCAGCAGCTTGGACTGAGCCTCGAGACTGAGCTCGGCCACTTCATCAAGGAACAGGGTGCCTCTATGGGCCAGTTCGAAGCGCCCCTTGCGCCGCTGGCTGGCGCCGGTAAAGGCACCTTTCTCATGGCCGAACAGCTCACTCTCCAAGAGCCCGGCAGAGAAGGCGGCGCAGTTGACCGAGATCATAGGTTTGTCTTTGCGGCTGCTGAGTCGGTGCAACTGGCGGGCGACCAGCTCCTTGCCTGTGCCGTTTTCCCCTTGGATCAATACGGTACTGTCGGTATTGGCCACCAGGCGCAGCTGTTTGAGCAGGGTTTGGATCATCGGGCTGTTACCGGCGATCTGCTGGGTGCCCGTCTTGTCTTCCAGCTCGGCCTGCAGCCAGGAGTTTTCCGAGGCCAGCTGTTCCGACAGTGCCTGCACCTGCTCCAGCGCCTGACGCAGCGACAACTCAGTCTGCTTTTGCAGGCTGATGTCACGAAATATCGCTACTACGCCCTTGAGCTTACCGTCCTGCCACACAGGCGTGGAACTATAGTGTACGGGAAAGCAGCTGCCGTCCTTGCGCCAGAAGACCTCAGTGGTGATTTCTCTGGCTTTACCATCTTTAAGCGTCTGATAGATTGGGCAATCTTCGTGGGGGTAGACACTGCCATCGGCGTGGCTGTGGTGGTGAAAGTCGTGGATCTTGCGCCCCAATAGCTCGGCGGCGCTCCAGCCGGTCATCTTCTCGGCGGCCGGGTTGATAAAGACGGCATTACCTTTAAGATCAAAACCATAAATGCCTTCACTGACGGCATTGAGCAAGAGGCGGTTTTCGGGTAAAAAGCTGTTTGAGTCAGACAAGGGCGGCTCCTTCGGCACTGATGACTGCGCCAGTATAGAGCCGCTTACAGGGCTTGTCAGTACAGATTCACGATATATCGTGCCTTACTGGCTGGCTTGAACATGAGCCAGTACCTTGAGCAGATCATTGACCGTCAGGACACTGGGCATCATGATCCCCTCGGGGACAGCCGGGCCATGGACGCGGTTGTAGGGGGTTCCCACAACGCCTTGGGATCTCAGGTAACTTTCCACAGCCGGATTGGGCGTGCTGAGGTCGCCGCGCATCAGCACTATATTAGGCTCAGCCAGTGCCCTGACTATCTGCTCCCTATGGAGCACATTGGCCTTGTTGGCCTGACACACAAGACACCAATCGGCCGTCACATCGACAAAGACAGTCTTGCCTTCGGCCACCAAGGCCGGGATTGATTGACTGTCTAGGGGCCGCCAGCGCAGTTCCCGGTAAGCCTCGTAATCTTCACCGCGATACACAAAGCTGACCACGGCGGCGACACAAAAAGCCATTCCCCCCAGTACCAGGATCACCGCCATGGGGATCTTGGCGCCGCGACGCTTTTTGATTAACAGCAGCACAATCACCGCTATCAGGCTGAGTAGAGCCAGTATGCTGAGAGTAAGTATCATCCGGGCCTCAATGGGGTTAGGGAGCTATATAGGCGCTCAGTATAGTGAGCAAGCCTTAAAACTAATTGAAAATTGGCGGCTCGAAAGCGCTGGCATCATAGAGTATATTGACCAACCTGTTGTGGATGGCGTCTGTTATTCGCGGCTAATTGTTTGCACAAGACAGGGCAAAATGGTGTGTTTCATTGAGGGGGGAACAATGAATTGGAGTGATTGGTTGGGACTGGTGGCTATCTCGTGTCTGGGGGCCATGTCACCTGGGCCTAGCCTGGCCATGGTGGTGCGTCACACCTTGGGAGGCGGGCGCAGTCGGGGCATTACCTGCGCCTGGGCGCATTCTTTGGGGATAGGTGTTTACGCCTTTATCACTCTGCTGGGTTTGGCTGTGGTGCTGAAACACACCCCTTTGCTGTTTAACGGCATCGCCATATTGGGGGCGCTCTATCTCGCCTGGCTAGGCGTTCAGGCGCTGCAATCCAAGGGTGGAATGCAGCAAAAACTCAGTGCCGGCAAGCCGACGAGCATGTTGACAGCTGCCCGGGACGGCATTGCCATTTCGTTGTTTAACCCCAAAATTTTGCTGTTTTTCCTGGCCTTGTTCAGCCAGTTTGTCGCCGCCGCCGATAGTCTACTGGGACGAGGCATCATAGTCTTGACCCCCATGCTGGTGGATGGACTCTGGTACACCCTGATAGCCTTCCTCTTGTCTCAACCCAAGGTGTTGCCCAAGTTGAGAGAAAAGGCGCAATGGATTGACCGCCTCAGCGGCCTGGTGCTTATCCTGTTGGCCGGGCGGGTGATCTATTCACTGCTGTGACTGCAATGCCTGCTCGAGATGTTCCCTGAGGGCGATAACCAAAGGACTGAGCTGACGTCTGTCGGCGCAGAGCATATTGAGTGGCGCTTCTTCACCGCGCCACTCGGGGCAGAGTTGCAGCAGTTGACCGTTTCTCAGCTCTTCGCTGATATCGAGCCGCGACTTGTAGGCTATGCCTTTGCCTGCCACGGCCCAGCGCCGCACCAACTCGCCATCATCGGCGACTCTATCGCCTTTGACCTGCACTGTGATTTGGTCCGACTGTGACTGAAAATGCCACCTGCTGTGAGTCGCATCGGCCAGCATAAAGCACAGGCAGTTGTGCTTTGCCAGTTCCTCTGGGCTGCCCGGCGCACCGAACCTGGCAATATAGTCAGGAGAGGCGCACAACACCCTGTCATTTTGACGGCAAAGCGGCAGTGCGATAAGCGCCGAGTCGGCCGGAAGCCCGTAGCGGATCACTATGTCGACGGGTTGGCGGTAGATATCCGTCAGGCGATCACTTATCTGCACCCTGATACTCACCTGCGGGTGGCGTTCCATAAATTCATCCAATATCGGCAGCAAACGGTTGCGACCGAGATCCGATGGCAATGACAACTGCAACTTGCCCTTGAGCAGGCTCTGACCTTGTTGAATCGCCTGAAAACCATCGTCGAGAATATTCAGGGCTTCATTGCAGTGCTGCAGAAAGATTTCACCTTCCTGTGTCAGACGCAGGCTGCGGGTAGAGCGAACAAAGAGTACAGTGTTGAGTTGGGCTTCGAGGCGCTTGATGGCGGCGCTGGTGGCGGCCGGAGTCAGATCAAGCAGTTGCGCCACCCGCGACAGGCTGCCCTGTCTGGCGGTTTCGCTGAATATTTTCAAGTCCTGCAATGCTCGTATCATACGTGCTTCCCGATAGTTGTTTCCTGCTGTTACCCCAGCTGTTATTTACGCCTGTAATCGACAGATATTCAAATAAATTTTGAAAGTGTCGCGGGAGAAAGGAAAGGACAGAGACGGTGATGCGCTGACGGGACCGAGAAGGGGAAAGCCGAAATGGTGTAATAGTGCGGGGACACAGGCCCCCGCAGTTGTCAGGAAACTCAGATCTTGAATTGCTGCACGGCGTTGCCTGCCGGTTCGGCAGCTTCTTCGCTGTTGACCACTGGAGGGTTGGCAATGTGATCTTCCAGGTTGTCATCCAGCATGTCGCGATATTCGGCGGTAAACCACTCAAGAGCATTGGCTTTTTCGGCGCCCAGATCGGCAGACTTGATAGCGGCTTCAAAAGCATTGAAGCGGGCGGCGGCAAATCTCAGGGCGGTGCCGACTTTACCTACGTCGCCTTCTTGCTGGGTCAGCTCATTGGCGAGGGCGATAAACTGATCTGCTAACTGGAATATGGTGGTTTGGTTGTTGTCGTCTGACATACTATATTCGCTCTTGCTAAGCCAAAGATTGAGGGCCGATTCTAACCTAAAAAGGCGCTGTGCCAAGGAAAAATATTGGCGATTGGGATCTGAATCCCCGTGCTTGCTTGCCAAGATCCTGGCATTTGGGAAAAAAGTCGCTTCAACAGTGGCTGCAGTTGCTGTCACTCAATTCTGTGTCCGCGGGTTATCTTGGCTTACTCCTCAATAGGTTGGCTTGTAAAATCGACTCAGGTTCCTTTGAATCCAGGCCACAGAGCCAACACTCGGCGCTTGTATCCCGCAGTCGGCACTCTTAAGCTATGGCCTCTTTTACACAGAGGATTATCACCATGGCGCTCCCCACTGACTGGCAGGCATTTATCGCCGCTGAACAACAGGCCCCTTACTTCCAGCAACTCAGTGAGTTTGTTGCCGCGGAGCGCGCCGCCGGCAAGGCTATCTTTCCTCCTGAGGACGAGGTATTCAGCGCCTTTGAGCTGACACCACTGGACAAGGTGAGAGTGGTACTTATAGGTCAGGACCCTTACCATGGCCCAGGTCAGGCTCATGGCCTGTGTTTCTCGGTTAAACCCGGGGTGAAGACGCCACCTTCGCTGGTCAATATGTATAAGGAACTGGCGACCGACATCCCAGGATTCTCAATCCCGGATCATGGCAATCTGCTGAGCTGGGCCAAGCAAGGAGTCTTGATGCTCAACACTGTGCTGACGGTGGAGCAGGGCAAGGCGCACTCCCATGCCAAGGCGGGCTGGGAAACCTTCACCGACAGGGCGCTGCAACTGCTGGATCAGCGTGAAGAGCCGATTATTTTTGTCCTCTGGGGCAGCCATGCCATTAAGAAAGGCAAGCTTATCAAGGCGCCGCAGCACAAGATCTTAAGCGGCCCGCATCCTTCGCCTCTGTCAGCCTATCGTGGCTTCTTTGGCTGCGGCCATTTCTCGGCCATCAATCAGCAACTGAAACAGTGGCAGCAAGCCGAAATAGATTGGCAGGTTTAGAGAAGGGGCTTATTTCGCACTTTCCTTAACTAGAGAGATAGCGGCTATTTCACAGTATCGAGCAGAAACCTGGGTTACTGCTCGATACTGTGGATTGAATTGCCTCAGACCTTGAACTGAGCTGTGGTGACACCAAGCTGATTCGCCAGTCCCAGCAAGCTGCGGGTGCTTATGGCCACTTGGCTGATGGCGGTGCTGTTTTCCTCGGCCGCGGCACTGAGGCCGGAAATCCCTTTGGCCAGGGTTGCCGATACCGTCGTTTGTTCCTCGGCTGCCGTAGCCGTTTGGCTCATCAAGGACTTGAGTGTCTGTAGCCGGTTACTGATATCATCGACCGCTTCACGCATGCCTTCGGCTTTCTCGGCGGTAGAGGCTGCTTCATCGCTGCAGGTTTGGCTGTGGCTGACCAAAGAACCGGATTGGCGCTGGATCCCTTGCAGTACATTGCCTATATCCTGGGTGGCTTCCTGCACCTTGACCGCCAACTGACGTACCTCGTCGGCAACCACGGCAAAACCGCGACCGTGTTCACCGGCTCGGGCCGCCTCAATGGCAGCATTGAGCGCCAGCAGATTGGTCTGCTCGGCAATGCTGTCTATCACTTCAAGCACAGTGCCTATTTTCTGGCTGTCCTGTTCCAACGAGTTAACCTCTTTGTGGATCTCGGCAAAGTTGTTGAGGGTGACTTCCAAACTGGCGCGGGTATGATCCAGGTTTTGCCTCAAGGTTTCACTGGCGACCTGACAGGCGTTCACTTCATCGGCCGCGTGGGCAGTATTCTGGCCCACTTCGGCGGCGGCATAGCTCATCTCTTCCACCGCAGTTGCCAGCATGTCGGTTTCCTTGGCCTGAAGTTGAATGCTGCAATCGGCCTGGGTGATGGCGGCTGAATTTTGCTCTGCTGCCGATTCCAGCTCCTGTCCCATACCTATGAGCTGGGCGATGATCTCCCTGAGCTTGCTCTGCATTCTGGCCAACCAGCTCATTAGATGGCTGTCGCTCTGTGCTACTTGCAGCGTGCTGGTGAGATCGCCGGATGCTATCACTGAGGTGAGCTGACACATGTCGGCAGGCTCGCCTCCCAAGGGGCGTAGTACAAAGTTGCTGACCAGCTTGGCTGCCAGCAGTGCCAGCACTATGGCGCCGAGGCACACCATGGCACCGACATAAACCATATGCAGCGCCGGTGCTGCGACTTCGGCCTGATCGATTTCAGCTAAGAGCGCCCAACGAACCCCGAAGGCATCTATGGGAGCATAGGATGAAACCACTGGATTGCCTTTGTAATCCTTGAGCTGCGTGACACCGCTTTGACCCTTGAGCGCCTGTTCCACCGCTTGGGTATCTATGCCATTTTGCCTGACTGTACCGGCAAAAGAGGCTTTGACTGTGCGATTGACCGGGTCGAGAAAAGAGTCGGAGCGCATGCGCTTGTCGGCACCCACCAGATAAGTTTCACCGCTTTGGCCCATACCCTCGCGAATTTGCATCACCCCATTGATCCTGTCGATGGAGAGCTGGGCGGCAACCACCAAGGGGCGGCCCTGATATTGAATGCTCTTGCCGATAAAGGCTGCCGCTTCATTGCCCGAGGGGGCATAAGGGCTGAAATCGGCCATCACAGTTGCGCCGTTGCTGTTGATAGCGCTTCTGAACAGACGGCCAAGACCTGAATCTGCATAAGGCCCGGTTCGCAGGTTACTGCCCCAGTCGGCTTCATGGGTCACAGTGTCTTTCACCAAGCCTGAGTCTTCGATGATGAAAATATCGTAGAAGCCCAACTCTTTGTTGAGGGCTTCCAGCATGGGGCGGGACTGGCTGAGACTGTTGAGTGATTCACTGTTTTGGATCACGGCCGCGATTGCATCCAGATTGTTGCCGAAGTTGGCAAACATGGCATCGAGCTGGCGCTCTTTGATCTCTCTGACGGCCAGCAGCCTTTCTTCGGCCTGATTATAGAGCTCATCTTTGGCGAGCCAACTGACCAATGCCGTTGCCAGCACTAAAGGAACCAGCACGATAAGCAGACTGATAAGCTTGATTTTGGTGGTAAAGCGCATAGGTTGACTCCCTGTCAAACGGCTGAGAGAAACAGCATCCAATTCCATTCGATGTGACACAGCACAAAAGTTTTTGGCTGCTTAAAATTTAGAACAGGAGTGAGCAAGCGGCCAAAAATTTATTGTGTAAATTTTCGCCTTGGGAGTAACGCTATCCTGCCAGTCGCTGATCGCCTTTAAGCAATTGCTGTTGCAAATCTTTTAATTGTGATCTCTATCCATTGCCAAAGTGGGGGGAGAAAGGTAATTTCAAGCGTTATATATTTTTGTATATAACGAATGGCGGCGAGGAAAAACAAGATTGGATAGAAGGAGTGTTATCAAGGCCGGCTTGAGTCTTGGGTTGTTGGTTTGTTTCCCCGCGCTGGCCAATCCTGTGCCGGCCTATGGGACTGAGCCGAATTCAAACGGACAATTGGCGCTGCCGCCGGCTGCAGATATCAAGCGGGTGGTCAGTGCCGGAGGGCCGGCGGACCTGCTGTTGTTGGCCTTGAGTCCGGAAAAGCTGCTCGGTTATGCCCACCTCAAGCCGGCCTTGTTACAACAGCATGGCTTTGCTCTAAGCCTGTGGCAAAAGCCGAGACTGGGCCGTTTGGTGGGCCGCAATGCCAGCCTTTCGCTGGAAAAGCTGATGACTCTGGATGCGGATCTTGTCGTCGACTATGGCAACCTCAGCCAAAACTACTTATCTATGGCGCAAAAGGTGGAACGCATCAGCGGCGTGCCGTTTCTGCTGCTCGATGGTTCACTCACAGGCACCCCGGCGCAATTGAGAAAACTGGGGCAGGTACTGGGAGCTAACGAACGGGCAGATTTTCTTGCCCAGCGCACGGCCGAAATACTCAGTGATGCCAGAGAGTTTGGCCTTAGCCAGGAAGAGCCCATCTCTTTTTATTTCGGCCGCGGTGCGACGGGTCTTGAAACCGGGGTCACAGGTTCCATTCACACCGAAGCCATAGAACAGCTTGGGCTTAAGAATGTAGCCAAGGCCGGAGACTATCGCGGTTTGGCCAAAGTTTCTTTGGAGCAATTGATGGCCTGGGAGCCAGAGCTAATCATCAGCCAGGATCCCGCCTTTATCCGCCATATTCGCCAAGATCCTGTCTGGGGCACGCTGGTGGCTGTACGCAACAAGCGGGTCTATTGGTTGCCGAACAAGCCCTTTGGTTGGATTGACTCGCCGCCGGGAATAAACCGGCTGTTGGGCATGAGTTACCTTAGGTTGCTGTTGTCCGGCGCTGATGAGCAGGCCAAGCAAGCATTGGTGAAGGATTTCTACCGCGATTTTTACCACAGTGAGCTTAGCGAGGAGCAGGCGGCCAATCTGCTGCGCCCCGAATGAACGACAGAATCAAATACCCACTGGCGACCGGAATTTGTCTCAGCATTCTCTGTTTTGCCGCAGCCAGTGGCCAGTATCCTCTCAGTCTGGCGCAGCAGGGGCAGGCGCTTTGGCATGCCATCGGTGGCGATGTGGCCGCCCTGGACGGCAAGAGTATCAGTGTCTTTTGGCATTTGCGGCTGCCCAGAATTTTGGCGGCGCTTATGATAGGAGCCGGTCTGGCCGCAAGCGGTGCCGCCTATCAGGGAATGTTTCGTAACCCTCTGGTATCACCTGATATTCTGGGCGTTTCTGCCGGGGCCGGTCTGGGCGCCGTATTGGGCATTTATCTGGACTTATCGGTTTACAACATCCAGCTGTTTGCCTTTCTCGGTGGTTTGCTGGTGGTGGCTCTGGTCTGTCTGCTGGCGCGGCTCAGTCGTCAGGGCGATCCTGTGTTGTCTTTGGTTCTGGTTGGCATAGCTATTGGCGCCTTGTGCGGCGCAGGTATTTCATTGATGAAATTGTTGGCCGATCCCTACAGCCAACTGCCTTCCATTACTTTCTGGCTGATGGGCGGGTTGTCGGATATCACTCTGGAAGATCTCAAGTCCAGCCTGCTGCCCATGATACTGGGATTGGTGCCGTTAATGCTGTTGCGCTGGCGTATGAATCTGTTAAGCCTGGCCGACGATGAGGCCAGCAGCCTAGGGCTCAACATAGCGAAAACCCGGCTGATATTTATTCTGGCGGCCACACTGCTGACTGCGGCGGCGGTATCCATCGCCGGCATTATAGGTTGGCTCGGGCTGGTGGTGCCGCATATCGCTCGTATGCTGGTGGGCGCCGATTTCAGAAGGCTGTTGCCCATGTCCATGCTGCTGGGCGCCTTTATGTTGCTGCTGACCGACACCCTAGCCCGCACTCTGGCGCCGATTGAGCTGCCGCTGGGGATTTTGACCGCCTGCATAGGCGCGCCTTTCTTTATGTTTTTACTGTTAAGAGGCGGAGGCCGTGGCCAATGATAGCCAGCATGCAAGGCGTCACAGTGGGCTATGCCGGTAAGCCTTTGCTGGCTAATGTAGAGCTTTGCTTACCGGAAGCTGAAATCGTTTGTTTGCTCGGCTGTAATGGCAGCGGCAAGACCAGCTTATTGAAAACATTGCTTGGCTTGCTGGTGCCGCTTGCCGGTGAGATAAAGATAGCCGGCAGGCAAATTCATCAATGGTCGCAGCGCGAGCTGGCACAACAGATGGCCTATGTGCCACAGGCACAGTTGAGCCGTTTTTCCTTTCGGGTGTTGGAAATGGTGCTCATGGGCTGCCAGTCGCGGCTGGGACTGTTTGCCGTGCCCGGCGCGAATGAGCAGAAGCGGGCGCTGGCGGTCTTGAAACAACTGGATATAGCTCACCTGGCCGATTGCGCCATGGATCAGATAAGCGGCGGCGAGCGCCAGCTGGTGTTGATTGCCAGGGCCTTGCTGCAATCTCCAAGATTGCTGGTGATGGATGAACCGGCCGCCAGCCTGGATTTCGGCAATCAAATCAAGTTGCTGGCTCAGGTTAAACGACTCAAACAGCAGGGAATCGCAGTCTTGATGTCGACTCACCATCCACGCCATGCCGAGCTGTTGGCCGATAGCGTGGCCTTGGTGGAACCCGGTCATGGCCTGAGACAAGGCGCAGTGGCCGGGCAGTTACAGGTATCAGGACTGGCGCAGCTCTATGGCGTCAGTGAGTCTGCGATTGCCGAGCACCTTTGAGGTGCCGGCTGAGGGTTAAATCTTAAGCAAGGTGATTTCATGATAATAGAAGAGCTGGACTTTGCCGCCATGTACCGCGAGCACCTGCAAAGGGCCGAACGTAGCCACAAGAGTGCCGAACACTGGGATAAACGGGCCGAGAAGATGGCCGAGAACTGCGCCAGACCCAAGGACAGTTACTTGGAGGGCTTTTTCAAGCTGATGGATTTGAGTGATTGCGACACTCTTTTGGATATGGGGTGTGGCCCGGGCTCTGTGTGTCTGGGGCTGGCCGACAAGATGCGTGCCGTCTATGGCCTGGATTACAGCAGCGGCATGTTGGAAGTGGCCAAGCGCCGCGCAGATGCGGAAGGCTTGAGTAATGTCACTCTTATCCAAAGAGCCTGGGAAGATGATTGGAGCGACATCCCCGTGTGTGATATCGCAGTGGCGTCGCGCTCGACTCTGGTGGGCTGCCTCAAGAGTGCCCTGGAAAAGCTCAATCGCCAGGCCCGCAAGCGGGTTTATACCACTCATACTGTCAGCTCAACCTTTATCGATCCCGCCATTATTCAGGTCATAGGCCGTAAGCTAGTGACTCTGCCGAACTATCTGTATGCGGTGAATATTTTGCAGCAGATGGGCATTAAGCCCAAGGTGGACTTCATCGAGTCCAGTGGTTGCATGAACCAAGCCGAGAGTTACGCCCAGTTTGAAGACAACGTTGCCTGGTCGCTGGGGCCTCTGGATGACGCCGAAAAGCTGCGGTTGCAGGAGTATTATCAGCGTCATAAGCAGCAGGGTAAACCGCTGCGAACCGGTGATCGCAGTTGGGCCATGGTTTATTGGGACGCTGTGGCTCTAGCCTGAGGCGATTGTCGAGTTTTTTATACCCGGATTGCTCAAGGGATCCGGGTATTTTTTAAGTATCGATATATAGGTGTTTATATATCGATGTTATGTTGAAGGTCTGTAGTATGAAACGAAAGAGTTATTACCCTATTTTGCCGCTGATGTTGGTTTCGCCATTGGCATTTGCCAATGGCAGTGGTGCCGAGCCCGAGAAGAAAACCGACACCAAAATCGAGAGGATCAGCGTTTGGGGTAGCCCAATTGCCGCCAATCAACACAGCGTCAATCAAGACACCATCAAGATGCTGAACAAGCAAAACGTGGCCGAGGCGCTGAATATTATTCCCGGGGTCAGCCTGCAAAAATCCGGTCGTCGTAACGAGGTTCAGGTTAAGGTTCGGGGCTTTGACAGCAAACAGGTGCCGCTGTTTTTTGATGGGATCCCGATTTACATCCCTTATGACGGCAATCTGGACTTGGGGCGTTTTCTGGCATCGGATCTGGCCTCGGTGGAAGTCTCTAAAGGTTATGCCTCTTTGCTGCAGGGACCGAACATGATGGGCGGTGCCATCAACCTGACGACCCGCAGACCCAAGAAGAGCTTTGAAGCACAACTGAGCGCCTCCCAAGGCTGGGCCCGCGGAGAGGACAACGGTTATAGCCTGGATGCCAGTCTGGCTGGCAGCAATGATTGGGGCTTTATCCAATTGAGCGGCAACAAGCTGGACAAAGACTTTGTTGGCCTGTCCCACGACAACGACAACCCGATCGCCGGCAGCGACGGCAAACGCGCCAACTCGGCATACAGCGATAGCCGCGGTACCGCCAAATTTGGTCTGACTCCCAATGAAACAGACGAGTACATCTTTACCTATATCCGCCAGGAAGGGGAAAAGAACAGTCCGCCCTATGCCGGCACAGAAGCCGATATTCGCCCTACCTATTGGCAATGGCCGCAGTACGACAAACAGAGCTTTTACTACAGCGGCTATACAGAGTTCAGCCCTGGGGTTGTGCTGCACAGTCGCCTCTATCGCGATGAATTTGAAAACACCCTGAGGATATACAAGAGCCTGGAAAACCTGCAGCAACAAAAAGGCCCCTACAGTCATTATGACGATGCCAGCAATGGTGCCGGCCTGCAGCTCAGTATCGATATGCGCAAAGACGACATCTTGTCGTTTGCCGCTCACTGGAAGGAAGACCTGCACAAGGAGCAAGGGGAGCCTGACGGGGAGTTTGACAAGTACAAGGATAGAACCCTATCGGCGGCAGTGGAGTATCAATGGGCACTGAGAGATAACCTGGATCTGGTAGGGGGCATCAGCTACGACTCCCGCAAGAGCCTTGAAGGCTACAAGCATGAAAAGGATGGCAGCCTGACCCGCTATGAAGACAACTCGCAGCACGCCTTCAACTGGCAAGTGATGGCCTGCTATGAATTGGCAAACCTGGATACACTGCAACTGTCTCTATCCCAGCGTAGCCGCTTTCCGACGCTGAAAGAACGCTACACCACTTTCAGGCCCGCCTATGGCCAAACCGCCATAGTCAATCCGCATCTGGAGCCTGAGCGGGCGACCAACCTGGAGCTCAGTTATCAGGCAACTCTGGCCGCTAACTGGCAACTGGACAGCAGTGTCTACTATAACCGGGTGTCCGATGCGATTTTGACCCATAACATCACCCCGACACTTATCCAAAACCGCAACAGCGGCAGGGTAGATTACAGCGGGCTGGATCTGGGGCTTTATGGTGATCTCAGCGATTGGGCCAGTGTTGGCCTGAGCTACAGCTATATTCACGCCGATGTTGAGGATGAGCAGCTCGATGTTACCGGCCTGCCGGATCATCAACTCTTTGCCTGGGTTAAGCTGACTCCGCTGGAGGAGCTGGACATCATTCTGAGTCAGGAAGCTCGCAGCGACAGCCTCAGCAATTCAAATGGCAATCAGGTCGCCAGTGGTTTCGGAGTGACCGGCATTCGCTTCGACTACCGCATCTGGCAGGGGCTGAGTGTTAATGCCTCGGTCAACAATCTGTTTGACCGTAACTACGCCTATAGTGAGGGCTTCCCCGAGGAGGGACGTAACTATTGGCTGGGGGTGGAATACCGTTTCGGTCACTAAGCCTTTCAAGGAGGCAGAAAACAGAAGAACCCGGCCATGAGCGGGTTCTTTGTTATCTGATAGCGTTTTGTTCAGAGTGCGTTAGCGCAGCAGAATGAACAGCAAAGGCAGCAGGACGCCTGTGAGCGTCAGCCAGGTCTTGCGGCTCTTGAGCAGGTTGCCACTACGCAACATCACCAGCGCCGATAGCGCCAAAAACAGTAGCATAGCGGCATAGATGTCGGCAATCCAGGTCCAGGCGTCACGGGCATGGTTAAGATGCAGATAGTTGAGAGCCTGCAGCAATGGTCTGCTGTTTACTATCTCGGCTGAGACTGTGCCGGATATAAGGTTAGCGCTCAGCTGGCTGCCATCTTTGAGAAAGACTTGGTACTCATTGGCGCTGGCACGATAACCGCTGCGGATATTATCCTGCAGCGAAAAGTGGCTGCTTAACAGGCTTTGAATGTCATTGTTACCCAGTGAAGGATTCAACCCTTCGACACGGCTCTCACTCTGGGTTATCTGGTAGTTGGGGTTCCAGTCATTGATGTGATTGACGGCAATCCCCGAAATGGCATACACCAGAGTCATGCCTATGCACAGATACCCTATGTCTCTGTGCAATAAACGGATCCTTTTGCGCAGCTTGTTACTCAGCATCACGGATTTCGACTCCGTATGGATGCAACTGATAGAAAGTCACTGCTTGAGTTACGGACTCAGGATCGAAGGGCTTGTTGTGTTGCTGGGCCTGATGCCCGAGATAAGCGCGGGTCTGTTCGAGATCCAGCTCAATTGCCTCTAACGCTCCGGTAGCATAGGCTTTTTGCCCACGGGCACTGACGGGAAAGACCATCTCGCCATCGCGAACCTTGACTCTCAATCGATCAAAGCTGTCGTCGGTTGCCAGTTCCATCCAGCAGCCCCGCTTGCTGCACACTGAGACTATGGTGCCTTCTACCGTGAGCTCCTTACCCACATAGTCATTCGGCGATGCCATCAATGTGGAAATGGGCACGAAGATATTCAGATCGACCGGTTCGCCGAACTTGCTGTCGGCACTAAAGGCCAGAGGGGTAAACAGGGCTGCCAACAGGATTAACTGATTGATACGCATGGGTGTAACCTTTGTAGTTAAATATAATTTGTTGAGAATGGTTATTATTTAATGTTGCGATATTATTGAAGCCTGAAGCGATATTCAAGTATTCAGGGCATTGAAATCCCAATATGCGAGCTGGTTGGCATTTTGCCGATTAATCAAGATTATCTGTCTATTTTCAATAGGGTTTCCAAGAGGTGATACTCAGCTGTTGGTCCCCGGATGGCGAGACTGGCCAGAGTGCGGCCGAACGTGAAACAATAGCGCGACGGACAAATGGAAGGAAAACACATGCAGCCTATTTTGATCACCGGCGTCGGAAAGCGTCTGGGACTGGCAATGGCCAGGGACTTGATGGCTCAGGGCTATCCACTCATCGGCACCTATCGCAGCCATTACGCCGCCATCGACGAGCTCAAGGCCGCGGGCGCCGAGTTGCATCAAGTGGATCTCTTGCAAAATAGCGAGATCAAAGCCTTTATTGCCGATGTAAAAAGCAAGCATGAGTCTCTGCGGGCAATCATTCACAACGCCTCGGATTGGATGCCGGAGCGGCCTGACACAGATGCCGCAGAGGTTTTTGACAGCATGATGCAGATCCACGCCTCCGTGCCCTATCAGTTGAATCTGGCACTGGCGCCGCTACTGGAAACTGATGAGATAGGCAGCCGGGATATCATTCATATCAGCGACTATGTGGCGCAGAAGGGCAGTAAGAAGCACATAGCCTATGCCGCCAGTAAGGCGGCGCTGGATAATTTGACCCTGTCATTTGCCGCCAAGTTGGCGCCGGGCGTCAAGGTCAACGGCATAGCGCCGGCACTGATGCTGTTCAATGAGCAGGATGATAGCGCCTACCGGCAAAAGGCGCTTGCCAAGGCATTATTGCCCAAAGAGGGCGGCGAGCAGGAGATGCTGGCCGCCGTGAAGTATCTGATGACCAGCCGTTATATGACGGGCCGCACTCTGTCACTCGATGGTGGGCGGCCGCTTAAGTGATTCAATGCAGCAAGGGACAACTGGGCTTTAAGGCCAGCACGTCGCACTGTAGTTGATTGAGCATCTGCTCAGAGGCGTGGCCGTTGAGTTCGCTCAGCAACCCTCTGTGCTCTGCCGCGCCCATGATGACTATGTTGCTGTGCCATTTGTGGGCGGCCTCCGGTACCACATGATCCGGCATGCCGCTGGCCAGATGCAACTGCTCGTCACTCAAGGCCAAAGGCCTGGCGACCTGCCGCAGTTTTTGCCACTGATTGTCTTTCTGAGAGCGACAGCCGGGTTGCTGGTTATCGAAGGCCATACTGATGTCCGCTTCCTGATAGCAGTTGAGCAGATGCAGCCTTTGTTGCAGCAAACTGGCAAAATCAAAGGCCTGTTGCAGCAACCTGTGATTGAAATGGGAATGATCTTCCGTGTCTTCATCCAGCTCCAAAGCCGCCAGTAACGACCCTTGCTGCTCCCAGGGAGAGTCGCTGACAAACATCACCGGCAGGGACACCCGTTGCAGCAGTTGCCAGTCATCTGTATGACCCAATTCACACTGCAGGGCTGAGTAGCTGTGATGTTCTACCAACAGCAGATCGTAATGCGCCTGTTTTAGCTCGGTGAGAATGGCGGTTGGCAGATCCTTGGCCTGACACTGCTTCAAGCAAAGGTTCAGTTCCCTCGATGGGTAATGTGGACGCTTTTCCCTTAGATGGGAAACCAAGGGCTGTGGATGCACTTTTTGTTGTAGCCACTGACCAATACCCTGATATTTAGGGGTTTTGACTCTGAGCAGTGTGAGCTCGGCATGGCTGGCATTGGCCAGTTGCACCGCTTTTCTCAGGGCCAGTTTTCCTCTGTTACTGTCGTCCGAAACGGCCAGCAAGCGTGTAAATACACTCATGACTCTATCCTCGAGGCCAAGTCTAATATTGGCTTCGTATAAGTCTAGCCATACCGCGCCACGTCATCAGATCCTTTTGCTCTTGAAATGCCCGTCAATAGCGGCTTTTGGGTCTTTATGCCGGTCTACTTTGAATTCGGTCTTACGGCAAGGTGCCGTCACCCTAGGCTGGTTGTACAGTCTGTTTGCCAAGAAGTGAATCAAGGCGGCTCCCCCACCCAGTGAGCGAAGGCGAGGGAGCCTGTAAGGTTATTTATGACAGCCCTTAGCTTGGGCGATTGCGCTGTTTTGGCAGGTCGCTCAGGTACTGGACAAACTCCACTTCAAACCCGGCCGGGTCGATAAAGTACACATTGCGGCGCCAGGGCTCGTCGGCACCGTCTTTATCTATGCTATAGCCTGCGTCCAGCAGGCGCTTGATCACCCCGTCAATGTCTGCAGTGACAAAGGCGAAGTGGGCCAGCCCGGGTTGATGACCGCTCAAGTCGCGGTTATTGCCTTCACCGTTATCGCTGAAAGCCAGGTATTGATAGTCATCACCGAAGTGGAGCCATTTTCGTGGCTTGCCATACCAGCTTCCTTCTCCTTGGCAGCGGATCTGCCAGTGAGGAAAGGCGGCGCGGTAAAAATCCAGGGTCTTGGGGAGGTCTGCGACCACCAGGTTCAGATGTTCCAGTTGTATCATTTGCGTTCTCCTTGATATTTGTCCCTTTTACGCCTGTTTGGGCCTTTGTTTACATGCCGTAGCAATATTCCTGTTGTTTGGGAAAGGGGGCGTCCCTGTGGGCAAAACGTATCTGTGCCAGTGCTGCTGCATACTGGGCCAACATATGCAGGCTATAACCTATCCTTTCTCTTAATCTGGCATCGCGGATGCTGTCGCATTCGGGGTTGAGCATTTTCTCGACATCGCGGACGATCAAATGATCCGGAACGGCCACCAGTTTGTTGTTTTTCATGGCGTTCATTCTCAATTCACTGATGGGATAGGCGCCGCTTATGCCTGAGACAACTGCAACCAGCAGCACAGGCTTATGGGCCGTATGTTGGCTGTCACACATCAGCAGAAAGTTCTTCAACAAAGGTGTCGCCATGCCGCCCCATTCCGGAGTGATAAGCACCAGAGCATCGGCTGCTGTCACCTTGGCTTCTATCCGTTGCCAGTCGGCTCCCTTGTTTCGTTGCTCACCATCCCAGAAGGGAAGATAGAAACCGCAGAGCTCCAAATGCTCCGCCTCTGCGAGTTGCTTGGTCTTTATTTCCCGGGTGATGAATTCTGCGACCTTGGCACTCTGGGATTGGAAACGTTGGCTGGCGCTGACGACTAGGTATTTCATGTTAAGTAAACCTTTTTGTTTATTTATTGTTTTATAAGGTATGTGCTTTACTTAATAATGTAAAGATAAAATAAATAAAAAAGTTTATTTATTCTGGATGCGGCGTCCTGAACCGGGCATAATCAGCGCTGGAGGTGCCATGAAGACCACAGACAAGATAGTCGACATTCTCAAGTTGAACGGAGCCCAGACGGCCCAGAGCCTGGCCGCAGAGCTGGGGCTGACCAGTATGGGGGTACGTCAACATCTGCAAGCCCTTGAAGCCGAGGGGCTGGTGCGGACTGAAGACAGGGCCGAAGGCCGCGGCAGACCTGCGCGTTATTGGACGCTGACCGAGCAGAGTCGCTCGCTGTTTGCCGACCGTCACGATGAGCTGAGCCTGCAACTGATAACTTCAGTGCGTCAGGTCTTTGGTGACGAGGGCTTGGATAAACTCATCAGTCACAGGGAGCAGCAGAGCCTCGAGAGCTATTCGAGCCAGATGGCCGCTGCCGCTTCCCTGGCCGATAAGTTGGAATGCCTGGCAGAGATCCGAAGCCGTGAAGGCTATATGGCGCAGATTGAAGCGGACTGTACCGGCTTTTGGCTGCTGGAAAATCATTGCCCCATTTGTGCGGCGGCCACGAGTTGCCAGAACTTTTGTCGCTCTGAGCTGGCTTTGTTCCGGCAGCTGCTGGGGCCTGAGGTGGAAGTCAGTCGCCGCGAACACATTCTGGATGGTTCACGTCGCTGTGCTTATCGGATTGAAGCTAAAGGCGCCTTAAACGATGCGCAGTAAGAGGGGGCGGCTGGACAGGTTTCTCGCCGGGCAGCTGAATATTCCCCGCAAACAGGCCAGGCAATTGCTTGCCGATGGCCGGGTTTGGCTCGATGACGAGCAGGTGTTTGCCGCAGACAGGCTTATCCATGAGTTCAGTCATATTCGTCTCGATGAGCAATGGCTGCAGCGGCAAGACCCTGTCTACTGGATGCTGAACAAGCCTGCCGGAGTAGTGAGCGCCACCCAAGATCCCGAGCATAAAACCGTACTCGACTGCCTGCCCCCGGCGGCATTGGTGCCGGGGCTGCATATCGCCGGCCGCTTGGATAAGCAGAGTACCGGGCTGGTGCTGCTCAGTAATGACAGCCGCTGGACCCAGGCGTTGACCCTGCCTTCATCGAGTAAAGCCAAGCGTTATCGGGTGCGTCTGGCCAATCCGCTGGATGACACTTATATCGAGGCTTTCAGGGACGGATTTTTCTTTGAGTTTGAAAACGTCATCACAGCGCCGGCCGAACTGAGAATTTTGGCAAGCCATGAGGCCGATGTGATACTCACTGAGGGCAAATATCACCAGATAAAACGCATGTTCGGCCGCTTTCGTAACCCTGTGCTGGCGCTGCATCGCAGCCAGATAGCTCAGATAGTGCTGGATGACTCTCTGGCCGAGGGCGAAGCCAGAGAGTTGACCCGGGAAGAGGTGGAGTCGGTCGCTTACTGACGGCTACTGAACTGCGGCGATAATGCTATCTATGGCCTGCACCACCTGCATACTGGCATCTTCCATCCGTTGCAGCGCCATTACCTGCTCTGTGGTGTCGCCGGCTGCGGCGTGTTCCAGCGCCAGGCGGCCACTCTCGTGCACCAATGCATGCGGCGCTTCCAACTCGCGGAAACCCGGGAGTGAACTATAGAGGCTGGCGCCTTGTCCTTCGTAGTACCACTTACCCAAACGGCAGTCATGGTGGCTGTTTACCGGCTGATCAAAACACTGGTTTTGCAGCAGTTCATAGATATTCTGCTTCCATACCGCATGATCCAGCTTGGTGGTGTTGAGGAAAGACACAGTCGCGGCATGGCTGATCACCTGCTGCATCTGCGCCGATTGCGCCAATACCTGAGTGACCACTGTGTCTATCTGCACCGCTGAGCTGGCCACTTCATCGGCGCAGCCTTGGTTGTCATCTGTCAGGGTTCGTATGCTTTCCGACTGAGTGATGATCTGCTGCACCAACTGCTCTATCTGTTGGCTGGCGTCACTGGCCTTGGCCGCCAACTGCCGGACTTCATCGGCCACCACGGCAAAGCCGCGACCAGCCTCTCCGGCGCGTGCGGCTTCGATGGCTGCATTGAGCGCCAACAGGTTGGTCTGTGCCGAAATACCCTGAATGGCGCTGACAAACTGGCTGATGCTTTGGGTACTGGTATCCAGCTGCGCCACTGTCCCCAGACTATGCTGTGACTGTGAACTGAGCAGATGGGCTCGCTCTCCCAGCCTGGCAACGGCGCTGCGGGTTTGCTCGAACAGGGCGTTGAGCTGCTCCAGCTTACCTTGCTCCTCAAGCAGACGTCCGGCGTCTTCGGCCATGGCCTCGCGTACCGATTGCAACATGAGTCCGCCCTGGTTCTGGCAGGCCAGCATGGCGGCGAAGTCGCGGTTTTGCGCCAGTGCCTGGTCCCTTTCCTGTTTGAGCTGCCCCAGTTGCAACTGCAATTGCTCCAGTGTCGTCTGGTGCTGCTGGCCCTGTTCCTCGAGCCGTTGTTTCAATGAATCTATCTGCCGGTGAAGACGATGGTTAAAAAGCATAAAACTTCCTTGGATACAAATAGTTGCATTCTATTTATGGCTATTTTAAGCATAGACTTTGGCCCGTTCCCTTGGCGGGATCAAGCTCTCATTTACAATCAATATATAAAAACGCCACCCTGAGGTGGCGTATCAAATCAGGCTTGGGCCTGCTGCATTCTCAGCAGCCACTTACCGTAGATATAGATGCCGACGGCGGAAATGGTGCCTATGGCGCCTATGATGTACCAGGCCATGCCTATGTTATGGCTCTGGTAGAGGATCTCGGTCAGCTCGCGGCCACTTTGGCCGGTGAACTCAACCAGTTTATGAAAGGCCTCCCCCTGCGGAATGGCGGCCACATCCTTCTGTGACATGCCCTTATCCAGCAGCATCTCACGGGAGAAGATCTCTTTGGAGGCAAAGATTTCATAGAGTTTGGGGCCGAAATAGCCTTCCAGGCCCCAGCCTATGCCCTGTGGCAACATCACAAAGCCGAGGTACATGGCCTTCTTGCCTTCGGGGGCAATATTACCCATAAACTCGTTCTTCTTTGGGCTTATCATCATTTCGCCGAGAGAGAACATGGCGATTGCCAACACGATAAACCAGGCCGCATGGGTGGCACCGATCAACACAAAGGCAAATATAGACAGCAGACAGCCGGCCAGCATGGCGCTGGTGATACGGTACTTGGCGGTCAGGGCGGCTATCAGGAAGCAGCTGGTCATAATCAGACCCGCGTTGAGGTTGAGCATGCCTTCCGGCATGACTTTGGTGCCTTCGTTGTTCAGCCCGAGCCAGAATTGCAGTATGCCATTACTGGTGCCTTCAGGGCCAAACAGGCTGGTGACAATCACGCTGGTATCGACCCATTCGGCGATATGAATAGGCAGCACGTCAAACAGGGAGTTGAACAGGAACCAGAAGCCGGAGAACACCAGCATATAGTAAATGACTACCGGCTTTTTCAGCTCGCTCCAGGCATCTTTCCAAAGCATTTCCTGCTTGAGTTCGCCGGACTTGATCTTACGTTGCCGCTCCAGGCGTTGCTCTTTACCCGGCTCTTTGTACGTCAGCAGGAACAGGAAGTTGAGCGAGATAATGGCGGCGCAGGCGTAGAACACATTGTCCCAGGACAGCTGCCGCATATGCACTGCCACCAAGGGACCAAGGAAGCCACCGATATTCACAACCTGATAGAAGATACCCCAGGCCATGGAGGTGTTGTTACGGTTGGTGGACAGCACCAGCGTTCCCTGGATGCCGGGCTTGAAGATGCCGGTACCGGCCGCCAGCAACATGGCGCCGAACAAAAAGCCCCAGAAGCTGGGGAAGAAGGCCATACAGAGGTAGCCACAGATCTTGATAATGGTTGAGGCAAAGATGGTCTCTTTGTAGCCGACCCTATCTGAGATCCCGCCGGTAAATACCGGCACAAAGGTCTGCAGTAAGGCCCAGACTGAAATAATGATACCGTAATCGCTGAGGCTGATACCTAGGCCACCTTCGGAAGCCGGTGCCTTGGCATAGAGTCCGGCACTGGCCTTAACGCCGTAGTAGGCGATACGTTCAACCAGTTCCATACCGCCGACCAGCCAGAAGATATAGCTTAAACTGGCGATGGAAGCCCACATCCCCAGTTGCTTGACTTCGCGCAGGTCATTGCCCGCACAGGAGTTGGAGTCGCTCATACTCTTCCCTTGTCTGTATTATTATGTTTGTAGGTCTTTTATCAATTGCAGGCTAATGCCTTGTATCAAAAAAGGTGATAACCGCGACACTTTACCCGCTTTACTGTCAAACACCAAAAAACAAGCCTGATCAAATTGGAAAAATCACGATCTGCCTGGCAAAAATTGCTGTTTACTTTTAACAATATTCATAACTTTCAAATCATTAACTTGGATAAGTGACTCATTCGCTTGCAGACCTTGCTATCTCCTTGTAGCTTGGAGTTTGTTTGAGCTGATACTGGAAAGTCTGCGGTGGCAATTGAGCGCGCCCAAGGGACTGAGTAAGGAGCTAAGATGCGAGTATTAACTGTAATGACTGTGGGCACTCTGTTACTGTTGGCGGGCTGCTCTGAAGAGGCGGCAAAAACCGAGTCCGAGAGTCTGAAAGATACTGTGGGAAGCCCTAATCCGGCAGCGGTATTTTGTGTCGAATCCGGCGGTAAGCTGGAGCTGGTTCAGGAACAAAAGGGCACTGTAGGCTATTGTCACCTGCCGAATGGCAGCATTGTGGAAGAGTGGACCTATTTTCGGGCCAATCATCCGGTAAATTGATTGGCCCGACTCCCTAAAAGGGGGTTAGAAACGGTAGCTGTAGGCCAGGTTGACAAAGTCGAGCCCTGGGTTGGGCTTGCTGAGGCCGGCATTGGAATAATGCAGGTAGGTGATGGAGACAGTCTGTTTGCGCTGACGGCCAAATTTGAAGGCAAAGCCCAATCTGTCTTCAAACTGATAGTGTGAGCCGACATCCTTACCGGCAAATTGGCTGTCATCCAAGAGGGCAAAGCCGATCCCGGCCTCGAGATAAAAGTCCAGCCATTGCCCCCTCATCAGCGGGTATCTCAATATGGGTGACATGGCCAGCACATGATTGACATCATGCTGGTTATCCTCGCCGTATTCCCAAAAGTTGATACTGGCTTCCAGGGTCAGTTCCAAATCTTCACTGATAGGTTTCAGGGTATCCAGATACAGCTGATAAGCCAGTTTGATACCGTTGGCCTGGCCTTCGCCATGGATATAGTTGATTGCCATGCCCTGTTCGGCGGCGTTGGCATCTCCCGGCAATAAACAGCCCGGCAATATCAAGCTGAGCATGAGTGTCAGAAGGGGGAATAGTCTCTGTGAGTGTTTCATCTCGTTTCTGCCTCTCGAATCAATGTCGGCAGTTTAAATCCGTAAAATTAGAAAAAATATCGCAATAAAAGCGAGTTAATTTTCTAAAAAATGGAATTGTTAGCCTGTGCCAAACCAAACTGTATTTGCTGGTAAAAGTAAACTAAGTGGTCAGGTTCAGCTGGTTCAAGCCAGTCGGATTTAATGCCTTAAGGGGTATTACAGAGGGAATATCGCTGTACTTGGTTATTTTAACCCTATAGTCATGCCGGGATTAGTCACTCAGACAGTGACAGTGTGTTGCATCTTGGCGGGCAATGCCGGCCAGCGAAAAGTCCGACCGATTGCGCTGCGAGAGGCTCAGCCAAGGGGCGGGCTTATGGCCCCTTGGGTTGAGCTAGTACAGCTGAGTGACCCATTGGTTAGCGAAATAGATTAAGTCCCATGGCGGCTTTGACATCTTGCAGTACAGCATCACTGATGGCTCTGGCTTCTTCCGTGCCCCGCTGCAGTATCGCCAGCAGTTGCCCCTTGTCTGCCATAGCCTGACTACGCCGTTCACGCATGGGCGCGAGTAACTCCTGCAGGCAGTCATTGAGTATCCGTTTGCACTTCATGTCCCCGAGGCCACCTCGGCGATAATGGGCCTTGAGCTCGGCTACCAGCGCCTTGTCCGGGTGGAAAGCATCGAGATAACTGAACACCGTATTGCCCTCGACTCTGCCCGGATCTTCCACCCTCAGATGGTTGGGATCCGTATACATGGAAAACACCGCTTGCTTGAGTTCGTCACTGCTCATTCCCAGTTCTATGGTGTTGCCAAGGGATTTGGACATCTTGGCCTTGCCGTCGAGGCCTGGGAGGCGGCCTGTGTCACTGAGAATTGCCTGACACTCCTTGAGCACTTCAGCCCCCACCAGATTGTTGAAGCGACGGACGATTTCATTGCTTTGCTCCAGCATGGGCAACTGATCTTCACCCACAGGCACATGAGTGGCGCGAAAGGCGGTAATATCGGCGGTCTGACTGACGGGGTAGACCAGAAAACCCGCCGGAAGGCTGCGCTCAAAGCCTTTTTGCTGGATCTCCGCCTTGACTGTGGGATTGCGCTCAAGCCGGGCAACCGTCACCAAGTTCAAGTAGATACAGGTGAGTTCCGACAGCGCCGGTAGCGCGCTTTGCAGGCAAAAACGTGTCTTGGCCGGATCCAACCCGGCCGCCAGGTAGTCGGCCATGACTTCGAGAATATTGTCGGTCACCTTGGCCGGGTTATGGCCGTTGTCGGTCAAAGCCTGATAGTCGGCGATCATTACGTTCTGATCGAATTCGTCCTGAACCTGGACTCTTTGCCTGAGCGAACCGACATAGTGGCCGATATGCAGTTTGCCTGTGGGTCTGTCGCCTGTGAGTATGATCTGTTTCATCTTGTTCTCCTTGAAATTGCCGGAGCCATAAGACGTACAGATACACAAAGGCCGCCTTATGGCGGCCCGGAAGATATGATTTTACCTATGTTTAATCCTGACACCGCCGGTTTGGGCTGCGCCACCAAGTCTGTTGCATGAGCAATGAGTCGATTGGGGAATACATAGGATTAATCAAAAATACATTTAAAGACCCAAGGATAGTAAGTCCTGAGTCTGTGTTATGCAAGTCAATTAAAGGTCGGTTTTTTGTCAGGAATTTGTGCCAGGTCAAGCATTTTTTTACCGTAAGGTATAAGGTTAAAGCGTAGTCACTCGGCAAGTGAGAGGTGCTTATGATGCGGTCCTTGTTTGCTGGCAGATCTTGGCTGTTCCTGGGTATTGGCGCCAGTCTGCTGTTGTCGCTGGGGGTTGTGGGACGCTTTCCCGAGCAGGTGATGCAACTCAACCCCCTGATGCTGGTAGCCAGTCTGCTGGTGGCCGTTGGCGTCGGTGTCTGGTCAGCGCAGCTTGGCGGTAAAGCCTTGTGGGCGGTGCCGCTCTCGTTTGTGCTGGTGATGTTAGCCGGTACCCTGATGGCACAAACCTCGGTGGCGCTTATCGTCAGCAAGTCCTTTGTCCTCCTGTCCATGTTTGTGCTCGGCATGTTGATTGCCGGTAATATCTGTTTTGCTACCCATATCGCCGCGGCCATGGTCGCCATGTTGGCATTCGCCCATGGCTACACCCTGGGCAGCGCCAATCTGGGCGTGGCCGACTGGACCCTCAGTGGTTCCAATTTGTTTTTGGGCTATCTGGTGGGAATAGGCGCGACAGTATTGATCCTCAGCATGGTGGGGGAGGTAACCTGTAAAGTGCTGGCCAAGAAGCAGCTGCAATACGTGCTCGGCACTTGTTTGTTGCTGGCCGGCTTGATGATGGTTGTGGCAGTGTGACGGAGCAGAAACAACAAGGGCAAGTTCAATGAACCTGCCCTTGAGTCTTTGTGCCGCTTGGGTAGCGGTTTGATTGGTCGGAGCGACAAGATTCGAACTTGCGACCCCTGCCTCCCGAAGACAGCGCTCTACCGGGCTGAGCTACGCTCCGACTCTGGAATCAGATGGTAAGTGAAGCTTAATTGGAAAAATGCCAACCAGGCCGCAAAATTATTCTCCGATGTGAGCTGGATAGTTGAAGCGCTGAAAAAATCAGCATGCTATTAGCACTGGCTGAGCTCGATGATTCTGCTTATCAGGGCATAGAGGCCGTTGCTGCGGGATGGGCTCAGTTGCCCCTCCAAACCCAGTTGTTTGAGATAAGCCTTGGGCTCAAATTGCGCCAGGGTTTGGTTGTCGCTGTTATTCACCGCATGCAGCAACAAGGCAATCAGCCCCTTGACGATACGGGCCTCGCTGTCGGCAATAAACAGATGCTTGCCCTCGACTTGGCAGTGGTAGAGCCAGGCGGCGCTTTCACAGCCGCGTACCCGGGCGGCTTCTGTTTGCAGCTCGGGTGGCAGGGCCGGCAACAGCCTGGCTCCTTGCATCAACTGGCGGTATCTGTCCTGCCAATTATTGGCCGAGGAGACGGCTTCAAATAAGTTGGCCAGGGGCGCCTGGGTTTGCTTGGTAAATTGGATAAAGTCGGCAGCAGTGAGTGTTTCTGTCATGGTTCAATATCCCAGTAGCTCGGCGCTTGCCCTCAGGGCATCGAGAAAACGTTTGATATCTTGCTCATCAGTGTAGATCCCCACAGAGGCCCGGCAGCAGCCCTTGATACCCACCAGCGACATCAGTGGCATGGCACAATGATGGCCGCAGCGTACCGCTATGCCTTGTTGATCCAGCAGTATGCCTACATCCTGGTGATGCTCACCCTTGAGGTTAAAGGCCACGGCGCCCAGATTATCCCCGTGGGCGGCGTAAAGTTCGACCCCGGCAATGGCGGATAACCCCTGTTGCAGCTGGTTCAGCAGTTTTTGTTCGGCAAGTGCCAGGGCTTGTCTGTCCTGCTGTTCGAGAAAGGCAACGGCCTCTCCCAGACCTATGACCTCGGCTATCGGCGGGGTGCCGGCCTCGAGGCGGTTGGGCAAGTCGCCAAATGTACTGTCTTGGAAACTGACGGTTTTTATCATCTCACCGCCGGTCAGCAGTGGCTCCAAGGTGTCGAGCAATTCATAGCGGCCCCAGAGTACGCCTATGCCGCTGGGGCCATACATCTTGTGGCCGGAAAAAGCATAAAAGTCGCACCCCAGTTGCTGCATATCCAACTGCAGATGGGCGACGGCCTGGGCACCATCCACCACACTGATGGCGCCGGCGGCGCGAATATCCTGACACAAGGCTTGTATGTCATTGACCGTACCCAATACATTGGAAACATGGCTGAGGGCCACCAATTTGGGCTTTTGCTGGAGCAGCAGACTAAAGGCCGCCTTATCGAGGCGCAGATCTTTATCCAGCGGAATGGGTTCCAGCCTGGCACCACTGCGTTTGACCAGTTGTTGCCAGGGCAGCAGATTGGCGTGATGAGCGCAGCTGTCGACCAGAATGAGGTCATCCTTGCCAAAGCGCTTGCCAAGGCCCCAGGCCAGCAGGTTGATGGCTTCGGTGGTGCCGTGGGTGAAGATGATCTCTTCCCGCCGGGCGGCATGGATAAAATGTTGCAAGGCATCACGCACAGCTTCGTAGGCCTGGGTCGCCCGGGCGGAAAGCTGATGGGCCGCTCTGTGCACATTGGCGCAATCTTCACGGTAAAAACGCGCCATAGCTTCCAGCACCCGCCGGGGTTTTTGGCTGGTGGCGGCCGTGTCGAGATAGACCAGGGGATAATCCCCCAACATCTGGGTGAGCGCGGGAAACTGGGCGCGCAACTGTGGAGTGCTCATTGCTGTGGATCTTCAATCAAAAGGGCGCACAGATCTTTATGGATTTGTGCGCCCAATGCAAGGCGAAATATCTCAGCCCTTAAGGACAGGGCAGGCGAAATCGGCTCGACAGCGTGTTGATTTCACCGAGCAGTTCATCACTCAGCTTAAGCTGCGAGGCGGCAATGTTCTCCTTTAACTGCTCCAGATTGGTGGCGCCTATGATATTGCTGCCCACAAAGGGACGGGAGTTGACGAATGCCAGTGCCATCTGTGCCGGGCTCAGGTGGAATTTTTGGGCCAGCTTGACGTAGGCCTCGGTGGCCTCAAGCGCCAACTCGGTGCCGGTATAGCGGGCGAAGCGCTTGAACAGGGTCAACCTGGCGCCTGCTGGCCACTGACTGTCGAGATACTTGCCTGTGAGAGTACCGAAGGCCAATGGCGAGTAGGCCAGCAGTGGTAACTCTTCGCGGTGGCTTATTTCACTCATGCCCACTTCAAAGCTGCGATTCAGCAGGTTATAGGGGTTCTGGACGCTGACAATTCGCGGCAGGCCATGTTTTTCTGCCAGTTGCAGGTATTTCATCAGGCCCCATGGGGTTTCGTTGGAAACCCCGATATAGCGCACCTTGCCGGCGCGGATCACTTCGCTCAAGGCTTCTAGGGTATCCAGGATGGGGGTCATCGACTCCTGCTCCTGCTGCTCATAGAAGAGTTCGCCGAAGAAGTTACAGTTTCTGTGGGGCCAGTGGATTTGATAGAGATCGATACAGTCTACGCCCAGGCGCTGCAATGATGCATCCACCGCTAGCTGGATATTGCGCCAGTCCAGTGCCATCTTGCTGCGGATATAGTCACTCTTGCCGCCGGGAGCCGCCACCTTGGTGGCAATCACCAGGTTGTCTCTGTTGCCGCGGGCCTTGAGATAGGCGCCAAGGATGCGTTCGGTTTCACCCTGAGTCTCGGGTTTTGGCGGCACCGGATACATCTCGGCAGTGTCGATAAAGTTAATCCCTTTGGCTAGGGCCATATCCAACTGGGCGAAGGCGTCGGCCTGGCTGTTTTGCTCGCCCCAGGTCATGGTGCCGAGGCACAGTTTGCTCACTTCCAGAGTGGAGTGGGGGATACGTCTGTATTCCATTGAAAGCTCCCGCTAATTTCCTTATCTGCAAGCTAACAAGTGACAGAGGTTGATTGTCAATAAATAAAACTGTTTTCGTGTCACTTTTGTTGTTTTTCAGTTTGTTGAGCGGGAGGTGCAGGAATGGGAAGTATGGTTTGGATTTCAATCTGTTGCATAACACCATCGCTGATGAATCAATCAAGGGAGAGGTGGCAATTGAGGACTTTGGGCAGGCGAACAGCCGAGTTAACCGATTGCCAAAGTCACACTCCGGGAATAGCTGCAGCAATCACAGCGGCATTGCATCTATTGTGTTGGTGCGCTTTTTAGGCGTGGGCCGTAGCTGCCACCAGAGCCTCCGGTGGCAGCGGCTTGCTTGGTTAGAGGCTTGCTCGGCTAGAGTGTCAGCAACATGGGAATTTCACAGGCGCTGTGGCCGGTATTGCCAAGGGGCTTGGGCAGGACGGTAAAGCCCAGACTGGCGTAGAGGCCGAGCGCTTCCGGCAACAGTTTGGTGGTTTCCAGATAACAGGCCTTATATCCCTGCTCGCGGGCAAAGCTGAGACATTGCAGTGCCAAACGGCGGGAGAGCCCCAGGCCTCGCACTATGGGCATAAAGTACATCTTCTGCAACTCACACACCCCCCTTTCGCCGGGCAAGGGTGCTATGCCGGCACCGCCGAGCAATTGCTGCTGTTTTTCAATTACCCAATACCGGCTGCCTGGCTGCCCATATTGGCGACTCAGGTGATCCAGGGTCGGGTCGGCCACACTGTAACCCTTATCGGGAGTCAGGCCATATTCGGCCGATACAGCACGTATCACGGCGGCCAGCCCGGCATCGTCTGCCGCCTGTAGTGGCCTGATTACCACCCCCTGTTGGCTCTTGGCTTTGGTAATCGCCTTGTTGTAGCAGCGCAGGCTGGCTTCCAGCTGGGTCACTTCGCTCGGTGCCAACTGGGCAAGAATGTCAGCAAATTGATTATCCTGCTGGTTATCCAGCTGTTTCAACATCTTATGCCCGGCCGGAGTCAGACTGACCTGCAGACAACGATTGTCTCTGGGATTGGCCTTGGTTTGGGCCAGTTGTTTCTTGACCAGATGACTGACGGCACGACTGGCATTGGATTTATCGATATTGAGCAGGCTACTCAGTTCTTTAATGCTGAGATCTTGCTGTCCCAGCTCCAGCAGTGTGTGTGCCTGCACAGGTGTCAGCGGCAGTTGCCCGCAGGCACCGGACAACATACCCAGCTGCCGTACCAGATGACGTGACAGGTGTCTGAGCACAGGGCTAACCTGGGCCAGTTCATCCTGAGAGGGTTCCTGGCGATTGCCCGGCTCTTTAACATCAGGCTTGGATGAGCCCGAATTTAGCGGTTTTGTACTGAGGGACATCTAAGGGGATACCTCGCAAAAAGATAAAATGGTTGCGATAAGCAACTAATGCTGAATTCAAGTTAGCTCAGTCTGTATCTATTTGCAACAGCTGGGTTTGGTAATTGTCCCGCATTTACACAGGTCGCTTGGGAAAGATTGAGGTGGGGCGGTCAACAACACCGCCGTTATTAATAACAGCGGTGACTGGTATCAGTAAAGCTCCGGGTAACGCAGTGGCGCCGATGCGAGCAGCAAGGCCGAGTGATAAATACTCTCGCGAGTAGCATGCCCCTGGGTCAAGAGCCCTATTGCACCACCTGCCTGTTTGACATTGACGGTATTGAACAGCGAATCCATCACATCCCCCAGTTCTTCACCGGCCTTGAGCGCGGCATAAACCTTGGGCGGCAGGGGCAGGTGAGCACTGCGGCCGACGCAGAGGCGTTCTTTGGTGGCTATGACGACATAGGCAAAGGTGGCCGGCCCCTGGGGAAAATCATCCACCCCACCTTCCATTGCCAGATAGTAATCGGCATCTGCATTCGCCTTGCACCATTCCACCCTGTTGATGGCTCCCTGGCGGGTATCGGCATCTGTCATGGGTTGCTCCGCCACACCGGATGGCGCCTTCATGGCTTGGCAGTGGATTTCGGCGTCGGGATGCAGGGCGCGAACCGCATTCTCGGCGGCTTTGAGTTTTACCGGGTTGGTAGAACCCACCACTATCTGTAACTGTTTTTGTTTCATGTTTGTTTATTTGGTGGATCTTTAATGTGGACGACTGTTTAAATCATTGTTTAAATGGTCGGAGGTGCGACCTTGAGTTGGGCGTCATTGTGACGCGCCGTAAATCACAACGCAAGGTACACCGAGGGACACGACATAAGCGCCATGACAGACCCGTATGGCTTTTGGGGAGTTGTATTGTTCAAGGGGCTGGGCCTTGTCGGATAAATGGCATTAAAAAAGAGATAATTATAATGAAATTCAACAAACTCATGTACGCCATGGGGCTGGCAGGCACCCTGGCACTCGTTGGCTGTTCGGATGACGACAATGATCAGAATCCGCCTCCGGTCGACAACACACTGCAGGCATTTGCACCGGACGGCAAGCTCTCGGTCAGCGTTCGGCGCACCAGTTTCGGTGTACCTCACATTCAAGCCGACAATTTGGAAAGCCTGGGATTCGGTAACGGCTATGTGCAGGCGCAGGACAATCTGTGCATCCTGGCCGATGGTTTTGTTAAGGCCAACTCAGAGCGTTCCATGTATTTCGGCCCCCATGCCAGCCTGGACTTCACCACAGGGATCCCGGCCCGTGAAGACAATGGTAACCTGATCTCCGACTTTGCCTACAAGGCGCTCAAGGTCAGAGCTCAGGCCGAGGCCAAATGGCCTGAATTCAGCGAAAACTCCCGGGCACTTATCAGCGGGTTTGTCGCCGGCTACAACCGGTATTTGAGCGATGTGGCCGAAGGCAAGCAACAGGCTGAGCCCTTCTGTGCCGGGCAGCCCTGGGTCAAGCCTATTGAACCTGAAGATGTGGTGACCTACCTGTTTTCAATTGCCCTGTTACCGGGGGCGGCCAACTTCCTGGATCTGATCTTTTACGCCAATCCGGGTGATGGTGATGAATATTTGCCGCGAATAGTCGGCCCGGCTCCTGCCTCTGCCGCCCAGACCGCTTTTGTCAATGACATCAACAGCAAGCTGATTGCCAGAGCCGCCAATATTGCCACCCCGGAGACCAACCCGGGTGAACTGGGCTCCAACGGCTGGGGCCTTGGCAAAGACAAGACGGAAAACGGCAAGGGCATGGTGCTGGGGAACCCGCACTTTCCGCATACAGGTAACCTGAGGTTCTGGCAGTCCCATGCCACCATTCCCGGACACCTGGATGTGATGGGCGGCTCTCTGGTCGGCATGCCGGGCCCAATCAATATTGGTTTCAACAAAGATCTCGCCTGGACCCATACTTTCTCCACCGCCGAACATTTTGTGGTCTATAACCTGGAGCTGGTTTCCGGCGACCGAATGCAGTATCTGTTTGATGGTGAGCCTATGCCTATCAGCAAGGAAACCGTGCAGGTGCTGGTCAATGCCGGTCCGGCGGGTATGCTGGTAGCCGAAAAAGATATTTATACCACTCCCAAGGGACCTATAGTCGAAGCGCCTGCCACCCAGGCACCTTTTGGTTGGGATGATGGCCAGGCCTTTATGTTGCAGGATGCCAACATGGCGACCATGGATCCCGTGGATCACTGGCTGGCGATGAACATGGCCGCCAACAAGCAGGAGTTTGTGCAGGCATTTAAAGACTATGACGGCATGATCTTCAATAACACCATGTATGCCGACAGGGAAGGCAACGCCTTCTATATCGATGACTCTACCGTGCCTGGATTATCCGAGGCGGCTGTGGTATTGCTGAAGACTTCCCCTGAGATCAAGGCGGCCAAGGCGCAGGCAGGCTTTACCATATTGCCGGGCAATACCTCACTGTTCGCCTTCGATGGCCCCACGCCTTTCGAGCGGGCGCCCAAGTTGGAACGCACAGACTTTGTGCAAAACTCCAATAACTCCTTCTGGTCTACCAACCCGGCCGAGCCGCTGGAGTATTTCTCCCCCATGTATGGCCCGGAGCGTGGCCAACTGAGCATGAGAACCCGCATGGGGCTCAAGCTGCTTGGTGATGCCGCCGGTAGTGATGACAAGTTCAACCTGGATGAACTGGAGGCGGCAGTGCTCAACAACCGCAGCTATCTGGCCGAAATGGTTTTGGATGATCTGATTGCCCAGTGTGAGGCCAAGGGCAGTGAACCTGTAATGGTCGGTACCCTTGCCAAGGATATCAGCGCTGCCTGCGCGGCGCTCAAGGCCTGGAATGGTCATCAGGACAACGACAGTAAAGGCGGCGCTTTGCTTCGGGAATTCGCCCACCTGTTCAATGACAAAACCATGTTGACCCAAGGCTTTGATTATTTGCAGCCGGCGACCACTCCCACAGGGCTGAGTTCTGACGGTTCGGCGCTCACCGCGCTGGCACATGCCGCACTCAACCTGGAAGCGGCCGGTTTTGCCGTCGATGCGCCCCTTGGCAGTGTGCAGTTTGTCGAGCGTTCATTGCCGGATGGCAGCGCCAGTGGTGTGCGTTTGCCCTGGCCCGGCAGTCATCATGCCGAGGGTGGTTTCAACGTATTT
The DNA here is from genome assembly GCF_009183365.2 of Shewanella algae. NCBI lineage: Bacteria > Pseudomonadati > Pseudomonadota > Gammaproteobacteria > Alteromonadales > Shewanellaceae > Shewanella > Shewanella algae. The sequence continues at coordinate 1,026,613 of NZ_CP068230.1, forward strand.
TCCACCAAGACCAGTGGTGACGATACGCTTATCCCGCAGCACTCTTACGCTCCGGCAACCGATATTCTGAGCGGTAAAGCGCTGGATTCCGGTCTGAGCGCCAAGGGCTATCAGGTTCGTTATGGTTCCAGCTGGATGATGGCGGTGAGCTTTACCGATGAGGGCCCGGAGGCGAGAGGGATACTGACCTACTCAGAGACCAGCAATATTCTGCGTCCCGAGTTTGCCGATCAGACCGCGCTCTACTCCAGTGAGAAACGTTTCCGCCCCTTGCTGTTCAAAGAAGCGGATATTGATGCGGCAACCGTATCCAAGATGGAACTGACACTCGAGCGTTAAGCGCTATTCTTTCAGCTTCAATGCCGCTCATCTCGATGAGCGGCATTTTTTTACTTGTGGTTGCCAACTCAGTCAAAGTGGCCTGGCTAACATGAAAACCTATATTTGCGCTGAACTTAGGCAGGCTTTTCCTCGTACATGAGGTAGTGGCTCTGACTCATGCCCAGTGATTGGTAAGTTTGTTGGGCACGGGTGTTTTCCTGCTCCACATAGAGCCTGAAGCTGGCAGCCCCACCTTGCTTTTCGGCCAGCGTCTTGACCTCCTGATACAGGGCGCGATAGATGCCTTTTTGTCTGTGCTCCGGCTTGATATAGACGCTCTGGATCCAGTAGTAGTCTGCGGCGCGCCAGTCACTCCACTCGAAGGTAACCATCAAGGAGCCTGCGATTTCACCTTCGATTTCTGCTACCAGATAAAAACCTTTGGCGGGATTTTCCAGCAGGGTGCTGACGCCTCGGCTCAGGGTGTCACTGTCCAGTGCCAATCCTTCGGTTTCCTGAGCCATCGCCTGGTTGAAAGCCACCAGGGCCTCGGTGTCTTTTGGGGTACCTTTTCTTATTAGCATAGTTATTCCTTTGAGTTCTGTTTGCTTGAATGCTCGTAGGGGCGGGCACAATTTATCAGCAGTCCTATGTTGGTGCAAAGGGGGGACTGGATTAAAAGTCGTCATTTCCGGTTTTACCTGGATTACCCTGGCTCGGCTCAAGATAACGGCTCAAGGTAACTCAAACCTGCAACCGGGCAGCGTGATACAGATCATCCTTGCTGCAGGCGAGCTGTGCTAAACTCGCGCACCGGCCTTGATGTCTGATCTCGGCCATCCGCCAAGGATATGGCCCCTCTCTTTTTCAAATATCAAGGTTTACACATGTCAAAACACCAACCTTCACTTGTCGGCCGTCTATGGTCACGCTGGTCGGGGCTGCCGCTGTGGCTGAAAATACTGATAGGTATGGTTCTGGGGATGAGTACCGGACTGATACTGGGTAAAGATGCCATCTATCTCAAGCCCATAGGGACTCTGTTCGTCAACACCATCAAGATGCTGATAGTGCCATTGGTGTTCTGCTCGCTGATAGTGGGTGTGACCTCAATGCAGGATACCGCCAAGATGGGGCGGATAGGTTTCAAATCTTTTGCCTTCTATCTGGGGACCACTTCCATTGCCATCAGCCTGGGGTTGATAGTCGGTTCAGTCATACGTCCGGGCTCAGGGCTGAATATGACCCCTGAGGTCGGTACCGAAAAGGCTACCCAGGCGCCTTCTGTAATGGAAACCCTGATCAACATAGTGCCCACCAACCCGGTATCGGCTCTGGCCGAAGGGCAGATACTGCAGGTGATAGTATTCGCCGTGGCACTGGGGATAGCCCTGGTGTTGATTGGTGAGCATGGCAGGCCAGCGATTCGTGTATTCGAGAGCCTGGCGGAAGCCATGTACAAGCTGACCGATATGGTAATGAGTCTGGCGCCCTATGGGGTGTTTGGCTTGATGGCCTGGGTGGCCGGTGAGTACGGCATGGAGATGCTGCTGCCGCTCATTAAGGTGATTGTTGCCGTTTATATCGGTTGTTTCCTGCATATTGTCGGCTTCTACAGCCTGGTATTGAGTGTGTTTGCCCGCCTCAATCCACTGCAGTTCTTCAAGGGGATCAGCAATGCCATGGCGGTCGCCTTCACCACATCCAGCTCGGCGGGAAGTCTGCCTGCCAGTATGAAGTGTGCCAGCGAATACCTGGGAGTGAACAAGAAGATTTCCAGCTTTGTGCTACCGCTGGGCACCACTATCAACATGGATGGTACCGCCCTCTATCAAGGGGTGACCGCGCTGTTTGTGGCTCAGGCTTTTGGGATGGATCTTACCTGGGTCGATTACATTACCATTATTCTGACCGCGACCTTGGCTTCCATAGGTACTGCGGGTGTGCCCGGTGCCGGCTTGGTGATGCTGACGCTGGTGCTGACCACTGTAGGCTTACCGCTGGAAGGGGTGGCGATAATTGCCGGTATCGACCGTATTCTGGATATGGCCCGAACTGTCGTTAATGTGTCCGGCGACTTGGTGGCAACCACTGTGATTGCCAAGTCGGAAAATGAGCTGGATATAGAGCACTATAACGCTGATATGCAGCAGAGTGCTCTGATAGCCGAGCAGAATGCCGTCAGCGCTGCAGAGGAAGGGCGCAGCTGAATTTTGCAATATGAGCGCGACTGAGAGTGTGTTGCAGTCATTAAAAAACCGCCGGAGGGCGGTTTTTTAATGACTTGAGGCAGAACTCAGAGGCTGCTGAGTTGCAGTAACACCTTGCCGTCATCGCTTTTGAGCAAGAGTTTGCCATTGCTGACTTCACCTTGGGTTACCTGAGGCAAAGCTTGCATCACCAGTTGCTCCTGGGCCATCAGGGCATCGACACAGGCTTTCATTGTGCTGCCGGCCGGGGAGAGTTTCAGCTTCTGACCTTCCTGGGAATAGGTTCCGAAGAAGTTATTGCAGCTGTTGTTGCCGGACAGTTTGCCGTCATTGGTAAAAACCAATTGGGCAGGGCTGTAATCTATAGTGGGTTGCCCCATAATGCTTTCTACATGCCAGCTGCCTTCCAGTGGCAGATACTGACCTTGGGTATCCGGGGTGGTTTGGCATGCAGCCAGACCAAATAGCAGCGCAGCGGCTACGAAGGTTTTCTTAATCATGGTCATTTTTCCATTAGTCTATTAAGCCTCTATAGTGTGACAAGAATAGCGCGGATTAAAAAGGGGGAGAAGGGTGATATCCAGGGCTAACTCAGTGATAGGCCTTCTGAAATTGTTACATTGGATAGGTGTGTTAATGCTGCTTGGCGGCATTGGGCTTTACATGTTGACCGATATGGCACTTGAGGTCAGCGGAATGTTGACCATTGCCTCACTGATAGGCTTGGGGTTGGTATTCATGTCCCCTTATCCTGTGGTTATTTTTATCCAATGGGCCAAGGCTCAGGATCAAAAACCGCAATAATCGCCCAAGTTCGCAGCTTGGTTTACTCAACATAAGCGGCTTATCCCGGATTGGCGTTAAGTTTTATATTGCAGCAGATCTTGCTCTGCCTGTTCCAACATGGGTGAGAGTTCGAAGTGGGAGTCCGGTGCAAAGAAGCTTTGCCCCACCAATAACTGCAGGCCACAATCACTGCGGCTGACCTGCTTTTTCAGGCGACTGGCGAGGATATCCAGGTGCGCCTGGCTGTCCACAAATGCCAGAATAATGAACTGGTTGTGATTCAATCGGGCACATATGTCGGCTTCGCGCATGTTCTCCAGTATCACCCTTGCCAACATTTTCAGGGATTGATCCTGCTGCAGTCCGCCAATGCGGTTTGAATCCAGCTCCTTGCCTTCCAGCAACATAAGCCCGGCATGGGAGCCCAAACGGCGACTGAGGCTCAGTTGCCTCGGCGCCAACAGATTAAAGCCTCTGGGGTTGAGCATACAGGTGAGTTCATCCTGCAGAGATAGAGACTCCAGCTGCTCCATCAGTTGCAACTGTCCAAGCTCGGCCTTGAGCAGCACCAGCATAGGCTCGAGCAAAGACTGCAACTGCTCTAATGCCACCTTGGGTTTGCCATTGAGGATCAGTAATTCGCCAAACAGCTTGCCATCGGACCAATGAAGTGGGTACTTGATGGTCTCCGCCGGGTTAGCTGCAAAGTGTTGCAGCAGGGAGGCGATACCTTCAAATTCAGTTGGGATTTCAGCCGCCGGGCTGTGGCTCAGGACCTGCAGCTTGGTATCTGGCATATGTTGCAGTAACAGCACAGTTTGGGCGTGAAACATCTCTCTGACAGTAACCAAGCGACTCTGCCAATGGTCGAGCTGCAAAGGGTCGTTGGGATGGTCTCTTAAGCTGCTGGTTCTTTCCGTCAGTTGCGCATGCATATAGTTATAGTATTTGTGATGGCAAGGATTGCCTCAGAATACCCAACTGCGTGCGTTAATAAAATGAAAAAATTCGGTTATTGGATCTGGGTCTTTTTAACGTCTCTTCTGTGCTTTGAATCAAGGGGCTCATGCTTCTTTCTTTTGCTGTTTGGATGACTTGAGTCCAGCCCTGGCACTTTCCAGCATAGGCGCCAGCTTGGCGGCAGAGTCAGGGCTGAAAAAGCAACTGCTGGAGTCCAGTTGTAATGGGGCCGAAAACTGGTTCATCTGCCGCTCAAGGCGTTTGATGATATGCTCCAGATCCCGCTCCAGATCGACAAACACCAGCAGGACATATTGGCTGTCGTTATAGTGGGCAGCGATATCTGCGGTTCTTATGGTATTGAGGATCAGGTTGCCGAGTTCTCTATGGTGACGTGCCAGCGTTTCGGCATCCATATTCATCCCGGGTATCAACTCGAAAAAAATAATGCCTGAATGAGCACCGAAGCGGCGGCCGAGATTGAGCTGCCTGGGTGCCATCATGATAAAGCCGTAGTGGTTGAGTATGCCGGTCTCCCGGTCACGCATGGACAGCGACTCAATTCTGTGACTCTGGCATAAGAGCGCCAAGTCTTGCTGCAGCAGAATTTGGAACGGCTCCAACATATAGGGGCTGATGTGTTGCTGTTCGTTGGCATGGGCATTGATGACACACAGGCAACCGAATACCGAGCCGTCGGGCCAGAGCACTGGCCGGGATAGAATCCCCAGGACATTGCTGAACTCTTTTGGGTTGTCATCATTGGTGGAACGGGTGAGATCCAGATTAACGCCCTCGGGTGGGCTATCGACCATACGCTGGAATACACTTTCATCTGCAGAGAATACCTTGCCGGGCGGGAACCTGTGGCTGGCATCGGCGGCGCTGACAATGACTTCGAATCCCTGATCTGTCTTTTGCAGCACAAAGACTTTGTCGGCCTGGTAGTAACGTTTCATTAGCTCACATTGATGCATCCAGCGAATAAGGTTGAGTCTGTGGCTTTCATTTTCCAATAGGCTCTTGCCTGGGTCTATGGTATCCGGGAGCATATCTCTTCCTGAGTCGAGTGGCTTAAGTTCAACTTTAAGTGTGGAAGCAGTATGGGAATTTCGCAAATCGAGTGCGGCTGCAACAGGCTTTGGCTATAATGCGGCTTCTTTTATTGCTGAGCCTTTTTGATGCCAGAAACCATGCAATACCGCCAGGCTGAGGCGGCCGATGTTGAGACGATTGCCAGCCTGGAGCAGCGCTTCGGCCAGGATGAATTGAGTGCCAGAGAGCGTACACGGGGCATGCAAGGGCAGGGCTTTTCGGCCAAGGAGCTTGAACCTCTGGTGGCCGCCGGTCATGTGTGGTTGGCGTTGGACGCGACTAAGGTAGTCGGTTATCTGATAACCGGCAGTTGGGATAAACTCAAGCATTCGCCTTTGTGTCAGGCCCTCAGTCGGCAACTGGCCCAGAATCGCTTTGACCTGGGGCTGAACTGGCAGCAGACTCTGCATTACGGCCCGGTTTGGGTGCATCCTGAATATCGTGGCAAGGGCGTGTTTGATAAGCTTTACGGCGCCGCCAGAGCCAACATCAGTGCGCCTTGGCTGGCACTGATCGCCGAGGACAACGAGGCGTCTATACGAGCCCATAGCAGGGATGGCCGCATGCGCACCCTGGACTTTGTCACCCTTTGCGGCAGGGATTTTTATCTGCTGCTGGGCTAACAGCCGCTTTGACGCGGGAGAGCAAGATGCAAAACACGCCAGAAACCCTACTGCAAGCCTGTGAGTCGCTAAGGCTATCTGCCTGGGATAATGTCAGATACCTGGTGTCTGTTTTGGCGCTGCAGGGCGAACAGGCAAAGGCCTTTGAAGCCCAAATCGATGGCAAGCCGCATTATCTGCTGCAAGCCTTGGGCGTCTGTTTCGACTGTGGGCGCAGCAACAGTTATCAGGTGCAGATCCGTCTGTTGACCGATACCGAATTCACTCCAATGAAAGTGTTGGATATCACGCCGCTATCGGCCGAGCAGTTGGGTTACCTCTGTATGGAAACGGCCCATTTCGATCACTGCTACTGAGTGTCAGTTCGACAGATATAAAAAAACCGCCCTGAGGCGGTTTTTTTGCAAGCTGAGTCTATTACAGACCTGCGTCGGCGCGCAGGGCTTCAGCCTTGTTGGTTTGCTCCCATGGGAACTCATCACGGCCGAAGTGACCGTAAGCGGCGGTGCCTTGATAGATGGGACGCGCCAGATCCAGCATCTCGGTCAGGCCGTATGGGCGCAGATCGAAGTGCTGACGAACCAATTGGATCAGCAGCTCTTGCGAGACTTTGCCGGTACCGAAGGTTTCCACACTGATGGAAGTCGGTTCGGCCACACCAATGGCGTAAGACACCTGGATTTCACAGCGATCCGCCAGACCGGCAGCCACTATGTTCTTGGCAACGTAACGGGCAGCGTAAGCGGCGCTACGGTCAACCTTGGATGGGTCTTTACCTGAGAAGGCGCCACCACCGTGACGGGCCATGCCGCCGTAGGTATCAACGATGATCTTGCGACCGGTCAAACCACAGTCACCCATAGGGCCACCGATAACGAAACGGCCGGTTGGGTTGATGAAGTACTTGGTGTCCTTATTCAGCCACTGGGCAGGCAGTACCGGCTTAATGATGGTTTCCATCACGCCTTCCACCAGATCCGCCTGACTGACGCTGTCGCAATGCTGGGTAGAAAGTACCACGGCATCGATACCGACAATCTTGTTGTCTTCGTAGGCGAAAGTCACCTGAGACTTGGCGTCGGGACGCAGCCAAGGCAGAGCGCCGCTCTTGCGTACTTCGGACTGGCGCTTAACCAACTGGTGAGCATAAGTGATAGGAGCCGGCATCAGCACGTCAGTCTCATTGCTGGCGTAACCAAACATCAGACCCTGGTCACCGGCACCCTGTTCTTTGGGATCGGCACGGTCTACACCCTGGTTGATATCGGGGGACTGCTTACCGATGGCGTTCAGTACCGCACAGCTGTCGGCATCAAAACCCATATCTGAGTGGGTATAACCTATTTCGCGAACGGTTTTACGGGTCAGCTCTTCAATATCGACCCAGGCAGAGGTGGTGACTTCACCGGCTACCAATACCATACCTGTCTTGACCAGGGTTTCACAGGCTACACGGGCCTTGGGATCCTGAGCCAGAATCGCGTCGAGTACCGCATCAGAAATCTGATCGGCGATTTTATCTGGATGTCCTTCTGAGACCGACTCAGAGGTAAACAAGTGTTTTGCCATAATTCGGAAAATCTCGTCTGTGGAATTCAAACGTGTAGAAGCATCTACATCTAGACGGCCATTTTAGTAGAATTCGACTTGGATGACACCCCTTGTCGCAAATATTTGTGCGCCATGGCGCAGGAATCGGCTCAAATGACTCAAATCTTTTTTTACTGTTTTCAGCTATTTTGCTGAAATTTATCAGATTCATCTGTATCTGAATCTAGACTTTTCCTCTGGCAATTCAGCCTTGGCATTTGCGTTGAAAGCGATCAGCGGACAGGCAAGTTGACAGCTTTGTGAGCGGCAGGCTTCGCAAATGAGGCGCAAATGTAAACACAAAGCAAAGCTTGGGCTGCTTTTGGCGCCGTGGGTGGACGAATTTTATTTGCGTCCTTCTGCCCGGTAGGGGAAAATATGGCTCCATTTTGCCCAAGACCTCTAAGATCAAGCAGGAGAGAGCATGTCTTCCCGTAAAGAACTCGCTAACGCTATCCGTGTTTTAAGTATGGACGCTGTCCAAAAGGCCAATTCCGGCCACCCCGGTGCTCCCATGGGGATGGCAGATATCGCCGAAGTCCTGTGGCGGGATCACCTCAAGCACAACCCTGTGAACCCTCAATGGGCTGACCGCGACCGCTTTGTGCTGTCAAACGGCCATGGTTCCATGCTGCATTACTCACTGCTGCATCTGGCGGGTTATGATCTGGGCATTGAAGATCTCAAGCAGTTCCGTCAACTGCACTCACGTACTCCGGGCCACCCTGAATATGGTTATGCTCCCGGCATCGAAACCACCACAGGGCCTCTGGGCCAAGGTATCACCAATGCCGTAGGTATGGCGATTGCGGAAAAGACTCTGGCGGCTCAGTTTAACCGTGACGGTCACGATATTGTCGATCATCATACTTATGTCTTCATGGGTGACGGCTGCCTGATGGAAGGTATCTCCCACGAAGCCTGCTCTCTGGCCGGTACTCTGGGTCTTGGCAAACTGATCGCCTTCTGGGATGACAATGGTATCTCTATCGACGGTCATGTTGAAGGCTGGTTCAGTGATGATACCCCCAAGCGCTTTGAAGCCTACGGCTGGCATGTGGTCGCCGGTGTCGACGGTCACGATCCGCAAGCTATCAACGCCGCCATCGACGCCGCCAAGGCCGATCCGCGTCCATCGCTGATCTGCTGCAAGACCATCATAGGTTACGGTTCTCCCAACAAGTCAGGTTCTCACGATTGCCACGGTGCGCCGCTGGGTGATGCTGAAATCGCCGCCGCCCGTGAATTCCTGGGCTGGAAGCACGACCCATTCGTGATCCCATCTGAAATCTATGCCGCCTGGGATGCCAAGGAAGCCGGTAAGGCCGCCGAAAACAGCTGGAACGACAAGTTCGCTGCCTATGAAGCCGCTCACCCTGCGCTGGCCGCCGAGCTCAAGCGTCGCCTCAACGGTGAACTGCCAGCCAACTTTGACGTCGATGCCAAAGCCTATATAAAGCAGCTGCAGGCCAATCCTGCCAATATTGCTTCCCGTAAGGCCTCGCAAAATGCCCTGGAAGCCTTCGGTAAAATGCTGCCGGAATTCTTAGGGGGCAGTGCCGACCTGGCGCCTTCCAACCTGACCATGTACTCAGGTTCCAAGCCTATTTCGGCCGAAGATGCCAGCGGCAACTACCTGCACTATGGTGTGCGTGAGTTTGGTATGACCGCCATCATCAACGGTATTGCCCTGCACGGCGGGTTTGTACCTTACGGCGCCACCTTCCTGATGTTTATGGAATACGCCCGTAATGCCATGCGCATGGCTGCGCTGATGAAGGTGCAGAACATTCAGGTCTATACCCACGATTCCATCGGTCTGGGTGAAGACGGCCCGACTCACCAACCGGTTGAGCAGATTGCCTCGTTGCGTATGACTCCCAACATGAGCACCTGGCGCCCATGTGACCAGGTAGAATCTGCCATTGCCTGGAAGTACGCCATAGAGCGCAAAGACGGCCCAACTTCACTGATCTTCTCGCGTCAGAACCTGATCCAGATGCCACGCAGCGCCGAGCAATTGAGCGATGTGGCCAAGGGCGGTTATGTGCTGGTGGATTGCGAAGGCGCGCCTGAGCTGATCATCATTGCCACCGGCAGCGAAGTTGAGTTGGCGGTTAAGGCACAGGCTGAGCTGGCTGCTACTGGCGCCAAGGTGCGTGTGGTTTCTATGCCATCTACCGACGTATTTGACCAACAGGACGCGGCTTATAAAGAAGCCGTACTGCCAGCCAATGTCACAAAACGACTGGCAGTGGAAGCGGGCATAGCCGATTACTGGTATAAATATGTGGGCCTGAACGGTCGCATTATTGGCATGACCAGCTTCGGTGAGTCAGCGCCTGCCAATCAGTTGTTTGAGATGTTCGGTTTCACTGTAGATAAAGTGGTTGAAGCCGGTAAGGCTCTGCTCGCCTGAGCCGCGCCTGCCTGATTGGAAATGACTGTGCGGCAACCAGGCAATGGAATGCCGCACAGGAAGTGCAACGGCCTGTCAGGAAGACAGGCCGTTACCCAATCAGCATCCCTCATTAGAGGAACAGGATCTCCATGATCAGAGTCGCAATCAATGGTTATGGCCGCATCGGCCGCTCAATTCTCCGTGCCTTATACGAATCGGGTAAAAGGCAGCAAATTCAGATCGTTGCTATCAATGAACTGGCCAAGCCCGAGGCCATAGTCCACCTCACCAACTATGACACCACCCATGGTCGCTTCCATAGCCGCGCGAGTCTTGCAGACGGCATGATGCAACTGGGGGACGATAGCATCAGACTGTTGGCCGAGCCGGAGGCAGACAAACTGCCCTGGGGCGAGCTGGATATCGACTTGGTGTTCGAAGCCACAGGCGCCCTGTCTGATAGACAGAGCTGCGAGGCTCATATCCAGGCCGGTGCCCGCCAGGTATTGATAAGTCATCCCTCTTCGGCGGATGTTGACGCCACCATAGTCTATGGTGTCAACCAGGAACTATTGGCCGCCGAACACACTGTGGTGTCCAACGCATCCTGTACCACCAACTGTATTGTCCCTGTTATCGATGTGCTGGATCGGCACTTTGGGGTCAAGAGCGGTGCTATTACCACTATCCACTCGGCGATGAATGATCAACAGGTGATAGATGCCTATCACGACGATCTGCGCCGAACCCGCGCCGCCGGGCAATCGATCATTCCGGTCGACACCAAGCTGGCCCGCGGCATAGAGCGTATCCTGCCGCAGATGAAGGATAAGTTCGAGGCCATTTCAGTGCGGGTGCCCACTATTAATGTCACCGCCATAGATGTGTCTGTGACTCTCAATGACAGAGTGGATATTGCCAAGGTAAACCAGGTGCTGGAACAGGCGACCCATGGCAGGCTTGAGGGCATTCTGGGCTATACTGATGAGCCTCTGGTATCATGCGATTTTAATCATGATCCGCGCTCCAGCGTGGTCGACGGCACCCAGACCCGGGTCAGTGATGGCCAACTGGTGAAGCTGTTGCTTTGGTGCGACAACGAATGGGGCTTTGCCAACCGTATGTTGGATACGGCGCTGGCGATGATCAAGGCCCGCAGCGCCTGAGAGGCTGCAACAGATTATTCCAGGGTGGCAGGGAAGGCGCCGCCCTTAGTGAAACAGATTTGTTTTTGATTAAGAAGGAAGCGTAAAAATGGCAATTATCAAGATGTCAGAGCTGGATCTTCAGGGCAAGCGTGTGCTTATCCGTGAAGATCTCAATGTGCCTGTGGCCGATGGCGTGGTCACCAGCGACGCGCGTCTGCGGGCTTCGCTGCCCACTATCAAGTTGGCACTGGAAAAAGGGGCTGCCGTGATGGTGATGTCCCACCTGGGACGACCAACCGAAGGCGAATACAATGAGGAGTTTTCCCTCAAGCCTGTGGTGGATTATCTGGCCAAGGCGCTGAACTGCCCGGTACGTCTGGAAAAAGACTATCTGGATGGCGTCGAAGTTGCCCAAGGTGAAGTGGTGGTGTTTGAAAACGTCCGCTTCAACAAGGGTGAGAAGAAAAACGACGAGGCGCTTTCCAAGCAACTGGCAGCCCTGTGTGATGTCTATGTGATGGATGCCTTTGGTACCGCTCACCGCGCCCAGGCCTCGACTCATGGTGTCGGCATGTTTGCCCCGATAGCCTGCGCCGGCCCATTGCTGGCGGCAGAGCTGGATGCCCTGGGTAAGGCGATGGATAACCCGGCGCGTCCCTTGGTGGCGATTGTCGGTGGCTCCAAGGTGTCGACCAAGCTGACAGTGCTTGAATCTCTGTCCGGCATAGTGGATCAACTGGTGGTGGGTGGTGGTATCGCCAACACCTTTATTGCCGCCGCCGGCCATCCTGTGGGCAAGTCGCTCTATGAAGCCAACCTTATCGATGAAGCCAAGCGCCTGGTGGCCAATGCCCAGAGCCGTGGAGGCGATATCCCCGTGCCTACCGATGTGGTGGTTGGCAAGGAGTTCAGCCCTGCAGCCGTGGCTACCTTGAAGCCAGTGGACGAGGTTGCCGACGATGAGATGATCTTCGACATAGGCCCGGACAGCGCCGAAGCCCTGGCTGCTATCCTGCAAAAAGCCGGTACCATAGTCTGGAACGGCCCGGTTGGGGTGTTTGAGTTCGACCAGTTTGGCGAAGGTACCAAGCGTATCGCCCAGGCGATCGCCGAGTCACCGGCCTTCTCCATCGCAGGTGGCGGTGATACTCTGGCCGCCGTGGACAAATATGGCATTGCCGACAAGGTGTCATACATCTCTACCGGTGGCGGTGCCTTCCTCGAGTTCCTCGAAGGTAAAGAGTTGCCGGCTGTGGCCATGCTCAAGGCCCGCGGTAACTGAGCAAAATCAAAAGAATTATAAAGAAACCGCTCCCGGCTTTGCCGGGAGCATCAAGTTAAATCCAAGCGATAGCGACCTCGGTGAAGCAATTCACCCTATTATTGGAGTAAAAAAATGGCCCTTATTTCCCTACGCCAACTGCTGGACCACGCCGCCGAACATGGATACGGCGTCCCGGCGTTCAACGTTAACAACCTGGAGCAGATGCGAGCCATCATGCAGGCCGCCGAAGCCACTGACAGCCCTGTGATTGTGCAGGCTTCAGCCGGTGCCCGTAAGTATGCCCGTCCTCAGTTCCTCAAGTATCTGATGGCGGCTGCCCTCGAGCAGTATCCGGATATCCCTGTGTGTATTCACCAGGACCACGGTACTCACCCTGACGTGTGTCAGCGTTCCATCCAGCTCGGCATGAGCTCTGTGATGATGGACGGTTCCTTGATGTCTGACGGCAAGACTCCTGCCTCTTATGAGTACAACGTCGATGTTACCCGCAAGACAGTGGCCTTCGCCCACGCCTGTGGTGTTTCTGTTGAAGGTGAAATCGGCTGTCTGGGTAGTCTGGAAACCGGCATGGCCGGCGAAGAAGACGGTATCGGCGCCGAAGGTACCCTGAGCCACGAGCAGATGCTGACCAGCCCGGAAGAAGCCGCCCGCTTCGTGGCCGACACTCATGTGGATGCCCTGGCCATCGCCATAGGTACCAGCCACGGTGCTTACAAGTTCAGCCGCAAGCCTACCGGCGATGTGCTCCGTATCGACCGCATCAAAGAGATCCACGCCCGTATCCCCAACACTCATCTGGTAATGCACGGCTCTTCTTCTGTACCTCAGGAGTGGCTGCAGATCATCAACGAGTATGGTGGCGCCATCCCTGAAACTTACGGCGTGCCGCTGGAAGAGATTGTTGAAGGCATCAAGCACGGTGTACGTAAGGTTAACATCGACACAGATTTGCGCCTGGCATCTACCGGTGCGGTACGTAAGTTCCTGGCTGAAAACCCAGCTGAGTTTGACCCACGCAAATTCCTCAAGGCCTCCATGGAAGCCATGGCCGACATCTGTACCGTTCGCTACGAAGCCTTCGGTTGTGCCGGTATGGGCTCCAAGATCAAGCCGCTGTCGTTGCAGGCCATGTACAAGCGTTATCAAACCGGCGAACTGGATCCACAGATCAACCTGTAATCCCGTTCTCTGTATTGAAAGCCCGCATTCGCGGGCTTTTTTACGTCCCGTTTCCGGCGTTTAAAGCAGAGATAGCAGCAGCGCCGTCAGGTAGAGCCCAAGGCCAAAAACCGTATGGGCCAACAGACTTCTGCATCTGGCTGTCCAGGGCGCCGGGGTACGTCTGGCCGCAAGGCCGGCACCCAGTCCCGGCTGCAGAATAAGAAAGGGCGCCAATACACTGATAATGCCAAGCAGCAGCGCCGGCATGATCTTCGGTGCTTGCAGCCATTGCGAACCGCAGATCGCCAGCAAGATGGCGGCAAAGATGATGCCTATCAGATAGTGTGCTCCCCAGCCAAGCCAGGCTTCGCCCTTGATGGCAGCCGAGGCGCCGATAGGGCTGTGGATCAGTTTCCCCTTGGGTAAATGACCTATCCAGCGACCGACCATGGGATAGCTCAGTGAGGGGATCCCCAACAGCATTTTTTGCGCCAAGGCCCAAATATCCATTACCAGAGTTGCACCGACACCTAAAAGCAGCGCATTGAGCCAAAAGGGAAATTCCTGCATCTATCTTACTCCTTGTCGTATTTTGTCCATCCGGGCTGGGCGGTTGTCGCCCCTGATGGATGATGATAATCTATCATTCAATAAATTAATTGAATGATTGTTTGGTGAAGAAAAAATGTCAAGCGACAATCTGACCGAGACACAGGGGCAGCAGCTCGATAGTCACTACCGGGAACTGGCAGATATTGCCAAGGTGCTCTCTCATGGCCACAGGTTAAGGCTGCTGGAGCAGATAGCGCAGGGGGAATGGCCGGTCGAGCGTTTGGCCCAGCAGTGCGGTCTGACTCTGGCCAACTGTTCCCAACACCTGCAGCAACTGAAACGCGCCGGCATGGTGGACAGTCGCCGTGAAGGCAAACAGGTACTCTATTCTCTGGCCGATGGTCCCTTGTTGGTGCTGCTGCAGAGCCTGGCGCAGCTGGCCGATTTTCAGCGTTCCCGGGTTAATCAATTGGTGGCACGCCATAAGCCGGAGCCGGGTAGCGGTGAAGGGGTTTCCCGGGAGGCGTTGTTGGCGCGGCTTGAAAGTGGTGATGTATTGCTGCTGGATGTGCGTCCCGAAGAGGAGTTTTTACTCGGCCATCTTCCGGGGGCTCTCAACCTGCCATTGCCTCTGTTGGAAGCGGAACTGGCACGTCTGCCCAAGCACACAGAGATAGTGGCCTATTGCCGCGGCCCTTATTGCGCCCTGTCGGATGAGGCGGTGGCCTTGCTCCAGGCACAGGGCTTTAATGCCAAGCGACTCAATGCCGGTTTCCCCGACTGGAAGGCGGCCGGCTTGGCGGTGGAAGTCTGACTTGGACTGTTGAACCTATCACAAAACGCCTTTTATCAGCTTGGCCAGGCTGGCTATCGATTGCT
This sequence comes from Shewanella algae, assembly GCF_009183365.2. Taxonomy (NCBI): domain Bacteria; kingdom Pseudomonadati; phylum Pseudomonadota; class Gammaproteobacteria; order Alteromonadales; family Shewanellaceae; genus Shewanella; species Shewanella algae. Next base: position 1,041,624 of record NZ_CP068230.1, read on the forward strand.
CCAACTTTGGCCCACCAGGCAGTGAGGCGTTGATGCGAAAACAGTGGCTGAACTCCCGGTGCGCCGAGAACATCTGTCCCGGCGCCAGGCTTATTCCTTGCGAGAGTGCCTGGCGATAGAGCTCTGTGGTGTCCCGCCCCTCGGGTAACTCTACCCAGAGAAAATAGCCGCCATCGCCATAATGCACTCTGACACTGTCGGGTAAGCGGTTCTTCAATGCTTGCCAGGTGGCGAATTTTCGTTGCTCCAGGGTGCGCCTCAATTGCCGCAGGTGGGTCTCATAACTGCGGGTCGACAGGTAATGGGCCAGTGCCAATTGCACCGGGGTGCTGGTGGCCAGGGTGCTCATCAGTTGCAGTTTTTGAATACTGAGCGCCATCTTGCCGGCGGCCACCCAACCGACGCGAAAACCGCCCACCAGAGACTTGGAGAAGGAGCCGCAGTGCAGGGTTCTGTTGTCCGGATCGAAGGCCTTGGCCGGCAGGGGCTTCTCCTTGCCGAAATAGAGTTCACTGTAGACATCGTCTTCAATCAAAAAGCAGTCGTGTTCCTGCAAGAGTTTCAGCAAACGACGCTTCTTGTCATCGCTCATACTGCAGCCCAAGGGATTTTGAAAGTTGGTCATCAACCAGCAGGCCTTGACCCTGTGAGTTTGCAGCGCCTGGGCCAGAGATTGTAGATCTATTCCTTCCTGGGGATGGGTGCGAATGGCGAGCGCCTTGAGGCCGAGGCGCTCCAGCGACTGCAGGGCGCCGTAGAAGGCGGGGTTTTCTATCACCACCCAATCCCCGGGACGGGTGACCGCCTGCAGGCTCAGGTTCAATGCCTCCAGTGCCCCCGCGGTGATCACTATTTCATCCGGCGAGATGCTCATTCCCTGCGCCGCGTAGCGCTGGGCTATGATATGCCTGAGCGCCGGGTTCCCGGGTGGCAAATTGTCCAGAGCGCTGGCGGAATCCAGGGTCTTGGCGCTTGAAATCAAGGCCCGGTTCAACTGTTTGTGGGGCGACAGCCCGGGATCCGGGTAGGCGGAGCCAAACCCTGTGATCCCCGGATCGCGACTGGCCTGCAACACCTCAAAGATAAAGGCGTTGATATCCACCGACTCGGCGCGGGTCACAGCACTGGACTGATGTAGGCCTTGGGGCTTGGGGGCCGCCACTTTCGGGGCGACAAAGTAACCTGAGCGGGGGCGGGAGATTATCCAGCCTTGGCTCTCCAGCACCTGATAGGCATGCATCACTGTCATCAAACTCATCTGGCTCTGCTGAGTCTGCTCTCTGAGTGAAGGTAAGCGGTCACCCACCTGCCAGACACCGCTCTGTATCTGCTGCCTCAATTGCTGGATCAGGGTTTCATATTTGGCCATGGTTTACTCTGCTTTATTGCCCGTGCCCAGCATAACAATTATTCAATCTGTTATATATAAAATCGTATTTTCTGTATCTATTATAGTTTTGTTTCAGTCCTTAAGATGCCAGCCAGGTTTATTGACCCTTTGAGGTGGTTCATGTTTGGACTGGATGCACTCGAAATGGCACGCATACAGTTTGCCTTCACGGTTTCTTTTCACATTATCTTCCCGGCCATCACCATTGGCCTGGCAAGTTATCTCGCGGTACTGGAAGGGCTTTGGCTCAAAAAGCGTAATCCGGTATACAAGCAGCTGTATCATTTTTGGTCCAAGGTATTTGCGGTCAACTTTGGTATGGGGGTGGTTTCCGGCTTGGTGATGGCTTACCAGTTTGGCACCAACTGGAGCGGCTTTTCCGAGTTTGCCGGCAGTATTACCGGCCCCCTGCTGACCTATGAAGTGCTGACCGCCTTCTTCCTCGAAGCCGGATTTCTGGGAGTGATGTTGTTTGGCTGGAAAAAAGTCGGCGATCAGCTGCACTTCTTCTCCACCTGTATGGTCGCCCTCGGCACCATAATGTCCATGTTCTGGATCTTGGCCTCCAACAGTTGGATGCACACACCGCAGGGCTTTGTCATTGAAGCCGGCCAAGTGGTACCGACAGACTGGTTGGCGGTCATCTTCAACCCTTCCTTTATACCGCGTCTTTCGCATATGGCGGTGGCCGCCTTTATCTGCTGCGCCTTAATGGTGGCGGCATCGGGCGCCTGGCACCTGCTTAAAGGCAACGACAACCCGGCGGTGCGCAAGATGTTCTCCATGGCGCTGTGGATGATCCTCGCCTGTGCACCTTTGCAGGCCTTGCTTGGGGATATTCACGGGCTCAATACCCTGGAGCATCAGCCGGCCAAAGTCGCCGCCATGGAAGGGCACTGGGACAACAGCTCGGGGGAGCCGACACCGCTGATCCTGTTTGGCTGGCCCAATATGGAGACAGAAACCACTGACTATGCCCTCAAGATCCCGGCGCTGGCCAGTTTGATCCTGATGCACGACAGCCAGGCCCAGGTGCCGGCGCTGAAGGAGTTTGCCGTGGAAGACAGGCCCAATGTCCCTATCGTCTTCTGGTCATTTCGGGTCATGGTCGGACTGGGCATGCTGATGCTGCTGCTCGGTGTCGTCAGCCTTTGGCTCAGACGCAGTGGTGGCCTGTACCAGAGCCGCTGGTTTCTGCGCTTCAGTCTGTTCATGGGACCATCGGGACTCATAGCGCTGTTGGCCGGGTGGATAACCACGGAAGTGGGGCGGCAACCCTGGATCATTCATGGGGTAATGCGCACCCGGGATGCGGTCTCTGCCCATGGCGAGCTGCATATGAGCCTGAGCCTGCTGGGGTTCTTTGTGGTCTACAGCCTGGTGTTTGGTTTGGGGTATCTCTATCTGCTCAATCTTATCCGTCAGGGGCCCAAGGTCGAGGAAGTCTTATCCGAAAGCCCTGCGTTGGTCGGGCGAATTTCACAGTTTCACAGCGACGAGCTGCATAAGGAGAGCTGAGTATGGGCATTGATCTGGCTGTTATCTGGTTTGTGATTATTATTTTCGCCACCTTGATGTACATAGTCATGGATGGTTTCGACCTGGGAGTGGGGATACTGCTGCCCTTGGTTGGAGACAGGCATGACAAAGATATCATGGTGAACTCAGTGGCACCTGTGTGGGACGGCAATGAAACCTGGCTGGTGCTGGGCGGGGCTGCGCTGTTCGGCGCCTTTCCGCTGGCTTATGCGGTAATTATCGATGCCTTGGCGATTCCGCTGACCTTTATGCTGGTGGCGCTTATCTTTCGAGGCCTGGCGTTTGAGTTTCGCTTCAAGGCGTTTGAAGGCCACAGAAAAGCCTGGGACAGGGCATTTGCCATCGGCTCTGTGGCAGCGACCTTCTTCCAGGGGGTGGTGCTGGGGGCCGTGATATCCGGTTTCCCTGTCATAGATCGCAGCTTTGCCGGCTCGCAGCTCGACTGGTTGGCGCCTTTCCCGCTTTTATGCGGTGTCGGGTTGGTGGTCGCTTACGGACTCCTTGGCAGCAGTTGGCTGATCATGAAGACCCAGGGGCATCTGCAGCAACAGATGTTTCTGCTGAGCCGCTCTTTGCTCATAGGCTTGCTGGTGGCCATAGTGCTGGTCAGTATCTGGACGCCTTTGGCACATCCCCAAATCGCCGAGCGTTGGTTTTCACTGCCGAACCTGATTTTCCTCTCACCCGTGCCTTTATTGACGGCACTACTGGGATGGAATCTGTATCTGGGCCTGCAAAGGCAAGATACTTACCAACCCTTTGTGATGACGCTGCTCTTGGTGTTACTGGGGTTCTGCGGTCTTGGGATCAGCATCTGGCCCTATATTATTCCACCGGGCATCAGCATTTGGCAGGCTTCGGCGCCACCCCAGAGCCAAGGCTTCATGTTGGTGGGTGCTCTGTTTATTATCCCCATTATTCTGGTTTATACCTGCTGGACCTATTATGTGTTCCGCGGCAAGGTGAGCGCCGATGAAGCCTATCATTGACGTTTTGAGGGGCCGGGCCATCCGGCTGCTGGCCCCGGCTAAGAATTGGCTCGATAGCCGTCCAGGCTGTTGGATGCTGCTGCTTTGGTGCTTGAGTGTTCTTTCTTTGCTCAGTGTCTCTTCGTTGTTGCGACTGCTGATGTCTGCGGCCGGGTTGAAGGCCTGATAGCCTTGTCTCTGTCAGACAAAACGGTTACCGGTGTCGGAAATCAGGTTTTTTCAGCTGCAAAATGCGAGCTGTTTCGTATTTTTCGCCATAGATGTTAAGATGGCGCCCGTTTTTTTAGGGGATTGCTTTGAACGGAGATGCACAAGAATGAAAAAACTGCTTAGCACTGCAGCCATTCTGCTGGTCGCACCATTTGCTCACGCTGGGGCTGACTTTGTCGAAGGTGATAAAACATTTGCCGGTGAGGCGGAGTTGGGGGCAACCCTGACCACAGGTAACACTGAAACCTCTTCGGTGAAGGCTCGCCTGGCGATGAAACACGAACTGGGCAACTGGGAAAACCAGTACCTGCTCGAAGGTCTGTACAAGGAAGATTCTGAAGAAGTTACTGCCAAGCGTTATTTTGGTGGTGTTCAGGGAAACTACCGTCTGGATGAGCGCAGCTATCTGTTTGCCAACACCAGCTACGAAGCCGATCCCTTCACAGGTTACGATTACAAGTTCAACAGTGCGGCCGGTTACGGCTACCGTGTATTCCAGGGCAGCAAAAGCTTCCTGGATGCCGAGATAGGTCCTGGTTACCAGTATCAGCGTCTGGACAGTGAGCAAAGCGCCATTCTGGGCTATAACTCTGACGCCAGCTGGGTCGCTCACGGAGTGATCAACTATGAGCTTGAGATCAGCAAGACCTCCAAGTTCCGCCAGATGTTTATTGCCGATTATGGCGACAAGCTCGACGCCCGCTCCGAGACTTCGCTGACCGCCAACATCATCGGCGCCCTGGCAATGAAGTTTGCCGTGATTGTGCGTTATAACAGCGATCCGCTGGATGACAAAAAGAGCACTGACACTGAAACCAATATGACACTGCTGTATTCTTTCTAAAAAAGCCGTGACATAAAAAGTGTGAACCAGATAAAAGCGCCTGCGGGCGCTTTTGTGATCTATGGTGTTTTTTTACCAGTCTTTTTCAATTCTTCTGCTGCTGTCTGCCACTTAGAGCCGGGTCTCGCTCACTTAAATTGCAGAAATTTGCGTTTTATCAAGATTCGCTTTCCATTCTCTGTGCTAGGTTTTAGTTAATTTCCTACCAAGAGAAGAAAGAGATGAAGTTAATGCGTTTGCATGGGGGCTGCGCAGCCTTAGGGGGAATTTTGTCAGGACTGTTTTCGCCTGTGGTCCTGGCTAGCACGGAAGCCACAAATAACCTGAGTCTGACAGACTCAACCGTGGGGTATCTGGCTCTGACTCTGTTTGCCATCGCCTATTTACTGGTGATGGGGGAGGAGAAGCTGCACCTGAGAAAGTCCAAGCCTGTGTTGGTCGCTGCCGGTCTCATCTGGGGCATGATAGGTTATGTCTATACCCAGAATGGTATGTCGGAAGTGGCCGAAGCCGCCTTCAAACATAACCTGCTCGAATATGCCGAGTTGTTGCTGTTTTTGCTGGTGGCCATGACCTATATCAACGCCATGGAAGAACGTAAGTTGTTCGACGCCTTGCGTTGTTGGATGGTCAGCAAGGGCTTCAGTTTATACCAGATATTTTGGCTTACCGGTTTACTGGCCTTCTTTATTTCGCCCATCGCCGACAACCTGACCACTGCGCTGCTGATGTGCGCCGTGGTGATGAAAATGGGCGCCGATAATCGCCGTTTTATCACCCTGTCGTGCATTAACATAGTGGTGGCGGCCAATGCCGGTGGCGCCTTCAGCCCTTTTGGGGACATCACCACTCTGATGGTGTGGCAAAAGGGTATGGTGCACTTTTCCGAGTTCTTCAAGCTGTTCCTGCCATCACTGGTGAATTTCCTGGTGCCGGCGGTGATCATGAGCCTGTTTATTTCCAGGGAAAAATCTGATGCCCTGGTTGAAAAGGTTTACACCAAGACAGGCGCCAAGCGGATAGTGCTGCTGTTCCTGTTCACCATAGCCATGGCTGTGTGTACCCATTCACTGCTGGGTCTGCCGCCTGTGCTTGGCATGATGACAGGCCTTGGACTGCTGCAGTGTTTTGGCTTCTACCTGAGGAAGAATTTCCCCAAAGCGCTGGCAAGAGCGCAGGAGAAGGCGCGCCTGATGCAGGATGAAAAGCGTCTGGAGCAACTGGGTAACGTGGTGCCTTTCGATGTATTCAGCCGTATTGCCAGAGCCGAATGGGACACTTTACTGTTCTTCTATGGTGTGGTGCTGTGTGTCGGCGGTTTGGGCTTTATGGGCTATTTGAGCATGGTATCCCATGCCATGTACACCCAGTGGGATCCCACCTATGCCAACGTCGCCATTGGGGTGCTGTCCTCTATCATAGACAACATTCCCGTGATGTTTGCCGTACTGACAATGAACCCGGATATGGCGTTGGGACAATGGCTGTTGGTAACCCTGACCGCCGGGGTTGGGGGGAGTTTGTTGTCCATCGGCAGTGCCGCCGGGGTGGCGCTGATGGGGCAGGCGAGAGGGGTATACACCTTTGGGGCTCACCTCAGGTGGACACCCGTGATCGCCCTGGGTTACGTAGCCAGCATTCTGGTGCACCTCTGGATTAACAGTTCTACATTCTAGATAAGAATGTATCATATTGTTAATTAACAAAATTTTAATTGTGGGAAAAGTCTGAGAGACGGTTCACGCTTCTTGCCAAAAGCCTAAAAACACCCATACAGATCACTCTGGATGGGTGTTTTTTTCCCTTATACTGCCGCCATTCATTTGCTGCTGAGCCACGCCATGCAGATAGGTTGCTATTGGTTTGATGCCGATACCGGCACGCTCAAACATACTGGATCCGGGATGAGCTGGACACTGTCTGAAACAGAGCAGTGTGTGCTGAATATTTTGTTGGCTCACAGGGGGCAGGTGGTGTCCAGAATGCAACTGCTGCAGGAGGCCGCCATTCCCGCCAATCAAGGGCATTTATTGGAGCAGGCGGTGGCCAGGATCCGCCAATACCTGGGACCCGAGCACAGCGACCTCTTGGAATCCGTAGACAGGCAAGGTTTTTTGCTGCACAGCAAGACCCGAGGCCGCAGGCCTATCTCTTTGTCCCCCAAGGGACAAACGCCCTGGCGTCACTATTGTTGGATGTTACTGCTGAGCGCACTGGCATTGGTTTTTTTGTCATCCAGGGTTGGGCCACTGCGCTATCTGGAAACGCCGGATGAGGTGATAAAACTCGTACACCCTTCGGGCAGTACTACCTTTTTGCGTCTCTACGGCGAACCCAAAGCATTGGCCGCATTGAAAGATTTGACTCAAGGTATTGAAGACTGGCTGGCACGCTGCCCCGATAGTTGGCGCACCATTTCCATCTCCCTCAGCGATGACAATAAGGTGTTGAGTATGGTGGTCAAGGGAGAAGGCGACCGAGGCGAATACCTCAAGGCTTATAAGTTGACCATGGCCCAGATGAACGCCTGCGCCCCCGAATATACCTGGCTGAGGGAGGCACTGCGCTGTGACTGAATCGACTCTGCGGCGGCGGTTACGCCAAAACCGGATCTGGATACTGCTGCTGTTATTACTGCTGTTGTTTGCTGCCGGCATTCTCTGGGCCGATACCCTGATTTCCAAACGTCTTAGCCCTAATTTCAACTGTGAAGCGAGTTTGATCCGTCCCGGCATGGCTGTGGATCAGGCCAACACTGAAAAGCTCAGGCTCAGGATAGCCACAGAAAATGGTCATGCCAGACTGCGGGTGAGCTATCGTCACGACTCTGAGCCTTGGGCCAGCATCGAACTGACAGGGCTCATCAAAGGGGTTGAGCCTGGCTCCCTGAGCTATTTGATAAGCCTGGAGCAGCGACAGGAAAAGCTGCAAGTGGATGAAGCAGAGTTGCCCCCATATCTGCTGGCGATGCGGGACAGTATCAATAAGGTGTTGGCTCAGTCAGGCAAACTGGATCTCAGACTGCATGTACTTGAGATGGATATTCTGGCCGACTATGCACTTATCCAGGTGACGCCTGGAGATCACCTCTGGGCCTGTCGTATGAGTGAGTTGGAGGAGGATAAGGCCCAAGAGCCGCTGCTCTCCCTGATCAGCGGCTTATTTGATGGGGCAGTTTTCGGGGGTTAGTTCGCACCTTCCCCTGTGGTGGGAGAGTAGAGTGTCAGCTCATTGCTGATCTCTGTGCCAAACACCTCTATGGCCACCTTATAACGGCTGACGGCACCGCTGGCGGCATTGGCATCCCAATCCAGTCCAGATGGACTGAAGCTGTAGCTGCCGGCACTGTCCAGAGCCTGTAGCGGTTCAGCGCACTCGGTCGCCGGATCGCAGCTGTAACCATAGGTCACATGCCAGCGTTTCCAGGCCTTGGGCTTGGTGGAAGCCTGCTCTTCTGCCGGATAACCAAAGTAGGTGATCTGGTACTTGGCGGCATTGGTGAGCGCCTTGCCTTCGGCGTTTTGCAGGGCAAAGGTGACCTGGCCTGAGTCGGGATCGAAGCTATTGAGGGTCAACTCAATACTGCTTGCCTCGGCAATATCCTGGCTGGGTTTCTCGACCGGCGGCGGAGGGGTGATCTCGCCACCGCCATTACTGTTGTCATCATCGCTGCCACAGCCTCCCAAGAGCAGGGCCGAGCCGAGCAGCAGGCTCAGATAGCTGATTTTCATCGGATAATCCTCAGTTAAAGTGCCCGGTATGACAGGTGGTACATTCCATATCTGTCTTGACGCTGGCGGCCGGTCCCATGGTGCTGCTGGAGCCATGACAGCTCTGGCAACTCTGGGCTTCGGTGCTGGGTTTGCTCTCAGGCAGGGCGGCCAAGTCTTCGCCCTTGTGGGCTCGGTTCAGGAGTTCCACCAGATGATAGGCAATGGAGGCCGACAAACGATAGCAGCGTTCGCCTTTTTCGGAGAAGGTCTTGCCTGAGGCCTTGGACCAGTTACTGATGGAGGAGTGGCACAGCACGCTGTTGGCAACCGAAGATTTGACCACCAGGGCGGTCTTTTCGGCGGTGGAGCCAATACCGGCAACGAACTCATCGCTGGACAAAGGCAGTTCGGTATTCTCATAGTAGCGGAACAGGGCGCCGATGACGGCGGCATTTTGGCCATTGATGTCATCGAGAATATTGACCAACATACCTACCGCATTGAGGTTACCGCAAAGCGTGCCCTGGCCGGTGACCCCGGCAAAACCATAACCGGCCAGCGCCGTTGGAATAGTGGCAAACTTGTCGGCATCGACACTGGCGGACTGCGCCAGCATGGTCACAGTGGCGTGAAATACCTGATGCATACAGCCACCCCCGGTTTCATAAGCGAGTTTGGCGGTCGCCATGGGATCCAATGGGGCATATTTGAGTTTTTCCCCCAGTTCTAGGCGGTAGTTTCCTGACTCATCCGTGGCAGCAAAGGCACAAGTGGCCGTGAGGCCGGCTCCGGCTGCTGCGGCGCTAATTCCAATGATCTGGCCGAGGGCCTGACGTCTGTTAATGCTCATATTTATCACCCTTTGTTGTCTTTGTTTTTCCCGACCTGGTCGGTTGTCTTCAGCTTAGGGGGATGCCTGATGAAGGTTGTGATTCAGCGCGCATGAATCCTGAGTTGGCCGAAAACGGATTTTTGACATGCAAAGACGATTGACGGCTTGCATATTGATACCCATTGAGGATTAGCGTTTGATGTGGGTCACTTTATTTGTTGCATTCATGTTGATTAATGACGTCTTCATGGCTTTTTCCCTCAGTCTTCAGTGGCTTCAATCCTGGGTACTGGTTCACAAAATGCCACTTGCTTCCCTCTTGGTCGGCGCCTCGCCTGAGTTGGATCACTTTTTAAACTTTTTCCTGTGTCAGGGTTAAGAGGATCACAGTAGTGATTAGATTTCTTGCATAGACTCATAACCATATAAAACAGGAGGAATATAATGCAGATAGGCGACTGCTGGTTTGATGAAGCCAGCGGTGAGTTACAACACAGGGGCCGGGGGGATAGCTGGCATCTTCCCCGGGCGGAGTTACAGGTACTGAAACTCCTGCTCGCCAATCAGGGGCGTTTGGTTTCCCGTATCGAGTTGCGCGCCGGTGATGACAATCATCCCCCTTTGAGCGATTCGTCCGTAGCCCGTGCTGTCTGTATGTTGCGTGCCTTTCTGGGGCCCGAATATGAGTCTTTGATTGAAACGGTCAAGGGGCAGGGGTATCTGCTGCGCTCATCTATGGCCCGTAAACCTGCAGGGGTGCTGGAGTCCAGGTTGAATGCCGGTCCCAAACAACTGCTGGTAGGCTTGGTGCTGATATTCATGCTCGGCCTCAGTCTCTTCTATCTGTATCGCTTGCCCAGAGTGGCGCCCACTATTCCGCTGAACAAGCAGGAATTGACCTTGCTTTCGGGTCAGAGAATGGAGCTGTTTTTCTATTCCAACTCCCGCACCAACAACCAGTTGTTGACCGAGCAGGGTAAGGTGTTGGCCTCGGCATTGGCCCAGTGCAAGAGCAGCCCCTGGCGCAAGTTATATGTATCGCTGTCCCATGATAAGCAGGTGCTTAACCTCACCTTGAGAGGCGAGTATCTGGGACAATCCGTGGTGCGTAATCTCAAGATCAGCGATGGCCGTCAGGTGAAGGCATTTGTGAGCGTACCTTGGCTCAAGGAGGTTGATCTCTGTGGCTAGACGTTGGCTTTGGATGATAAATCTGCTGATCCTGATCTTTCTGCTCGGCTGTTTGCTGGTGATCTATCGTTTCAGCCAGACAGCGCCCGCTTTGGCGCTTAACTGCAGCTCCGAGCTCTACGACCGGCAGTTGAACGAGGGCGAAGATGCGCAGCACTACCTGCTGCTGGATCTGCAGACCAAAGGCAAGCGAGCCCTGGTCAACTATCGTTACTTCAACATGGATGGCACCCCCGCCGGCAGTATCTTGATGCAGGGGCAACTGGCTTCGGAAGAAGCCGGCCGTTATCAAATTCTGGTCACGGACAAACAGGAACTCTCCGGCAAGGGTGCAAGGCCCGCCCACATGCAATATCTCTCCTATATTTCCAGTTTCAACCTCAGCAACGAAGGCCTGCATCATTTGGCACTGGAGATCCTCGATGCCGATGAAGCCAAAGACTATGCTATTGTGTTATTCCAACCGAGCAACACAGTATGTGGCTGTCGCCTGATCCACTGACCGCTGAATTTTTGCTGACGATTTCACCATTTCCACTCAGTTAACGCCGGTGCGCTATCCCATTCCCGTGTTGCTTGGGCTATAGTCAGGATCTTTCATCAATTCATTGATAGTGTTCCATTATTGTGTCCAAACTACGTATCAAGCAGGAAGAAAATCTATCCATCAAGTTCAGCCATCTGATGGATGTCGGGGAGCAGCGCAAGCTGGATCTCTACTTTTCCCTGCCCAAGGAGATGGGCATAGGGCCGCAGAGCCTGAATGAAGAGGAATACTACTTCAGCGCCATTCTCGGTCGGCGTTCCTACTACTCGGATGGCCTGCATCTGCCCTTGGTGCAATCCAGGTTTGTGAGTCAGAAGAAGCGTACCGTTGAAGAGTTTCGTCTCTATCTGAACCTGTTTGCCTACCAGTTTGTGGTGGCGATGGAGAACGATGCCAAAGAGATTTCGCGGCAATCCGAGCCGGAAAACTTCTATCCCTTGCTGGAGGAGTTAACCGAGCAGACAGCGATTTTGCTGAAGAAGTTTCGCCGCAACGAACCGGCCGATGCCAAATGGAAGCACTATTTCGAGAATGCCGATAACTATCTATCCTGGTTCTGTGAACAGCAACTGCTGAAGCTGCTGGCCCATGGCCCCAGAAACAGCGACTTCAGCCATATCTCGGACAAGGTGATCACCCTCTGCCGGGTAGAAAATAACTATCGGGCGGAGCGGCACTACAATTCGGCGCAGACCCTGCAGGATCCCAATCGCATTGCCAACAAGATGTTGCTGCTCAGAAGGCTTATTCAGCAAGGGGTGGTACTCAAAGAGGAGATCAAACCTCTGGGCACAGGGCTCAAGAAGCTGACCACAGGATTGGCTACGGCCCTGGTAATGTTGGTGGTGTCGGCGCTGATCATCAAGGCCCAGGGGGTATTCAGCGGTGTGACCCTGGTATTGGTGCTGGTACTGGCGCTGATTTACGGTGCGCGGGAGATCTTTAAAGACGATGTGCGCAATGCCCTGTGGCGTTATATCCAGCGGGGACGACCGCGCTGGAGCCGGATATTGAGAGACACCACCAACCAGAAGTTCATTGCTAAGCAGCTGGTTTGGCTTGAATTTATGCGCAGCCAGGATCTTCCCAAAGATGTCAAAGAGATCCTCAGGCGGCGCCACAGCCAAAATAAGGTCGATGCCGAAATTCTTCACTATGGCATTCAGACCAAGGTGGCAGATACCGAGTTTCTTTCCGGTTACAATACGCTGCAGGAACAGGTGGTGTTCAGCTTAGTACCCTTTGCCCGCTACCTGGAGCGCGGCAAGGCCAAAATTTACACCGAAACCGATGGCAGGATCAGCAATGAGTCGGTGGAGCGGCGCTATCAGATAAACCTGGTGGCTGCCCTCAAAGAGGGCAAGCAGGCGCCGCGCTATGCCAGATACAAGATCACTATGAACCGATCACAGATAGTGGATGTCAGCCCCAGCGATATTCCGGATTCACTGCCGGGAATTGAGGACCTGCCCTATGATTCAGAGGTCAAGGCCAGTGGAGAGTCCAGACGCAGCAAGGAAGATCGCGCCGAATCCAAGACTATGGCGGAAGAGGAACATCAGGCTAATCTGGCGGCCGTGACTCAGGCCGCCGATCTTCTGTCTGAGCTGCAACCCGGCGGGAAGGAAGATAAAACCATCTCCTCCCGGGCAAGCGAGCCTAAAAACGGTGAAGGCAGTCAACCCTGACGGCCTTCATCGTGAAACTGCTCAGGAACGTCCCACAGAGGAAAAGGCCAATCCCAGCCCCAGGCTGACCAAAACGCCGCCTATGGCGCGTTCAACCCAGTGGCGACAACGGGCCACGGAGCGACGGGCAGCTTGCGAGGAAAACAATAAAGCCACCAATGAAAACCACACCAGGTGGGCGGCTGACATAAAGGCGCCATAACCTATTTGGGTCAGAGTGCTGGTCTGGGGATCGATAACCTGGGTAAAGAGTGCTACCACAAACAATGTCGTCTTGGGATTGAGGGCATTGGTCAGAAACCCACTCTTGAGTGCCGCCCAATCGGAAATCACTTCCTGGGTCTGCAATTCAGATGCTTCAACCGCCTTGCTTCTGAGCATGGTGATGCCGAGATAAATCAGATAAGCCGCACCGGCAAACTTGATCAGGCTGAACAGCCACAGTGATTGGGAGATCAGCAGTCCGATACCGGCAATGGAGTAGAGCACATGTACCCATACGCCCAGTGATATACCGGCACCCGTCATCAGACCGGCCCGGCGTCCGAGTACCATGCTATTGCGGGATACCATGGCAAAATCAGCCCCAGGGCTGATAACGGCCAACATAGTGATACTGGCGACGGCGAAGAGTTCTAGCATGATGTCTCCTGAAATGAGTGATGAGTATGGCTGTCTATTTCCCGGGTGGTGATTGGGGGCAGGGCCAATAAGCCGCTTAGTTTAGCAATAAATCAATCAGGAATCGCACTAAAGATTATGTGGTTTGTTCAGCGTTGAAGTGACGCTTTGAGCGCGGCGATTTGTGCACGGCTGAGCTCTCTAAACTCCCCTTCAGCAAGCCTATCAAGTGTTAATTCCATTATCCGGGTACGGCAGAGATCTGTGACTCTGTAGCCCAAATGCCGACACATACGGCGAATTTGCCGCTTCTTGCCCTGAGTCAGAATGATTTCAAAACTGTTTGCCGAAATTGGCGTGACTTGTGATGCACGCACCTGGCCATACCCGTAATCCATTGGGTTTCTCAAGGCATGGATAAACGCGTCAGTAAATGCCCGCTCCAGAGTGACCCGGTAGTGTTTGCTGTGGCAAAAATCCGGATGCATCAGTTGCTGGGTCAGCTCGCCGTCGTTGCTGAGCAGCAACAGGCCGCGGGAGTTTTTATCCAGCCTTCCGGCCGGATACAGGCGTTTATCCTGGGGCAATAGATGCAATAGGCTGCTCGGGTCATCCTTGAGCAAGCGGCAATCTATCCCGACGGGTTTATTGAATAGCAGATAAGCGTAAGGTGCCGGGGCGGCGACGGGTTCGCCCAGATAAAACAGCTTCTCAAGACAATGTCGCTGCCCGGCGGCGAGGGTGACTCTGTCTGTGTGTTTGGCTGGCCTGTCACCCAGAAAAATCTCTCCGGCTTCGATGCGTCTGGCGGCTTCGCGTCTTGAGCACAGACCGGATTGCGCCAAATAGTGGGCAAGGCGCATTGTGGCTTGCAGGGTTGTTTTTGGCGCTGTTGCGTCAGCCCTATACGGTTTTTCAGTCATCAGTCATCAGTCGTTGAGCGGTTGCGACCAGTGCCACAGTCGATATACGGTGGCCGACAGGCTGAGACCGGCAAACACAGTGGCAATGGAATGCAGCCACATAAACCATACCGAAGGGCAGAGGGTTTGCACTGAACAAGAGGCATAGTTCATCGATGGCCATTGTAACTGGGATAACAGGCCGATGGCAGACATTATCCCCAGAAGGCTGAACAGGCACAGCGGCAGGTTACAGAGCGCTCTGTGGGAGACAAAGCAATAGCAGCAAAGGGTGAACATCACCAAGGTACTGGCAATAAAGAAGATAGCAGCCAGCTGGTGGGCAAAGAGTTCATTGTAGGGGAAGACCCCCAGCGCCACTATCCCCAAGCCAACCGCTATGCCAGATCTTGACAACAAGCTGGCTGCCGCGCTGTGCTTTTGCCACCAGAGGCCACCCATGGCCAAGATGAAGCAGGCGCCGCCGAGCAGTAGCGAGATATTGTAGACATAGGCCAGCGGCGAGCTCAAGTAGTCGCCCAGTCTGTCCATGCGCATGCTGAAAATGGCGCTGCCCAAGTTGTCATAGGCGGCCCAGAAGGAGGAGGCCATGCCCAGTGCCGCTATACTGACGCCCACCAGAGACATCATAAATGCCAGGCGCTGCGGATCTTGCTTATGGTATTGCTCGTACAGGGGCATGGAATGGCTCGTTTGAATACCTGCATTCAATAATAGTCGCCAAATGACGGCGACAAAAAAACCGGTCGCAGGGACCGGTTTGGTTATTGCGCCCGCTAGTTTAACTGCGGGGACGCAGTATCACAATCACCACGGCAACCAAGGCCAGGATCATGCAGTACCAGGTGTTGACAACGGCTTCCAAGGGAGAGATCTTGAAGTGGGAAGCTATCAGCAATGCCTGGGCACCGTAGGGAATAAGCCCCTGAATGATACAGGCGAAAATATCCAGAATACTGGCGGCGCGTTTCGGGGCAACCCCATGTTTGGCTGCCAGATCTTTGGCGATATCGCCGCTGACCACAATAGAGACGGTATTGTTGGCCACACAGGAGTTGGTCAAAGCCACTATCCCCGCCATCCCCAGCTCGGCGGCGCGGCAGGAGGCTTCACCCTTGGCGCGGGAGAAACGGGCTATCAGCTTCTCTATCTGCTGGCTGACAAAGCTCAGGCCACCTTGCTGCTGCATCAGGGCCGCCAGGCCACCAACCAGCATGGAGAGGATAAAGATCTCCTGCATATTGCCAAAGCCTTTGTAGATATCCTTACCGAAGGTCAGCAGCGAGTAATCTTGAGTGACAAACCCTGTTATCCCGGCCAGCAAAATGCCGATGGCCAGTACCACAAACACGTTCAGCCCGGCGACGGCCAGCACCAGAATACTCAAGTAAGGTAATACCTTAACAAAGTCGACCTCCTGTGGTGGCAGTTCGGCTTGACCGGAAGAGAGGAAACCGAACAGCAACAGGGTCACAATCGCCGCCGGAATGGCAAAGATCAGGTTTTCACGGAACTTGTCTCTCATTTCGCAGCCCTGGGTGCGGGTCGCGGCAATAGTGGTATCCGAGATAATAGACAGGTTGTCACCAAACAGGGCGCCTGACATCACAGAGCCCGCCATCAGTGGCAGTTCAATCCCTGCCTGATCGGCAACCCCGAGGGCGATAGGAGCCACGGCGGCAATCGTGCCCATGGAGGTGCCCATGGCGGTGGCGATAAAGGCGGCGATAATGAAAAAGCCGGGCAGCAGCAGATTGGCCGGGATCAGCTTAAGCCCCAAGGCAACTGTGGCATCAACCCCACCAGTGGCACTGGCCACGGCGGCAAAAGCACCGGCCAGTAGATAGATTAGGCACATGGCGATGATGTTGTTGTGGCCTATCCCCGCCATAAAGGTGTTCATGGTCTGGTTGAGCTTTTGCTTGGACAGCAAAATGGCCAGTACAATCGCCGGTAATATCGCTATCGGGCTCGGCAACTGATAGAAGGCAAAGTCTACCCCTTGGCTTTGGAAATAGACCCCGGCACCGATAAACAGCGCCAGAAACAGAAACAATGGCAGTAGTGCCACAAATGAGGCCGGAGCTTTAACGGCCGGAGAAGTGTTGTTCTGGGTCAAAATCTACTCTCTGTGAATCACGTTCGGCCGGGGATTCCCTCCGCAGCAGCCAAACTCGCTGAGTTGCATTGTCTTAACGGCATCATCTCCTGACAAATTAGGCGAAAGGATAGGGGATAGCCAGTCGTCTGTCAATTTAGACGTCTAGATGTTTTTACTTCTATGTTGATTTTGTGCACTGTGCGGCTTAAATCCTGACCGCCGCCCTAATAATCGAATGGGGGAATGAGTTCAGCCGTTTGTCTGTTGCTGACGCTGAACTCTGTGCCCGGGTAATTCGCGGCGTAGTTGCTGCGCTCTGGTAAGAGTTTTGGGATTAAGCCTTTTGCCGGGACACAACTCTTTAAGCAACTGAGTGAGCAGCCGGGCGTTATCAAACCTGACATCCTGACTGTACTCCTTGCCGGCATAGGTGTTCCCCACCAACTCCCTGCCTCTCAGATAGGTACACAACAGATGGCAAAACTGTTGGATCTGCACCTCGTTGGCCTGTATTTCCTGCTGCTCTTTGGCCTGGGACAGCAGCTGAATTGGAGTCTCCCAATACTCCATTGCCAGTCGATTCAGGTTACGCAGATAAGTGGCACTGGCCTTGTTGAAGATCAACCTGTTACAGGAGATGGTGGAGATAGAACTGCGCAGGCTGTAAGTCTCGGTAAATTGGATCTCATTGAGAATATAGGCGATAAATTTCTCCAGCCCTGAGTAGCTTTCCAGATTGAGCCACCAACGTAGCCCCAACACTTGATCAAAGGCGCGGCAGGTGAGTGCTACCAGAATATCTTCCTTGGTCTTAAAGATGCTGTAGAACAGGGTCGTGGATATGCCAAGCCCCTTGGTGATATCTGATACTTTCAGTGACAATATTCCTTCTTTGGCAATAACAGACTCTGCCAAATCCAAAATAGCTTCCCGTATACGGTTATGCTCGGGTTTATTCATAATTAAATACTCAAGCAAGATTTAGCTCATTATAAATAATTGCGATAGTCTTGTTGCGCTCCGTTTAACTCTTTGTGATCTCGCTCATCAAAAAATAAAATTTTATTTTTTGATGATCCTTATTAAAGCTTTTAACAAAAAGATAAAAGCTCTATTTTCCTGTGATTCAGTTCACCTATTCATTTCTGCTTCTGTAAATAATTAATTCGAGTCGGGAAGGAGGATTGAATATGAATAAAAAGTTGATATACCCATTAATTATCTCTGCCTGCCTTAGTGGCACCTGTCAGGCAGCTATGCTGGCGGTCGAAGCCGGGATGATGGATTGGCAATCCAAGGCATCTGGTTATTTTGGCGAAGCCAAAGACAATAACCCCTTTATCACACTTAAAGGCGCCGTTGCCAACGACTATGGCGATATCTATGGCCAAGTAAAGTGGGAAGACCCGGATGATGGGGCTTACTACGGTACAGAGATCAATGTGATCGGCCAGATCAACTTAGGGACGACAGATTGGAACCTCTATGGTCAGGTATTTGACAAGAGTAAACCCAGTTGGGGAGAAACCAACACCATGTTGGGACTGAGCTGGGACAAGAGTTATGGCGACACCTATCTGCAGGTTGCACTGGCCGGACATTTTGTCGATGCCACTTATAAAAGTTTTGATGCCAATTTTGAAGGTGGTTTTAACGGTGGCTATGTTTATTTTTTGGCAAGCCATCAGCTAAATCTATTTAAGCAAGACTTTAAATTAACCTGGTGGCAAGAACACTTCTTTAATCGCGAAGATGATTATTTAGTTTTATCTGGTGATGGAAAGGATTTTGGTTTTAATGGTGCGTTATCTGTTAATTGGTCTTTCACCAAGAATCTGAGTTTTATTCTGAGTTATCGATATGCGGAAAATAACTTAGGAAAACAAGGATATCACGACGCTATTTTTTATTCCCTGCAATATCAACTCTAATTGGAAGGTAACAAGATGAAAATGAAGAGACTGTGTTATTTGATGTTGGCGGCATCCAGTCTGACATTGACGGGTTTCTCAACCCAGGTCATTGCCGGTGGCGATCTGCCAGGTACCAGTTCCAGCGCCGTACCTCAGGGGCAGTTGGGTTATGTCTATGTGGATCCATATAAGTTCAGCCCTTTGGTGGCGGTGATAGATCTCGGTGGCAAGTCCATCAGTGATGTCAAGGTCAAAGTAAAAGGCAAGGGAAAGAAAGGGATTGATATTCAGTACCCTGTGGGACTGACTCAACTCAACACCCACAGCGGTATTCCGGTATTTGGCCTCTATCCCGATTATTTGAACCGGGTTGAGGTCAGCTACAAACTGGCCGGTAAGCCAGTGACCGAGGAATACAAGATCCGCACCAGCGCATTGCCTCACCTGCATATCGATGGCAATGCCCGCACCCAGTACGAGTATGAGCCGGTCAAAGTCGCCAAAGGCTTTGAAGACAGATTCTATCTGGTTGATGGGCAGGTGATCCCGCCCAATATCCGTGACCACTGGGACTGGATCCCGACCCAGAACATCATAGATACCAACGGCGATGTGCGTTGGCATCTGAACAGCGATGTCATCTATGACCGTCCGGGCGGCTCCATGTCTTTCAAGCAGACCCGTGATGGCAAGCTGATCTTTGGCCAGGGGCTGATGTTTGAGTTGCATCAAGGGTTCCAGGTGCCTTACTACGCCAAGTATGACTTTATCGGCAAGCCTATCTTCAAACGCGAACTCCCGCGGGGGTTCAATGGTTTCTCCCATGAGATCACCGAAATGCCCAATGGCCACCTGCTGCTGAGGGTGGGAAAGCGTGATTATGTCACGCCGGATGGCCTCAAGGTCGATACAGTGCGCGACCATGTGATTGAAGTGGATCAGAACGGTGATGTCGTTAAGGTCTGGGACTTCAACAAGATACTCGACCCTATGCGTGACACTGTGCTCAAGTCATTGGATATGGGTGCTGTCTGTCTGAACGTGGATGTCTCCAAGGCCGGTGAAACCAAGACCGCCGAAGAGCTGGCCAGCGAACCCTACGGCGATGTTGCCGGGGTCGGAACCGGCCGCAACTGGCTGCATATCAACTCCATAGGTTATGACCCGGCCGATGACAGCATCATTGTCAGCTCGCGCCACCAGTCTGCGGTGATCAAGGTTGGCCGTGATAACAAGGTCAAGTGGATCCTGGGCACTCCCGAGGGCTGGAAAGGAGAACTGGCCTCCAAGGTGCTGAAACCCGTTGATACCAAAGGTCGGGCACTCAAGTGTGACGCCAAGGGCTGCGAAGGCAACTTTGACTGGACCTGGACTCAGCACACCGCCTGGCCGGTACCGGACAGGGGCACAGTCACAGTGTTTGACAACGGTGATGGCCGCGGTCTGGAACAACCTGCGCTGCCGACCATGAAGTATTCCCGTGGCGTCGAGTACAAGGTCGACATGGGCAAGATGACAGTGCAGCAGACCTGGGAGTACGGCAAAGAGCGGGGGTACGAGTGGTATAGCCCAATCACCTCCATCACAGAGTGGCAAGCGGATCACAAGACCATGTTCATGGCCTCGGCTTCGGCCGGACTGCTGGAAGGGGATAAGGCTCCCGAGCATTGGATCACCGAGGTGGATCCCAAGACCAATGAGGTCAAGGTCGAAATCAAGGTGAAGACCCTGATGAAACATGAGCCTGGCTATCGCTCTACCGTGGTTCACCCTGAAAGCATGTTCAATCGTTAATTGTGTTTGTGGCGGCAGCCGGGCTGCCGCCCATTTGGAGTCCGTATCATGATGAAGAAAAGTCTGTTGGCACTGGGTGCCCTGTTATTGTCCTGCTCTGTTTCCGCTGCCAAATATAACGAAGGCGAGCATTATCAACTGCTGGGGGCCGCCAGCTTTGATGCACCCAACCAAGTGGTGAAGGTGTATTCGGTCAACTGCCCCTTCTGCTACAAGTACGACAAGTCAGTGATCCCCGGCATGGTGAAAAACCTGCCCAAGGGGGTAACCTTCGATGATTATCACATCACCACCAAGCCGCCCCTTGGCAAGGAAAAGGCTTGGGTGTTGGCCTATGCTCAAACCCAATCCGAACAGGCTTTCAAGGCCGCCAAGATGGCATTCTACAAGAAGTATCACGATGACAAGGCCCGCTTTGCCTCCGCCGATGAAGCCATCGACTTTGGCCTCAAAGCAGCCGGCCTGGATCGCGCCGGTTTTGAAGCGGCCAAGAATAGCCCTGAGGTGCAACAACTCTTGAGCAAATGGGACAGAGGTGTGGACGTCGCCAAGATCCAGGGGATCCCGGCACTGGTGGTCAATGGCAAGTACTTGATTAACACCAAGTCTATTCGCAGCATGCAGATGCTCGATGAACTGGTGGCCGAACTGGCTGCCAAGTAGGAGGGACGGATGAATAAATTGAGTTCGCTTTTTCGGGAATTTACCCAGGCGCCTGTCCCGACTTTGGCCCGCTGGCAACAGGGGCGAATACTCTGGAGCATAATGCTGGGCGCGGCGGTATTTTTGCTGGCTTCCGCCATGGGCTACTTTCAGGTGTTTCTGGAGATGGATCCCTGTGAGCTGTGCGTCTACATACGCTTCAGCCAATGCTGCATAGTGCTGGCCGGTGCCATCATATTGATCAATCCGAAGAACCACGTGCTCAAGGCCTTGGGTGTTGCCCTGGCACTCTACGGCGTGATTCAGGGAATGGCCTGGTCGATTCAACTGATGAATATCCACGACGCCGCGCACCTGGTAGTGGATGAGTCGATGGACTTCTTCGCCGAGGCAGGTTCGGCGGCAGGCTCTGCCTGCTCCACCGAGCCGCACTTCCCTCTGGGCTTGCCGCTGGATAAGTGGCTGCCATTTGAGTTCGCTCCTACCGGCGGCTGTGGTGAAGATGACTGGTCACTGTTTGGCATGAATATGGCGCACTATTGCATCATTGCCTACTCAGTGTTTGCCATCGGCCTGGGCGGCGCGATAGTGGGTTGGCTGGCGAGCTTCAAGGCCAAGCCATAACAGGCAGCTAATCGCGCCTGGCAAGAACCACCCTCAGGGGTGGTTTCTTTTTATTTGGACATCCAGATGTCTATCTGTTAGTTTGATTGCTCATTCAGTCAGCATTATCTGTCATCAAGGAGCGCGAGATGAAACTGGAATCCCTGGCGTTGCACCATGGTTATGAATCGGAAGCCACCACCAAGTCGGCGGCGGTGCCCATCTATCAGACGACGTCCTATACTTTCGACGATACTCAACACGGCGCCGATCTGTTTGACCTCAAGGTGCCCGGCAATATTTACAGTCGCATCATGAACCCCACCAACGCCGTGCTCGAAGCCAGAATGGCGGCCATCGAAGGCGGCATTGGCGCGCTGGCGCTGGCCTCTGGAATGGCGGCCATCACCTATGCGCTGCAGGCGCTGACGGAAGTGGGCGACAACATAGTCAGCAGCAGCCAGCTCTACGGCGGCACCTATAACCTGTTCGCCCATACTCTGCCGCGCCAGGGGGTTGAGGTGCGCATGGCGTCGTTCGATGACTTCGATACCCTGGAGTCGCTTATTGATGAACGTACCAAGGCGGTATTTTGTGAATCCATAGGCAACCCCGCCGGCAATATTGTCGATATCGCGCGTCTGGCAGAAATTGCCCACAAACATGGTGTGCCCTTGGTGGTGGATAACACTGTGGCGACCCCTGTGCTGTGCCGCCCCTTCGAACATGGCGCCGATATCGTCGTCCACTCGCTCACCAAGTATGTCGGTGGCCACGGCACCACAGTGGGCGGGGTGATCATCGATTCGGGCAAGTTTGACTGGGTCGTCAATAAACACAGATTTGCGGTGCTCAATCAGCCGGACCCCTCCTACCATGGGGTGGTGTATACCGAAGCCTTCGGCGCGGCGGCTTATATCGGCCGTTGCCGGGTGGTGCCTCTGCGTAATACCGGCGCGGCTCTATCACCACACAGCGCCTTTTTACTGCTGCAGGGGCTGGAGACCTTGAGCCTGAGGATGGAGCGCCACTGCAGTAATGCCGAGGCGCTGGCAAGTTACCTGCAGTCCCACCCGCTGGTTAACTGGGTCAATTATGGCGCCCTGGCAGACAGCCCTTATAAGGCCAATTGCGACAAAATCACCTCGGGTAAGGCGTCCGGCATTATCAGCTTTGGTATCAAGGGGGGCAAAGAGGCCGGCGGGCGCTTTATCGATGCGCTGCAGATGATCTTGCGTCTGGTGAATATAGGCGATGCCAAGTCACTGGCCTGTCACCCTGCCACCACGACCCACAGGCAGCTCAACGCCGAGGAGTTGGCTCGCGCCGGGGTGAGTGAAGATCTGCTCCGGATCTCTGTGGGAATTGAGCATATAGACGACATCATCAGCGATGTGGCCCAGGCGCTGGAAGCCTCCCAGGCTTGATGACATCATCAAAAAGCCTCGTCAAGCGGGGCTAATACTTATCTGGCGTCCAGCTCGGACTTCAATGCACGTATTTCAGCCTCTTTGGCGCTGATCTTGGCGGCTGTTTTAGCCTCTTCCTCGGCCAGTTCTCGCTGATATTTGGCGACCTTATCGACTTTGCCCTTGCGCTCGGCCTCGGCGATATCGGCCTTCAGTTCGGCGCGCTCTTCGGCCAGCTCTTCACGTAACTCGCGAATATCATCCTGCTTGTCACGGATCTTGTTTGCCAATTCATCGCGTGAATCTTGCTGTTTTTTGATTTCACCGGCCTCAGTGCAGTGGGCACGGACTTCGGCCAGCGCCGTTTCCAGCCCCCGTACTCTGTGGCTGTTGTTATGCTCTTTGGCATAAGAGATCTGCTTTTCGATTTCGGCTTCTTTTTTGGCGCAATGACCACCGGCCAGGGCGGGGAGCGAAAACAGAGCCAGGGAAAATAGGGCTATGTGGGTCAGTTTCATAAATCACCAAGGATGGAGTAAGAGGCCGCCATTCTAGCAAAACCTTCAATCTATAGCTGTCAGACCTATCCCAAAGGCGCCCGCAGGCGCCTTTGAGTTGGTTTATTGTGACAGCCGGGCTCTGGACTTCTGGTAGAAGTAAGCCACCCCGAGCAGCAAGGCACCAATCAGCATAAAGACGATGATCTTTTGCAGCAGATCGGCGGCGGCCATATCCAGCAGCAATACCTTGAGGCAACTGATGGCAAACAGACCTGCGGCCAGTTTGAGCATAATCTGGCAGCCGGGACGCAGGCTGAGGAACATCAGCCTGCAGCCGTGGGACACCATGAGCACTGTGCTTAAGGTGGCATCGAATCCGGTTGGCATCTGGTAGGCCAGTGGCAGATAGGCCAGCAGCAACAGGGCATGCCAGGCGATAAACACCATATTGGTCGGCAACTGCTGACGATAGCGTCTCATGGCCAATGGCCGTTTACGGATAAACAGCGCCAGCAAGGCCAGGTTGCAAGCTTGTGCCAGCGCCATCAGCCAAGGTTCAGAGGGTCGGGTCAGGACATCGAGCTGCAAATATTGCAGGCTGTCGAGCCAGGTAATCCAGGGCAGCAGCAAGGCGATAAAGAAGCTGGCAAAGGCAAAGGGGTAACCCGGGCGCAGGGCCTTGAGCGGTTTGCGGCTGAGCAGGATAAAAAAGTAGCCGCTTAGCACCACACTGCTAAGTGCCAACGTGTGGCTGAACAAGACCTCCAGGCTGTGGCTGACCACCGCCAGCAGCAGGGCGCCATAGAAGGGTGACAACTGCCAGCCGAGTCGGCAGGGGCCTTGCCAGAGCCTTGGCAAGGATGGATAGCGCCACAGCAGCAGACCGGAATAGATACTGCCCAGCAGCAGTGCGATAAGCCCGGGCCATTGTCCTGCCAGGCAGGCAAAAGCGGTTTGGGCTATAGCCAGCACCAGCAGTACATCCGCTTCGCGTTTCAGTATCGGCTGCCTGAACTTGCGGGCCAATACTAAGCTGACAAAGCAGGATAACCACAAGGCCGGGGCCAGCCAATCTTCAAAGCGAAGGGCGATTTTGGGCAGCCACAGCAGTGGCAAGAGCACCAGGCAGGCCAGGCGAGCGTACCAGGCCAAACGCCTAAGTTCGCCTTTGGGATGGAAGCGCCGGTATGCATACCAGGCCAGTAACAGACAGAGGAACAGCTCTACCCTGGCGATTTGCGCATACAGCGGCTGAGCGCGGAAACTCAGGCTATGCACATCCACGGCGGCGAAGATGACCTGAGCCGCCAGCGGTAACAACAAGGCCCAGGCCAAGGCCTCGCTGACCCTGAGTTGTTGCCTGCGCGCGAGTAGCAGCAAGGTCAGACTCAATCCGGGAATTATCACCAGGAAGTAGCTTTCACTTATCAGCCAGGCGCTAACCAGGGCTAAAGACACCAGCAGCACGTTGGCAAGCTCGCGTCCCAACTGCAGCAGTTGTTGCTCCCAGCGGCTGAGCTCGGGCTGTTTGCCCAGCAGTTGGTTAAAGCCAAATAACGTAAGCGTGCTTAGCCCCCAAGCCAGCAGCGGCAGTGACAAGAGCGCCGGCGCTTCATTGATCATATCGCCAAGGGCCAACAGGTTGATGACCAGTCCCAGAGCCAGCAGGGTGATGGCCTCGATTCGCAGCGAGGCTTGCTGTTCTCGGCAACCTAGCCACATCAACAGCAAGGCTTCGAGCAGTAACACCAGCCCCAGCAGCTCACCACTGAGTAGGCTGAGTGCGGCAAAACCGAGACAGGCACCGGTGGCCAACCACAATAGCGTCTGCAGCTGTTTGTCTTGTTTAAGCCAGAGCGACAGTCCGATAAGCACGGCGGCGTTGGCCAGCAGCAGCTCGCCGGCATGGGGGCTGAACTGGCTCAGGCTATAGACTAAAAAGGCCAGCAAGGCCGCCGGCAGAGCCAGCAGTCTGTGGCTGAGGCCTTCCCGGCCAAACAGCCACAGACTGCCAAGGCCATAACCATAGAAGAGGCCATGCAGGGAGATGAGCGCCAGAACTCCCATTATCCCTTGCCCTTGCAGCGGCAGCTCGACAAAGAAACTCAGGCTCTCGATACAGGCGATGTGCAGTATGGCTGTCGTTTCCAGCAGCACAGGCCAACGTATCTTGTGACTCAAGAGTAAAGAGCAGCCGCCAATCAGCAGCAGGAAGGGTAGATACATCAAAGGCGCCTGACTGCCGGAAAGCAGCATCAGTGGTGCCAGGGAGCCACCCAGCAAGGCGACTATGCTGATGACTCTGGCTTCCAGTTTCAGCGCCAGACTGTAACCGGCCACAGTGATAAGCAACAGCAGCAGATAGCTGACGCCATCCGGTACCAGCTCGAAGTAGGGACCGACAAAATAGGCACACAGATAGTTGATAATCAGCCCAAGGCCCACCAGACCCGAGCCGAAATCGGCCATCGCTCGTTGCCGTTTGCGGATAAAGGCCCCCAAGGCCAGAATGCCATTGGCGCAGACAAAGCCGGTCAAGGCCTTTCCTGTGTCCGACAGCCAGTGGTTCATGGAATACTGCAGCAGATAACCAAAGCCCAGGGTCATGGCGATGATCCCGGCCAGGGTCATCATAAATACCGGGCCCTGACCTTTGGCTTGATAGTGCTGATAAAAATCTTTGGCTTGTGCGAAGAGTCCCAGCAGGGGGCTCAGCATAGCGGCAAAAAAAGCGGCCACAGCCTGATCAAACTTGCGCCCCCAGTTGGGAGTCTGCTGCCCTCGACCCTCTTGTGTTTGGGGCGATACTCTTTGGGCGGCGGAGGATTTCGAATCTGTGGGTTTCGAAGCGGAAGATTTCGAAGCGAAGGATTTCGAATCTGTGGGTTTCGAAGCGGTTTGCGCTTGGGTTGCAACTGGCGTTGCTGCCATCTCTGCCCTTGCCGGCTTGGTGTGCTCGATAGGCTGAATATCGGCCCTGCGCTGCCAGGCGTCCTGGCGCTGGGTCTGTGACTCGGAGGATAAGTCGGCTACTGACTCGGCCTGAGGCCCAGGTATTGCTGACGGCTCGGCAACCTTGGGCGCCAAAGGCTTAGCTTGCTCTTCGGCAAGCTGATTGACGGCCGTAAACAGCGCCTCGATTCTTTGTTCTATCGCGTCGAGGCGGATATCTGTCCTGATTTCCAGGTTAGTCTCTTTGAGTTTGAGATCTTCAAGCTCGCGCCTGAGATGTTGGAGTTCTTCCGTTAACTGCATGCTGCTTTCCTGATGCTAATCGCATTTGCGTCGGCTGCGGGCATTTTAAACGCGCGGCTCTGTCCTGACCAGCGTTCGGCTCAGGTTTTGGGAAATTTCCGCTATCCATTTATCGTATTTGTCATGGGAAGATGAGAGAAAACTGAACAGCAGGCAGAGGCCTCTCGCGTCTTGCCGGTGGCATAGGTACAATGAGCGGCATGCAAACTCGCCCAACGTGGGGCGAGCGGACTCACTGCAGAAGGATGGCCTTAATGCACGTACATATTCTGGGGATCTGTGGCACTTTTATGGGGGGCTTAGCGCTGCTGGCTCGCGCCATGGGACATAAGGTCACCGGCTCCGATGCCAATGTTTACCCACCCATGAGTACCCAGCTTGAGCAGCAGGGGATAGACCTTATTCAGGGGTTTGACCCGTCACAGCTGGATCCCGAGCCGGATCTCGTGGTGATAGGCAATGCCATGAGCCGCGGCAACCCCTGTGTGGAAGCCGTACTCAACCGCGGCCTGAAATACACCTCGGGTCCGCAGTTTCTGCATGACCATATATTGCCCGAACGTTGGGTATTGGCCGTTTCCGGTACCCATGGCAAAACCTCTACCGCCAGCATGTTGGCCTGGATCCTCGAAGCCTGCGGCTATCAACCTGGCTTTTTGATTGGTGGGGTGCCGCAGAATTTCGGCATTTCGGCCAGGTTGGGCGAGTCGCCCTTCTTTGTGGTCGAGGCCGACGAATATGACAGCGCTTTTTTCGACAAGCGCTCCAAGTTTGTGCATTACCAGCCAAGAACCTTGGTGATCAACAACCTGGAGTTCGACCATGCCGATATCTTCGACGATCTCAAGGCGATACAGAAGCAGTTTCACCATCTGCTCAGAATCGTGCCGGGGGATGGCCGGGTGATCTGGCCGCAAGATAGCCAGGCGGTTGCCGGCGTGATAGCCAAGGGCTGCTGGAGTGAGCAGGAAACCTTGAGCCATGAAGCGGGCCAGGGGGACTGGAGCGCCAGGATGTTGGCAGACGATGGTCACGAGTTTGAACTATTTTTCCGCGGTAAATCCCAGGGCGTTTTGAGCTGGGGTCTGATTGGGCGTCACAACATAGACAACGCCACTATGGCGATAGCCGCGGCGCGTCATGTTGGGGTCTTACCGGTAGATGCGCTCAAGGCACTGGCAGACTTTACCCCGCCCAAGCGCCGTCTCGAGTTGCTGGGCAGCGTAGATGAGGTCAGCGTTTATGACGACTTTGCCCATCACCCAACGGCAATCGCCACTACTCTTCAGGGGATGCGCGCCAAGGTGGGCCAGGGCAAAATCACTGTCGTGCTCGAGCCCCGCTCCAACACCATGAAGCAAGGGGTGCATAAAGACACACTGGCCAACTCTATGGCCCTGGCCGATGAGGCCGTGTTGTATCAGGCGGATAATATCGATTGGGATATTGCCGCGGCCATGGAGGCGGCGCCGCTGCCGGTGCAGGTTTTGCACGACATAGATGAGATAGTGGCCAAGGTCAGTGGTGAAGCCAAGCCCGGCGATACCGTGCTGATCATGAGCAATGGCGGCTTTGGCGGTCTGCATCAAAAGTTGCTCCAGGCCCTTAAAGCCAGAAGTGGCGAGGTCAAAGCGTGAAATATCAGCAGATTAAGAGTATCAGCCTCGCCTGGACCGGCGCCTCCGGGGCGCCCTATGGGCTGAGGCTGCTGGAGTGCTTGCTCAAGGCCGAGTTTCGGGTTTTTCTGATGGTGTCCAGCGCCGCTCGGGTGGTGCTGGCAACGGAACATGGGCTCAAACTCAGCAGCGCACCGGACAAGGCCACAGAGCAGCTCAGAAAACTGTTTCCCGAAGGCGGTGAGCTGAGGGTGCTCGGCAAGGATGAGTGGTTCTCTCCGCCGGCGTCCGGCTCGGCGGCGCCAAAGCAGATGGTGATCTGTCCCTGCTCAACCGGCACTTTGGCCGCGGTGGCCACCGGCATGAGTAACAGCCTGCTGGAGCGGGCCGCCGATGTAGTGCTCAAGGAGCGCGGTCAGTTGTTGTTGGTGCCCAGAGAGACACCTTTCAACGCCATTCATCTCGAACATATGTTGAAACTCAGCCAACTGGGCGCCATCATAATGCCGGCCGCCCCCGGCTTTTATCATCATCCCAAATCCATTGAAGATCTGATAGACTTCATGGTCGCCCGGATCCTGGATCATCTGGGTGTCGAACATGCATTAACGGATCGCTGGGGTTATGACAAACCCAAAGACAGTGAGATCGACAATTGAGAGTGATATGAAACACACCACCGAAGTGATGATCTCGGCAGAAGAGATCAACCAGAAACTGGATGAATTAGCCGAGCGCATCAATGCGCATTATGCCAATGCCGACAAGTTGCTGATGGTCGGCCTGCTCAAGGGCTCAGTGGTCTTTATGGCCGATCTCTGCCGTCGGATTAAGGGCCATGTAGAGATCGACTTTATGTCTGTTTCCAGCTATGGCAATGCCATGACCAGCTCCAGAGACGTGAAGATACTCAAAGATGTTCAGTCGGAAATCGCCGATCGTGATGTGTTGATCGTCGAAGATCTGATTGACTCGGGCAACACGCTCAACAAGGTACGCGAAATGCTGCTGCTGCGTGAGCCAAAGAGCCTGACTCTCTGTACTCTGCTGGACAAGCCGGACCGCCGCGAAGTCGACGTACCGGTAGACTTTGTCGGTTTTACTATTCCTGATGAATTCGTGGTCGGTTATGGTATCGACTACGCCGAGCAGTACCGCAACCTGCCTTATATCGCCAAGGTGATCCCGCAGGAGTAAGCAAGCTGTGATTTCGGCTTTGTTTGTATAGTAAGACGGACTCCCGCCACGGCGGGAGTCTTGCTTTTTGCGTCCCGGGCCGCTGCCGATACCCCAGGTATTGGAGGCTCTTTAGGAGAAACATCTATGACGACCAAAGCTCTGGCGTTGGAGCTGGACAATCTTAAGAAGACCTATAAGGGCGGTGTCGAAGCCGTCAAAGGGATTAGCCTGAATGTGGCTCAGGGCGACTTTTTTGCCTTGCTCGGCCCCAACGGTGCCGGTAAGTCCACCACTATCGGTATCATAAGCTCGCTGGTGCACAAGAGTGGCGGCAGTGTGCGGGTCTTTGGCCATGATCTGGATAAAGAACTGGAGCAGGCCAAATTGTGTATCGGCCTGGTGCCGCAGGAATTCAACTTCAACCAGTTTGAGACAGTGCTGCAAATCGTGGTTAACCAGGCCGGTTATTACGGTGTGCCCAGAGCCGAAGCCCACAAGCGGGCCGAGAAATACCTCAGGCAACTGGATCTCTGGGACAAGCGCAACAGCCAATCCCGGCAGCTTTCCGGCGGCATGAAGCGGCGTTTGATGATAGCCAGGGCCTTGATGCACGAGCCCAAACTTTTGATCCTCGATGAGCCCACCGCCGGGGTGGATATAGAACTGCGGCGCTCCATGTGGGAGTTTCTCAAAAAAATAAACGCTGAAGGCGTCACCATCATACTGACGACCCACTATCTGGAAGAAGCGGAAATGCTCTGCCGCAACATAGGCATTATCGATAAGGGTGTACTGGTGGAGTGCACCAGTATGAAATCCCTGCTGTCGAAACTGGATATGGAAACCTTTGTGTTGGATATCAAGCAGCCGCTTGTTGAGGTACCCAAACTTGGCGATATCACAGTCAGGCTTACCGATCCGGCGACCCTGGAAGTGGACTTGGTGAAGTCCCACAGCCTGAACGCCGTCTTCGGTTTACTGAGCGAGCAGGGGGTTGAGGTGCTATCCATGCGTAACAAGGCCAATCGATTGGAGGAGTTGTTTGTGAAACTGGTTGAGAATGCCCAAGGAGGCCAGGCATGAGAGGTCTGTATCTGGTTGCCTTCAAGAGTATTTTAATCAAGGAAATTACCCGTTTTACCCGCATCTGGGTACAGACGCTGGTACCGCCGGCGATCACCATGACACTGTATTTCCTGATCTTCGGTAATCTGGTGGGCAGTCGCATCGGTGAGATGGGCGGGGTGTCCTATATGGAGTTTATTGCCCCGGGCCTTATCATGATGTCGGTGATTACCAACTCCTATTCCAATGTGGCATCTTCCTTTTTCAGCGCCAAGTTCCAACGTAACCTGGAAGAGTTGATAGTGGCGCCTGTGCCCCACTATGTGATGATAGCCGGCTATGTCGGTGGCGGTGTCGCCCGTGGATTGCTGGTGGGCCTGATAGTGACCCTGGTGGCCATGTTCTTTGTCGATCTCAGTGTGCAGCACTTGGGATTGGTGATAGTCACAGTGTTTCTGACCTCAGTGCTGTTTGCCCTTGGCGGCCTTATCAATGCCGTGTTTGCCAAGAGTTTCGATGATATCAGCATTATCCCCACCTTTGTGTTGACGCCGTTGACCTATCTTGGCGGGGTGTTTTACTCGCTGTCGCTGTTGCCTGACTTTTGGCGTGGCGTATCGGCGCTGAACCCTGTGGTGTATATGATCAACGTGTTCCGCTACGGTTTCCTGGGATTTGCCGATATGAGCGTGCCGCTGTCTATTGGCGTGATGCTGGGGTTCTGTGCGGGTCTCTGGTTGCTGGCCTATTACCTGATCTCCCGTGGGATAGGGCTGCGCAGCTGATTCAGGGCTGAGCCTCGGATTTTTGCTGCAGCAACTGTCTGTGTTGCTGCAGCTTGGCTATCTTGTCATCATTGGCGCGTTTGAGCTCATCAAAATGGGCGTTTATCTTGCCGCGTTGTTCAACAAAAGCGGGGTCTTCCCGCTCCAGTTTCTGCCAATAGCGTTGCCGCTCCTGCTTTTGTAGCTCGCTAGCCCGCAGTATTTCCAGATAGCTGTTTTCCTGCTGCAGCCGATAGATTTCGGCTTCCAGTCGCTGCAATAGCTTGTCTTCGGGCAGGCTGTCGTTCTCCAAAAGGGATTGCAGCGGATCAACTCTTTCTCCCTCGGCCGTTTCCGTGGTCACGCCATACTGATATTCAATCTTGTGCTGTTTGAAGGCTTGCGGGCAGGGAAGCTGGCTGAATACTACCTTGTCCTCTTTGATACATTTATAGACGGTACCTGCCTGAACTTGCGAAGCGAGCAGCAGTGCAGCAAAGAGCCAGAGTCTGGGCTGTCCGGGCAACATTGGGGCGGGAATCCTTTCGTTACATATCTAAAACAAGTGTAACCAATATGACTCAAACCTTTATTGAAGACCAGTTTTTGACTAAGGAAATTTTTTTGGCGACCTGGAAAAAGGTCTTCGGAAGAAAGAGGGGGAAGATTTCCCCCTCCCTAAAGAAAGGATATCAGCGTGACAGCGTCATATTGTCTATGAGGCGAGCCTTGCCAAGATAAGCGGCGGCCAGGATCACCAGCGACTTGTCATCGCTGCTCACAGGTTTTAGGCTTGAAGCCTCACGCACTTCCAGATAGTCAGGCTCAAGCCCGGCGGCGCGCAGGAGCTCCTTGGCATTGCTGATGGCCTGGTCGATATCCTGCCCCAGTACAATCGCCTCGGCCAGTTTATCCATGCTTGCCTTGAGCTTGGGCGCCAGCGCCTTTTCGGCCTCGGTGAGATAACCATTGCGCGAACTCAGTGCCAGGCCGGAATCCTCGCGAACGGTTTCTACCCCTATGACCTCGATGGGCAGCGACAGGTCGGTCACCATGGTCTTGATCACCAGAAGCTGCTGGTAGTCCTTACGGCCAAACAGGGCGATGTCAGGCTGCACTATATTGAACAGCTTGCAGACTATGGTCGCGACCCCGCGAAAGTGCCCTGGACGGCTGGCGCCGCAAAGCTCATCGGAGATCCCTGGGACTTCCACAAAGGTCTGGGCATCCAGCCCTTTGGGGTAGATAAGCTCGGGTGTTGGGGTAAACAGCAGCTCGCAGCCGGCTTCGGTCAGTTTTTGCTGATCGGCGCCCAGGGTGCGGGGGTAAGCATCGAGATCCTCATTCTTGCCAAACTGCAGTGGATTGACAAAAATCGAGGCCACCACGTGATCGGCGCGGCGCGCGGCTTCGAGGATTAAACTCACATGTCCCTGGTGCAGATTGCCCATGGTAGGGACAAAGGCTACGGTTTCCCCCTTTTGGCGCCATTCCCGTACCCGGGCACGGATCTCATCTATTTTGGCTGTGGTCAGCATAATCTGGCGAATCCCCGGCTCAGTTAAAGGTGTGCTCTTCTGCGGGGAATTGTCCCTGCTGAACTTCGTCGATATAGGCCTTCACGGCCTCACGGATTTCACCTGTCTGCTTAAGGTAGTTCTTGGAAAAGCGCGGGATATAGCCGCTGGATATCCCGAGTACATCGTGCATCACCAGAATTTGGCCATCAGTATCCTTGCCGGCCCCTATGCCGATCACTGGAATTTGCAGCGCTTCGGTTATCTGTTGTGCCAGCGAAGCCGGTACGCACTCGAGTACCAACAACTGGGCCCCGGCACCTTCCAGCGCCTTGGCCTCATCCAGGATCCGCTGGGCGTTGTCGGCATCGCGGCCCTGTACCTTGAAACCACCGAACACGTGCACTGATTGTGGCGTCAGTCCCAGGTGGGCGCAGACAGGAATGCCGCGCTCGGTCAACATGGAAACCGTTTCCAGCAACCATTGGCCACCTTCAATCTTGACCATGTTGGCACCGGCCTGCATCAGCTTGGTAGCATTGGTCATCGCCTGCTCGGGAGTGGCATAACTCATGAAGGGCAGGTCGGCCATCAACAAACTGCGGCTGATGCCGCGGCGAACACAACGGGTGTGATAGGCCATCTCCTCGACACTGACCGGCAAGGTATCATCGTGACCTTGCAGAACCATTCCCAATGAGTCTCCTACCAGCAGGACGTCTACACCTTCGCTGTCAAAAGCGGCGGCAAAACTGGCGTCATAAGCGGTCAGAGCGGTAAATTTTCTACCTTCCTGCTTGAATTTACGCAGGGTCGCTGTGGTGATTTTAGACATAATGCTCTTCTTATTAACCGAGTGAAGTGGTGTTATATGCCATGCGGCTTTGGACTGCAACGATCCGGCTCAGGTTCTCAGCCTGAGGGGTGGATCAGTTGCAGCGATTGGCGCATGGCATTGGTGATCAGCGTGGCTATGCCGGTGCCGCAGGGCAACACCAGCGAAGGATTGAGCTCTTCCAGTGGAATGAGGACAAACTCGCGGCTCTTGATGCCGTAGTGGGGCACTGTGAGCCTTGGGGTCTGTATCTGCTTATCGCCGTAGAGCAACAGGTCCAGATCCAGAGTTCTGGGGCCCCAGCGCACCAGGCGTTGTCGCCCTTGCTGCAACTCGATTTCCTGCAAGGCGTCAAGGAGTTCCAGCGGCGCCAGCTCGGTCTCGAAATAGGCCACCGCGTTGACATAGTCCGGCTGGGGAACATCGCCCATGGGAACCGAACGATAGTAGGATGAAACGCGAAAGCTGTCTTGCCGTGCCAGCTGCTGCAGCGCCAGGCAAGCACTGTCAAGCTGGCGCTCGGGAGAGTCCAGGTTGGCGCCCAGCGCCACATAGACTCCGGTCATCTTACTCGGCCGCCTGTGGTTTTTCGCTTGGGCGACGAGGCTTGCGGCGCCGGCGTTGATTGGCGTTACGGTTGCGGCTGCCGTTGGACTTACTGCCGCTGCGCACCAGCTGTTGCTTCTGCTCGTCATCAGACTCGACAAACTGTTGCCACCAACTGGCCTGCTTGGCCAGATTGCCGCCTTCGGCATTGGCTCTGAGCAGCAAGAGATCGTAGGCGGCGCGGAACTTGGGATGTTCCATCAGTTTGAAGGCGCGGCCCCCTTGAGAGCGTTCAAAGCGCATCTGTAACTGCCAGATATCCCGCGCCGGAGTGCTGAAGCGGCGGGGAATGCTTACCGAACGGCACTGCTGTTCGAGCACATCGCCCATGGCGGCAAAGAAGGCATCATAGGGGCTGAGACCGCTCTCCAAGGCGATATCCTGGGCGCGGTTTTGCAGCGGATACCAGAGGAGTGCGGCATAGAAGAAGGCCGGAGTCACAGGCTTGTCTTCACCGACGCGCACATCTGTGTTGTGCATCATTTCGCTCAGCAGTCTGGCGGCCGGGCCCTTGGGGTCGTCCCGCAGCAGACTTTCCACCAGAGGGAAAATGGGCGCAAACAGTTGATATTCGCGCATCATCTGATAGTTGTTCAGCGCCTTACCGGCGAAAAACAGCTTTAGCACTTCTTCATACATACGCGCCGCCGGAATATCTTTCAGCAGCGGAGCCAAACTCTTGATCGGGGCCGCAGTGCGTTTTTCGATGGACATCCCAAGCTTGGTGGCAAAGCGCACGGCCCGCAGCATACGCACCGGGTCTTCCCGATAACGGGTCTCGGGATCGCCAATCAGTCGCAGGGTTCTGGCCTTAAGATCATGAATACCGCCGCCATAGCTGCGAATGGAGTAGTCGGCAATATTGTAATAGAGGGCGTTGACGGTAAAGTCGCGGCGCTCGGCGTCTTCATCTATGTCACCATAAACATTGTCGCGCAGCAGTCGTCCGGCCGAATTGACCTTGGAAATCTTCTCTTCGCTGTTGCCGTGGTGGCCGCGGAAGGTCGCCACTTCAATAACATCCCGGCCAAAGACGATATGGGCCAGGCGGAAACGACGGCCAACCAGGCGGCAGTTGCGAAACAGCTTCTTGATCTCTTCCGGAGTGGCATTGGTGACCACGTCAAAGTCTTTCGGCTCCAGTCCCAGCAGCAGATCGCGTACGCCGCCACCAACCAGATAGGCGTGAAAGCCAGACTTATGCAGGCGGTACAAAACCTTGAGCGCATTCTCGCTAATCTGTCTGCGGGAAATGCTGTGGCCATCGCGCGGGATAACCTCCAGGCTCAAACCTGTGTCTGTGTTGTCTTCTTGTTGAGCCTTGGCTGTCTGACCATCGTCAAACAACTGCTTACAAAACTGACTGATACGGCGAAAAATGGGACACCTCGGAACGTTAACGCAAAATAAGGGTTAAAAACTGGCGGCTATGATATACCAAATAGCAGGCGATGAGTATATCAGCGGACGATGAGGATCTCTGTCTGCTTGGGAATGCTGTCTGGATCAAACTGAGCCACCGCCTGGGCCAACATCTGAGTCACATCGGCTTGGGGCGTGACAGCCGCCTGGCCGAGAAACTCGAGTGCCGCCAGCAGCGCCGGCTGTGGATGGCGTTTATCCACCGGTGTGGCATGGTTTTGCTTGGAAAGCTTGAGCCCTGCCTGGGTGCTGGCCAGCGGCAGATGAAAAAAGCCCGGTTCCTGAAATCCGAATTGGCGAAACAGGCTTATCTGTCGGCAACTGGCCTCCAAGAGATCGGCGCCGCGGACTATCTCAGTGATGCCCTGAAAGGCGTCGTCCAGTACCACCGCCAGTTGATAGGCGTACAGACCATCGCTGCGCTTGATAATAAAGTCTTCTGCGGCGAAGGCTGGGTCGACACAGACTTTACCCAGATGGCCATCGATAAACCGGGCAACCGCCAGTTGGTTGTGAATGCGAATGGCACCTTGCTTGAGTTGCAACTCCCTGCAGCGGCCGTCGTAAACACCACCTCTTTGCTGGATCTGCTTGCGGGTGCACTGACAGTAGTAGGCCTGATTGGATCTCAATAAGGCATCAATATGTTGCTGATAGTCCTGCAGACGCCGACTCTGGTACAGCACTTCGCCATCCCAGTGCAAGCCGAAGGCTTCCAGGGTGCGCATTATGTCATCGGCTGCGCCGCGGACTTCTCTCGGGGGGTCGATATCTTCTATTCGCAGCAACCACTGCCCTTGCTTTGAGCGGGCGCGTAGATAACTGCCGAGGGCGGCAACAAGAGAGCCGAAATGCAAAGAGCCTGAAGGCGAGGGGGCGAAACGGCCTATGTAGGAAGTGTTGTTCATCAAGGGCTGAGTGACAAAAAAACGCGGGGCCAGTGTAACACTTGGCCCCGCGCTGCGGCAGATTAGATTAACCTGCCATCTGTTTTTCTTTGATCTCTGCCAGCGTTTTGCAGTCGATACACAGATCGGCTGTCGGTCTGGCTTCCAGACGACGGATGCCGATTTCGACGCCGCAGGATTCGCAGAAACCGAAGTCATCTTCTTCAATTTTCTGCAGTGTCTTTTCGATCTTCTTGATCAGCTTACGTTCGCGGTCGCGGGCGCGCAGTTCGAGGCTGAACTCTTCTTCCTGGGCGGCACGGTCAACCGGATCCGGGAAGTTTGCAGCTTCATCCTGCATATGGGTAAGAGTGCGATCCACCTCTTGACGCAACTGATTCCTCCATGCTTCAAGAATGGTCTTGAAGTGGCTCAGTTGTTGTGAGTTCATGTACTCCTCACCGGGTTTTTCCTGGTAAGGGTCTACACCAGCGATAGCGAGTACACCAAGTTTTTTAGTGCCTTCAGGCATAACGCATCTCCTGTTTCCATTTGCGTCGTAGGGCATTCTTATGAACGGCCGCTATCTATATCAGAATCTCTCTACCTAGGCAAATATTTCGATTTACTTATTGCTAATTATTTGAATATGTCTGCTAAACCCGATTAAATCAACTTTTTATCACTTTTTGGGGCTTGTCTGACGAACAAATTCGAGCCTTGATTCCACCCAGAAGCCTTCAGGTGAAAGGCTTGTGGCATAGGCCAGTACTTCGACCCCGGCATCTATGGCTTCGTTCAATAAGTCGGCATATTTTGAATCTATATGGCGGGCCGCTGATACGGTTTTTATCCCTGTATGTTGCACTAAAAACACCAATACCCCACGTTGGCCACTTTTGACCACTGACATCAGTTCCCGCAAGTGTTTTTGACCACGGCTGGTGACAGCATCGGGAAAGTAACCATGACCCTCTTCCAAGAGTGTGGTGTTCTTCACTTCGATATAGCAATCAGCCTCTGCCCCTTCGCTGAGAAAGATATCGATACGGCTGTTTTCATCACCGTACTTCACTTCCCGCTTGAGGTTTTGGTACCCCTGCAGTTCCTTGATGACACCCGTTTGGATCCCTTCCTCTACCAGAGCGTTGGCCCGCCCTGTGTTGACACCGATCAGGTCGCCTTCAGGGGTTTGCATCAGCTCCCAGGTGTGGGCGTATTTACGCTTGGGATTGTCCGAACAGGAGAACCAAACCCGCTCGCCGGGGAACTGGCAGTTCTTCATTGAACCCGTATTGGGGCAGTGCAGGGTAATCTCAGTGCCATCATCCAGCCTGACATCGGCCAGAAAGCGTTTATACCTTTGGATCAAAATGCCGGATTGCAGTGGCGGGATAAACTCCATCCCCATCTCCCTGAAGTTGTTGAAAACCCCAAAGCCTAGCAGGCTTTACAGTTGGCAACAATTCTCATTCGGCGCGGGGCTTCAAGTGCCGGGCAGGAATGCAGTACACTGGGACCAATTGTGGCGCGAAGGCGCTCACTGCATAAAGAAGAAGGAATCGAAATGAGTCAATCCATGAAGATAGTGCTGACCCATGAGGCCCCTGCGGCCCATTGGGGCAAAGCCGATGTAACCTACAATGCTGAGCAGGCTCAGATCCACCTGCAGGGAAACGATGTTCTGCGGCAAATCCAGATGGCCGCCCGCAAGCTGCGTAACCAGGGGATCAATCAAGTGTCTTTGGTGGGAGAGGGGTGGGACCTCAACAGTCAGTGGGCCTTTGCCCAGGGCTTTGTCACTGCCAAAGGCGGACATGAGATCCAGTGGGCCGGTGATGAGGCACTCAAGGGCGCGCTGACCAGCAGGGCTTACAGCGCATCGTTTGCCCGCAGTCTTATCAATGAAACCCCGGAAAACCTGCCACCACTGAAACTGGCGCAGCAGGCGGCCAATTGGCTGGCCGAACTCGGCGGTGACAAGGTCAGCTACCGGATAGTTGAAGGGGAAGCCTTGTTGCAGGAGCAGTGGATAGGCATTCATGCGGTTGGCCGCGGCAGCGAAAGGCCACCTGCGTTGCTGGAACTGGACTTCAACCCTCTGGGTGAAGATGCTCCCGTGTCCGTCGCGCTGGTAGGTAAGGGGATCACCTTTGACTCAGGCGGTTACAGCATCAAGGCTTCCGAAGGCATGCTGGGCATGAAGGCGGATATGGGCGGCGCGGCAACTGTTACTGCGGCGCTGGGGCTGGCGATTCAGAACGGTCTCGACAAGCGGGTCAAACTCTACCTCTGCTGCGCCGAGAACCTGATCAGTGGTCGTGCCTATAAGCTGGGAGACATACTGACCTACAAGAACGGCACCACGGTTGAAGTGGTCAATACCGATGCCGAGGGACGCCTGGTGCTGGCCGATGGTCTGCAGGCCGCCTGCGCCAGCGGTGCGACTCGGGTTATCGATGCCGCCACCCTGACCGGCGCCGCCGTGATGGCCGTTGGCCGCAACTATAACGCCATCTTCTCCCCCAGCCAGCCACTGCTGGCGTTGACACAGCAAAAGGCGGCTCTAGTGGCCGAAAATGTTTGGCCTTTGCCGCTGGAGCCTTGGCATAAAGAGATGTGCCCTTCTGCCTATGCCGATACCGCCAACAGCCGCCCGGTAAAAGGTGGCGGCGCCGGTGGCGCTTCCAATGCTGCCGGTTTCCTGTGGCGTTTTGTCAATGAAGGTGTGGATTGGCTGCATATCGATCTGGCCGCCGCATTTGAAGACAATGCTTCAGCCCTTTGGGCTGCAGGCGCCACGACTCATGGTATGTTGACCATAGCCGAACTGTTGGCGGACTGAGTCATAGGGAATTAACGCCCAAACCAAGCCGCCCACTGGGCGGCTTTTTTTAATGCCGGTGTATCGCTATTTTTTCAACAAAGGGAAGTGCAGGATGAAGTTACGCAAGGCAAGAAAGGAAGACGCACAAACTGCCTGGGATATCCGTAATCTGGCTATTCAGGCCGGTTGCCAGGGGTTTTACACAAAGGCAGAGCTCAGAATTTGGACCCAAGGCGAGATGCCCTCTGTCTTTATCACCATGGTGGAGAGAGACTTTTATCTAATCGAACATCAGGGAAAAATACTGGCGACCGGCATGCTGGATAGCGACCGAATTGAAGCCCTGTTCGTGCATCCACAAGCCATGGGCCAAGGGCTCGGGCGTGACTTGCTCGCTCATCTCGAGTCTTTGGCGCGTGAAAGAGGCGTGACCGCGCTGACGCTGGAGTCTACCCTCAATGCCGCCGACTTCTATCGTAGCTGTGGCTTTTGCGGTGAGGGGATAAGCCAATATCACTCCCCAAGAGGTATAGTGCTCGACTGCGTGGTGATGCACAAGGCGCTTAAGTGATTCAGTCGCTTAACGGCCAACTGGCCAATATCCGGTACTCGACGCCGGTTGGAGTACTCAAAGACTCGTAGAGTTGCAGCTCGCTTGGCGTTAAATCGAGCGTTGGAATATGTTCGAGTTTCGGTAGGTTGCCGGCCCTTCGCATCAAGGTGATATGGGGTCGGTAATCATATTCGCTGTTATGCAGCCCAAGGTTTGTCGCCAGTTGTTGCGCCGCCCCGGCGAGCGCCATTAGTGCCGGATCTTCGGCTGTGCCGGCCAGGCAGAGTATTTTCGGCCCGGGCCAGAAACAGAGATGCTCGAGCCGCACCCGAAAGCGTTTCAAGGGTAAGCCGGGAATGGCAGCGAGTAAATCCCTATGCTGTTCTGCCGTCACCTGGCCGAGA
Source organism: Shewanella algae (assembly GCF_009183365.2). NCBI lineage: Bacteria > Pseudomonadati > Pseudomonadota > Gammaproteobacteria > Alteromonadales > Shewanellaceae > Shewanella > Shewanella algae. The sequence continues at coordinate 1,082,024 of NZ_CP068230.1, forward strand.
AACGCCAGGGTAAGGTGCAGATTGGCCTCTGTCACTTTTTTGAGACCGGGGGCTGACGGTTCATCAGCTTGTTCACATGCTTGCTGCAACGTCAGCAAGCTTGATCTTTCTGCCGTGGTTGGCGCAAATCCCAGAAATAGCCTTTTAGGCGTAATTGAGCTCATTTTTCGTTCCCGGTTAAGACCTTGGCCTATACTGTGACTTGTACCATTGTACACAGGAGTCGATTCACTCGGTGAGAATGAAAAGCAATGGTATCGGATGGATTCTTTGGATCAAAAAACAGTCGTAAGGAAATGACCCCATTATGCCCGCGAGTCTTGCCAATCAATTACAACATGCTCTGGTGGATGTCTTCAGCGATTCTCCGCTGATCACCCTGGAGCAGAATGTTGATCGCGCCCTGGAGATCATCACCCGACAATTGGATTGTGACGGGGTGTTTGTGCTGGCGGCCGGTAAGACACCGGGGCGACTCAAGACCCGCAATCTCTACCTCAAACCCCAATTCAAGACTCAGCAAGCTTCCCGGGAGTGGGGGCTGGGGAACATGCCTTTTTTTCGCAATCTGTTACGCCACCCCAAACTCCTGACCTTGGACAGTATTGAAGAGCTTCCCAAGGAAGCTCAGGAAGAGAAACGTTTCTTACGCCAGTGGCAGGTACGCAGCCTGTTGGTGCTGCCGCCACTGCATCTGGGGGATACCCATATCGCCGTTGGCGCCCTGCAATGCGGCGGCGAAAAGCGCTGGCAGGAAGACTTTATCAATGAACTCAGCCATGCTGCTGCCATGATAGGTTCGGCAATGGAGCTGACCCGCATCGCCTTGGCGCTGCTGGCCAGTGAGCGCAAGTATCAGGAGCTGTTCCAACAGTTACCCCTGGCTTGCGGGCAGTTGGACAGCAGCAACCAACTGACCATGATGAATCGGATAGCCAAGCAGACACTGGTGGCCGGTGACAGCAAGGATCTGCTGGCGTTGGTGCGTGAGGATGACAAGGGGATTTTGCTCGATACCCTGGCCGTGGTACGCGATGGGGTATTGAATCAGGCCTGGTGTGAGGTTGGTTTTCTGCATGGACAGGAGCTCTCTTGGCAAAAACTCAGTTTCAGCCGCAGTAAGGCTGATAAGCGTACTTTGGTGCTGATGGCCGAGGATGTCAGTGAACGCCACAGATTGGCCAGCGAGCTGTCATTTCATGCCAATTATGATGCGCTGACCGGCCTGCCCAACCGGGTGCATTTTGAAGCCCTGCTGGCCAAAGTGCTCGGCGAGGAACAGGCGCCGCCTGTGTGTATTGCCTTTGTGGATCTGGACCAGTTTCGGGTGATCAACAATGTCAGCGGTCATATCGCGGGTGACAGGCTCTTGTGTCAGGTGGCGCAGCGGCTCAAGCAGCTGGTGCGCAAGGGGGATGTGGTGGCCAGGCTCGGCGGCGATGAGTTCGGGATCCTGATGCATTTTTGCAACCCAGAGTCGGCCAAACATATCGCCGAGCGTATCTGTCAGCAGCTGTTCAATCACGAATTCAACTGGGAAAACCGCAAACACGGGGTCTCGGCAAGCATAGGCATAGCCCAGTTGGATCCGGCAGCCCAGGACATTTATACCGTCATGGGCCAGGCCGATGCCGCCTGCCGCCTGGCCAAGGAGCAGGGGCGCAACGGCTGGTTACTCTACGACAGCAGCGATCCCCGCCTCAAGCGGCTCTACAGCGAAATGACCGCCTCGGTCGATGTCCTTGGAGCCCTGGCCAATGACAGATTTGAGCTCTATTTCCAGGAGATCCGCCCGCTGGAGGCTACAGATAGCGGCATGCATCTGGAGATCTTGCTGCGTATGTATCAGGAGGAGGGGGAGATGCTGTCTCCGGCGATATTTCTGCCGGCGGCCGAGCGTTATAACCTGGCGTCCAGAGTGGATCGCTGGGTGATAGATCATCTGCTGCTCTGGGGCAATCGGCATCTTGAGTTGTGGCAATCCCTGTCTTTGGTGTCGCTGAACCTTTCGGCGTCCTCGCTCGAGGATGAGGAGTTTATGGACTGGCTTGAGATGCGCCTGCTGGCCGAACCCGAATTGGTCGATAAGCTGTGTATCGAAATCACCGAAACTTCGGTTCTCAGTCAGCTTGAGCAGGCCCACAGGTTGATTGAGCTGCTTAAACCCCTGGGTTGTAAGCTGGCGATGGATGACTTTGGTGCCGGCTTTTCCTCTTTTGCTTACCTTAAACAGTTGGCGGTGGATTATGTGAAGATTGACGGCCAGTTTGTGCTCAATCTCTGTGAAGACAAGGCGGATCAGGCGATTATTGCCGCCATGTGCCAGTTGGGGAGGCAGATGGAGTTTCAAACTATTGCCGAGTTTGTGGAAACCGAGGCCATAGTGGCGAAACTGCAGGAGCTGGGGGTGGATTATGCTCAGGGCTACGCCATAGGCAAGCCCAGGCCCTTACTTGAGCTGAGTGAGTCCAACCGCAGTTGTGCCAATGCTTATTGATTCATACAGGCTGGCACAGACTGACATCAGGATACCTGGTGTAGTTTGCAGGACATGCTCAGGGCCTTCCTGTTAGCCACGGCGGCTGAAACTGGTTACACTGAGCGCCTGTTTTTGTAAGCCATGCCCTGAATCTTGAACGACTTACCCATTCAATCCCTGTTGCCTCAACTGCGCCAAACCTTGGCCACTTGTCGGCAAGTTATCCTCGAGGCGCCTACCGGAGCCGGTAAATCCACCGCGCTGCCCTTGGCACTGCTCGACTGGCCGGAAATCGACGGCAAGATCCTCATGTTGGAGCCCCGGCGGGTTGCAGCGCGGGCCATCGCCGGCTTTTTGGCGCGCCAAAGAGGGCAGGCACTGGGGCAAGAGGTGGGGTTCAGGGTTCGCGGTGAGAGTCAGGTCAGCGGCAACACCCGACTCGAGATCATCACCGAGGGGGTACTGACCCGCATGATCCAGCAGGACCCTGAGCTCAAGGGCGTTGCCATGATCATTTTCGATGAGATCCATGAGCGCCATCTGAGCACAGATCTCGGTCTGGCGCTGGCACTGGAAGTGCAGGCCTCATTGCGGGACGATTTACACTTGCTGGCCATGTCGGCAACGCTCGAAGGCCTGCCGTTACAAACCTTGATGCCGGATGCCAAGCTGCTTGCCAGTGAGGGCCGCAGCTACCCTGTGACTATCGCCTACAGCGCCGCTTCGGCGCAGAGGCGCAGCGGTTCGGGTTCCGGCTCTGGCATGGCACCTTGGCTTGAACATATGGGGCGGCAGTTGCTGGCGCTGCTGGACCCTCAACAGGCCAGTGCTTTGGGGGTTAGCGAAGCGCAGCAACAGGGCTCGATACTCGCCTTCCTGCCGGGACAGGGGGAAATTCAGCGCCTCAAGCACTATCTGCAATCCAGAGTTGCGGCCAATGTGCGCATTTGTCCTCTCTACGGCTCACTGAGTGCCAAAGAGCAGGATGCGGCGATTGCCCCGGCCAATGCCGGTGAGCGTAAGCTGGTGCTGTCCACCAACCTGGCGGAATCCAGTCTGACCATAGAGGGGATTACTCTGGTGGTGGACAGTGGTTACAAGCGCCAGGCCAGTTTCAACCCCCGCAGCGGCGTGACCCGTTTGGGACTCAAGCGTATCAGCCAGGCATCGGCCACTCAAAGAGCCGGGCGGGCTGGGCGCACCAGTGCGGGTTTTTGCTTAAGGCTTTGGGGCCAGGAGGAGCACGGCCGCTTGCCGCAGGCGGATGAACCGGAAATCTTGCATGCCGACTTGCTCTCCATGGCCCTGGATGCGGCCTGCTGGGGTGTGCACAGCCTCAGTGACTTGCCTTTACTGACACTACCGGCCAGAGCCAATGAGGCGGTGGCCTGGCAGCTGTTACAGTCGCTGCAATTGGTTGACCCGCAACGTAAGCTTACCGCCCATGGCCGCGCGGCCTATGCACTGGGGGTGCAGCCACGGTTGGCGCACATGCTGCTCCGGGCGCAGAGTTTGGGGCAGGCGCGCGGCGACCCCGAGCTCGCCGGTCTGGCTTGTCTGCTGGCTGCCTTATTGGAGGCCAGAAGCCTTGCGGGCAACAACGCCGATATCATGGATAAACTTTCTCAGGCCACTCAAGGCCTTGAAGCCAGACAAGTCGGCAACTGGCTCAGACGCTTAGGGCTTAACGGCAAGGCGGCGGATTTTCTGAAATTGGCGAATCGTGCCGATTGCGCCCTGTTGTTGGCGCTGGCATTTCCTGACAGGATAGCCAAGGCAAGAGGCGTCGAGGGCTATCAGCTGGCCAATGGCAGCGGCGTGGTGCTCGATGCCGGTGACAGCCTCAGCGGCTGCGAGTTTCTGGTGGTGGCCGATTACCAGGAGACCGAGGGCCGCAGCGCCGGCCGCATCTATCTGGCGGCCGAATTACCGGCGGGATTGCTGGAAAATGAGCTGGCCTTTCTCTGTACCTGGCAACAGCAGGCGGGCTGGGATGAGTCCAAGGGACGTTTCTTTGCCGAGCGCCAACTGCGTCTGGGGGAGATAATACTCAAGCGGGAGGCCGAGAAAGAGGCGGATCCCAAGCTGAGGGCTCAGGCGATTATGGCGCTGCTGCGCAGTAAAGGCTTGGCGCTGCTCAATATGGATGAGGATGTCAGGCAGCTCCAGTTCAGGCTGGCACTGGCAAGATCCAAAGATCCGAACCTATTTCCGGACAACAGCGATCCGGCGCTGCTGGATTCTCTCGAGGAGTGGTTGGAGCCGTTTTTGAGCGATATCAAGCAGCTAAAGGGATTAATGGCATTGGATATCAAGCAGCTGCTGCTCAATCGCCTCGAGTGGCAGGTGCTGCAGACACTGAATGAATGGCTGCCGAGCCATTGGAAAATGGCCACGGGCACCCGGGCACCGATCCGCTATGATGCCGGCGGCAGGGCGCTGCTGAGTGTGCGTCTGCAGGAAGCGCTGGGCATGGCCGAAAGCCCGCGGCTGCTGCAAGGGGAGTTGACCGTAACCATGGAACTCTTGTCTCCGGCGCAGCGCCCTTTGGCGCTGACGGCCGATCTGGCCAGTTTTTGGCAAGGGCCCTATGTCGAGGTGAAAAAAGAGATGCGTGGGCGCTACCCTAAACACCTGTGGCCCGACGATCCGGCCAATACTTTGCCGACTAAATTCACCAAGAAAAAGACCTTGAATATCCAGCAGTAAATTTTGGGATAAGCATGACCACCAAGAAAAGTACCACGAAAAAAAGTACCAGAAAAACCAGCAGCAAGAGCAAACCGGCGCAGCAAAGCCCCGGGCTATGGCGCAGGTTATGGTCGATAACCTGGAAGCTGGCCCTTATTCTGGTAGCGGCGTTGACTATCTATTGTATCTACCTGGATCAGATCATCGCCCGTAAGTTTGAAGGGCAGAAGTGGCACTTGCCGGCGCAGGTGTTCAGTCGCTCCATGGCACTCTATCCCGGGGCGGCGGTGAGCCATGCCCAGCTGATGGCCGAACTTAAACTGCTGGGCTATCGCAAGGTGGCCAATCCGCGCCAGGTGGGGGAGTTTTCTGCCTCCAGTACCCGAATCGAGCTGTGGCGCCGCCCCTTCCTGCATCCTGAGGGGAGCCAGGCAGAGCAGCGGGTGATGATAAGTTTCGACTCCAACGGCGTCACTTCGGTGGCGCGTATGAGCGACAAACGCCAACTGGCGGTGTTTCATCTCGAACCTGTACTGCTGGACAGGATCATCGCCGGCGATGGTGAGGACAGGCTGTTTGTACCAACCGAACAGATCCCCGAAAACATAGTCGAAGCGCTTATTCTGGTGGAAGACCGCAGCTTCTATGAACACCACGGGGTGAACCCCTTTGCCATCGCCCGTGCCCTGCTGGTCAATATCAGTGCCGGTCGCACGGTACAGGGCGGCTCGACCCTGACCCAGCAGCTGGCGAAGAACTTCTTCCTCTCCAGCGAGCGCTCCTTGATCCGTAAGGCCAGAGAGGCCCTGATGGCGCTGATTATCGATTTTCGTTACAGCAAGGATGAAATCCTCGAGGCCTATCTCAATGAGGTCTACATGGGACAGGACAAATCCAGAGCCGTACATGGCATGGGGCTGGCATCGCAATTCTATTTTGGCCGCCCGGTCGGAGAGCTGACCCTGGCGCAGCAAGCCTTCCTGGTCGCCGCCATCAAGGGGCCATCTTACTACAACCCCTGGCGCTATCCTGACAGGGCTCAGGAGCGGCGCGATCTGGTGCTCAGGCTCTTGATGGAAGGCAGCAAAATTTCTGTCGACCAATACAAGGCGGCAGCGGAGTCGCCGCTGGGATTAAGGCGCTCGGACAAACCTGTGCACCAGAAACTGCCGGCCTTCTTTGCCGTGGTCAAACAGGAACTCAAGGATCGCTATGGTGCGGCGCTGCTGAAGCAGTCCGGCGTCAAGGTCTATACCACCTTGGATCCCATGGCGCAGGAAGCCGCCGAAAACGCCGTTGAGCGAACCCTGAAGGAGCTTGGCAAGAAAGATAAAGAGTTGCAGGTAGGCATGGTGGTGACCGACAAGTACAGCGCCGGGATCGCCGCCATGGTGGGCGACAAGGTGCCGGGTTACGAGGGTTTCAACCGGGCGGTGGAAATTCGCCGTCCCATAGGTTCACTGGTCAAGCCCTTTGTTTATGCCACGGCGCTGGCTCAGGGCAGCAAGTTCAATCTCGCCAGCCCACTCAAAGATGAGGCCATTACCCTCAAGAATGAACAGGGCAAGACCTGGTCGCCACAGAATGTGGATCGCAAGTTCCGTGGCCAGGTGCCACTGTTGACGGCGTTCAAGAAATCGATGAATGTGCCGACCGTGAATTTGGGGATGAATGTCGGTGTCGATGCCGTGGCCGCGACGCTAAAAGAGGCCGGCTGGAATGAAGCTGTATCGGCTTATCCTTCTATGTTGCTCGGCGCAGTGAACGGTTCCCCCTTGATGGTGGCGCAGGTATATCAGACCCTGGCGGACGGTGGCCGTTATCGTCAGCTCAATGCGGTGACAGCCGTGCTGGACAGCGACAACCAGCCCCTGCCTGTGGCCAGTATGCCACGCCATGAGGCGATAACGCCTGCGGCTAACTATCTGGTGCAGTACGCCATGACCAAGGTGGTGGAGTCCGGCACGGCTTCGCGTCTAGGGGCGGCCTTCCCCGGCGTGATGCTGGCGGGCAAGACGGGCACCAGCAACGACCGCCGCGACTCCTGGTTTGCCGGGTTTGACGAGCGTAACGTTGCCGCCGTTTGGGTTGGCCGCGATGACAACGGCAAGACCCAGTTCTATGGTAGCAGTGGTGCCATGACGGTTTATCAACGCTTCCTCGCCGAGCGGCCGCCGCTGGGGCTGAGGTTGCCGCCGGTCAACGGCGTGGTGCAGGGCTATTTCGACCGGGATACAGGTGCGGCGAAACAAGCCGATTGCCGTAATGTGGTGGCGGTACCTGCGCTGGCCGACAGTTATCATCCGGCGCCCAACTGCGGTGAACCTCTGCCTTGGTGGAAGCGGATCCTCGGTGGTTAACCGTGTAGAGGCTAAGGAAGGTGTGAACAAGTCCCATGTGTGCTCTGCGTCGGCTTACGGGCCTGGATGCAAGGCGTGGTTCGCAGCAAATGGCCTTAGCCCTTTGCAAGAGGCACAACACAGCAGGCAGGCCTGTAAGCCACGCCCTTCGGGGCTTTCACAGCAACCGGCTCTCTGCGTTATCCGACTTCGACAGGCCCCGGCATGCCTTCAGTCAGATGCCTTGAACGCCAATTGTTGTGCAAGCCAGAGTGCCACGAGGACTTATTCGCACCTTCCCTAATAGACATTAGATAGCAAAAAGGCCACCTCCGGGTGGCCTTTGACTTGTTTGAGAATATCGCGCTTTATCGCTATACCGTCTGATTTCAGCGGCGACGTCTGGTGACGGCGGCGACACCGGCAAAGGCCAGGAACAACCAACCCAGGCTGCCGCCTTCATCTTGCTTGGCATCTTTTTCGGTAGCCAGGAAATTGATCAGATCGGTCAGTTCGCCCAGAGTGCGAATTTCTCCCAGGTTAATCATATATTTGTCGTTTACCACGAAGCTTGGCACGCTCTGGATGGCAAATTCATTCTGCTGCTTACGCCACAGGGCGATGACATCATTGATTTTCTTGCTGTCGGCCAAGGCATCATACTGGCTGACATCGACGCCGTTGGCGGCAAACAATTGCTTGATATCGTCGCGGCTATTGATGGCAGAGGTGTGCTTGTGTCCAGGAGCAGAATGGTCATGGCCATGGGCCCCTTCCTCGCCCTGAATGGCGGCAAACATAGGATGAACCAGCTTATCAGTCGCGCCCAGCTCCTGCATGATGGCCAGAGACTTCATCACCTCAGTACCCAGATCGCTGTTCATAAAGTCGACATGCTTGCTGTCAAAGCTGACTTCTTTATTGAGACCGGCCTTGATGTCCGGCAGATACTGGGTTTCCATGCTGAAGCAGTTATGACAGTAGAAAGAGTAGAACTCGGTGAGTTTGGGTTCTTCACTGCCTTTCTTGGCTATCTGGGTATAGTGTTTACCTTCGATAAAGTCGGCGGCGTTGGCGGCCAGCGGGATCAGGGTAAGTGCCATTGCGGCAACCAGTGGCTTGAGCAAAATAATCTCCTCAGAATTGACCGGGCGCAGCGCCCTTTGCTGTCAGGTTAGTGTGACTGGCTTAATTATGACTTAAGCGTCGGCACCTTTGGCGGCCATTTCTGTGAGCGAGGCTAAGCTTTGACGGTTTGCCTGGTTATTCAACCTCGCAGGGCTTGCCAGGCTTCGCAGATCTGTCTGAATTTGGCGGCATCACCACCTTGCCTGTCCGGGTGCCACTTCAGCGCCAGTTTACGCCACTGGCGACGGATCTCCTTGTCGCTGGCGTCGGCTTCCAGCTCCAATACCCGCAGTGCCTCTCGTTGGGCAAAACGGCCGGGACGCACGCCAATATAATCCTGATAACTGTTCCAGAAGGACTCCAGCATCTCACGAACAACATTGACGCAGGTGTCGTAGTTGTTCCAGTCGAGGTAGTAGTCTCTAAGCGCTGAGTCATCCTGTTGCAGTTGCAGCACATTGGCCGGTGGGATCCGCAGCAATATGATATCCATGGCCTGTACCTGCAGCCATTGGCCTGGCAACAGCATGTGTTGCAGTTCATAGAGGGCATTCATCAACAGGAAGTTGCGTTTGAACAGATCTTTCTCGGGCAGAGGATCCAAGTCGTGCATCAGTCCCTGCTGTTGTAATTCGGTGGCGAGGTGATGCACCTTCCAGGAGCGGTTGCTGCGTTTGAGCAAGCTGAGCAGCGGCCAGATAAGCGGGTTATCGCCCTTGAGTCGGGTCGGCTTGACCTCAGTGGTCTCTGGCTGGGCCAGCGCGGGTTTGGCAAGCAGCATGGTAGCAATCATTCATCCTGAACTGACGATAAAATCTACTATGCCACAGGTGTCCGTGGGTGCAAGGTGAAAATAATGGAACCCGGCGTGGAGCCGGGTTCTGAAAGGGATGATGTAAACTCGTTCCTCGTTAGATCTTGGTAAACAGCTCTTCTTGAGGCAGGCGAGACTTGGGCAGCTTGGCGTTGAAGTCAGACTCGTCATGGTAGCCAAGAGCCACAACCACGCTGGCGGTGAAGCCTTGCTCTCTGAGGCCCAACACCTGATTGAGTTTGCTGGCATCGAAGCCTTCAATAGGGGTTGCATCTATGTCCAATACACTGGCGCCCAGCAGTAGAGTACCCAGCGCCAGATAGGTTTGTTTCTCCATCCAGTGCTGCAGATCCTTAAGTTCGAACTTGTGCATATTGGTGAAGAAAGAGCGGCCGTTGTGTTGGCCTTGCTTGGCGTTTTCGTCGGCGAAGCGGCCATCGGCATCTTCTTGCTCAAGCAGACGCAGCAGATGGGCTTCGTCCATGTTGTTGCGGGTACAGAGTACTACCACGTGGGAAGCGTTGAGGATCTTTGGCGTGTTGAAGCCATAGTCTGCAGTAGACTCGGCAATTTTGGCTTTGCCTTCATCTGTCGCGGCCAGTACAAAGTGCCATGGCTGGGAGTTCACCGAGGAAGGGCTGAACTGCAGCAGACTCTGCAGATCTTCAATTTTATCCTGGGGGATCTTCTTGTTGGGATCAAAAGCCTTGGTGGTATAGCGCTTTTTGGCAAGGTATGTCAGATCTGTCATGTCACTGCTCCGGACAAATGAGGCTGAAATTGTTTTGGCATTCTACGATCTCTGTTGCGCTTTACAACAGTGTTTCTGCTGCAAGCTATATCAAAAATAAATTGAAAGTACGCTGGTGGGGAACCACCTCTCGGTGCCAACAAGATTGCGTTTGCATGTTTTTTTGGGTATTAAATTGCGTTTGCTGTATGTCTTGGTTAATATATGGACAGGTTTATGGCGGAGCAGCAAAGATGAATACCCTAGAGAAAGCCAATGCAGCCGAGGTATTATTCAAGGCGTTTTCCAATGCTTGCAGCGAGTTACAACTTACCCAGGCCGAGGCCAGCCGTATCATAGGTGTTAATCCCAGCACCTTGAGCCGTAACAGCGGCAAGGGGTTTAAACCCGATTCCAAGCAGGGGGAACTGCAGTTGCAGCTTATCCGCCTGTATCGCTCGTTGTATGCCATAGCGGGTGGTGAGAAAGCCTTTATGCGTCACTGGCTCAACAGCCCCAACAAGGCGCTGAATGGGACCCCCAAGACTTTATTGCAAACCGTGGTTGGCCTGGTGAGTGTTAACCAATATCTGGATGCGATGCGAGGCAAGGTCTGACAGCCATAGCCGGTGACAGGAGACAAATAACTGAAAATGGATTTTAGCGCGTTAGAGCCGCAGGACTTTTTCCCTCGCCCCTACCTTGGCCGCGGTTATCGCCTGGTCGAGTCCCAGGAAGAAGCAGCCACCCTGAGCCTGGTGGATGATTTTGACGAACAGATGCTGCTTGAGTCTCTGCTCGATGAGGTTAAACCGCCTTACCGAAGTGGAACAGAGCACTTGCATTATCTGCTCAAGACCCCGTTTCGTTATCCGCCGCTGCGCCATGGCTCGCGCTTTGGCAGTATCACAATGGAAAGCTTCTTTTATGCCAGTGAATCCTGGCAGACCTGTTTGGCCGAAGTTGCTTACTATCGTTTTGTCTTTATGGCCGACATGCTGGAGCCTTATCTGGAGCCGCTGCGCTCTGAGCATATGCTGTACTCTGTGGATATCAATGCCCGCGATTGTGCCGACCTGACGCTATTGCAGGGGCGGGAAGTGCAGCAGCAACTGACTCACAAGTCGAACTATACCTATACCCAGGCTATGGGTGCCTGGCTGCTGCAACAGCAGGCGCAGATGATCCGCTACACTTCGGCCAGAGCCGAAGAGGGCGTTAACCTGGCGCTGCACGATCCTTTGGTGTTGCAATCAACCGAGCCGCAGGAGTGTGAATACTGGATCTGCCAAAGCTCGGCCGACAAGGTGGCTTTCAGTCGTCGTAATAGCCGCAGCATGCCATTGACCTGGTTTTTAAAAGACTTTTTGCAGGACGGGCAGTTGCCGCGTCCCGCCTGAGTGCAGAACTTAGTCAGGATTGCGTGGTGATAAACAGCGGGTTGGAATAGAACCAGAGATCGCCGTAGTTACGCTCATTGATGTCGTTGTACCATTGCTGCACTTGCTCCCCTTCGGCCTGTGGCAGCACCTCTGAACGCAGTGGCGTGCCCTTGTTGGTCAAGCCGCTGACGTTGTAATCCAGATTGGTGCCACGCAAGCGGAAATACTGCTTGCCATCGGCGATAAAGCTGAAGCTCATGTTGTAGAAGCCATCGCTGTCTTTTTGCCAGTCGGCCTGGGTGAATGACTTGATCACCCGTGTGCTGTCGTTGGTTTCCTTTTGCCAGGCAGCCGTTCCCGGCTTGGCCCGTTCACCGATATCGCCGGCAATCAAATCGATATGATGTACTCCCGGATTAATGCCGGCGTAGTGTTCATTGCCGATATCGCTTTCCTTGTTATTCAGCTCAGGGCTGCGGAACCTGATTTTGATAGTGACCTTGTCACCGGCCTTGGCGCTCAAGGTTTGTCCCATAGTGATGGTTTGATCACCTGTATTCATCTGGAAATCCAGCCCATCGATGAGATCGCCAAATACCGCAAAGCTGTTCCCCGAGCGTAGCCCTTCCAGCAGGGCCTGGGTGCCTTCACCCTCAACCCAGGTGTAATTCTTGGCGTATTCGCCGGGATAATAACTGCTGGCGTAAGGTGGCCTGGTCTTGAAGTGAATATCCGAGTTACCCATGTTCCAAATCCTGCGCCCTTCGCCCAGCAGCGCATCCCACCAACCGCCGACTTCGGCCACGACGGGATCGACACCGCCGTAAACACCGCTCGATCTGTCACCATAGTCACCGCGGTTGCCACTGAACTGGCCGCCAACCATGCCTTCCACCAGGAAGAAGACCTCAGGCGCGGCATCGTGAAGCTCCCTGACTTCGGCTATGGTGTAGCTGTCGAGATAGCGTCTGGGGTGATTGAGCATGCCGTAGCTCTGTTTGGGGAAGTGTTGCTGCAGCCAGGCGAGCGCCGCTACGGCATCTGCATGGGTTTGATTCTGACGCTTGACGCCGGCGGCCTCCCAGGCGGCGAGATCTTCGGCTGCGAAATCCTTCGGCTCATTCTTGGCACTGAAGCTGTACTCGAAGGTTTTAATCGCATCCAGAGTCTGCTGTTCATCGGCCAATATGGCGATATTGAAGTGTTCGTGAGTCGGCATATCCCACTCAAAGCCGGAGTAAACCAACTTGCCCGGGTAGTTGGGCATCAGGCTGGCGAGTCCGGGTTTTTCGTAGCGGGTGAGGGCATCATAGAAGAGAATGCCGCCTAGATCGTTATCTTCATTGTCCTGGCTGTTGTTGCGCATATGGTTGGTCAGGCTCATATAATCCAGGCCAAAGTCCTCGAAGCCCCACTTGAGAATATCGGCCTGGGTCTCTCTGGCATCCTGGGAAACCGCAGTGTGAACATGAAGATCGCCTTTGAGCCAGCGACCCGTTACCGGCTCGGGAGTTTGAGTGTCGTTATCTGAGTTGCAGCCGGCCAGCAGGGCCAGAGACAGCAGTGACAATGCTGCGACTTGATGGGATTGACGCACGAATAACCTCTCTATATTGGGCGTTTGGGAAAGCACCCAACATAGAGAACAAAGATGGCAGATTTATGGCACTTTTGTACTAAAAAGTTCCCCTGTGCTCAGCGCAGCACCTTGGCAAGGAAGCCTTGAGTACGGGGATTTTGCGGCGCATTGAAAATCTGCTCCGGCGTGCCCGCTTCCTGGATCACCCCTTCATCCATGAAGATCACCCTGTCAGACACCTTGCGGGCAAACCCCATTTCGTGAGTGACTATCACCATGGTCATGCCGTCGCGAGCCAAAGATTGCATCACATCCAGTACATCGCCGACCATTTCCGGATCCAGCGCCGAGGTGGGTTCGTCAAACAGCATCAGTTCGGGAGACATGGTCAGGGCTCTGGCAATGGCCACCCTCTGTTTCTGGCCGCCGGACAAACTGGATGGATAGGCATCTTTCTTATCTGCCAGGCCAACCTTACCCAGCAGTCCCAAAGCCTTGGCTTCGGCCTCGGCCGAACTCATCAACCCCAGCTTGACCGGTGCCAGCGTCAGGTTGGCCAACACTGTCTTGTGGGGAAACAGGTTAAAGTGCTGGAATACCATGCCCACTTTCTGTCTGAGCTTGTCGACACAGGCCCCCGGCGCCGTTATCGATTCACCGGCTATCCGTATTTCGCCTTCAGTCGGTTGCTCCAACAGGTTGATACAGCGAAGAAAAGTACTCTTGCCACTACCACTGGGGCCTATAATACTGACCACTTCTCCCTTGGCGATATGCTGATCTATGCCTTTGAGTACTTCCAGTTTGCTGTAGTACTTGTGCAGGTTGGTTATCTCAATCACTTTGTTTCAGCCTCGCTTCAAACTTACCCAACAGCCAGGTGAAGCTGTAGGTCAACAACAGATAGATAAGGGCACAAGTCAGCAGCGGCACCACATCTTCGAAGGTTCGGCTGCGGATGATTTCACCGGCACGCATCAGATCCACACCACCGATAAAGCCGATGACGGCCGTTTCTTTCAAAAGCACGATAAATTCATTGCCGAGCGCCGGCAGAATATTCTTGATTGCTTGTGGCAACACTACCTCACGCATGGTCAGTGAATGGCTCATCCCCAGAGAGCGGGCGGCCTCGGCCTGGCCCTTGTCAACCGCCTGGATACCGGCACGGATGATCTCACTGATATAGGCGCCACTGTTGAGGCCAAAGGCGATGATGGCGGCTGTCACCTTGTCGACATCCATGGCGGCCAACACGATAAAGTAGAGGATCACCAGTTGAACCACTACAGGGGTACCGCGGATCACCCCGACATACAGCTTGGCCGGCCAGCGCAGATACCAGCGCTCGGACATACCCATCAAGGTGGTGAGCACCCCGAGAATGGCACCGAGGATCATGGCGAAGAAGGTCACAGTCAAGGTGACCTTGAGGCCGTTTAGGATCAGCAAAATACCGATCATGCCGTCTTCCCCTATGGGGGTAAACAGCGAAGAAATTATTGCATCCATCTAAGATTACTTCTGATACTTTTCAAGGAGTTGTTGGTATTCACCTGAGCTTTGCAGCCGTGACAGGGTGGCATTGATCTGGCCGAGCAGTTCGGGTTGATTCTTGGAGACTGCAATACCGTAAAACTCGGGTGAGAAGTCGATATCCAGTTGTTTGAGAGTGGGGTTCTTGGCCAGATAAGTGGCCGCCGGTTGGCTGTCGAACAGTACCAGGTCTACCTTGTGGTTTTTCAGCTCCATAAAGGCTTCAAAACCCGTATTGAAGGCCACGACTTCGGCCTTGAGTTCCTTGGCCATGATGTCGCCGGTGGAGCCCAGCTGCACCGCAATCTTCTTGCCGGCAAGATCAGCCGGAGTGCTGAATATCTGGCTGTCCTGATTGACTATCACCACTTGGGTGGCTTCGTAGTAAGGCGTGGAGAAGTTGACGCTCTTTTGCCGCTCATCCGTGATTGTCATGCCGGAGGCGATAAAATCGATTTTGCCTGAGTTCAGCGCCACTATCAGAGAGTCGAACTTGAGGTTTTCTACCTTGAGAGTTTTACCGGCGTCGGCGGCAATCGCCTTGGCAATATCGATATCCAGCCCTTTTACCTCATCACCATTGGCGCCCCCCATATATTCAAATGGAGGGAAGGCAGCATTGGTACCGACGACCAGTACATCTTGATCTTTACCGCAGCCGGTCAACAGCAAAGCCGTGACAGTGGCCAGAAGCAGGGATTTTTTCATCATTGAAGATACTCTTGAAGAACCGTATGGCTGGCACTATAGCCAGTTCTAACGCATCAATCAATAACTAATCATAAAAAATGACTAATTATTCACTTGCTGGTTTTGTCTTGTTAGAAAATCTTTGTTAATTAGTTTGTTATTTATTAATTGAACATGCTTAAGTGAATAAAGTAGATATTGCTCAACTAGAGCTGAGCGACTGGAGAAGATTTTTTGTCGCCTGAGACACAAGAATGTGCATTTGGCACAGCGCCAAAGAAAAATTTGTTATAAAATGCGCGCCCAAAATCCTCTGCCTGCCTACAATGGTGGAAGCCACTCCGGATTTTGGAACCGGCCTCCAATTCAGTACCTGCCAAAAGCAGACAGCGAAGCACACAAAATAGAACAAGATGGGGTCGCATACCTATGACAGAAAAACGCTTTATTACCGCACAGGAATTGCTGGAGGACTCATTTCGTCTGGCAGCACAGGTCTATGACAGTGGCTTTCGGCCACAGTTTATTGTTGGGATCTGGCGTGGCGGCGCCCCGATAGGGATTGCGGTACAGGAGTTTTTCGACTTCAAAAAAGTGGAGACCGACCATATTGCGGTGCGTACTTCATCCTACTACGGCATAGGCACAGACAAGCAGAGCAAGGAGATCAAGGTTCATGGTCTGCACTACATTGTTGAAAATGCTAATGCCGATGATGGTTTGCTGATTGTTGATGATGTTTTTGACTCCGGCCGCAGTATCTTTGCACTGAAGGAGAAACTCGGTCAGCTGATGCGACTGAACATGCCCAAGGATATCCGTATCGCTTGTCCTTACTACAAGCCACAGAACACTGCGGTGCCACTGAAGCCTGACTACTATATCCATGCCTCGGATGAATGGCTGGTATTCCCTCATGAAGTTTCCGGTTTGAGCCCGCAAGAGCTGGCTGAAGGCAAGGGCGATTTGAGAAATATCAAAGAGTTGTTCCTCTGATAATCGGTTTCTATCATCAAATACTGAAGAGGGCGCCAATGGGCGCCCTCTTTGTTGCTCACACCCGTTATATGTCCATGCAGTTGGCGTAATAAGTCACAGTTGCCGGCCAATCGGAGAAGACACCCAAGACCTCTACCTCTTTGGCCAGTACATCCAGCAGTTGATAGACATCGCCATCGTTGTTGATGCCATCGCTGATGCTCTGATAGTACCAACCACCGCCTTGCGCCAGGGGGCCAGAACGTTCCAGTGACCAAGTGATTATTTTAAGCCCGGCTTCCTTGGCCGCCAGAGCATAGGCCGAGGGAACTATCTTGCCGCTGTCATCCAGAGCCACCAATACCCACAAGGGCGGCGCAATGATTTCGACTCCCAGCGCCTTGAGCCTTTGCATATCGGCCTGCCAATGGGCCAAATCATTGGGGTTAAAGCTGCTGTCTGAGTCATACCTGTCATCCAGATAGACGGCCTGCTTGCCAAAATCGGCGTTATTGGCCAACCAGTATTGCACATCCTCCAGATTAAATGACTGGGGATAGACATCTTTTGCCGGTACCCCGGCGGCCTGATATTCGTCGATCATCTTCTGAGCATAGTCCTGTTGGCTAAAGCCATCGAAGGGCATGGGCACACTGGCGGACTTGAGTTCAGGCGTCATCTTGACCTTGGCTTCTTTAAACAGAGCTATGCTCTCGGCGTGGGTCATCAATGTGCCACAACTGGCGTAGAGATCAGTGCGCCAGGCAGGAGTGCCCTCCATAAATTCATGCGCCGTGGTGGCCTTGGGATTAAAGCCATCCATCTTGCCGCAAAGCTGTTTGAATTCGTCCAGGGTTATATCACTGGTACAGCACTCGGCGCTGGCGCTAACACCATTGGCAGCATCGGCGGGAGAGAAAGGCTGACGGCATTTGGCTGCCAACTCAGGGATACCCAGGATATTGGTGGTTGTGGCCAGATCGCATTGGGAGTGCCGACAAACCAACTGTTTATCGGCGGTGAAGGTGACATCGCATTCCACTATTCCGGCACCGGCATCTATGGCTGCCATATAGGCTTCTTTGGTGTGCTCAGGGAACTGCATGGAGGCGCCGCGGTGGCCTATGCTGAAGTCGGTGCGATAAAAGGGCCCCTTGCTGCATTGTGCCAGTTTATCTTTGAGCGGCCCTTCATCCATGTCATTTACCAGAAACAGGGGACGGGGGCCCAGATTGGCACCAACTTTCTCCTGCTGATCCTGTGTCGGGGGTGAAGTATTGGCGTTGTTGTCATTGCTGTTGCAGCCACCGAGCAACAGGCCAAACAGTACAGAGCCAAGTAATACCGACGTTGTTTTGGAGTGAAAAGCCTTCATTAAGCAGATCCTTATACTATTTCGCACAGGAGTTTACTCACTTGGCGAGAATGGTATTTAGTCATAAACAGGCCGCTTAAGCTAAAGACGGTTGATGACAGCCGGATAGCAAAATCATGACAATTAACTTAATTAATACAGTATCTTGTTCCGGATATACTGAAGAGAAACCTATTGCGTTAGTCTTAGAGCCGATTGATCTTGTCCTTCAGATCGTAGCTTTTGTCCGTGACTATGGTTTCCAGATTGGCAATTCGCTGCCTCAATTCATCCACTTCCCGTTGCAGTTTTTCAACTTCGCCATTTTGGTGGTATTGCTGCTTGCGGTTGTAATCCTTGATGAGTATCACGGCAAAAATGCCTATGACTATCACAAGCATCAGACTGATTAATCCCATAACGACTCCTTGGTGTTAAGCATGTTGAACATTCTGGCACAGTATAGGGGGACAGGAAAATCAAGGGCCTCATTGAGGCCCTTGTTCTGTCTTTCGGCTAAGGTTTCAGGGTATCTTTTATCAGTACGCAGCGCTGCTCTCTCTCTATGGCTTGCTTGAGATTACGCTGGGTCATGGCCGATAGCTCAGGGTTGGCCTGTAAGGCTTTTTCGAGCTGCAGCACTGAGGCGTGACTGCATTGACGCGGTAATAATGCCGGTGCGTAACTGCGCATAAATACCGGGCCTTTTTCGGCGTCCAGGGTGGCCAGCTGACTCAAGCGCTGCTCTGCGGTGCTGGCCTGGAGTTGCCCTTGGCTGCTGGGATAGAGGTTTTCCATTGCCACCCTCAGCTTGGCAAACGGCAGCGCCGAATGGTTGATTTTCTCCAGCCAGCGGCGTTTACCGGCGGTTTCCGGGCGCACCACTTCGGCGGCGATGGCCGCCTTTTGCCCCGAATCGCTGTTATCAAGCTTGGCTTCTTGCTGCAACAGAAGTTTGCTGGTGGGGTAATCGTAACGGTTCAACTGATAGATAAGCTGCCAGCGGGTATCTTGATCCAGCTCTATTCCCTTTATCTTGCTGTGGCCTTGCAGCAGTGACAGCAGGTGATCCAGCGAGTCCCCGTCGCGGGCAAAGTCCACATAGGCATCGAACCAGCGCCGCTGCAGATCTTTATTATCCGCGTTTTGCATGGTCAGACGCAGGCTCATTTGCGCCAGCGCTCTGATGGCGCGCTCGGCATAGGCCGAGTGAATGGGAGCCATCGACTCGAGTAAGGCCTTGCTGTAGCGCATATTGCCGAGAATTTGCCCCAGCAGGGTGTAATCGCTCTCTTTGGGAGCATTGATAAGCACTGTTTCCAGATACTTGTTCAAGGGCAACTTACCGCTCTGGACACTGTCCCACAGGCTTTGCCAGAGCATCGCGCGCAGCAGGGGATCTTCTACCTTGGCCAGGTGATTGAAGGCGGTATCGAACGAGCGTGGGTCGAGCTCGACTTTGACATAGCCCCAGTCCTGATAGTTGGGATAAACCAAATCAGGACAGGACGCGCCTTTAAGTTGCGGCACCAAGGTCTTTTCACCTTGGTAGGTAACGGCCAGAGTTTGCAACAGGTGCATCTCATGGCGGCCCTTGCTCAGTAAGGCCAACTGAACTTTTTGCTCTCTGAGAGTCGGATAGGCGGGATCGCTTGCCGACTGCAACAGGGCAAATTCACTGATGCGGCCATCTTGGCACTGGAACTCGGCCTTGAGGCTGTTGACACCGGCGCTGTAGAGCCAATCCCGGGTCCATTGGCTCAGATCCCGCTTGGCGGCCTGGCCGAGACTGGTAATGAAGTCTTCCAGTGTGGCGTTTTGCCAGGAGTAGCGTTTGAGGTATTCACTGACGCCACGGCGGAAGGTTTGCTCCCCAAGCAGGTGGCGCAGTTGAATGAGAACCGCGGCCCCCTTCTGGTAAGTGATGGCGTCGATATTATCGAAGGCGTTGGCACTGCTGGCCACTGGCACTTCTATGGGGTGGGTGGTAACGCCAGAGTCCTGTTGATAGGCGCTCTGTTTGCCCCTGGCGTAAAAACTGCGCCAGGTATTGTCAAACTCAGTGGCTTCGGCGCTCGCCAGCATGCCCATGAAGGAGGCGAAGCTTTCATTGAGCCACAGACCGTTCCACCATTTCATGGTCACCAGATCGCCAAACCACTGGTGCGCCATTTCATGCATGATCACCGACGCCAAGCGCTGGCGCTGATTGGCTGTCATCTCACCACTGCCAAGAAAACGCCCTTCGGCAAAGGTGATGGCGGCGGCATTTTCCATGGCACCATAGAGGAAGTCAGGCACCAGCAGTTGATCGTATTTTTTAAAGGGGTAGTCGATACCGAAATAGTCGTCAAAAAACTTAAGCCCGGCGTCTGTGTATCTGAACCAGTCGGCGGCATTGACCTGGGCCGCCACTGATTGGCGGGCAAACAGGCGCATGGGGTATTTGCCGCTGTTGTCTTGCCAGACATGGTAAGGGCCTGCATGCATGGAAAAGTTGTAGGGGCTCAACTTGGGTGTTGCCGGAAACTGCCACAGCTGGTTGTCACCCTCCGGGGTCACACTCAATTCTTGGGTGGCGCTGATCACCTGCCAGTCTTTGGGGGCTCTGACAGTTAACTTGTAGCTGGCCTTGAGATCCGGTTGGTCGAATACGGCAAACATCTGCTGTGCGGCGGCGGGCTCAAAGTGGGAGTAGAGATAGACCTTGCCATCGACGGGATCCACAAAGCGGTGCAGCCCTTCACCATTGCTGGAATGCTGGCGTGTGAAGCTGACTTCTATCTCATTGTCGCCTTTGAGCAGCAACTTGGCACTGATCTCCAGATAGGCGCCATTGTATTTGGGATAGAGCCTGTGGCCGTTGATCTTAAGGCTGGTGATCTGCGCCTTGCTCAAGTCCAATGTCAGGGGCTGTTGGTTATCGCTGAGACTGAAACGTACCAGGGTGCGGTTGGCAAATCGCTCGCTGCCATCCAAGGTAAAGTCCAGTTCATAGCTGACATTGCTGACTCTGGCAGAGCGGGCCATCGCCTGTTGCTCACTGATATAACCGCTGCCATCCCGCACACCTGCAGAGGATTGAGTGCTGCTGCAGCCGCTGAGTGATAGCAGTCCGGCAGCCAACAGGCTGAGACCAAACAACCGGGGAAGAGATTTCACAAACAGATTCCTTGCTTTTTATTGTTTTACCATTGGGTGTCGGTGTTTTCCCTCACAACAGGAATGAAAGGGAGGGATACGCCTTAAGTTAATACCCTGTCAGGCTTGGCGCCCGCGGCATAAATTACGCTATTTGCCGACAAAGAACAAAGGAGAAATGTTACAAAAAAGCCGCTGTGACAGCGGCTTTTGGGAAGGAGTGTGATGCTTGGTTAGAGCCCGAGGAAGGACTTGGACTTCACTTTGCGGATCTCTTTTTCATCGGACCATTCGATCAAGCCGGTTTCCAGGTCCATCAGGCGCATGGTCATCTTGTAGTAGACATCACGGGTGCTGCCATCTTGTTTGACTATGCTGGAAAGGTTGCCGTAGAGCATGTATTGAGCGCCTATCTGACGACCGAACTTGATGGCGGTGGATGGGTCAACCATGCCGGCGTTGTTCTGGTAGTCCAGTTGCTTGCGCACTGAATCCACCTTGGTCATATCGATAAAACGGAACTTGCCTGAGCGCAGCAGCTTGTTGCTGATGGAGTCGGTCACTGACTCAGTATCTATATGCTCAGAGGTCTTGTTCTTGATCTTGTCGACAAAGATGATAGGTCTGTCGTTGGCTGTCATGGCCACCACAGGCGGGAAAGTCAGCATGCTGTCGACCATTTTGGCGGCAATGGCTTGCAGATCTGTCGAACCGAAGTTTTCATTCACTGTCTCTACCTCAGTGGCATCACCGTATTCCACTTTGGATTGACAGGCTGCCATGCCCATAGCCATTGCCAGTATCAGTATCAGCTTCAAGTGTTTCATAGTCAGTTCCATTTCAAGGTTATCAAATCAATTTTGTATAAAAACGTGTGACATTGCCAGTGTCTATTGCCCAGACCAGAGTGGTCTTGCCACTCTCAACCTGAATTTCCGTGCCCTGATTGTCCAGGGTTAGTTGATAGCTGCCGGCATCGACAAACTGCCTTGCTATCTGTGCTTGGCGCGGTAACGTGAGCCAACTGCGGCGATCGGCTTGCTCTGTGACCACGTTGAATATCTGCATGGCTATCACCCCAAGGTCCGAACCGTCTTTGCGTTCGGCCTTGCGGGCCATTTCCGACTTGGCATAGACCCTGGCGGCCTGGCGCACCAGCAGATAGGGTAGTTCCTCCTTGAGCGCCGTGATGGCCAAGGCATCTATGTTGGCTATCGGGGCTGCGGTCATAGGTTTTGACAAGCCGCGGATATGGGCACTGCTTACCGGCACTCTGGATGGCATATAGGTGGGCAGAGAGACAGTTTGCCAGTTGCCGTGAATGGTGAAGGGAACTGTTAGGCTCTCCTTGGCGGGCACAAAGCCACGCTCCAGCAGCAAGATGACCTGGCCTTGCCCCTTGGCGGGCGTGGGCGCTTCTCCCCAACGGCGTTTGAACTCATCATACTGAGGCATGGCAAGCTCTTTGGCCAAGCGCACCAGATCCTGCTGCAGATAAGGATTATCCGGCATAATCTGCGCCGCCTTGCGATAGTCGATAAAGGCATCGTTGCGCTCACCAAGGATTTCGTGCAGTACCCCTGTGGTGTAGTAACTGTAGGCGTTCAAAAACGAGCTGGTGACACTGCCGGCCGCCTTGCCCAGTTTATCCATTTCAGCGCTGATAGTGCCGTTGGCCATCTGCTGCACAGCGCTGCTGGATTTTTCGTACCTTTGCTGTTCCAGCGATTGCAGTTCATTGCTGCGACGCACCTCCACCAACGCGCCTTCGGCATCGCCGGCAAACAGATAATTGAGAGCCTGATATTGGTGCAGCATGATGCGCTCATACCCGGGACCACGATAGGGAATGATATTGTCGTTCAGCAGCAGGCTGCCGCCCTGTGAACCCAGCTCGGACAAACTGAGCTTGGCCTTGTCGTCGAATGCCTGATAGGCGGCTATGGCGCTTTGGTAATAGTCTTTGCTGGCGGTGAAATCGCCGCTTATCTGGGCGGCGCGCCCCGCTTCCTGGGCATAGAGCAGGCCATCTCGGCTGTTGATCCCGCCTGCCAATTCCTTGGCGGCATTGCCCGGCATTGATGAGTTGAGTTCGGCGCGAACGCCGGCCAGTTGGGATGGATAGTTGACCAATACACTGTTGAAGGCGCAGCCAGTGAGGCTCAGAGACAACAACAGTGGCAGCAGTAACTTGCCTGACTTCAAGAGTCGGCTCCTTGGTTTTGGATCTCCAGTCGTTCTCTCAAGGTGAGTCCTTCCAGATGATCATATTCATGCTGAAAAATGCGCGCGACAAAGCCTTGTAACCATTCTTGTTGCCACTCGCCGCTGAGATCCTGATAACGTACCTCAATGCTTTCATGGCGCAGAATCTGTACTCTTTCACCGGGCAGAGACAGGCAACCCTCTTCTCCGGCCAGCATCTTGCCTGAGCGTTTGAGTATCTGTGGGTTGATCACCACCTGGGGTGCCATCAAAGGCGCATCCGGATATCTGTCGTTGGGATGGGATGCCATAATAAACAAGCGGATACCTTGGCCTACCTGAGGCGCGGCTATGCCTACGCCCTGTGCCAGTTTCATGGTCTCGAGCATTTTCTCGGCCAGGGCCGCCAAAGGTTCATCGAACAGTTGAATCGGCTGGGCAGCCTGCCCCAGAATACGTTCTCCGTAGGTTGCTATGGCTAACATCCTTATCCCCCTTTATTCGACTCAGTAGTGAGGCGGCGGCGTTTCTTCCGATTGAGACGCGATATTGCTCGGTTCTACCGCTTTGAGTTTACTGATTAACAACTGGATCTGAAACTGCTGCTCGGCCACTACCTTATTGAGTTCGAAAATCTCCTGACTCAATTCTTCCAGTGTGGCTTCCTGAAATGACAGCTTGGTTTCGAGCTCTTCGATCCTGTCCGGGATTGCTTGCATTACTTACCTCTGTGTTGGCGCCGACCAGCGTTCCAGCAAGCTGGCACTGCTGATACTCTGAAGTTGGCCGTTGTCGGATTCAGACACTGAGTATACTACGGCGCTTTGGGGCAAAGGCTTTTTTGGCAGTGAAACTTGCCAGTTGGCGACTTTTTTCCCCGAATCGACCTGCCACAGACTCAATTCTCTGGCCGGCGTACCGGTCAACAAGGCCTGCTCCTGTTGGATAAAGCGCGCTGCCGAAAAGTTCATTTGCCGCCGGACTATCGCCAGCGAGCTGGCCAGTTTCCCTGAGTCATTGTGCCAAATGTCGGCATTGCCGGTACTGTCGGACACTAAACTAAGGTTACCGCTGCGGCTGAGGGCAACCTTCAGTACCCTGGAGTCCATCTGCCAGCGCCTCAGTACCTGAGCATCCTGGGTGCGCCACAGCAGGGCGGTGGCATCGTTGGCGCCGGTCAATGCCAGGCGGCCATCGGCAGAGAGGGCAACGCTGTTGACCTTTTCGCTGTGGCCAAGAAATTTCACCAGCACACCTGTGGTCGGGGTCAGCGACATCACCGCGCCATCGGCCAGCCCTACCAGCAACTGGCCGTTGTCGGCCACGGCCACAGTCTGGGCTACTGCCGGCAGTGACCACCAACCCGCCGCCCGGCCGTCGGCGATTTTCCACAGTGCAACTGAATCGCGGCTTAACGTCACCGCATATTCTCCATTGGCCGAGATATCTGTGGCGATGACATCATTGGCTTCACTGCCTTGAGCCCACTGATACTTGACCGCGCCTTGTTTGAGATCCCAAAGCTTGATCCCCTCCTGGCTGCTTATCAAAGCGTAGCGGCCATCGGCAGAGAGGCTGGCGCTGTAGCTGGGATCGGCCGCCAGGGATTGGCTGCTATTGGGGCCTGGATGGCAGGCACCAAGGCCAAGCAAAGTAAAACTGAGCGTGCAAATAAGTAGCAATCTGTTTATTGCCATGAACTTATACCGCCTCGACTTGTCATTTTGAGTAAGGGTAAAACGCTGTCGCTTCCATGTAAGGGTTATCGGTTTGTCGGCCGCTTTCCCTTGTTAACCAGTATGGATAATCTGCTTTGTATCTCAAAGTTAACTGGTATAAAGTGAGTCGTCTTACATATTTTGGGTTAATTGTAACCATTTGAAGATCCTGAGGATGCCTTTAATGAAACCGATTTACAAAATTTCACTGGTCGCACTGGCCCTGATCGGCCTTTCCGCCTGTAACCAAGAACAAAAAACAGCGAGTGCCGACAAAGTGGAACTGAGCTCTGTCGAGCAGAAAGAAGCCTATAGCGTGGGCGCCTCTATTGGCCGCTACATGGCCGGCCATATCAAGGAGCAGGAAGAGCTGGGTTTCTCAGTCGATCGTGCTTTGATTGTGACTGGTTTCCAACAGGGGCTGAAAGACGAGCTGCAACTGACTGAAGATGAGATGCAGAAAGTGCTTGAAGGTCTGGACCAGAAGCTGAATGAAAAACGTATGGCCAAGGTCCAGGAGATGGCGGCCAAGTCGATGCAGGAAAGCAAAGCCTATCTGGAACAGAACAAGGCCAAAGAGGGTGTGATCACCACTGAGTCAGGTCTGCAATACGAAGTATTGACTCCAGGCGAGGGTGAGAAGCCGGCCGCCGAAGACGTAGTGACAGTTCACTACCGTGGTACTCTGATCGACGGCACTGAGTTTGACAGCTCCTACTCCCGCGGTGAACCGGCAGAATTTGCCCTGAACCGGGTGATCCCGGGCTGGACCGAAGGGGTTCAGCTGATGCCGGTAGGCGCCAAGTATCGCTTCGTTATCCCATCTGAGCTGGCCTATGGCGAGCGTGATATGGGCACTATTCCTGCCAACTCCACACTCATCTTTGAAGTCGAGTTGCTCAAGGTCAAAAAGGCCGAAGCCCCCGTAGAGCCGACCGAAGCCGAGGCTTCTGCCAAGTAATCCCTTCTTTCACGGAAAGTGGATACCCGATATTGAAAAGGACGCCGCCGGCGTCCTTTCCTTTTCCCGTTACAGCCACTTATAGCGATAGAACAGCCATAACTGTCCCCCTACCAATAGCAACAGGAACAGGCAAAAGGCTCCGAAGGCCCAGCCGACATCGGCGCCCGGGATCCCGGCGATATTGACCCCGAGCAGACCGGTAAGAAAACCCAGCGGCAGAAAGACGGCGCTGATCAGCGACAGGAAATAGAGGCGGCGATTGACTGCCTCGGCCTGACGGTTTTGTAACTCTTCCTGGGTGACGCTGGCCCTGTCTCTTATTGCGTCCAGATCTTCGATGCAGCGAATGAGTTGATCATTGATTTCGTTGAATTTAAGCCGCTGCTGTTCATCAAATACCTTGGCCGAGTCTGCCAGCAGGCGGGTAAAGGCTTCCCGCTGCGGCGCCAGGTAGCGCCTGACCACCACTATCTGGCGCCTGAGCTCGGCGATATCGCTGCGTAGATCCCTGTCGTTACCGGCCATGACCTTGTCTTCCAGATCGTCGACAGTTTCTTCCAGCCGGTCGATAAACTCCGTCTTACGTTGGGTGAGGCGCTGCGTCAGCGCCAGCAAAAACTCCCCGGTATTGCCGGGGCCGGCTCCCTGGCTTACGCTCTGGATGATGTCTTTGACCGATAACAGCTCGCGACTGCTGGTGCTGATAATTCTGTGATTGTCCAGGTAGAGGCGTATCGACACCATGTCTTCAGGGTCGGCCCCGGGGTTGTGATTGACCCCTCTGAGCGCCAGCAGGAAACCCTGGCCGGATTGTACCACCCTGGGGCGAGTGTCCTGCGCCAACAGTGCTGCCACTTCCAGCGCGTCCAGGCCGCTGTGTTGTTGCAACCACTGACGGTTGGATTTCTTCTTATAGTCCAGATGCAGCCAGAGTATGCCCTGCTCCGGGCGCCAGTCGCTGACCTGTTGCTGCGTCAACTCCTTGCCTGCCATCTCCCCGCTGAGCAGCAAGGCACAAAATTGTTTTTCGGCCATAGATTCACTCTCATAGGTTTGCTTTAGTTCAAGCTAACCTAGTTATACCACTGGGCATAGGAATTTACTCTCTCAGTGACAATGAAAAGCTGGGCAGGCAAGTAAAGTAATGGAAGGATATCGGGATAAAGCGACATTGGCTTGCGGCGCATACGCGCTTTTTCAACTCGCCCTTGGGGAGCTTGTCAGCCACCCGAGGACTACACCAACTTGTCTCGCCGTAGCATTACTATGCCATCGCCAATCTGGCTTGAACCCCAATGGTTGACACAGTTCTGAGCAAGTCAAACTTCTATAGGGAATGATATTACGATAGAAAGTAAAGCCCAGGCATAACTATGGGCAATCCCCTGGGCTCTGGGTTAAAATTAGGATAGGTTTGATTACAGCAAAAGAAGTGGCACCATGGAATACGAATTTCGGCGCAATTCACTGACGGGAACCGCAATGGCCCGCTTCAGTATGGAGCATCATGTACTGGGGCAATGGTTCTCTGAAGAGTTGGCGGATAACGCCGAGATCTGCACTCAGGTCAAACAGGCATTGGCGGATTTACAGTCAGGGCGCATTCGCGAATGGCAGTTGATTGGCCGAGATCTGACGCTGCAACTGGATCAGGAGCAGGTGCGGGTTTACGCCAATGTGCTCGAATTCGGTGAGAGTCAGGAGTTGGATGAGTCCCTCTCCCTTTATGATGCCGAGTCAGAAGCCTGGTGCGGCCTGGAAGATTTTCAGGATGTGCTTGAGAGTTGGTGTGACTTTCTGCACCAGAGCCGCTGAACAAGCGGCATTGGCAGAAATGAGAAGGGACGCGGTAGCGTCCCTTTTTCGTGGCTTAACGGTTGAGATAACGCACAGCCATTTCGGTGCGGGACTTGGCATTGGCCTTGCGAAGCAAGTTTTTGACATGCACCTTGACCGTGCCTTCGCTGATATGCAGTTCTTCGGAGATCACCCTGTTGCTCTGGCCTTCAGCCAGATGCTGCAGTATCTGCAACTCTCTCGGTGTCAGGCTGTCGAGCCAGGCTTCCTCGTCGGCGGCATTTTTCAATTCAAACAGATAGTCTTCCACTTCGGCGCTGATCACTCGGTGGCCGGACATGGCTTCTTTCAGCTGCCCAAGCAGCAGATCAGGTTCGGTATCCTTGAGCAGGTAACCATCGGCGCCGGCTCGCAGCAAACGGATAACATCCTGTTTGGCATCGGAAACCGTCAGGATAACGATTCTGGAGGTGACTCCCTCCTGACGCAGGGCGTTCAGGGTATCGAGACCCGTCATGCCTTTCATATTCAGATCCAGCAGGATAATGTCCGGCTCGTTTTCGGCGGTAGCCGCCAAGGCGTCGAGCCCGGTACCGGCTTCACCGAAGAGACTAAAGTCAGGATCGGATGCCAGTAACTGACAGATACCGCGACGCAGTAAGGGATGGTCATCGACTACCAGAACTGAATAAGGTTTACCCATGATGTGGCTCCTGCTGAGGTGGGAAAGTCAGGACAACACTGGTGCCTCCCGACGCATTGCTGGAAAATTCAACCATACCCGAGAGGCGGCTCGCTCGCTCGTGCATTATCCCTATGCCGAAATGTTGATCCCTTTCCTTGATATGCGCCAGGCCTATGCCGTTGTCTTCGACACTGATAACCACCATGTTATCAGAGTTCTTTTCGCAGCTGATACAAATACGACTCGCATTTGCATGTTTAATGGCATTGAGGGTGGCTTCTCGGGTGAGCTGCAGAATATGAATATGTTGGTGCGCCGCCAGTAACTGTGGCGGCAGGCGATAGCTGAGTTCCAGCTCCGTGTCTGTTTGGCTGCGCAGTTGTTCCAGCATGGCCTCGAGGGCGTTGCGCAGATTGGGTTCTTTAACGGTCAGGCGGAAGGTAGACAGCAGTTCTCTGAGCTGGGCGTAGGCTGTGGTCACCCCCTCATTGAGTTCTTCGAGCTGTTGGGTCACCGCCGGGCTTTTGCAGCTCTGGTCGAGGCCTTTACGCAGCAAACTTATCTGGATTTTCAGGAAGGACAGCAGTTGCCCGAGAGAATCGTGCAGCTCCCTGGCGATAACCGCTCGCTCTTCCAGCAGGGCCAGCTGTTGGCGTTGTTCGGAGGCGTTGTGAATCACTATCGAGCGAGCCAGCATGATGGCGAAGTTTTCAAACAGAGGCACATTGATATCGTGCTCGCCTATCACTTCCAGAAAGCCGAGTTCCTGTTGTTCAAACTTGAGCGGAAACTGCATGGTCTGTCCGGATTGCGGCCAGATATCCTCGTCGGTGGCGATTACCTCCATGGCATCTTCATCCTGCTGAATAATCAGCCGCAGATGTTGCAGGTGCTCATACTCCTTGAGTTGCAGCAGCGACTGCCGCATCACCTCGAAATTGAGTTTGCCCGAATGCAGCAACACCAGATTGTCATAAAGAAATTTGAGCTCACGGTTGGCACGGGTCAACGCCAGGGTCTTCTCCTTCACCTGAGTTTCCAGGTTGCCGTAGAGAGTTGCCAGCTCCTGAGCCGTACTGTCGAGGGCATCGGAAAGAGCGCTGAGCTCAATATATTCCGTCTTCGGCATTTCGACGGCAAAGTTACCCTTGGAAATAGTGTTGGCCGATTCCATCATCTGTTGCAGCGGTACCACCACCTTGCGTTTGGTAAAGCGCACGGCGATAAAGGCAATCAGCAGCATCAACCCCAAGCCTACTATCTGGCTGACGGCCAGCAATCTTAGTTTGAAGGCGGCGTGGTGCTCCATCTCCAATACCAGCAAATCTATGGTATCGACAAAGTCTTTCAGCGAGGAGGCATAGTTGCGCGAGTCTTCCTGCTCTATGTAGTACTTCATGACCTTCCACTTGCTGATCACCAGTTGGTATTGCTGCCCGAGCCTGGCCGGCGATGACCAGTCCATAGAGCGTACCAAGGCATCTGAGTAGAGGGTGTTTTCAAATTCGCGAATTTTTTGCAGCGCTTCTTCACTGCCGGAGTTGGCATAAAACATCAGCCGGTAGCTCTGCATTCGCAGTGAGCCGGAAGCGTTGATCGCCCTGGCATCTCCCAGGCTGTATGACAGATTGATAATGGCAAAAGTGGCCAGACCGCTTGAGAGCAGGATAAGGGTCAGCATTAAGCCTAAAATGGTAGAGGTCAAACTGCCTCGTTTCATGAAATATTCACTCACTTTTGCTAAGGTTTCCTCAGTCCCTGCAGCGTTACTCTCGATTATCGGAAAGGAAACGCGCCGATAAGATTGTCGAGAATAAAAAAGGACTTGGGTCTCAGAGTTCTACATTAGCCAGCGCTTGAATACATTAACAAGAGTACAAAAATGTGAACAACATCGCCTTCACATTTTGATCTGGCGCAAACTTCGCCCCGGATACCCCCTAAGAGGTATATTTTTGGCGTATTCAAGCGGCTACTTTTGACCTTGGAGATGTCGTGGTTATTGCAAATAACGATAAAGTAACACGGAGATGAGATGGTGAAAAAATTAAGCCAAAAATCCTTTGCACTCAGTGCATTGGTCGCGGCAAGCGTAATGGCTGCCGGTGCGTTTGCGAGTGACAAGACCGAGCCTCGCAACGAAGTCTACAAAGACAAGTTCAA
Source organism: Shewanella algae (assembly GCF_009183365.2). NCBI lineage: Bacteria > Pseudomonadati > Pseudomonadota > Gammaproteobacteria > Alteromonadales > Shewanellaceae > Shewanella > Shewanella algae. The sequence goes on from NZ_CP068230.1 coordinate 1,112,397, forward strand.
AAATCAATATGCCAGTTGGCATGACACTGCAAAGAGTTCTGAAATTGTTGACGTATTGGCAGAAGATCCCAACCTGGTGATCCTGTGGGCCGGTTATGGTTTCGCCAAGGACTACAATGCTCCTCGTGGCCACATTTATGCCGTGACCGATGTGCGTAACACCCTGCGTACCGGTGCGCCAAAGAGTGCCGAAGATGGCCCAATGCCAATGGCTTGCTGGAGCTGTAAGAGCCCGGATGTTCCTCGCCTGATAGAAGAGCAGGGTGAAGATGGTTACTTCACCGGCAAGTGGGCCAAAGGTGGCCCTGAAGTGGTTAACGCCATAGGTTGTGGTGACTGTCACGAGAAAGGTTCGCCCAAGCTGCGTCTGGGCCGTCCTTTTGCCGAGCGCGCCATGGAGACCCTGGGTACGCCATTTGATAAGGCTTCCCGCAAAGACAAGCAATCCATGGTTTGTGGCCAGTGTCACGTAGAATACTACTTTGAGAAAGTGGAAGGCCGTAAGGGCTTTGTTAAGTTCCCATGGGATCAAGGCACTACAGTGGAATCCATGGAAGCTTACTACGATGCCATCGAGTTTGCCGACTGGACTCACGCTCTGTCCAAGACTCCTATGCTGAAGGCACAGCACCCAGGTTATGAAACCTGGCAGCTGGGGGTTCACGGTAAGAACAACGTGACCTGTGTTGACTGTCACATGCCGAAAGTAACCAACGACAAGGGGCGTAAGTTCACCGATCACAAAGTGGGTAATCCTTTCGACCGCTTCGAAGAAACCTGTGCTCAGTGCCACACTCAGAGCAAAGAGTTTATGGAGAACCTGACTGCCGAGCGTAAAGCCAAAGTTAAAGAGCTGAAGCTGAAGGCCGAAGATCAAATCGTCAAGGCGCACTTCGAAGCTGCTGCCGCTTGGAAAGCCGGTGCGACCGAAGCCGAGATGAAGCCAATCCTGACTGATATCCGTCATGCTCAATGGCGCTGGGATTATGCTATCGCCTCTCACGGTGTCGCGGCTCACGCTCCTGATGAAGCGCTGCGGGTACTGGGTACTGCGGTTGACAAGGCTGCCAACGCCCGGGTGAAACTGGCGCAGCTGCTGGCTAAGAAAGGTATCGTTGAGCCTGTCGCTCTGCCTGATATCTCCACCAAGGCCAAGGCTCAGGCTGCTCTGGGTATGGACATGAAGAAAATGGTTTCCGACAAGGAAGACTTCAAGAAAAATGTTCTGCCTAAGTGGGATGCTGAAGCCAAGAAGCGTGAAGCAACCTACAAGTAACAGTCGTTAACATAGCGAAATGAAAAATCCCCGCACCGCGGGGATTTTTTTATCTTACAAGCCAGCAGTGGTAGCCAGCGAAGGATTACAGGCCTATTTGATCAGCTTAAGCAGAGCCTTAAAGCGTTCACCCTCTGCCTGATGTTGCAGTTCAAACAGTAAAGACTCGCTGTTGTTGAGCCTGGCTCCCTGCTGCTTCATCATCTCTATTCCCAAGCGTTTGTTGCTTTCACTGCGGGAGCTGACGGCATCGGCTATCAAGTGCACATCGAAACCCTGCTCGATAAGATCACCACAGGTTTGATAGACACAGACATGTGTCTCTATCCCGGCCAGCAGTACCTGTTTGCGGCCCGTGCTCAACAGTGCCTCACGGAACGCCGGGCAGTGCCAGCCACTGAAGTGATGCTTGGCAATCGGCGAAGTGGTCTTGGATAGCAGGGCAGCCAGCGACTCTGTCGTAGGGCCGAGCTTCTGCGGCAACTGTTCCAGCCAGAGCACTGGGATATCAAACAAGGCCGTGCCTTCTATCAGCATGGCCAGTTGTTGATGCAGCTGTTCACTCTTGTCCATTATCTGCGCCAGTTTGCCCTGAACATCCACTATGACCAGCACACATTCTTCCGCTTTTAACATCTTGTTCTCCTTCAGGTTGGTCTTAGGACAGGTGCAAACGAGTCCTTCTTTCGCTTCAGTCAACGACAGGACATTCAGTTAACGTCAGTACAGGGCTTAAGCCAATAGGCCTTAGGTCGTAGATGATTGCGCTTTTTTTGTGCGCCCAAGCCTTACTTGCACCTAATTGGTGCATATCTGCAGCCCTCAACCTGGTCCGTAAAAACTAACTCTTTATAAAACAAAAAATTAACATTTTGGCCTGATGCTTGAATTGCTTTTGGCATAACACCAATACAGCAAGGCGATTCTGGAGGTCTGGATGAAATTAGTCAGCGCAATCATTAAGCCGTTCAAGCTTGATGATGTCCGCGAAGCGATTGCGGGCATAGGCATTGAGGGGATGACGGTCACCGAAGTCAAAGGTTTTGGCCGACAAAAGGGGCATACAGAGCTCTATCGGGGAGCCGAGTATCAGGTGGACTTTCTGCCCAAGGTTAAGCTCGAGATAGCCACCAAGGCGGAGAATCTTGAGCACCTGCTGGAGGTCATCACCAACGCCGCCCATACCGGCAAGATAGGTGACGGCAAGATCTTTGTGACAGATCTGGAACAGGTTATCCGTATTCGTACGGGCGAAACAGACACAGAAGCGCTGTAAGGGGGAGAAGATGGAAGAACTGAGCAAATTGGGTACTACGGTCACAGAGCTGCGTTTTGCGCTGGACACCTTTTACTTTCTGATCTCCGGCGCGCTGGTGATGTGGATGGCGGCGGGTTTCGCCATGCTGGAGGCCGGGTTGGTGCGTTCCAAAAACACCACAGAGATACTCACCAAAAACATCTGTCTCTATTCAATCGCCTGTATCACCTACCTGATTGTGGGTTACAACATCATGTATGTGGACAATGGCGAGGGCGGCTGGCTGCCGAGCATCAGCACCTTGATAGGATCTCAAGCTGCCGACGCCGACCATGCGCTGGAGTCTGATTTCTTCTTCCAGGTGGTATTTGTGGCTACAGCCATGTCGATTGTTTCCGGCGCCGTGGCCGAGCGCATGCGCCTGTGGGCTTTCCTGGCATTCAGCCTGGTAATGACGGCAGTCATCTACCCGGTGGAAGGTTACTGGACTTGGGGCGGTGGTTTCCTTTCCGAAGCCGGCTTCGTCGACTTTGCCGGTAGCGGCATAGTGCATATGGCCGGTGCGGCCGCGGCCTTGGCCGGTGTCTTGCTGCTGGGGGCCCGTAAAGGTAAATATGGCGCCAATGGCCAGGTTAACCCTATCCCGGGATCCAACCTGCCGCTGGCAACCCTGGGGACTTTTATCCTCTGGATGGGCTGGTTCGGTTTCAACGGTGGTTCTCAGTTACTGGTCTCTGATGCCGAGAATGCCAGCGCCGTGGCCAAAGTCTTCGTCAACACCAATTCGGCGGCGGCCTTCGGCGCGGTATCTGCACTGATCGTCTGTAAGATGGTGTGGGGCAAGGCCGACTTGACCATGATACTCAATGGTACTTTGGCTGGTTTGGTGGCTATCACGGCCGATCCATTGTCGCCCTCTCTGCCTATGGCGGGTGTGATAGGCCTGGTAGCCGGCGGTTTGGTGGTGTTCTCCATCGTGGGCTTTGACCGCATCAAGGTAGATGATCCTGTCGGGGCTATCTCGGTGCACGGGGTCGCCGGTTTTTTCGGTTTGATGATGGTGCCTCTGTCCAATGCCGATGCCAGCGTGACTGGGCAACTGTTTGGCGCTGCGGTGATCTCTGCCTGGGTGTTCCTGGCGTCATTGCTGGTGTGGGGCGCCTTGAAAGTGACCATGGGGATCCGGGTGACCGAAGAGGAAGAGTACAACGGTATGGACGCATCGGACTGTGGTATCGATGCCTATCCTGAGTTTGTGACTGTCAAGAACGCCAATTGAGAGGCCAAGAACGCCATGATAAGCCATGAGTGTTCTTGAGAGATCAAGCAAGCTTCCTTAATCTTTAAGCCATCTCTTGTGAGGTGGCTTTTGGTTAGAGCTGGCTTTGGGGTTACCGGCCTTGTTGTTACCTGGCTTGGCGGGAGTCGGCCAGGAAAAGCGTATTTTGCGGCTATGGCGCTTGATGACAGACGCTCTTGGGGGCAGACTGAAAGCAGAAACAGCCTGGAGCCTAAGGGGATGGCGATGAAGACTCTCAGTGTAATGAAGCTGACCGGTACTTTTCTCTGCACTTTGTTCAGTACTTTGCTGTGGCTTGGAAATGCCGAGGCAGGACAAGTGGTGGTTCGTGATGCCAGTGAGCCCTTCGATGCCTTTGCCGTCAGGGATGAATTACTGCGTCAGCATGAGTGGCAGGAACTACTGCGCTCGCAGCAGCAACTGGAGATCCTCCGCAGCCTGCCTGCTATATGTGTTCCTTACATGCGCCCCTATCGCTACTTTTCCTGCGATGGCCATTTTTATCGCCCCTATCTTTACCGGCAACAGCAGCTCTATATAGGGATCCCCAAGCCGGGTTCCGAAGTTATCGCTCCCGGAAATGAAGGCTTGAACTAGGGGATATTCACATTTTGTCACCCTTTGGCGCGGCAGGAGTGGCCAGTCTGACTTAAGCTTTCAGTAAAGAAGCCTTAACTCAGGAGGCCTTATGTTCTCAGGCACTTTCTCAAGCGCTTTCTCCAGCTCTCTCACTCGTGCTCTCTCTGGCGCTCTATCCGCTACCATGTTGAGTCGCTTAATTGGTGCGGTTTTGCTGCTGCTATTTTGCGGTTGCAGCAGTACACCGGTGCCAAGCAAGATGGCCCTTGGCAGCCTGTTTCAGGATAACCAATTCAAAGAGGTTGGGAATATCCCCGAGCCCGCCGAGTTATTCGCCTTGCCTCCCGAGGCGGTGCAGTTGCTCAGAGGTGCCTATAGCCGCGGTGCACTCATGTCCAATCAGGAGTTGGCCCACGAGTGGTTGGCTGACTATATCCATGCCGACAAGGGCGGCTTTCGCTATCAGGACAACTACACCCGCACCGCCGCCGAAACCTTTCACGACAGGGCCGGAAACTGCATGTCACTGGTGATCCTGACGGCGGCCATGGCGCAACAACTGGGGATAGAGGTTGAATTTCGTGATGTGGAAGTGCCCCCGGTCTGGGATCGCCAAGGCGCCTTTTATCTGGTCAATGGTCATATCAACCTCAAGTTATACCCGCCCAAGAATAATCATGTCTTCCATGTCACCGAGCGTTCCATTCTGGTGGATTTCCTGCCCGAGCGTGCTGTGCGCAGCTATAAGGTCAATAAGATCAGCCAAGGTACTGTGGTCGCCATGTATTACAACAATGCGGCGGCCGAGGCATTGATCAATGAGAATTGGGATCTCGCATACGGCTTGCTGAAAAAGAGCTTGCAACAGCAGAGTCTGTTTATTCCGGCGCTCAACAGCCTGGCGGTGCTCTATCGCGCCAGGGGCATGGAACAGATGGCCGAGCGGGTCTACCGCTATGCGTTGACGCTTGAGCCGGAAAACATGACTACCCTCTATAACCTGGCGGTCATGCTGAGCAGCCAGGATAGACTGGATGAATGGGCCGAAGTACACAAGGTACTGGAGCTTGCCCGGATCCGTAATCCTTATTACTACTATGATATGGCGCAGCAAGCCTACATGGATCACCAATATGATGAGGCGCTGAGTTGGTATCGAAGAGCGATTGAGAAGGCGGATTATCGCCACGAGTTTTACTTTGGTTTGTCCAGAACCTATTGGGCAAAAGGGGACTCCGACCGAGCGAAGAGCAATCTGCAAAAGGCGTTGGCGCTGGCCGGTGACGGCGAGCAGAAAAAACGCTATCAGGCCAAGTTGCATGCGATGGAAGGGCATTGATTCAAAAGCTTGGCTGAAAGAGTGGGGTTATAAAGACGCAATTGGTTGCAGCCAAGCTGCAGAGTAAAAAGCCCGATGCTGACATCTGCATCGGGCTTTGTCGCTTTTGGGCTATATGTTTCTCTCTGCCTGAAAGCTGGCCTTAAAGGGCTTCGAAACTCAGCGCCTTGTCGCGGTAACTCAAGCGCGCCATCTGCCCCATATCCTTGAGCTCAACTGCCCTGACACCATAGGGCGGCTTTAAGCCCGAATTTTGGATTAGCTCAAGGTTTAGAGGCAACTGCAGACTGTTTTGCTCTTGTGTCAGCCAGGCCGCAGTCTCACTCTGCAGTATGGCGATTTCCCGCCCTTGGGAGTCCATCCCTGTCAGTATTGCCGACACCCCAAAACGACCACTTTGGGCCAGCTCCAGCGTAAAGTTGAGGGCGCTTGGCAGACCATTTTGCCAACCAACTTTGATTTCGGGTGCCAGCCGCGCCGATGGATAGAACTGCTTGAAGGCGGTCTTGACGGTACGTCGTACCAAGGTGTTATCCACCTGTGTCTCAATATCGACCACCAATTCACTGAAACCCGCATTGCTTGAGGGCATGGGCAGCTGCTCATTTTGCAGTCGCCAGCTGTTGCCACTTTGGCTGAGTTGCAGTGGGGTTTGCTCGCCGCTTGCTTGCTGCAGCCGGGCACTGGCCAAACGAGGTGAACCCATGGCCTTATCGTTCTCAAGCGCCAGCTCCAACTCGAGATGGGTGTTGGCCTCGAGTGATGATGGGGTGCTTAACTTGAGACGATAGGCAGAGCCTTTCTCTTTGACATTGACCAGATAGTTGTCAGTGGCGGTCAGCGCTGCGGCGACCTGCAGGCGATAGAGACCGGGCTTGATATCTGAGTTCAGCAACAGGGCACTGGAGTCATCATCCATCCCGGCGCTGGCCAGAGACTCAGAGTCTACGGCGCGGCGGATAAGACGCTTGTTCTCAGTTTTGCCTGCGGCCGAACTGAGTTGAACTGCGTCCGGAGCAATGCTCTTGGGAGCAGTCGGGGCGCCGCTGCTTTTATCCCAGCGAGGAGCCAGACGGATAACGCTGCTGCCTTGGGTTAATGGCAGCTCTATGCCTTGGTTAAGCTCGGCGCCTGTAACCATCAACCAGTATTCATCACTGCTGGCACTGGCGGTTTTGTCCGGCAGCTGGGCTTGATACTCCCCTGACAGCGCCCTGACAAAGCTGACATCTTCCCTGGAGGTATTCAAGGGCGGCAATTGCCCTGTATCTAGCTCTTCTGAAGCCTTGATATCGCTTGCCTGGGGCGGCACCATGGCCAAGGTCAGGCTTTTGGGCTGCTGGGTTTGTTCTACCTTGGTATCATCCTGGCAACCCGTGAGGCTCAGGAGTATCGCTGCCAGCAGCGGTGTCTTGCTGATATGCATCTTCATACTTACGTCCTCAGATATGATTGCGCAGAAGGGTGTCGAGATTAAAACAGGCCCGGCGGCTTTGATGGTGACTCAAAGGTTCTCTGTCACGGGTTTTCTGCTTATCGGTAAACCAGACACTGCCGGCGGCACTCTGGGAGCTGCACTCAAGAAAACCGTCCGAGCAGTTATCCAGCCAGTTTTGGGTAGTCTCCAACCCGACCTGGTACTGATAGCCGCCGCAATAGCTGTCGCTGTCCCAAACTGCCGACTCCACGTCCGAGCCGACAACAGCTTCAAAAGGCTTACCCAGAGAAGGGCGCCCGGCTGTGCCGTACAGCCATTGACTGTTGTATTGTGCCATCCAACCCACTTGCTGCTGTTTGACGGCATCGCTGTCGTAACCGAGCAGCCAGCCGAGACTGGTTTCAAACACATTGCCTTGAGTGACGGCATCGGCCAGTGGTGTACCTGCACTGGAAGGAGCCAGCGCTATCACTCGGCTGATGCTGTTGATCACTGCTGGATAACGTCCATCCCAGGTGGGATTGGACAAGACCCAGCGCACTATGTTGCCGCCATTGGAGTGGGTGATGAGGATCAGTTGATCCAGATTGCGGGCGTTGATAAAGCTCTGCAGCTGATCGACCAGACAGCCGGCAGCGGCCTCATCCCACATATATTGCTCGAAGTCACAGTTGATAACCTGATAGTTACTCGGGGTGCTGATACCTTGACGAACTGAATCGACAAACTCGCGGGTCCAGTAATCGTTCAGGGCATCGGTTTGTTTTCCTGTTCCATGGACAAAGGCGACGCCGGTGGCGCCATGACTCAGGGAGCAGACACTACAAAGACCCAACATCATAAGGGTGGTGGATATTTTCATGTCGCATTTCTCTTGTTGATTGTCATTATTTTGTTGAACGGATAAGTATGTCTATCCGCTAATTAAGCTAACTTCGATATGTTAAGGCGGCAAGACTTTATGCGGAATATTTGATTGTCTGAAGAGGGTTTAATGTGGGATTGTGTTTGAATTTCAGTTTTGACTTTATTTATCTGCTGCTTTTTCAGATAAATAAAGCCTTATGGAAAACTACACGGGTTTGAATATTGTCAGTCATCAAACTGTGGTGGTTCGGCCAGAATACGCTCGGCAACTCCCTGCGCATAAAGCCACTCGATACCGGCGGTTATTTCGGCGGCTATCTCAGGATCCCGGCAAGCCAGAAAGCGTGGGGCCTCTTCGAACAGCGATACTTCCCTTACAGGAGGAAGTGAGTCCTTTTTCTCAGCAAGTTTTTGATAGTTATAGGCAAAAATTCGCCTTTCCAACACTATGGCCTCAACTCTATTACCCAGCAACATAGCCACCTGATTACTCTGATTGGCAATTTCACTGTAATCCGGATTCAGGCGGGCCATCTTGGCAAATTCCGCTCCCAGGTAATGGCTGGCATTTTGAAAGGCCGCCAGGCGCATATGGGCGAGATCGGATACTTGCTCAATGATTCTCTGGTTATCGGCGAGCAGAAAGATGCTGTTTTGGTAACTGAGCAGGCTCGGGGTGTAGTGCATCCCTTTGAGTCCGGGTGGCGCATTGATAAGGCAATCGACCTGGCCGGCCAACAACAGCCGCAAGGCGCGTTTGGGGGGCGTAAAAGCGATATCTCCCAAGGTGAGTTGCCTGTGTTGCAAGGCCTGTTTCAGTAACTGGTATTGGATGCCGTTGTGGCGGTCTTCGGTAAAAAAAGGCGCGATGGAGAAACTGGTGGAAAAGGTCACTGACCGATTGGCCTGCAACTTGGCTTGGGCAAGAGGCATCAGCAAGAGTACAGATAACAGACAGAGTCGGATCACAGTTGGCCTTGGGTTACTGGGTATCAGGTGTAATTATAATTCGGTTCCTGGGGCCTATAGGCTGTTTGCCCGTTTTACTGCCCATTGGTTGCTGAACATCTCTTTCGTTTGCAATATCACACTTAAAGAATTTTTTATTAAATCATAAGATTGCCATACAAAAAACAATAAAAGGGCAGATTTGCCTGTAAACCCATATAAGTCAATTGCATTGGTTGAATATAACGGATAGATTGAAACTGTTATCCAAAACAAGAGATTCTTATCAATAGCCGGAGTAGTGTGACATTTATGTATTACCAGAATGATGATGTACGGATTAATGAAGTTAAAGAGTTACTGCCACCGATAGCCATTCTGGAACGATTTCCGGCAACCGAGCGCGCTTCCTCAACTGTCTTTAAGGCCAGGGAAAATATTCACAGAATTCTTCAGGGACAGGATGATCGCCTGCTGGTGGTGATAGGGCCATGCTCTATTCACGACCCTGAAGCGGCGTTGGAGTATGGTGCGCGTCTGGCCAAGCTCAGAACGGCCTATCAGGATCAACTGGAAGTGGTGATGCGGGTTTATTTTGAAAAACCCAGAACGACAGTGGGCTGGAAGGGGCTGATTAACGATCCCTACATGGATAACAGCTTCAAGCTCAACGACGGCCTGAGATCTGCCCGCAAACTACTGCTCGAATTGAATGACAGCCAGGTGCCAACCGCGGGTGAGTTTCTCGATATGATTACCCCGCAGTATATGGCCGACCTCATGTGTTGGGGCGCTATTGGAGCCCGTACCACAGAGTCCCAGGTTCATCGGGAGTTGGCATCGGGCCTCTCTTGCCCTGTGGGATTCAAAAACGGTACAGATGGCACCATCAAGGTGGCGATAGATGCCATTGGGGCCGCCAGTGCGCCACACCATTTCCTGTCTGTGACCAAGTTTGGCCATTCGGCGATTGTGTCAACCAAGGGGAATGATGACTGCCATATCATTCTGCGCGGTGGACGCGAGCCCAACTACAGCTCGGCCCATGTGGCCCAGATATGTTCTCAGCTTGAGAGTGCCGGCCTGAAACCCAAGGTGATGATTGATTTCAGCCATGCCAACTCCAGTAAGGACTTCCGGCGTCAGATGTTGGTAGCTGAAGATGTCTGCGGCCAGATTGCCGCCAAACAGCAGGCAATTTTTGGGGTGATGGTGGAGAGTCATCTGGTGGAAGGACGTCAGGATCTCAAACCCGGACAGCCTCTTTGTTATGGCCAGAGCATTACCGATGCCTGCATTGGTTGGGATGATACAGAGAGGCTGCTGTCAATGCTCAACGACAGCGTGCTTAAACGCCGTCAGGGTTGAATGTTTCTACTACATAGATAAAGGCGCCATCGGCGCCTTTATTTTTGGGCTTGCTGTGCCAAATATTCGTTGGCTTTGGCCAGACTGCCAAAGGAAGCTATCAGGTTGTTACGGCCTTTTTCCTGGATCTCGGGGTTGCCTGATTCGATCATCATCCATACCCAGGTTTGGATCAGCGGCAGGGGCGGGTATTGAACTTTTGAATCCAACATAAGATTTCCTTCAAAATATACGGTAAAAATCGGTGCGGGCCGGTTTGTTTGACATTTTTTGAACACTTGTTGCTGCCCGCACTCAATAGCTGGAAAGAGTACCAAATTCTTTTTTCATGCATAACCATCTTTCGCTTCTTTGAGGTGATTTTGGCGATAAAAATTCCGTTACTAGTCATTTAGTCTAGGTCTAATGTTATTTTTGTCATTCTAAAGTGCTAGTTGCTGTGATTATTTCCGAGTGGGCAGCCAAACAGATCGCAGACTTGAGTCCTGGTCACTGCTACACTCGAGTCACTCTTTTCCCCTGGCAAGATGTATGCGTCCAACTCTCTACTTTGAAGGTCCCGTCGATAAGCTCAACTGGCAAGTGCTCAAACTTCTCTGGCCCTATCTGCTGGAATACAAGGGCCGGATTATCCTGGCGCTGTCGTGTCTTGTTGTGGGAAAGCTCGCCAGTGTCGGCTTGCCTTTCCTGCTGAAGCATTTGGTAGATGGCCTTGGCGGCGAACAAACGGCGCAGCTGTTGGCCGTGCCCTTGGCGCTGGTTTTGGCTTATGGCGGCTTGAGATTGGTTAATGCACTCACGGGAGAGATCAGGGATACCCTCTTTGGCAGGGTAACAGAGAGAGCGATACGGCGCCTGGGGTTGCAGGTATTTGAACATATGCACCGGCTGGATCTTGGGTTTCATCTCGACAGACGCACCGGCGGATTATCGAGGGACATAGAGCGCGGCACCAGCGGCATCAGTTTTCTGATGCGCTTTATGGTGTTCAACATAGTACCTACCCTGCTGGAAATCCTGATGGTGGTGGCCATTTTGCTGTGGAATTACGGCATCTGGTTTGCGCTGATTACCTTCTGCTCCGTGTTGGCCTATGGCATGTTCTCTGTGATAGCCACCGAGTGGCGCACCGCCTATGTACGTGAGGCGGCAAAGGCCGACTCTGTATCCAATACCCGTGCTATCGACAGTTTGCTTAACTATGAAACCGTCAAGTACTTCAATAATGAAGCCTATGAGGCGAATGAGTATGACAAGGCTTTGGCGGATTGGGAGGTGGCCAAACGCAAGAATCGCTTGTCGCTGTTTGCTCTCAATGCCGGTCAGGCCACCATTATTGCTGTTGCCATGACCTTGATGCTGGGGCTCGCGGCTTTTGAAGTGACCCGGGGACAGATGACAGTGGGTGATTTTGTGTTGATCAACGCCTTTATGATGCAACTCTTTATGCCGCTCAACTTCCTGGGTTTTGTGTATCGTGAGATTCGTGGAGCCTTGGCCAATATTGAAAGGATGTTCTCGCTGCTGGATAAGACTCCGCTGGTAAAAGATAACCCAGTGGCCAAGGATATCGTGCCGACAGAGGGCCGAGTCAGTTTTGAGTCGGTTGGCTTTGGCTATGGTGACAGGGAGATACTCAAGGGCGTGAGTTTTGAGATAGAACCCGGGCAGAAGGTGGCTGTAGTGGGTGAAAGCGGCGCCGGTAAATCGACGTTGGTACGCTTGCTGTTCCGTTTTTACGATGTCAGCCAAGGGGCGATTCGGGTCGATGGTATAGATATTCGCGACATGACCCAAGATGCACTGCGCCGGGCCATCGCCATAGTGCCTCAGGATACAGTGCTGTTTAACGATACTCTGTTTGAAAACATTCGCTATGGCCGCCCCGATGCTTCTGACGCCGAGATTTGGCAGGCGATAGAGTTGGCCCATCTGAAGCAGTTTGTTGAGACATTACCACAGCAGGCTCAGACCAAGGTGGGTGAGAGAGGTATGAAACTCTCCGGCGGTGAAAAGCAGCGTGTGGCTATTGCCAGGGCGATATTGAAGCGCTCGCCGATACTGATCTTCGATGAAGCCACCTCGTCACTGGACAGCCGCTCCGAGAGGGCTATTCTCAAGGCGCTTGATGAAGTTGCCAAGGGCCATACCAGTCTGGTGATTGCCCACAGGCTGTCGACTGTGGTGGAGGCCGATAAAATCTTAGTGTTGCACCAAGGTCGGTTGGTTGAGTCCGGCACCCACGACCACCTGTTGGCCGCCGATGGATATTATGCTCGTTTGTGGCGGATCCAGCACACAAAACAGGCAGATGAGTCGGTGCAAGTTCAGCATTGATTCAGGCTGGCTGCCGCATACTTGATACTCCGAAGTAGCGTCAGCCTGGGGGCAGCACAGATGGAAAACATTGTATTGCAGGTCAATATCGAAGGAATGCAGGACAAAGTCCGTACAGACTGGAACAGTTTGGCAGATAATCTGAAAAAGCGGGGTATGGACGAAGTTGCCCTCAATCAACTGCATACTGAGTTACGTGCCGGACTGAGAGTTTCCACCCGCGGCCTGACTCTGTCTATGGTATCTGCGGAAACCTTTAATGCGGCGTTGGAAGGGATTATCAGTGAGTCAAGAAAGCAGGCTCAGTCGCAAGGGGTTTTGCGCAGCTGAGCCTGAGTTGATCCTATTTCTTGGTTTGGTTGCGGTCGGCTTGCCAGCCGTCGCACAGTAGGTTGAAACCATTTTTCGCTTCGTTTACCGGCGTCAGTTCAGTTATTTTACCGCCGCGATAACAGAGCATCTCTCCCTCAATCTCAATCAAACGGCTGCAATTCTTGCAGCTGAGCGATGCAGTTTTGCTCGTTTCCGGCTTGGGGACCTGACTGACAAATGTCATTTTCACTTCAAAATCCTCTGGAAGTGGCAAGTCTTGACTAGGAGTAAGATCTTACCACTTTTGTGACATAACGCACAATCTACCCACTATTATACTTTAGTGACAGCTAAATTATCTTTATTGATCGAAGTGAGCGTAATATTTATCCAAGGACACAGACAGACCATTTTGAGTGACGACTCTGACATGATGTGGCTTGAGCTGTCTTGGGTCACTGACTCCACAGGAATGGGCCAGCATCCCCAGATCATGGTGTAATGCCTTGTTGTAGTTGGCGACTCGGGTGGATTTGTCTCTGGGATCCAAACCCTGTTGCAGCTTCTTGTTGTGGGTGGTTATCCCGGTAGGGCAGGTATCCTTGTTGCACTGCAATGCCTGAATACATCCCAGCGCAAACATGTTACCTCTGGCAGAGGCGATGAAGTCTGCGCCAAGAGCCAGTGCCCAGGCGACTCTGGAAGGGGTGATCAGCTTGCCCGAGGCAATCACTTTAATCCTCTGCTTCAATCCATGGCGGCGAAGATGATCCACCAGCAATGGCAGACTCTCTTTCAGCGGCAGGCCAACGTAATCCATCAGAGTTTGCGGCGCCGCGCCTGTGCCGCCATCGGCGCTGTCGAGGGTGAAGAAGTCGGGAGCCGATTCATGGCCGCGTTGGTTAATCTCTTCCAGAAAATCTTCCAACCAGTGGATATCACCCAAGACTGCCTTGATCCCTGTGGGTTTGCCTGTCACTTGCCTGACTCTGGCTATCATGTCGAGAATGTCGCCGACATGGTGAAATTCAATATGACCATTGGGACTGATGGAGTCCTGTCCGACAGGGATGCCGCGAATGGTGGCTATCTCTTCGGTTACTTTCACCCCGGGAAGAATTCCGCCTTTGCCTGGCTTGGCTCCCTGACTGAGTTTGATTTCGAACATCTTCACCTGAGAGTGAGCGGCCACTTCCCTGAGCTTGTCATCATCCAGGTGGCCTTCGGCATTGCGAACACCGTATTTGGCGGTACCTATCTGAAACACCAGATCGCAATTTCCCTTGAGATGGTGGGCGCTGAGGCCGCCTTCCCCTGTGTTGAGCCAGCATCCTGCCTGAGCCGCACCATGGGAAAGGGCGGTAACAGCCGGGCGGGAGAGGGCGCCAAAGCTCATGGCGGAAATATGGCAAATGGCGCTGGTGGCAAAGGGATGTTCACAGTCCGGGCCAATAACCACAGGCGTTGGTGGCACAACGTCTTGATCCAGCGTTGGGAAGGCCGTATTCATAAACATGATACTGCCGTTGGCTTCCAGTGGCCTGGTGGAGCCGAAGGCTATGGTGCGATCAACATTTTTCGCCGCCCGATATACCCAACTACGCTCGGCGCGATTAAAGGGAAGTTCTTCCCGATCGAGGGCAAAAAAGTACTGGCGGAAGAATTCGCCCATTTTCTCGAAGAAATATCTGAATCGGCCTACAACAGGGTAGTTATGCCGCACCGCCTGCTTGGTTTGCATCACATCGGCGATATACATGTAAGTGATCACCAAAAGCCCTAAGCCGACGACTATCAGAAACAGGCCGGAAAACAGTTCCAGCCCCCACATAAACCAGTTTTGCTCGCGCATCTTCTATCCTTATTGACTGCCAAAGTGGGTGGTTACCAGGCCTGTGGGCCCCTGTTCTCCCAAGGTGAGAATAAACAGTTGGTCGTATTGCTGCTCATTCAGGCTAACCAGGGGGCCACCCAGAGCCTTAATGATGGCCGGAACTGTATTGCTGTGGCCGGCGATCAGCACATTGCCTTGGCTGGCTTTAACCGCATCAGCTATGGCATTGATGTGAGCCTCCAAGCCGGCTTTGGCTGGAAACACTTCTATCCTGAGTTGTTTGGCTGTTGCAATCGGCGCCAGGGTTTCCTGAGTACGGCGAAACTCACTCGACATTAGCCTTTGCAGTTGGGTGTCCCGTAATGCCTCGGCCAGAGCCTCGGCTCGCGCTTTACCGGCGGCTGTCAGCCCGGGATCGGTTCCCTGGGCTTTTTCCGCGTGCCTAACCAGAAATATGGTTTGATTGGTGTCAGCGGCAAGGGATGGCAAGCTAAAAAACACAGAAAGACAAAGCAGTAGGAAAATTCTTACCATTTTTATTTCCTATCAAATACTTAAATAGCATGCGGGATCATAGCTCAGACTATCGGTCTGGGTAAACAATCGCTAAACTAATTACTGAACCGGTCGATAATTAACCTGAGATACGCTTTTCATACGAGGAAACCAAGATGGAAATCCGCAATCATGGCGCTCAGGTATCTGAGGTGGCCAAGGACAAGACCCAACAACTGGACGGGAATCATGGCAAGGCGGTATCTGAAGTCGCCAGCAGCAAGAGCGCCCGCCATGTCAGCCAGCAGTTGATGAATAACGCTATTCTGGCGGCGCAGGAGGAGGTAAGCCTCAATAGCGGCAACGAACCCATGAGTCTCTTATATCGCGCCGCGATTGAGGCCATCAATGAAGAACTGGCACCTTACATGGGGGAAAATGCCCTGCAGCAGGTGCAGGATCAGCAGATAGATACTTCTCCCGAGGCCACGGCCGACAGAATTGTCAGTTTTGCCACTCAGTTCTTCAGTGTCTACCAGCAGCAAAATTCCAGCATGGACTTTGACCGTCAGCTGTCCGGTTTTATGGACGTTATAGGCGGCGCTATAGATCAGGGCTTTAAAGAGGCGACGGATATTCTCTCCGGGCTCAAGGTGCTGGAAGGCGATATCAAGGCCGGGGTAGATGAAACTTACTCCCTGGTACAGCAAGGGTTGCAGGCATTCAGAGACAGCTTTGGCACAGAGCAGGAATAATTGAGCTCACGCGAAACCTTACCTGCCGATAACACCCCTCACTATGAGGGGTTTTTGTTGGCTGAATATGGGGTTATGCTGCAATAATCGTCTTGTGCTACCTAAGGAGAAGCTATGTGGACTGAAGGCCGGGTCATTGAGCGTATCGATTGGAACAGCAAGTTATTCAGCCTGAGGATAGCCGCCGAGATAGCGCCGTTTATTGCCGGCCAGTTTATCAAACTCAGTCAGGTGCGGGATGATAAACGTATCGCTCGGGCCTATTCTCTGGTGAATGCCCCCGGGACTGACTATCTTGAAATACTGGCGGTGGCGGTAGATCAAGGCCAGTTGTCGCCAGACCTGCAATCTTTGCAGCCGGGTGACAGTATTAGCGTGACAGACAAAGCCACTGGCTTTATGACCCTGGATGAGATCCCCAAAGGGGAATTACAGGGGCGCCACCTGTGGTTTTTGGCAACAGGTACTGCTGTGGGGCCGTTTCTTTCCATGCTGGATACTCAGGAGCCTTGGCAACGGTTTGATAAAGTGGTTCTGGTTTACGGGGTAAGAGAAGTGCAGGATCTCGCCTATCTTGATAAGATCCGCGGCTATCAACAGACCTATCCCGAGCAATTTGTGTTTGTGCCCAGTGTCACTCGTGAAGACTTTGACGGTGCGCTGCGTTGTCGCATCCCGGATGGGTTGCAAAGCGGTGAGATAGAGGCCAAGGCCGAACTGAGCATAAGTGCAAAGGATTCGCAATTGATGCTTTGTGGTAATCCCGGGATGATCCAGGGGGCTACGGCGGCACTTATCGATAAAGGCTTGGCCAAAAACCTGCGCCGGGCCCCTGGACAGATAACAGTCGAAAAATACTGGTAACAGGAGAGTCTGGATGCAGCTCTATTACTCTACAGCTTCGCCTTATGCCCGCGTGGTCAGGGTCATTGCCCGCGAGCTGGGTTTGGCGCTGGATGAAAAGCTGGTCAATCCCTTCGATAACAGTGACGAGTTACTGTCAGTTAACCCCTTGGGGAAAATTCCCTGTCTGCTTTTGGACGATGGTGCCGCACTGTTCGACAGCGAAGTCATAGCCCGCTTTCTGGACGACAAATTCGGCCAGGCTCGTTTCTTTGGGTCATCCAGAAACTGGGCTTATGAGTGCCAGTTCTCACTGCTCAAAGGCGCGCTGGATAGCGCCGTTGGCTTAAGGCAGGAACAGATGCGTGAAGAGGAGGGGGTTCGTTCTCCTTTCTGGAGCGGCCGTTTCGAGCAGGCCCTGCTCAGAGCCTTGATGGAGGTGGAGCGTCAGGGAATCATCGCGAGCGGCCCACTCGATGCCAGGCAGGTGCTGCTATTGGTGCTACTCGAATACCTTGATTTTCGTCATCCGGATCTCGATTGGCGTAAAGTGGTGCCGGCCCTGGCACACTGGCAGGAATCTGCGTCACTCAGGCAGAGTTTCCGAGATACTCGTCCTGGATGATTTCTCGGTAATTTGCGGTTTGGCCAAGTCCGAGTAACGCCTGCCCTTGGGGTTGTCTCTGCGGTTGGTTTCACCGAAGGCACCGTAGAGATCATGGCTCATGCCATAATCCAGCCGTCGGTCGCTGAAGGGAACCCTTCTATCTTCATGATGTTGATACTTGCAGTCGCATTGGCTGCAATCGCACTCAGGCAAGGGAAGCCTGGGCGCCTCCTTCGACAAAAAACGCTTGCCTTCAAGTGCTCTTATCGCCCGGCAGGCAGTTGGTGTCAACATTATGGAGACACAGTGATATTGCTTTTCCTGCGGCGTAACAGGCTTGGCCAGCCGTCGCTTTCCTGGCCTTAATCTGTGGCGGAACAGAAACAAGATCAGCAGCAAAGACACCACAGCCAGCAAGATTTCCAACATATCCAAGGCGTTTTCCCCCTCGCCATGCATGGGTTTTAAGGTTCAGTTTAGTTTAGTTTGCGACAATTCGGCCGTTCCAATCACCTTGTCTCCAGCTTCTGCGTTCTGTCTGTTTCATTTGTATTCCCCTTGCCAGAATTTTTGCACTAGGCTGAAAACAAAGTGGATTGGAAATAGTTCTCATTAAATTACTCATCCCAATATGGAGTGCCGAAGAATATGAGCTACAGAACAGGTCTGATACTTTGCAGTGCGTTGGCCGCATCCAGCCTGACGCTGCCGGTGGCCGCCGCCGGAGAGGTGACGGTTTATTCCTATCGTCAGGAGTTTTTGGTCAAGCCCATTCTGGATGACTTCAGTCAGGCTACCGGGGTGAAGGTTAATTTTGTGTTTGCCAAAGATGGCATCGCCGATAGATTGGCCCGTGAAGGACGCTTATCACCGGCGGATCTGGTGCTGACGTCTGACTTTTCCCGTTTGCAGGAATTGGTGGACAAGCAGTTGGTCAAACAGGTGGAAAGCGACACGCTCAAGCAGAATATTCCGGCCCAATACCGGGATCCTGAAGGAAACTGGTACGCCCTAACCATGAGGGTGCGTAATCTCTATTCCAGCAAGGAGCGCCTCGGGCCGCTGGCGATCAACTATGAAGACCTGGCCGATGCCCGCTACAAGGGCAAGGTTTGTATGCGTAGTGGCAAGCATCCCTACAATATAGCGCTGGTGGCCTCCATGATAGCCCACCACGGTGAAGCCGATGCCAAGAGTTGGCTTCAGGGGCTGAAGAGTAACTTGGCCCGTAAGCCTCAGGGTAACGACAGGGCGCAGGTGCAGGCGGTAAAAGAAGGCTTGTGTGATATCGCCATTGGTAACAGTTATTACTATGGCAAGATGCTGCAAGACCCCAAGCAGCGGCCATGGGCCGAAGCGGCAGTAATCAACTTCCCGAACCAGGAAAATCGCGGTGCCCATATCAATGTCTCGGGTATGGCGCTGGCCAAGCATGCACCTAACTCGGCCGATGCCCTCAAGTTGATGGAGTATCTGTCTTCGGATGCCGCCCAACAGAGTTATGCCGAGGTCAATATGGAATATCCGGTCAAGGTCGATGTGCCTGTCTCAGAACTGGTGGCATCCTGGGGAGACTTTAAAGCCGATGACTTGCCTGTCTACAAATTGGCAGAGCACCATCAGGCGGCGCTGAGACTGCTCGATGAGGTTAAGTTTGATCTCTGAGCTTGAAGGCGTTTCTGCAAAGGTTGTAGGGGAATAGCGGTGATCCTGACCTTCTCCAGAGGCTGGTCGTGGGCGGGGTTTGCCGTCTGCGGCCTTATGGTGGCGCCTTTGCTGGCGCTGGTCATGCAGGCGTTCGAACCGGGCGAAACCCGCTTTGGGCAGATGTTTGCCACTGTGTTGCCGTCATACATAGCCAATACCTTCTGGCTGATGTTGGGGGTGAGTGTCGGCAGTCTGCTTTTGGCGGTGCCGGCTGCCTGGCTGGTGGCGCGCTGTGAGTTTCGGGGCCGGCGCCTGTTCCAGTGGGCTCTGTTGTTGCCGCTGGCCATGCCGGCTTATATTGTCGCTTATGTGTATACCGATTTACTGGATTATGCCGGGCCTGTGCAGCGGTTTTTACGCGCAAGTTTTGGTTGGCAATCGGTAACCGACTACTGGTTTCCCGATATTCGAACCCTGGGCGGCGCCACTGTGATGTTGTCGCTGGTGCTCTTCCCTTACGTTTACCTCTTGGGGCGCACTGCGTTTCTGGAGCAATCCTTAAGTTTGCAGCATGCAGCCAAGGTGATGGGCTGCTCGCCATGGCAGAGTTTCTGGCGTTTGTCGCTGCCAATGGCGCGCCCGGCGCTGGCGGCCGGGGTCGCCCTAGTGGCCATGGAAACCATGGCTGACTTGGCGACGGTCAATTATTTTGCGGTATCCACCCTGACCACGGCTGTCTACGACACCTGGCGAGCCTATGGTGACTTGGCGGCCGCGGCTAAAATTTCGCTATTGATGTTGCTTGGTGTCTTTACTCTGTTTGCGCTGGAGCGTATGGCGAGGCGTAAACAGCAATTGTTTCAAAAACAGCTGTTGCTTGAGGCACCAGAGCCATACCGGCTCAAAGGTTGGCGTGAGTGGTTGGCGCTCGGCTACTGCTCGCTGTTGCTGCTGTTGGCCTTTGTTTTGCCATTTGTCATTCTCGGCAGTTACGCCTTGGATTACTGGCAACAGAGCTGGAACAGCGACTTTTGGCAGTACAGTCTCAACAGCCTAACAGTCGCCGCCATCAGCAGTGTATTGTGTTTGCTCTTGGCTATCCTCTTGATGTTCATTCGCCGCCTGAGTCCACGAAAGTGGGACATACTGCCATCCCGTCTGGTCAGTACCGGCTATGCACTGCCGGGCACAGTGCTGGCGATTGCCGTGCTTATTCCGCTGACTTGGCTCGATTTCAGAATCGATGATCTCTACGCTCTGTTTGAGCGCCAAGGTCCGGGGCTCTTGTTCACCGGCAGTATCGCCGCTCTGGTGCTGGCGTTTTGTATTCGCTTTGCCGCCATTGCCATCGGCAGCATAGAGAGCAGTTACAAACGGTTGTCGCCTTCTCTGGATATGGCGGCCATCAGCCTGGGCAAGACACCGGGTAAAGTACTGGCATTAATTCATCTGCCACTGCTGCGCAGCGGTATTTTTGCCGCTCTGCTGCTGGTATTTATCGAGGCGATGAAAGAGTTGCCTGCTGCCTTGCTGCTAAGCCCTGTCGGGTTTCACAACCTGGCTACCCAAGTGTTCCAATACGTCTCTGATGAGCAGTTGGAGCAGGGGGCGCTGGCGGCTATTGTCATTGTGTTGGTGGGGCTGGTGCCCTTGATTTACCTCAACCGTTCGCTGGAGCAAAACAACTGATGTCGACCCTGAGTGTCAAGCAACTCCACAGCCATTATGGCACCCAGCAGGTGCTCAAAGGGCTGAGCATTACCTTGCAAGCCGGTGAAATTGCCGCCCTGCTCGGACCCAGTGGTTGTGGTAAAACGACTCTGCTCAGAGCCATTGCCGGACTGCAGCCGGTCTCCGCCGGTGAAATTCATATCAGCGGCCGTGCAGTAACCACGGATAAGCGGCAGGTTCCGGGAGAGGAGCGTGGCGTGGGGATGATCTTTCAGGACTATGCCCTGTTTCCCCACTTGACGGTCGCGCAGAATATCCTCTTTGGTGTCAATGGATTGAACAAGGCGCAGCGTCTGAGCCGGCTCGAGGAGATGTTGGATTTGGTCAAGCTCCCGGGGCTTGCTGAACGTTATCCCCACGAGTTGTCCGGCGGTCAACAGCAAAGGGTGTCAATTGCCAGGGCGCTTGCTTATGAGCCTGAACTGCTTTTGTTGGATGAACCCTTCTCCAACATAGATGCCCAGGTACGCGGTGAGCTGATGCTGGAGATTCGCGCGATCCTCAAAAGCCGTAACGTCAGCGCCGTATTTGTGACCCACAGTAAGGATGAGGCCTTTGTTTTTGCCGATACCCTGGCGCTGTTTGAAGATGGAAAAATAGTGCAGCAAGGCAGTGCTGAAACTCTCTATGCCAACCCGGTCAATCGCTATGTGGCGGACTTTCTCGGCAGTGGTAATTATCTTAAGGCCAAGGTCAGCTGCGAGCACTGTGTCGATACTCAAATCGGCCGCCTTAAAAGCTCTTTGCCCCATGGTTTGCCACTGAACTGGCAGGGCGAGTTGTTGCTGCGGCCACAGCAATTGGAGTTACGACCCGACGAACAGGGGCTGGCTGTGGTTACCGAGCGGCGTTTTCTGGGCAATGTTTGCCATTATGATGTGCAGCAAGAGGGCGTCACTCTCGAGGTTCGTAGTCATCAGGTACAGTTTTCTCCAGGGCAGAGAGTCAGGCTGTCGGCACTGGAACATCCGCTGGTGTTGTTCGGCAATGGTTGTTAACAACAATTGTTTCATAAGTTTGCTGTGGGTGATAATTTGTTTGTCTCTGTGTTATACCAAGCAATCGGTTTGATTGAATTCATCATAGGTATTCACTGAACCCCGGACTCGCCCATGCGCTGCTCCGGGATGAGAGCGGAGGCGAGATGCATAACCACAGCAATAATAAAATGCAGGACGCACAAGGGATACGGAATATCAGCAATAGCTCATGTCGTCAGCTGTTAATCGGCGTCATCGGGAGTTTGGCTGTTTTCTGCAGCACGGGAAGCATGGCGATGGACAGAATCACGGGCGCGGCCTTTGCGAGCCGCTCTGAAGTCTTTGCGGTCAATGGCATGGCGGCAACCAGCCAACCACTGGCGACTCAGGTGGCGGTCGATATTCTCAAACAAGGTGGCAGTGCCGTGGATGCCGCGATTGCCGCCAATGCCATGCTGGGGTTGGTGGAGCCTACGGGTTCAGGCATAGGCGGCGATCTTTTTGCCATTGTCTGGAGCGCCAAAGAGCAGCGGCTCTATGGGCTCAATGCGTCTGGCCGCAGTCCGGCTTCTTTGACGCTGGAGATGCTCAAGGCCAAAGGGCTTGAGCATCTGCCGCCTTATGGGCCTTTGCCCGTATCCGTGCCCGGTGCCGTGGATGGCTGGTATGAACTGCATGACAAGTTCGGCAAATTGTCCATGAAGGATAACCTGGCACCGGCTATTCATTATGCCCGTGAAGGATTTCCGGTTTCCGAGCTCATAGCCTTCTATCTGGCTCGCAGCGGTGACAAGCTGGCCAAATACCAGGGGTTTAAAGAAACCTATATGCCAGGCGGCCGCATGCCGGCCGTCGGTGAATTGTTTCGAAACCCAGCTTTGGCAAACAGCTATGAAAAAATTGCCAAGGGGGGCCGGGGTGTCTTTTACAAAGGAGAGATAGCCCGCAGTATTGCCGCTTATATGCAACAACAGGGCGGTTATCTTTCCTATGAAGATCTCGCTTCTCACAAGAGTGAGTGGGTCGAGCCTGTATCGGTTAATTATCGGGGCTATGATATCTGGGAGCTGCCGCCCAACGGCCAGGGAATAGCGGCACTGCAGATCCTTAAAACCCTGGAGCCATTTAATCTCAAGGCCATGGGGCTGGACAGTGCCGAATATGTGCATCATTTCGTGGAAGCAAAAAAGCTGGCGTTTGCCGACCGAGCCAAGTTCTACGCCGACATGGACTTTGCCAAAGTGCCGGTAGCCTCACTTATCTCCAAAGAATACAACTACGCCAGAGCCAAGCTTATCGATGCTGACAAAGCCGCCGCCAGTGTTGAGCCGGGTAATCCCAATCTTTTACACGGCGATACCATCTATCTCACTACCGCCGATAAAGAAGGCAATATGGTGTCTCTCATCCAGAGCAATTATCGTGGCATGGGCTCAGGCATGACGCCTCCGGATTTGGGATTTGTGTTACAGGACAGGGGCCAGCTGTTTGATCTCACTCCCGGGCGTGCTAATTCCTATGCACCGGGTAAGAGACCGTTTCATACCATAATTCCGGCCTTTGTCACCAAAGATGGCAAGCCTTGGCTCAGCTTTGGCGTCATGGGGGGAGCCACCCAACCCCAGATGCACGCTCAGATCATGATTAATCTGATTGATTTTGGCCTCAACCTGCAGGAGGCGGGCGATGCTCCAAGAATACTGCATACAGGTTCTAGCCAACCGACCGGCGAGCAGATGACAGATGGCGGTTATATCAGTCTCGAGTCGGGCTTTTCCATGGAAACCCGCCGTGAGCTGATGAAAAAGGGGCATACTTTGAGTGATTCTCTCGGAGCTTTTGGTGGTTATCAGGCCATAGGCGTCAATGTTGAAAGCGGCGTTTATCGGGGAGCGTCCGAGTCCCGAAAAGACGGGCAGGCATCAGGTTATTGAAAGCAATCGGCAAAAACGTGCGTGAGCTAATTCAAATTAATGCTCAAGTTGCGGATAATAAGGCCGAAGATGAATTAATCTGAAAGGGTAGATTGCAAATGGATACACAGGTTATGCCACGGGAACAACTGGGAATCTGCGCTGAGGGAAATCTGCACAGCGTTTATCTGATGTTCAATGCCAACGAAGGCGGAGAGTCACAACTGCGTCCTTGCCTGGCCAATGTCGCCCAGTATTTGTATGAGCTGGCAGATCAGTATGCCGACAGTGCCTTTAACGCCTTTGTGGCGATTGGTGCCAACTTTTGGGATCACCTCTATCCGGGAAGCAGACCGGCTGAACTCAGGCCGTTCCCTGCTATGGAGTCGGGTAACCGGGATGCGCCGGCGATAGAGTTCGATATTTTTATTCACCTGCGTTGTGATCGCCTGGATATTCTTCATCTGGTAGCCAATGAGGTCAACGAAATGCTGGAAGGGTTGGCTGAACTGGAAGAGGAGGAGCGCGGGTTCCGCTTTATGGACAGCCGCGATCTGACCGGTTTTGTCGATGGCACAGAAAACCCCAAGGGCAGAGGCCGTCAAGCTGTAGCCCTGGTAGGTGATGAAGACGATGCATTTCGCGGCGGTAGCTACATTCATGTACAGAAATATGTCCATAATCTGAGTAAGTGGCACAGACTGCCGCAGAAAAAGCAGGAAGACATCATAGGCCGCACCAAGCAGGACAACATAGAGTACGCCTCGGAAGACAAACCGCTGACGGCACATATCAAGCGGGTAAATCTCAAGTATGACAATGGTGAGTCGATGGAGATCCTGCGTCAGAGCATGCCCTATGGTTCTGTAAAACAGCAGGGTTTGATGTTTATTTCCACCTGTAAGACACCTAACCATTTTGAAAAGATGCTTCACAGTATGGTTTTCGGTGACGGAGAAGGACACCATGATCACCTGATGCACTTTACTCAGGCGGTAACTGGTTCCTCTTTCTTTGCCCCATCTCTGGATTTCATGATCCAGTTTGATGATTAATAGCGCGATAAAAACAAAAACGCCCCTCATTGAAGGGCGTTTTTTTATGGCATTTTCAACTCAGTCTGTGTAATTGAACAGCGACTTCACTGTTTCCAGAGTTTCATCAATGGTCTTGATGCTGGAAGGGCAGATGAAAATAGTATCATCACCGGCGATAGTGCCCAGAATACCTTCTGGCTTGCCGATGGAGTCCAACAGCCTGGCAATTAACTGCGCCGCCCCCGGGCTGGTACGCACCACTATCATGGCTTGGTTATGATCCACATCCAATACCAGATTCTTCAGCGGGCTGCCGGCGGTAGGTACCCCTAGTTCAGCCGGTAAGCAGTAGACCATCTCCTGCTTGGCGTTACGAGTGCGCACGGCACCGAACTTGCTCAGCATGCGCGAGACTTTGGACTGGTTGATATTGGCAAAGCCTTCGGCTTGCAGTGCATTGACTATTTCACTCTGGGAGCCGAAGCGCTCCTCTTTAAGCAGAGCCTTGAAGGTTCTGATTAGCTCATCCTGATTTTTGCTTGCTTGCATTATCTTCTTCTGTCGTTATTCAGAAAATCCCGGTCATTCTGCATATCAAACGGATAAGTGTCAACAAATACCCAAGATGTCTGCATAAAAATGCAATGCAGGTCATTTGGTGGGTAAAAGAAGCCTCAGTGGGCAGTAGAAAACGCTGAAGTTAATTCAGCTTTTGATGAAACAGAGTCATATGACTAAGGGATAATTGCTATTTTTGTGACGATCCTTTAATGTTGCGCCATCACAGAATTAGATCTATGTCACACATAATTCCGAGAATTGACGGAGATAACTATGAAAGTTGCTGTACTTGGTGCTGCTGGTGGTATCGGCCAGGCTCTTGCCCTTCTGTTGAAAACCCAATTGCCTGCCGGCTCTCAGCTGTCACTCTATGATATCGCCCCCGTAACGCCTGGGGTTGCCGTGGATCTGAGTCATATCCCGACAGCAGTTGAAGTTAAAGGTTTTGCCGGTGAAGACCCAACGCCTGCACTGGAAGGTGCCGATGTGGTGCTGATTTCTGCCGGTGTTGCCCGTAAGCCGGGCATGGATCGTTCTGATCTGTTCAATATCAATGCCGGTATCGTCCGTAACCTGATTGAAAAAGTGGCCGCGACTTGTCCCAAGGCGCTGATCGGTATCATCACCAACCCAGTGAACACCACTGTGGCCATTGCTGCTGAAGTACTGAAAAAAGCCGGTGTTTACGACAAGAACCGTCTGTTCGGTGTGACGACTCTCGATGTCATCCGCTCTGAAACCTTTATCGCCGAAGCCAAAGGGCTGAACGTTGCCGATGTTAAAGTCAATGTGATTGGCGGCCACAGCGGTGTGACCATTCTGCCTCTGTTGTCTCAGGTTGAAGGTGTCAGCTTCTCTGATGAAGAAGTTGCTGCCCTGACCAAGCGTATTCAAAACGCTGGTACTGAAGTGGTTGAAGCCAAAGCCGGTGGCGGCAGCGCGACTCTGTCCATGGGCCAGGCCGCTTTCCGTTTCGGTCTGTCGCTGATCCGCGGTCTGCAGGGTGAAGCCAATGTGATCGAGTGCGCCTATGTTGATGGTGGTAGCGAGCACGCTGAATTCTTTGCCCAGCCAGTGGTACTCGGCAAGAATGGTATCGAAAAGGTTCTGCCGTATGGAGAGCTGAGCGCGTTTGAAACCAACGCCCGTGATGCCATGCTGGATACCTTGAAGGCGGATATCAAACTGGGTGTAGACTTCGTTAAGTAAGTCGACTCAGGGAATAAAAAGGAGCGCCGCGGCGCTCCTTTTTGCTACTTGAACTTATTCTACTCTGGCCTTGCTGGCTAGTTTCTTTGGCAAAACAGCCGAATTCTTTCCTGCTGCTCCTTTATCTGCGCCTGCCGTTCTTCTTCTGTCATCTTAATCATTTCACCGGAGGCCTCATCTTTACGTTGCAGTCTGGTGTGGGTATTGAGTACATCCAATTGGAATTTGGCCTTATCACAAATAGCCTGAGCCTGGGCCGCATCTTTCTCCTTGATCAATTTGGCCTGTTTCTCAGACTCAGTTTCCTGCACAACGTCATCTTTTCGCTGCGGCGCGACCGTGCCAATTCTGGCGGGTTGCAGATTTTGGCTGTCCAGTTCGGTGGCTTGTTGTTGTGGCGGCGGCTCTTGGCTGTAGTGGGTAACGCCATTTTCATCGACCCAAGTATAGATGGGCGTTGCCGAGGCAGCGTTGGCTCCGAGTAATGCCAGCAGAGCCATAAATAGGCTGATCCTTATCATTGTCTGTTTCCGTTTCTGCAGGGTGAGCTTGTCTGAGCAAGTGTGTTATCTTTGCCGCTATAGACCTTTATTACACCATCAGGTTAAGTGTATGCAAAATTTATCCAAGCCAACAATAAAAACCCGTGGCATCTATCTGTTACCCAATCTGATGACAACGGCAGGATTGTTCTCGGGCTTCTATGCTGTTATCGCTTCCATGAATGGGCACTTTGAGGCATCGGCTATTGCTGTATTTGTTGCCATGTTATTCGATGGACTGGATGGTCGTCTGGCGCGTTTGACCAACACTCAGAGTGCCTTTGGTGCCGAGTACGACTCAATGGCAGATATGGTATCCTTCGGTATGGCTCCGGCCTTGATAGCCTATAACTGGGGGCTTTCTGAATTGGGCAAAATAGGTTGGCTGGCGGCCTTTATCTATTGCGCCGGGGCTGCCTTGCGTCTGG